>QXWV01000049.1 GCA_009911195.1 Lachnospiraceae bacterium | reverse complement strand
AAGTTTGGAGAGGGGAAACAGGAGAGAAATAGGAAGTTTGGAGAGGGGAAACAGGAGAGAAATAGGAAGTTTGGAGAAGGGGAACGGGAGAGGGATAGGGAGTTTGGAGAAGGGAAACAGGAAGGGAATAGAGGGTTAGGAGAAGAAGAATTAAGATGGGATAGGGGATTTGGAAAAAAGGGGGAAGAGGAAAATAGAAGATTAGGAGAAGGGGGACAAAGAGGAAATAGGGAACCGGAAAGGGGAGAGGGGGGGAACAGAAGGCCAGAAGAAAGGAGACAAAAAGGAAACAGGGGATTTGGAGAAGAGGAACAGGAAGAAAATAGAAGGCTGAGAGAACAGGAGGAGAGAAGGTCAGGAAAAAGGAGGCAAGAAGGGGATAGAGAGCTGGAAGGAAAGGAACAGAAAGAAAAGGGAAGACAGGGGGAAAAGAAGAGAGGAACTGGCATCAGGCTAGGAGGGAAGATGCAGGGTGAAGGCAGAGGATTGGATAGGGCGGGGAAGGAAATACGGATGGAAGAAATGATATTGAATGACAAGTGGGAGCAGCTTCGCCGGATGTATCCGATAGTTCATCCATATGAAGATGAGCGGGAGTACATATCCATACAACCGAAGGATTTTGTTGTAATGACAGGGGATTATCAGCATTTGGCAAATAATAGCTTTTTGCTCCATGGTTTTTATAATTACCGCCATATCGTGCTCGGGAAGGAACTGAGGGATGAAAAACCTGGAAACATACCGGAAGACGGTAAAAACAGGGGGATAGATAGAGGACAGGAAAATGTGATAGATAAAAAGAAAGATGAAATAAATGGCTCAGAGGGTGAAACCGTCAGGGAAGATTTCTATTTGGGAGTGCCAGGAGTGTACTATGAGAGAGAAAAAATGGTGGCTCTGATGTTTGGCTTTGAGGCATTTGAATGCTGTGGTGGAAAAGCGGAGTCGGGCAAATTTGGCTATTATTTACGCCGGGTGAAGATTTAATGATGAAATTGATTATATACCATAACAGTCAAAAGCAGGAATAAAGCTTTCGGAGGCAGCGGAATCGTCCTGAATAAAGCCGTTTTCGATTCCAAGAGAAATGGCATAATCGACAATGGTGTCATATTCTTTTGCGGAAACCGGACGGTTTAATTCAGGGTAAGTGTGGATATCCAGAAAATCAGGAATTGGAGTATATTGGTTCATGATACTGACATATATGTCATTTTTATAAGTGGAATATAAATACTGGAGAACTTTTTTGGAATCTTCGATACAGCCTGGCAGAACAAGATGCCTTACAATGACACCTTTTTTCATTAATGGGCCAAAATAGTCATCATTTTCCCTGTTTTCATTTGAAGCTTCCCCACTTGCCTTTGAGGAAGGTAATTCCTGGGGGATAAAAAGGGGCTTTCCCGTTTGGCGTACCATTTCTTTTATGGTGGCAGATGCATGGGTAAAATAATCTTCGGCAAAAGAATATTTTTTGCTCAGTATAGGAGAAAAGTATTTTAAATCCGGCAAATAAATATCGATTAATCCTTCCAATGTTTTAAGGGCTTCTACCTTTTCATAAGAACTTGTATTATAAACAATGGGGATGGTAAGCCCGTTAGATTTCGCCGATTGCAGCGCCTGCCTGATTTGAGGGATAAAATGGGTAGGGGTAACTAAGTTGATGTTGCATGCTTTTTGTTCCTGAAGACGAAAAAAAATCTCCTCAAGCCTTTGGGGGGATATTTTTTTCCCGGCCATGCTTTTGGAAATTGGATGGTTCTGGCAGAAAATGCAACCCATATTGCAGCCTGAAAAAAAGACCGTACCGGAACCGGCCCGGCCTGAAATACAAGGTTCTTCCCACATATGAAGGGCAGCCCTTGCTGCCGCTATTTCGGATGTCTGTCCGCAATATCCCTTTTGCCCGCCTGCCCGGTTAGCGTGGCAGTTTCTTGGACATAGGATACAATCCTTTAAATCTAAAATGTGGCTCATAATAATGGCTGTGCCTTTCTGAAAGTCATTCCCCTACTCGATTTGCCAAACAATGCAAATACCGTGCATTTTGTGTTGAGCCGCATCAATATACGTTACCTTTACAGTTAACTCCGCCAGGCACCCTTACGGCACATGAGAGATTCCGCTTAGTGCTGCTTTGTTCCCAACCTGACACGGTTCACGGATTCCCATTGCGTAAGACCCAAACTTCAACGCCACTTATAAAGGGCAGCTATATCAAATAAAAGCCCGCGACAAAATATCACCCCTACTAAAGCGGATTGTAGGTACAGGACACCGCTAACGCCCCGGCTGCACGGTGCTCTAAGTATACTTTCTTTTGGGGTATTTGTCAATGAAAAATTGCTGAAACCCACGGAAATCAATTTCATGGGCGGCGCAGCGGGCAGGGCGTTTGGCCCATGCGGTGTTCCGTTTTGCGGCTATTGATAAAAAGCAGCAATTTCACTTATGAAATGGTTCATACCCAGGGAAAAACCGCCATGGATGGCGGTTTTAGGAAGCATAGGCATGGATGCCTGTTGCTTCCGCCCCGTCCGCATCCATTTCCTTTATCCATTTTATTAGTGAAATATGCTTTTTATCTTAGTCGAAAACGGAACACCGCATGGGCCAAACGTCCTGCCCGCTGCGCCGCCCATGAAATTGATTTCCGTGGTCGAAACCAAGGAGGAACTAGGGGGATGAAGTTTTTTCCATTTTATTGCGGATTCGGAGTTCCTTAAAAAAAGTAGTTAACATCTGGCTGCATTGTTCTTCCAGGATGCCGCGGGTTACTTTTACCTGGTGGTTAAACTGGGGCATTTCCAGAATATTAAGGATGGAGCCGCCGCAGCCGGCTTTTGGGTTCATGCTTCCCATGACAACTTCCGTGATGCGGGCTTGTACGATAGCTCCGGAGCACATCTGGCAGGGTTCCAGCGTTACATAAAGGGTACAGCCTTCCAGCCGCCAGTCGCCCATTTTTTTGCTGGCTTTACGGATGGCAGTAATTTCCGCATGGGAAAGCGTATTTTTATCCGTGTTCCGGCGGTTATATCCTCTGCCAATAATTTTTCCGTTATAAACAATGACGCACCCAATGGGCACTTCTCCCAGCAAATAGGCTTTTTTTGCCTGTTTTAAAGCTTCTTTCATATATTTTTCGTGGATGTCCATAGCATTCCTCTTTATATTGGACTATATGTCACTTGTTTTTATCGACTGTGATGGTATACTTGATAATAAGAAAAGGGTCGCCGTGAAAGCATTTCCCACATTATGGCGGCTGCCCTGACAAATATATGATATGCTATTGCGTTTTATTTTTCAACTGGGAAATTTAATCCGAATACTAATTTAAAAATGAGATACGAAATGTAATTTTAATATATTGTGAACAATAATGACGGAGGGATAGGAAGTGCGGATATATGGGCTGAATAAAACAACACTTTTGGATTACCCGGGCTATGTGGCGGCTACGATTTTTCTTGGCGGCTGTAATTTCCGTTGCCCCTTTTGTCAGAATGGGGATTTGGTTTTAAGGCCGGAAACCCAGCCCATAATAGAAGAGGAAGAAGTATTTTCTTTTTTAGAGAAAAGAAAAGGCATCCTGTCAGGGGTATGCATAACCGGAGGGGAGCCTACACTGGAGAAGGATTTAAGCATAAAGATAAGGGAAATGAAAAGAATGGGTTATCTGGTGAAGCTGGATACAAACGGATACCGGCCGGAAGTGGTTGGGGAGCTGCTTTCGGAAGGGCTGCTGGACTATATTGCCATGGATGTGAAGAATTGTATGGAACACTATGGGGAAACGGTAGGGTGTGGCCATATTAACTTGGAGAAAATCAGGGAAACCATGCATTTGATAAAAAACAGCGGAATAGATTATGAATTCCGTACAACAGTAGTAAAGGAACTGCACAGCGATGAAAACATGATAAAAATAGGAAAAGAAATAGAAGGGGCGGCAGCATATTTTTTGCAGGGCTATCAAGAAAGCAGCGGTGTGATTTCTCCAGGTTTTCACAGTTGTACGAAAACAGAAATGGAAAAAAAGGCGGCGTTGGTGAGCGATTATGTGCCTAATGTACGGCTAAGGGGCGTGGAATAGGGAATCAATTAAAAAATGGAATAGTATTTCCGCCGGATTCTGCCAGTAAACCCATAGTCAATGATAACAGGACGGCTATCCAGGATTCCCCAGTTAACCGGACGGCATAGGTCGGAGATGAGCAGATTATATTTGTGGGGAATATATTTTAAATCATTTAGCTGGAAAAGCTCTTTGTTCGTTTTCACGTGAAAGTAATCACGAACATAGGAGAAATCTGTAATTGTCTTAGCTTTTTCCATAATAAGATAATGGTTATCCGAAGATATAAACAGAACTTTGGCAAAGAGGGTGGAATCATCCATTTCAGAAATGATGGATTCCACTTGGTTCTGTGCATGGCCTTTTGCATTTTTTGCGGCCTTTAGAACAGCGCCATTGTGTAAATCATAAACTTTCTTTCCAGAACCGCTACCCAGCAAAGGGTATGCGCCAGTGGAAAGATGGTCTAAAATATCTGGTAAACGAATTGGGGTATCCATAGAATATCACCTAAGTATTTGTAATATATTATCATTATATGGTGGAAATTGGGGGTTGGTGATATAGGATGAGGGGTTTTTTTGTGACAGATAGAAGATAAAAGCATGACAAAATACAGTATTTTACGTGCAAAAAATAAATGAATATGTTATAATAGATTTCATTGAAGTGCAAGCAGACAGGGAAAAGAGGTAAGAGTATATGGAAATGTTAATTTTAGGCGGTGGATTGCTTATCATTATTATTGCAGTGATTGTATCAGTAGTATCATCGGTGGTATCTGCAGTAGCGGCGAGCGAGGATGAGGAGAATATGTGAATTTAAAATAATGGTTTGGGCTAATGTGCTGACATATCCTTTATGGGGCTTGCCAGCCTATTAGGATGTTATGGCTAAATAGTTATTTTAGACTTAGTTTATGAACGGTTATGAAAATTTATATGTTTTTTGAAAACAAAACACATAACGGACACATTTATGACTTATTATATGTTACAGATAGTTGAAGAACTCACTATTTAAAACTCACTATCTCCCCCCTCATAAGAAAATAAAGAAAAAAGTTCCGCTTATGCGGAACTTTTTTCTTTATTTTCTTATGAGGGGCATCGGATAATTCGCAGGCAAGGCGTTGGGGGCGGATGCCAAAAGCGCTGGTTGTGAAAGTTTTTTTGCCAAAAGAGCGGATGATTGACTATGCATATAAATTGTTCCGGGAGGAAAATATATGGAAAACATCAGCTTGCTGTATCCATTGGGATATCGTGAAGAAAAGCGTTCATCCCATAGGATGAAGAATTATGATTTTATTAAGGAACTCCAGTTGGATACCCTGGTAGTGCTGATTTCGGACAGCTATCGGGGAATGGCGAACTTAAGGCTTCAGGATTTTTTTACTACAGATGAAGAAGTACTACGGTATCGTTTGGATGTAGTAGAGGATTTGGTTGGGCATAGGGAGTGGTATGAGGTGTTTTGTAAGGCAATTCCGGCCATACAGAATATTTCCGATTTGCGGCGTGCCATGAGCAGCGATTTTTCCATAGAATCCGCGTTGGGCTCCATCCGTTTTCTGGAAATGTATATAGAAATTGTGGATATGTTTGCCCAGGGAATCCTTTCGGTAAAAGCCGGCTCAGAGGGGTTTCGCGCCCTGCAGGAAAAAGTAAAGGAAGTATCTGGGAGCGCGGAATATTGTAGTTTAAAGGAGGAACTGAGCAGGGAGGAGACAAATTTCGGCCTGGTGAAGAGCCTTACATTGGGGATTAATCTAGATGAGGCACTGCATGTGCAGGAGGCAGGGATTGTATCCGTCAATATGGAGAGGTTCCATCCGGGAACGGTGATGGATAAGCTTTTAAAAAAGATGGGAAAAGATAGCATGGCTTTGATGACTCCTCTGTTTCCTATTAATAGAGGGCTTCATATTGGGGATGCGAAAGCGATAGAGACCACAACCCGTTCAGCCTTAAATACAATTTTTGCCCGGACGGTGAAAAGCTTTGAGCCTGCCGTACAAAAGTATTTTTCAGTGAATACTTCATGGTTTGTACAGATGATGGAGGATATCCGTTTTTTGACAGCAGGCGTGAAATTTATTTTGGATATGAAGGAAAAGGGGTTTGCCATGTGCAAACCGGAGATTGCATCTATGAGGGATAAAAGATGCGATTTAACCGGCGTCTATAATCCGGTTTTGGCGGCAAAAGATGTGGAGAAGAGGGTAGTATCCAATTCATTCGCCTATGATGAGGACGGGCGGTTTTATCTTGTTACTGGGCCAAACCATGGTGGAAAGTCAATCTTTGCCTATTCTATCGGGATGGCTCAGGCGCTGTTCCAACTGGGTCTATATGTACCGGCGCAGAAGGCTCGGATTAGTCCGGCTACTGGCATTTTTACACATTTTCCGGTTTCGGACGAAGATAATTATGGGAAGGGCAGGCTGGAAAGCGAATGCGCCAGGCTTGGAAAGATATTAGGGATGCTGGAGGAGACGGATATCTTGCTGATGGATGAATCTTTTTCCAGTACTAGCGGGATGGAAGCCGGATATATCGCTTCCCAGGTGTTGGCCAGCATAGGGGGTATTGGCTGTGGGGGAATCTATGTTACCCATATTCATGAACTGACCCAGAAACTGGAAGAGTATAACGGCTATACGGGGAATAGGGGAAAGATTGATAATCTGGTGGCGCAGATGGAAAATAAGGAAAACGGAATTAGAAGTTACCGGGTGGAGCGTGCAACCCCTGATGGATTGAGCTATGCAAAGGATATTGCTGCACGCTATGGCTTGCTGTGTGAATCCTACGGTCTTGCTTCCAAGGAATGAAAGGGTTTTTGGCATCCGAATCCTAACAACAGATATGTAGAAAGGAAAATGAAAGCATATGGATTCCGAATCTCAAAAGGTAATGGAGAGGCAGAAGAAGGCGGAAGAGCTGGCAGAAAAGGTAATGCGTCTGGCACGGGATAATATAGTGGTAAATATGCGTTTCCTGGATGTAGCGCTTTCACGGCTGAAAGCGGAAGGGAAAAATGGACTGGGCGGAGCGGCAGCGGACGGGGAAAAGCTTTATTATGACCCGGTTTGGCTGTTGAAACGGTATAAAGAAGAGCCGGGCTATCCTATCCGGTTGTACCTCCATGTCCTTTTCCACTATGTTTTTTACCATAGTTTTGCTTACGGGGAGAAGGAAGAGGAACTGTGGGATTTGTCGGCAGATGCGGCGGTAGAAAATGTAATATTGGAAATGAAGCTTCCGATGGGGGAGCTGGAAACGGACAGGGAGGCAGGAAACAAGCTGCATTACCTGAAAGAGGATGCAGGAATGCTCACCGCAGAGAGGATTTACCGGTTTATCAAAAATAATCCATTGACCAAGGCGGAAAAGGAGCAGTGGAGAAGGCTATTTACTAAAGATGCTCATTTTTATTGGGAGGAAAAGGAAAAGTATGAAATAACGCTGGAGCAATGGAAAAAAATAAGCGAAAGAGTGAAGGCGGATGTGAAATCTTTTTCAAAGGATAAGAATTCTTCGGAAAGCCTGGAAAAAAACCTTGCAGAAGCGACCAGAGATAGGTATGATTATGGGGAGCTGCTGCGGCGTTTTACGGTTATGGGGGAGGATATGCAGGTAAATGACGATGAGTTCGATTACATCTATTATACTTACGGCCTTTCCACCTATGGAGATATGCCTTTAGTCGAGCCATTGGAATATAAGGATGCGAAAAAAGTAAAGGAATTTGTGATTGCCATAGATACTTCGGCATCATGTAGAGGGGAAATTGTGCGGGAATTTATTCGTAGGACTTATTCCATTTTAAAAGGAACGGAGCATTTTTTCCAGAAAATCAATATCCATATTATACAATGTGACAGTGATGTCAGAAGTGACACGAAGATAGTTTCACAAGAGGATTTTGAAGACTTTATGAAAAATGGAAAGCTGAAAGGGTTTGGTTCTACGGATTTCCGGCCGGTATTTGAATATGTGGATGAACTTTTGGCAAAAGGGGAGTTCGAGAATTTAAAAGGTTTGATTTATTTTACGGATGGATATGGGGTGTACCCGTCGCGTATGCCAGGGTATGATACTATATTTGCATTTTTAGATGAAAATAATGAACGGCCGGATGTGCCTCCATGGGCGATTCCGGTAGTGTTGGATGGAGCGGATTATGACAATTAAACAGGCAAAGGAATATATTAAGGGCACAGTAAATTTATATTTGAAAAAAGATGAGTTCGGCGAATACAGGATTCCGGTGGTGCGGCAGCGGCCAATCTTTCTGCTGGGGGCACCAGGGGTAGGAAAAACGGCGGTGATGGAACAGATTGCCCAGGAGCTGGGGATTGCGCTTGTGTCTTATTCCATGACCCATCATACGAGGCAATCTGCGTTGGGGCTTCCTTTTATTGAAGAGAAGGAATATGAGGGGAAGAGCTACCGGGTTTCGGAATATACTATGAGCGAAATAATTGCTTCCATTTATGATGTGATGCGGGAAAGCGGCATTAAGGAGGGGATTTTGTTTTTGGACGAAATCAATTGCGTGTCCGAAACATTGGCGCCTTCCATGCTGCAGTTCCTGCAATATAAAGTATTCGGCAAGCATAAAGTGCCGGAGGGGTGGGTGATTGTGACGGCAGGCAATCCGCCGGAGTATAATAAATCGGTACGTGAATTCGATGTTGTGACCATGGACAGGCTGAAAGTTCTGGATGTGGAGGCGGAATACAGCGTATGGAAGGAATATGCCCAGGAGCAGGGAATACACAATGTGATTACCAGCTATCTGGAATTGAAGAAGGAACATTTTTACCGGATAGAAACTACGGTGAAAGGACGTTCTTATGTGACGGCGAGAGGATGGGAAGATTTATCCCAAATTCTTTATTTGTATGAGGAAGAAGGGTTGGCAGCGGATGAAGCACTGATTGGACAGTATCTAAGAAATGACAGGATTGTCAAGGAATTTGCCGCATATTACGATTTATATAATAAATATAAGAAGAATTATCATGTGGAAGATATCCTGGCTGGAAAAGTGCCGGAGGATACAATAATCAGGGCAAAGGCGGCGGCTTTCGATGAGAGGCTTTCTTTGCTGAGCATGCTGATGGATAAGGTGCTTGGGGAAATACGGGAGCGGATGGAGAATGCAGATTATCTGAATGCCCTGATGCCATTGTTAAAGGCAATAAAGAATGCAGCAGGAAATACGTCGGCAAGCGCATCGGCGAATGGCACAATAAATACAACAACAAATGGAACAGCAAATACAATGGCAAATGAAACAGTAAATGCAGTAGCAGCTTTGTTGGAGAAACAAATAGAGGCAAAGAGGAAATGGATGGATTCCCTGCAGATGGCCAATGCCCTTTCCGATGAAGAGAGGAGAAAACATAAAAGGGTAATCCGGTTTTTGGAACGGGCCAGAAAAGAAGTGCATATGGGGGATATGGGCGAAGGGGAGAAAGCGTTTTTACAGATTAAAAAGATGTTCGATGCCCAGGTAGGGGAGATGAAGGCGGATGTAGCTGAAACGAAGGAGAAACTGCATGCTTTGTTTGTGTTTACTAAGGAAGCCTTTGGGGAAGAGAACGAAATGCTTATTCTTGTGACAGAGCTGACGGTAAATACTGACAGTGCCCGCTTTATTGGTATGTTTGGATGTGAAGATTATCAGAAATATAACGGGCAGCTACGGCTGTCCGGGCGGCAGGAGGATTTGCGGCAGGAGATAGAGAAGCTGGAGCTATGAGGAATTGAAGAGCCGGGAAACGAACGGGATAAAGAGATAAAGAGCCGGGCATCAAAAGAAATATGGAAATGTAGGAACGAGAAACGAAAAAGATAAGGAACTGAAGGGCCAGGAAACAAAAGGGATAAGGCAATAAAGAGCCAGGCATCAAAAAAAGGAAATAAAGGGATGAACATGGAAAAGGGAACATGGAAAACGGAAGAAGGGGATTTTGGCTACCGGGTAGAGGCCGAAACTGGGGGAAATGAGCAACGGTGGATAACTGTGACCGACTATAGGGGAACGCAGCCACAAGTACATGTTCCGGCCCGGATAGAAGGCATTGCGGTAAGGGCAGTGGCAAAGAAAGCCTTTTTGAGCAGAAAGAATTTGAGGAAAGCTGTTCTTTCGGAAGAGCTGGAGGAGGTTGGTGACTGGGCATTTGCTTATTGTTCAAATCTGGAGAGCGTGTGGCTGCCGAAGAAAAGGCTGAAGCTGGGAAACCGCGTTTTCATGGAATGCCCGGGGATACGTAGAATATATACTTATGAAATGACAAGATTGAATATTGAAAATTTTCAATCCCAAGCCATGGAACAGACAGCGGCATTGCTGGCAGCAGCGGCAGTGATGCTGGATGCGGAATATCTGCTGGATGTGCAGGAGGCAGGCACAAAAGCCTGGATACAAAAATGGGATGCCAGAATGGCGGCAGTGATGGCAGCAGAGGATGGCGAAGGATATACGAAGATGATACTCTGCGGAGAAGAAGATTATGGGTGCAGCCTGGAAGAATTTATCAGGAATAAACGGAAGGGAAAAGTACGCCTGGCGCTGCTCCGCCTGTTGAATCCGTTGGGGTTGGAAGAGGAGGATGCAGCTTTGTGGAAAGAGTATTTGCTGGCGCATACGAAGGGCTGTGAAACGGAAGAAACCTGGGAAGTGCTTTTGGAAGAACATGGCTATGAGGAGAATTATTTCAGGCTGTTTGCAGAAATTGGGGCATTGCGTGAGGATAACTTTGACAGTATCCTAAAGGATATGGCAGAAGGGTATGCGGAAATGAAGGCATATTTTATCAGCTATCGTCAAAAGAATATGGAAGGTATGGACTTTTTCGACGGGCTGTCGCTGGATGACATATAGAGGAAAGCCATGAATTGTTTAAAAGAGTCCGTTTGGATTTATAAAAGATGGCATATGGGAAACGGGAATAGGAGGGCTTCATGACAGAGGATAGGTTAATTGATGATATTTTAAAGCATTTGGATAGCGAGACGAAAATGGGTGTGATGAGAATGAGTGTAGAAATGGACGAAAAAAGCGATAAGCAGGTTCAAGTGTCACATAAGTGCTGCCGTATGTATGGACGGCCTGCCAACGAAACAGTGGGTCTGTTAGACAGCTATACTGATTTGAATGCTGGGAGGCCGGATAATGAAAAATGAGAAGCCCATAAGGAATTCCAACCATGAATTGCTGCGTATCCTGTCCATGTATATGATAGTGTTTGTCCATTCGGGCATTTACCTGGATTATTTTTGTTCCGGAATGGCTGGGAAAATTTTTGGCGGTGTTCTAAACGGCATCTGCAACATTGGGGTTACCTGCTTTATTTTGATTTCCGGCTATTATGGGGCACGGTTTAGCATAAAAAAGTTTGTGCGTATGGAATGCATGATGATTACCTTTTCATTGCTGGAAACTGCCGTGCTATGGCTGGCTATGCCGGAAAATATGCAGGGTGCTGCGCTCCTGGAACAGCTCATCAAGTCATTGCTGCCCTTTATTACGAGAAAATACTGGTTTTATTCCAGCTATGTGTGCCTTTTGCTGTTAAGCAGCTATATACAGAAATTTATAGACATGCTGAAACGGGAAGAAATGAAAAGATTTTTGCTCCTTTTATTGTTCCTGTTTAGTGTGCTGCCCACCTGCTTTTACTTTGAGCTGATTCCGGATAATGGGAAAGGTCTTGTGCAGATGATTATGATTTACATGATAGGAAGATATATAAGGCGATACCAGGATATACGCTTGCCGAAGTGGGCAGGGCTTGTATTTTTCGGTTTGTGGATAGTTAACGGTGTTTCCTATGAAATACCGCTTCAGTTGGGGGGCGTAAGCCATCATTTGTGCAAAGACAATAGCATGACCAATATTGTTATGGCCATTATCTTATTTTATCTTTTTAAGGAGATGAAGCTGGAATCGAAAATTGTCAACAAAGCGGCGGGACATGTGTTTGCCGTATTTGCCTTGAACTATTCCCTCGTGTCGGTTATTATTGAGCGGGTGATAAAGATGGGGTGGAAAAGCCCGGATGGTATTTTGGGATTTCTGGCAATGGCTCTGGCAGTATTCCTGATTATGGCGTTATGCCTCATGGCCGGAGTAATTAGGGAATGGATATTTGGAGAGCTGGACAGGAAATTAGGGGAAGTGGCGTCTGCCGTTGCCAGCCCTATTGAGCCTTTCCTAAAGAAAATATCGAAGTGAAAAATAAACACCCCGCTGCAAGCTACATTATAAAATAAATGCTTCGCCGCTTGCAACGGGGTGGTGTTGGTTTTAGGAATAAAAAGTATAATATGCAGCAGAAAATATGTTACATATAATGAATCTGCCCTTTGTATTTTTCAAAAAGGGTTTTATTGAATTCTTCCCCTCCGTCCACGTTGGCACTATGGAAAATAGGGGGCTCGATGCCCATCTCCAGCAGATATTCTACGGTACGGACTACAAGCATATTAACAATGGCACATCCGACAGTGCTGGAGGTAGGGGCGATTTTCTGGTTCATTCCCGGCAGCAGGATGCTGGAATCTTCAAAATCCCCACAGTTATCAATTACGATATCGCATACTTCAAACAGCTTTTTCCCGCTCTTATGCCTGCTGGTAACGCCGTTTGTATATTCCATATTGGTGAGGGCCGCAGTGGACACGCCCATTTCCTTCGCCTTGATAGCCATTTCGATAGCCGCTGTATTGCGCCCGGAAACAGAATGAAGCAGCAGGAAATCGCCTTCACCGATAGGGGAGTGCTTTAAAATGACTTCTGGATAGCCGTCCAGCTTTTCCATAGTGGAAGTCTGGGTCACAGGGCGGGTATTCAGCATAAATTCCGAGGGCAGGATAGCGTTCAGAACCGCCAGCCCTCCGGTGCGGTAAAAAAGTTCCTGGGCCAAAATTCCGGCATGGGATGCGCCGAAGGCAAAAACGCAATGTTTGGCAGCGATAGTTTTTGCCATTTTTTTTGCGCAGGCATCCATGGATTCCCATTGGGTATCCCGTACTTTTTTCAAAATATCCTGCACATGTTCCAGATAATCAAAACTCATACTCATCATCGAATTCCTCCTGATATTATATTTTTTATAAAGGAAAGCAATTCCTTACGTTTTGGAATTTGCGCCATACGGGCGCGGTAAACGGGGTCGCCAAGCAAATCCATTAATGTAAAAACATCCTGGATATGTTCGTTTTGTCTGGGAACGGCCATACAAATGCACCAGGATACCGGGTCATGCTTGTCATGCCCGAAAGGCACAGGGGTCTTCAGCCTTAAAAGCGAAAGTCCAAAAAAGTGTACGCCATCTTTGGGGTCGGCATGAGCCAGAGCCACGCCGGGGCAGTAGACAAAATAAGCGCCGTTAGTTTCGCAGGACTGAATCATGGCATTGGTATAGCGGGAATCAATGCTTCCATCCATAAGGAGGGGAACGCTGCTTTTGGAAATAACCTCCTTCCAGTCCTGGCAAGCCACATCAAGCAGAATATTCTCCTCCTTCAAAAGAAAAGGAATACTCTTTGCCGTTTCCGCCAGGGGAGGGGTCAGTATGGGCTGTTTCTTCCGGCGGCTGATGGTGATAAAAATTTTCTGTAAACGTATAATGTCCTCATCTTCCAGCATGGGGGATACTTTCACCCATGTGCCTTCCGGCTCGTTTAAGGAAACTGTGGACAAGATAAAGTCATAATCATACATCTTTTTTACATCCGCCAGTTTATGGTTAGAGGTAACGGCCAATATGCGGATATTAAAAAAGTTCTTCAACTGTTCTGCCAGGAAGTTGGCGGTTCCAATGCCTGTATGGCATACGAGGATGACGCCGGGGGGGAGATTATCCTCGTAATGCCGGTTAATGGCCACGACAAGATAAATCAAAATCAGGGCAATATCATCCTTGCTGTAGCTCCGTCCGGAAGCGCTTTCCAGAACGGAGATATGGCGGCAGATTAGCTGGTATATGTCGGGATATTCTTCAATCATCTGCTTTGTATAATCATTTTCCAGAAGTATCCCTTTTTCGTGGGCTTTATCAATATCCCGGAGATGGTTTTCCAGTTGGTCTACAATCTTGGCATCCTGATGAATGGGTATGGAGATATCATGGCTGATTTTGATTAAAAAACTGTTTAGTGCAACATGCAGCCGGACATCCCAGGCATTTTCAAGGACAGGACGGTGGTAAAAACGGCTTTGACAAAACTGGGAAGCCAAAAAGCAGATTTCCGCCTCATTGTATGTGAAACGATAGAGGATGGAAAGCCGCCTGAGAATATGGGCAGATAGTTCCCCTGCTGCCATATTTTCGGAGGAATCTGGTTGTGCCTCTTCTTCTATCATTTCTCCACCGCATAGCCTGCCCACAATCAGGGAGAGAACGAGAATCATTTCATCGAACCTGGTATCGGTAACTTCTAAATCATAGCTTTCCTCCGCTTCCAAAAGCAGCGTGCGTATTTCGGAAAAATAACTTTCCAGATTCCATTCTTCATAAAGAAAACGTTCGTATATGTTCACTTCCCTCCGCAAAGAAAAAGAAGAGCCCATGGAAGAACGGACAATCCTCAGAATGATTTCCCTTCGTTGAAGTTCGCCGGCCTCGATGCGATAACCTTTGTTCATGGAAGGGGCGAACCGGATGCCGTATTCCGACAGATAACGCTTTACTTGTTCGATATCCTTTAATAAGGTAGTACGGCTGACGTTGAGCTTTTCTGACAGTTCATAGAGATTGCAGTAATCGTTGCTGGCCAGAAGAAGGAGGAAGAGGAGCTGCCCCCTTTCCTCCGGGGAGAGCCGGTAAAAATAAAATTCATTATCCACTGCGGCTTCCAGGAGGGCGCCGCTTTCCGAAGAATCCCCGGTAAAGGAAATCCCGCCATTGGATATCTCCAGGCTGGCAGACAGCTTTTGCTCCTTTAAGAAATCCTGGATGGACTGTATATAGTTCCGTATGGAACGGGTGCTGACTCCAAGACGGGATGCCAAATCTTCATAATGAAAAAACTGTCCGGGAGAGTTCAAAAGTATGGCGAGGAGTTTGCTTGTTTGCCTGTTCATTAATATAAATCTCCTTTCTCAGTTTAGTTTTATTTAGGAAATTGAGAACCCAATTACCTATTTTAATTTCATTATAGCGAAGCCCAAAAAAGGGAGGAAGACAAGATTGTTTCCAATCCCATTGAAGGATTGTGAACTATGCAGTCTAGGCCAAAAGTGCTATGCTAAACATACAAAAAATATGATAAAGGAGGTCTTATCTTTGGACAATATTTTGAACGAGAGCCATGTACGCATCGGGGTAGAGGCTGAGGATTGGGAAGGGGCAATCCGTAAAGCTGGCGATGTCCTGGTACAGGCGGGAAGCATTAAACCTGCCTATATTGATAAAATGATACGTTCGGTCAAAGAACTTGGCCCCTATATCGTGATTATGCCCGGGTTTGCCTTGGCGCATGCAGCTCCTTGTGAGGATGTGTTAAAAAGCGATATTGCGCTGATTACACTAAAAAATCCGGTCTGCTTTGAAAGCCCTAATGACCCGGTCTCCGTGGTGCTGTGCCTGGGATGTACAGATAGCAGTTCCCACCTGGATATGTTATCCGCTATTGCCGGGCTTTTAATGGAAGAAGGGCGGATTCCGGAAATTGCAAAAGCGGGCAGTGCAAAAGAGGCAATTGAGATTTTGTCAGGGGGCGGCGTATAAAAAAGAGAATAGGCGTTCGTGAAACGCGGGAAAGGAGGGAGAAACATGGGAATGATTCGGATTCAGACAGTATGCGGGTTCGGTTGTGGTTCATCCTTGTTTCTGAAAATGAAAATTCAGGATATTTTAAAGGAAAATAATTTGGAAGCGGAAGTTTTTTGCGGGGATATCGGTACTTGCATTTCAACTCCCTGTGACGTTATTTTCACTTCAGAAGAACTGGCCGGGCGGATTAAGGACCGTAGCAAAGTTCCTGTGGTAACGATTGGGAGCTTTGTGAATAAGAAAGAAGTTACGGCAAAAACGTTGGAATTTTTCCAAAGTTTAGAAGGATAGGGAACAAAAGCATTCTGTGTATAAGGCTTTCGGCCTTCAAATCCTATGACACAAAAAAAGTGCTGACAAAGGTTGGCACGGAAAGAAAGGAAAGGTTTGTTTATGGCTATACTCAATTTTATTATCAATGAAATATTCGGGCAAGGGGCTATTTTCCTGGCTTTAATTGCAATGATTGGTTTGATTTTGCAAAAGAAATCCTTTAGCGAAATCGTAAGGGGTTCCATGATGACGGCTATCGGTTTTTTTGTATTATCCCAAGGAACCGGTATTATCACAGGCAATTCCATCAATGGTTTGGCAGCGGCTTTTAATACCATGATGCCTACGGCGAATGGAAAAGCGGATATTGATATGTCAGGGTTCGGGACACAGATTGGTATCGTTATGTTGGTTGCATTTGCATTTAACCTGCTGTTTGCCCGTTTCACCAAATGGAAATCTGTTTTCCTGACCGGGCATATGCTGTATTGGTTCCCTTATGTATTCATCGCGGCAGGCGTAGATGCAGGCTTAACAGGCGGTAAACTAATCGTATTGGCTACTATCTTCACGGCGGCATATATGGTGATTTCGCCGAACCTGATGCGTCCTTTGGTGAAGGAAGTGACAGGGGATGACAGCTTTACCATCGGCCATCCTACAACGGTTCTTTCCCTCATTTCCGGATACTTGGGCAAAGCAATCGGGAACAAGGAAAAATCCACGGAAGATATCAAATTCCCGAAAGCCCTCGGATTTTTACGTGAGGTATCCATCACAGGTTCGATTGTAATCTGCCTGACATATATTGTTATGTTCTTTATCTTAAAGATAAACGGCTTTGTCCCTGCGGAAGTATGGGGTTATGCAGGCGGAACAACAGGTATTTTTACCTATATATTTACGCGTTCTATTTATTTTGGTGTTGGCGTTACCGTTATGCTTCTCGGTGTCCGTATGTTGATTGGGGAAATCGTTCCGGCCTTCAAGGGTATTGCCGAAAAAGTGGTGCCTGGTGCGATTCCGGCGCTGGACTGTCCGGTTATCTTCGACTGTGCACCCAATGCATTGATTATTGGCTTTATCGTAGCCATGATTACTTCTACGATTACGATTATACTGACAGCGGGCATGTTCCCTACAGTTATTATCCCGTTGACCTTTACATGCTTCTTTGAAATCGGCTGTGCATCCATTATCGGAAATGCCACCGGCGGTATCAGGGGATGTGTTGTAGGGGCTGCGCTCAGCGGCATTATTATGGTATTCCTGGTAGGCTTTGGCTCTTATTTCTTCGGAAATACGATTAACAACTGGATGCTGGTATATGGCGGACAGGATTTCTCCTTGTGGGGAATTATCGAAGGCTTGATTGCAAGGATTATCTCGTAAAAAATATTGTTTTAGGTGCAGTGCAATCAATTTGCATGGGCAGTGCAGCGGGCATCAAGCCCAATGTCATTTAGGTAACGATTGCGGACGCCGTGAGGGAAATAAAATGCTCCGTCGCCACGCTCT
>QXWV01000048.1 GCA_009911195.1 Lachnospiraceae bacterium | reverse complement strand
ACGCTTTTTAAGGGACTCCTTAAGCATTTTATTTCCCTCACGGCTGGGCTGAGGTGCTAACTTAATGACATTGGCATTCAGCCCATGTTTCCAAAAACCGCCATTCATGGCGGTTTTTTCCTATATAGGGACCGTTTCATAAGTGAAATTGAATAGCCGCAAAATGGAATCCTGTATGGTCCAAATGCCCTGTCCGCTGCGCTGCCCATGAAAATTGATTTTCGTGGGGGAACAGGCCGCTTGACGTAATAATCCCACTCATGATAAACTTTCCTACATATAAAGCCATTCTTTTCGGAAATACAGGTCATATATTTTCAAGTTATAGATAATGAGGAAGCGCTCATGACTGCAGAAAAAATAAAATATCCCCTGAAAAATAAATTAATAGTATTGATACTTGTGGCCATGGTGCCGATACTTTATATTACAATTTACCTGATTATGGCGCTTTTGAATTACAGCCGCGCTTATGACCAGATTGTGAGCAGCATGACCGTTGCCAATAATTATAATATGAACTTTAAGGAAGAGATGGATGAAAGCCTATATAAACTGGTGGTCAGCAATGTAACCTTCGATACCATCGAAGAGGATGGAACATTAAAAGACCCTTATAAATTGATAGAAGAGCTCAGGGACGGGAGCAATAACCTGGTGGCGATGACAACGGACCGGGAAAGCCGCGTATGGCTGCAAAGCCTTCTGCGAAATATCGATACGCTGGAGGACAGGGTGGATGATATTAAGAACAATCAGGAGGCAGAAGGGCAGTATGAAAAGAATATAGACATGCTGTACAATGACATATATATTCTGACAGAGCTGATACAGGACGATATTCAGTATTATATTTATTATCAGACGAGGAGCATTGAGCATTTAAAGGTTCAGTTAAATGCGGAAGTAGAGCACGTTATCCTGATTAGCATACTGGTGGGGGGATGCATTGTTGCTTTTGTGATTCTGATTACCAGCGCCATTTTAAACAGTATTACAAAGCCTATTCAGGAACTTTGCAGGATTACCAGCAGGATTGCGGAAGGAAACTTTTCGGACCGGGCGAAGATGCAGACGAAGGATGAACTGGAAGTGCTTTCGGACAGTGTGAATGATATGTCGGAAAATCTGGAAGTTATGGTTCACCAGATTAAGGAGGATGAGCGGAAGATGCGCTATGCGGAGCTGCGTCTTTTGCAGGAGCAGATTAACCCCCATTTTTTATATAATACCCTGGATACCATTGTCTGGCTGATAGAAGGGGATGACCCGGATAAAGCGGTGGATATGGTGGTGGCGCTTTCTGAGTTTTTCCGGCTGGTGTTAAGCAAAGGGAAGGAATATATTTCTATCCGGGAGGAAAAAGAGCATATCCAAGGGTATCTGGAGATTCAGCAGGTACGTTATCGGGATATTCTGGATTATGAAATTGCTATAGACCAGGAATTGTACCAATATAAGATTTTGAAGCTGACGCTGCAGCCCCTGGTGGAAAATTCTTTATATCATGGCATTAAATATAAACGGGCAAAGGGAAAGATATGGATTACAGGAAAGATGGAACAGGGAAGAGGAGCTGCAAATGACAGGATTCTATTATGTGTGCGGGATAACGGCGTGGGCATGGATGAGGAAGAGCTAAAACGGCTACAGGTAGAAATCAGTAAACCGTGCAAAGAGACAGAAAGGGGCTTTGGGCTTGCCAACGTGAATGAGCGTATCCGAATGAATTTCGGCATGGAATACGGGATGACGATAGAGTCGGAAAAAGGTGTGGGCACAAAGGTCAGCATAGTTATTCCGGCCGTGAAGCTGTTTGAAAAATCTGCGGAGGAGTTTTTGCCGGAAAAAACGGATGAAGACAAAAAAGGGGAACGTGTATGAAAAAAATATTGGAAAAGTTAGAAGAAGTTTTTTTTGGACATGTGGGAATCTGTATCCTGCTGCTTTGCGTTGTTCCTTTTATTTTTGTCAGCCATGGCCTTTTCCGTGGGATTGAAATAGAGCAGACGCCATCCGAAGCAGAGATGGAAGATTTGATTGTGGTAGGTTTTTCCCAGTTAGGCAGCGAATCCGGATGGAGGACAGCACATACCCTTTCCGTTCAGGAAGCGCTGACAAAGGATGCGGGATATTTTTTGATTTTTAATAATGCCCGCCAGATACAGGAAAACCAGATTAAAGCGATTCGCAGCTTTATATCACAGAGGGTGGATTATATTGTATTTGCACCGGTGATTGAGAGCGGATGGGATACTGTGCTGCAGGAGGCGAAGGATGCCGGGATTCCGGTAATTATCATAGACCGTATGGTAAATGTGGAAGATGAATCCCTCTATACCACGTGGATAGGAACAGATGCCTGGAAGGAAGGGGAAAAGGCGGGAAAATGGCTGGAAGGGTATTTGCAGGAAAAACAAAGGCAGGAGGAAGAAATCAATATCATAGTACTGCGGGGAACGATAGGCTCCACGGCGGAAATTGGCAGGACCAAAGGCTTTGAAGAGGTTGCGGCGGGGCATAGGAACTGGCATATTCTGGAGTCTGTGACAGCAGATTTTACGGCGGCGAAAGGAAGAGATGTAATGGAGCAAATGCTTCGCCGCTATCCGAAAATAGATGTGCTTGTGTCTCAAAATGACGATATGACAATGGGGGCTATAAAAGCGATGCAGGAAGCCGGGGTCAGCTTCGGGGAAAACGGGAAGGTAGCGGTGATTTCCTTTGATGCTATCCGGGATGCCCTCGAGCTGGTGGAGGCAGGGCGCATTAACGTGGATATCGAGTGCAATCCGGTGCAGGGTGACTATATCCATAAGATTATTCAAATGCTTGAAAAAGGGGAAGCGGTGGAGAAAAGCTATGTGGTAGAAGAAAATGTTTTTACAAAAGAAAATGTGGGGGAATTCCTGGAAGACAGGACATATTAAAAATGACAGGGAGAGGGCTAACGGATGCTGAAAGTATTTTTGGTGGAAGATGAAAGCATTGTCAGAGAGGGGTTAAAGAAAAATATCCCGTGGCAGGAATACGGTTATCAGTTTATGGGGGAGGCAAGCGATGGGGAGATGGCATTGCCGATGATACGGAAGATACGTCCGGATGTTTTAATTACGGACATTAAAATGCCCTTTATGGACGGGCTGGCCTTAAGCCAAATCGTAACCCAGGAAATACCGGATATCAAAATAATTATTATCAGCGGCTATGACGAATTTGAATATGCACAGCGTGCTATCCGGGTGGGAGTGGAACGGTACTTGTTAAAGCCTATTACAAGGGGCTCGCTTAGGAAAGTCCTGATGGAGATAAGGGAAAAAATCGAAACGGAACAGGAGCAGAAAAATTACATGGAAACCTTTCAGAATGAAATGAAGGAGTTCGAGGATTATGCCCGAAGAAATTTCCTGGAAAAGGTTTTTGGAGGTGTTTTATCCGTACAGCAGATTTACGAAGAAGCGGCAAAGATTTCACTGGAGCTGGATGGGCCTTGTTATAATCTGGTACTTTTGAATCTACAGGTAAAGCGCAGGAATCCGGAGATGGCCATGCAGGAGCCGGAAGGTTTTGATAAAGTGAGGGAGGCGCTGTTCCGGTATTTTATGCGTTTCCCGGAATACCTTGCCTTCCGTTGGAATATCAACCTTTATGGTGTACTGATAAAGGGAGAGGAAGAGCGGATGGAGGAACTGGAGGAGCGCTGTATAAATAATATAGAAAAAATCTGTTCGGAAGAGGAAGCTTCCATGGAATGGTACATAGCAGTGGGAAAAATGGTGGAGAGGCTCTCCCTTTTGCCGGAGTGCTATACCAATGTAAACCATATACTTGCCCATCGCTTTTTTAACCCCCGACGGCATATACTGACGGAAAAGGATGCGGTAGAATTCCTTCCGGGCAAGGAGACGAAGAGCTTTGAATCCGTGGACAGTGCAAAGATGAACCCGGAGATTATCCAGGGTTTTCTAAGGGAAGGAACACAGGAAGAAACGGAGGATTTCATAAAAGGCTATCTTGCGGGGGTAAAAGATGCGCTGGAATCCAGGCTTTTTAGGGATTATCTGCTGTTAAATGTGCGTTTCACGATTGTAAATTATATGGAAATGCTGGGCATTGGCCAGCAGGATGTCCTGGCGGAAGATGACAATGAGAAAGTGCGCGAAGTATCAGTAAATGGCGGAGACCTTTATGCCTATATGCAGGAGCTTTTAGAGAGGGCTTTGACGCTGCGGGATAAAGAGAATGAAAACCAGGGTAAACGGGTGCTGAAAAAGGGGCTGGAATATATTGAAGAGAATTTTTGCGATGAATCCCTTTCCTTAAACAGCGTAGCAGGGGCAATCGGCGTCAGCGGGAACTATTTCAGCAGCGTATTTAGCCAGGAAATGAAAATAACATTTATTGAATATGTCACAAAGAAGCGTATGGAGAAAGCAAAAAAACTGCTGCGCCAGAGCGAAATGCATTCTGGTGAAATCGCAGCAAAAGTGGGTTATAAAGACCCGCATTATTTTAGCTTTGTGTTTAAAAAGACAGTGGGCTGTACGCCCAGGGAATATAGAAACGGAAAATAATATCCTCAGGTTCGTTTCATAAGGCAGGAGGAGGCCCGGCGCTCCGCTTTACCGTAAGATGCCAGGGGATTTTCTGGGAAGAAACGGAAGAGCCTTTCATCATTTTGAGGATACTTTCTGCGGCAATATTTCCCATCTCATGTTTTTTATGGGATAAGGAAGAAATACGTACCAAAGAAAGGTCGCTAAAATAGGAGTTATCAAAACAAACAACGCTAATGTCTGCAGGAATCCGTATATTTTTATAGGACAGTTCTTTTATGAGCCAGTAGGCGATTTCATCATTATGGCAGGCAACGGCAGTGGCATATTTTAAGTGCCTTGAAATAAACTCGGATAAAAAGCCGGTGTCCTGCTTTTTTTGCAGTGCATTAAGCTGGGCAGTGTTGAAATGGCAGATACAATTCTCTTCCAAAGGAATATTTTCATCGCGCAGGGCGGACAAAAGGCCAAAAAGGCGTTCCATGCCCTGTATATCGTCGGTCTTGAAAATACCAGCTATTCTTTTATGCCCTAAAGAGGAAAGGTATTTTCCCAAGTAGTAGCCTCCCCCATAATTATCATCCTTTATGGAAGGGAAATCTGGCAGATTACTATAACTTCCATGAAAAAATAATATGGACGTACCTTTTTGGGAAAGGCGTTCATAAAGGTCATGGTTGGGCGTGGGAAGGCTGGTTTTACAGCCTTCGCTTAAAATACCGCGTACAGGGTGTTCCAACAGTTCCATCAGGATTTCCCGCTCTCTGGAGATTTGGTTGCCGGTTACATAAACAATAGCGCTAAATCCCTTGTCCTGGAGTGCACCGCGTATATCCGAAAGAAGCCCCGGATAAATGTATTCGGTGTCAGAACAAACTAAAACCGCCACATTATTTTTTTCCGGACTGAGGAAAAGTCCGGTGGCGAAAGAACCGCTCCCCTGCCGTTTTTCGATTAGATGCTCGGCTTCTAATACGGAGAGGGCTTTCCTGACGGTTTGGCGGCTGACCCCATATGTCTGGCAGAGGGCGGCTTCCGTGGGAAGCCGGAAGGATTCCCCTGTATTTTCTTCTATGAGGCTTTTTATTTGATTGGCGAGCTGTATATATTTTGCAGGCATAAAATGTTACCTTTTCCTTTGCAATTGTATAAAAGGGGTTGGCCAGATATATTTCCTAAAGAAATATTCAAAAGAGATATTCTTTTGATATAAAACAGCATATAAGAAAAAAAACATTAAGAAAAGTGAAAAAATTTCTTTATCCTTTAATTCTTGCATTAAATTTTCTATATTTTATTAAAGGTAATTCTTATTTTAGTCAATTTGGCATAAACTTTAAAAAGAAAAATGGCAAAATAGTAAACTGAAAGTTTCAAAAATCTTAAAATATTATACCAAATCATAAAAAATCCAACTTGATGATAAAATTTGTATTTGAATAGGACATTATATATAAAAAATGTATTGTTTATAAGAACGAAATCATTTAAAATGCACAAAAACAGGTTGCGTATAAAATTCAAATCGGATAAAGTGAAATTACGGAAACAGTAAAACTGTTCCGGCGCAAAAAAATATTATTCATTAGGGAGGAAAAGAAAATGAAGAAAAAAATTGCGTTATTATTAATGGCTGCAATGACAATTTCCACATTGGTTGCATGTGGCAATTCAGCAGCAGAGGCTCCGGCATCAACTACAGAAGAAGCACCGGCGGAAGAAGCAGCGCCCGAAGAGGAAGCAGCACCGGCGGAAGAAGCAGCACCTGAAGAGGAAGCGCCTGCAGAAGAAGCAGCACCCGCAGCAGACGGTGAACTTATCAAAGTAGGTTTTGCACAGGTTGGACACGAATCCGACTGGCGTGCAGCTAACACAAAGAACTATCAGGATACCTTTAGTGAAGCAAACGGCTATGAATTATCTTTCGTAGATTGTGACAATGACCATGCAGTACAGATTGAAACGGTTCGTGGTTTCATCGAGCAGGAACTTGATTACATCTGTATCGCTCCAATTCAGTCCGCAGGCTGGGATACGGTTCTTCAGGAAGCACAGGATGCAGGCATCCCGGTTCTCATCGTTGACCGTGCAGTAGACGCTGACCCTTCCCTTTACACAACAGCACTTGGCTGCGATATGGTTGCTGAAGGTGAAGCAGCAGGAAACTGGCTGGCTGAATACCTGAATGGCGAGGCAGCAAACATCCTCGTTATCGAAGGCTCTGTTGGAGCATCCGCTACACTTGGACGTACAGAAGGATTTAACAATATCGTAGCGAATAACTCCAACTGGACAGTTCTTGATTCCCAGTCCGGCGATTTCACACAGGCAGGCGGTCAGGAAGTTATGGAATCCTTCATTAAATCCTATAGCGATTTCAACGTAGTTGTATGCCAGAATGATAATGAAGCATACGGCGCAATGGATGCAATGGATGCTGCAGGCATAACATATGGCGTTGACGGCGATGTAACTATTATTTCTTTCGATGCTACACATGACGGGCTTCAATACACACTGGATGGCAAGATTACATGTAACGTAGAGTGCAACCCTCTGCAGGCTGGTTTTGCAGAAGAAGTAATTAAGAAACTGGAAGCAGGCGAAGCAGTAGATGCATGGACACTGGTAAAAGATGAAGCTTTCGTAGCACCTGGTATTGAAAGCGCTTATGCTGTAACTATGAGCCAGGAAGTTCTGGATGGCCGTGCTTACTAATTAGCGAAGCAGTAATCAGAGCTGGAACAGAAAAAAGCTTTTGCTTGAGTAAAATGTAAAAAGGGAGAAAATCCCGGGGAAACTTGGGTTTCTCCCTTTTACGTATTTTAGCGGAAATATAGTATTACCTGGGAAGAAAAACTCTGGAAGGAGACGTCTACATGGAAAATAATGTTATATTAAGTATGAAAGGAATTTGTATGACATTCCCCGGTGTAAAAGCGTTGGAAAATGTGGATTTCAATCTGAAAAAAGGTGAGATACGTGCGCTTATGGGGGAGAATGGTGCAGGGAAATCCACGCTGATTAAATGTCTTACCGGGGTAAACAAATTTGAGTCCGGAGAAATTTACCTGGATGGCATCAATGGGCCTATTGTAAATAAAGATACAATGGATGCCCAAAAAAAGGGGATATCCACGGTTTATCAGGAAGTAAACCTCTGCCCGAACCTTTCCGTAGCTGAGAATTTGTTCATCGGCAGAGAACCTAAGACAAAAATCGGAACGGTAAACAGAAGAAAAATGAATGAAATGGCTGCAAAGCTGATGAAGGATTTGGATTTGGACATTGATGTGACCCAGAATCTTGAAGAATATTCCCTGGCTTTGCAGCAGATGATAGCAATTGCCCGTGCTGTGGATATGGACTGTAAGGTTCTTATTTTGGATGAACCCACTTCTTCTTTGGATGACAATGAAGTGGTGAAGCTTTTTGGAATGATGAGAAGGCTTCGGAAGCAGGGTGTAGGCATTGTTTTTGTAACCCATTTCCTGGAACAGGTATATGAAGTCTGCGACGGCATCACCGTGTTAAGGAACGGTACTCTTGTGGGGGAATACAGCATTGAGGAACTGCCCCGCGTGAAGCTGGTTGCAGCTATGATGGGTAAAGATTTCGATGACTTGGCAAGCATCAAGCCGGAAGGCAGTGGGGATAAGTCGAAAGAACCTCTCGTTATTGATGCAAAAGGGCTAAGCCATATGGGAACGATTAAGCCTTTTGACCTTGAGATACATAAAGGGGAAGTCATTGGGCTGACCGGGCTTTTAGGAAGCGGGAGAAGCGAACTGGCCCGGGTGATTTACGGTGCCGACAGGGCACAGACTGGTACATTGAAGGTAAAAGAGCAGGAAGTAACGATTAAGAACCCCATTGATGCCATGAACCTGGGTATGGGGCTGCTGCCGGATGACAGAAAGGCAGAGGGCATCATCGGAGATTTGTCTGTACGTGAGAATATTATTCTTGCAATGCAGGCGAAACTGGGTATTTTTAAGAAGATTCCTATGGCTAAACAGATTGAGATAGCGGATAAGTTTATTGAGTTGCTGCAGATTAAGACGGCAAGCAGGGAAACGCTGATTAAACAGCTTTCCGGAGGTAATCAGCAAAAAGTTATTTTAGCAAGGTGGCTCGCAACGAACCCCGATTTCCTGATTCTTGACGAGCCTACACGTGGTATTGATATCGGAACAAAAACGGAGATTCAGAAATTGGTGATACAGCTTGCGGAAGAGGGTAAGAGCGTGATGTTTATTTCTTCCGAGATTGAAGAAATGCTCAGGACCTGTAACCGTATGGCAGTCCTTCGGGATGGCGCCAAGGTGGGTGAGATTAGCGGGGAAGAATTATCCCAGGAAGGCGTTATGAAGGCAATTGCGGGAGGTGCTAAAGGTTGAAAATTGAAATTTTCAATCCCAAGTTTGTGCGCACATGACCAAACTTGCGATGCACAAAAAGCGTGTGCTCATGGAGGTAAATAATGGATAAAGTGAAAAAAATTACAAAAATGAAGCTGTTCCTGCCTATCTTCAGTATGATTCTCGTTATGATGATTAATGTGATTTACGATATCGCCAGCGGGAATGCCCCTCTCAGCTTCTTTTCAATCAGTATTAATAATGGTATTTTGTATGGGCGTCTTATCGACGTATTAAACCGCGGCAGCGAAGTGGCGATTCTTGCAATTGGGATGACGCTTGTTGTATCTGCCTCCGCAGGTACGGATATTTCGGTAGGCTCTGTTATGAGCTTATCCGGTGGTTTATGCTGTATGCTTTTGGCTGGTTATGGCGTAACCAATGTAAGCGAATATAATGTACCCCTTTGGGTTGGCATGCTGGCGGGTATTGCAATCGCATGTGTATGCGGTTTGTTTAACGGTTTCCTGGTGGCATATATGAATATCCAGCCCATGGTGGCCACGTTGATTCTCTGGTCTGCGGGCAGGGCGATAGGGCTTCTGCTGTGCAACAGCAATATCGTATATGTGCGCGTGCCTTCTTTCCAGTTTTTCGGGGCATATTGCGGAATTATCCCAACCCCGATTATCATTGCGGCAGTCTGCGTAGCTATAGCTGCTATAGTATTAAAGGTAACGGCATTGGGGACATACATACAGAGTGTAGGTATCAATAAAAAAGCTTCCAGGATTTCCGGCTTTAACTCTGCAAAGATAATCCTGCTGTGCTATGTGATTTGCGGTTTGTGCGCTGGTATTGCGGGACTGGTGGCAACCTGCAGAATCTATTCGGCGGATACCAATAACATCGGGCTTAATATGGAACTGGATGCTATCCTTGCGGTAGCGCTGGGCGGCAATAGCCTTGGCGGCGGCAAGTTTAACCTTGCAGGCTCTATTATCGGCGCTTATACGATTCAGGCAATTACCACAACATTGTATGCGCTGGGTGTTTCTTCCGCGCAGGCACCTGTGTTTAAGGCTATCGTGGTTATCCTCATCGTAGTTATCCAGTCTGGGCCGGTGAAAGAATATTTCAAAAAAATGTCCGCTAAAAAGGCAGCAAAGGAGGCGGTACAGGCATGAAAAAATTAAAACTGGGTGGAAATAATATATTGCTTGCTATTACAGTAGTGCTATTTGTAATCATGTATCTGGGCGGCTGTGTGATTTATGCGGATAAAGGGTTTACGCACTTCCAAACATTTTTAAATGTGTTGATAAATAATGCGGGCCTGATTGCCGTTGCGGCTGGTATGACTTGTGTGATGCTGACCGGTGGTATTGATATTTCCGTAGGCTCGCTAATCGCTATGGACTGTATGCTGCTGGCGGTGGGTATGGAAGAATGGGGCATGAAAAGCCCGGTGCTTATGGTTATTGTATTGCTCATTGGCCTTGTATTCGGCCTGGTGCAGGGATTCTGCGTATCGTATTTGGAGATACAGCCTTTTATTGTAACAATGGCGGGAATGTTCTTCGCAAGAGGTATGACTGCTGTCATCTGCAAGGACCAGGTAAGTATTGTTTCGGATAAGCTTTTTACAGCCATTTCCGGTGCAAAGATTAAAATCCCCTTCGGTGGGTATGTAAATAAAAAGGGTATTTATCAGGTGCCTTTCATCCGTCCCACAGTCATTGTGGCCCTGTTAGTTATCATTTTTGTTTATTTGATGCTGAAATATACGAAATTTGGCAGAAGCATTTATGCAGTGGGCGGCAATCAGGTATCGGCAACTTTGATGGGTCTGAATGTACGGAAGACGAAGCTTTTGACATATATATTGAGTAGTTTTCTGACATCCATCGGCGGTATCTGCTATTGCCTGAATACAATGTGCGGCACCACAACCCAGGCAACGGGCCTGGAGATGGATGCAATTTCTTCTGCAGTCATTGGTGGAACGCTTTTGACCGGCGGCGTAGGAAATGTGCTTGGCTCGCTTGTGGGCGTGCTGATTAACGGCACGATTTCGACCCTGGTAAAAACCAATGGTAAACTGGTAAGCTCCTGGGCAAATATTATTACAGCTATCCTGCTGTGTTTCTTTATTCTTTTGCAGGCGGTGTTTGCAAAGATTAAAGAGAGCAAGAAAGCATAAATATAACAGTACAACATTATTTTCTAGTGAGGACCTGCCTGTTTTATGGGCAGGTCTTTACTTTTCCGCAAAAATTTGATATCCCCTTTAAAGTGTAAAGGTATTTTAAAGTTGTTAATCTTAGTATAAAATGAAGGGGGATAAATTAGGAAGTGGCCAAAGGATGAACAAAGAAATGGCTAAAGAGAATGGGATAGAAAAGGGGGAGCTATGTCTTCTGTGTTGGTAAAATTCAGGGATTTTAGGATTGGAACGAAATTGATGATTGGGTTTCTGGCAGTGCTTATTCCGTTGGTGACGGCGTTGGTTGTTATTTTTTATATGTATTCTGCGGATATTATATCCCAGAAGACATTGGAGCAGACTAGCGAAACGTTGGAGCAGTTCTCCCATTCCTTGGATAATTATATGACGCTAATGGTCAATAAAATGGAGATATTGGCCGACAGCCCTGTGATTCAGGAGGAATTGAATGCGGCATCCGATGAAGTAAATATTGAGAGCGATTCTTTCTATTCCAGGAATAAGCAAATACGGAGGATAATGATACAGGCTTATTCCAGTGTGACAATGAATGATATGGAGCTATATGGGATGAATGGGGCCAGTTATTATTTTTCCGTGTGGTCTCAGAAAAGGGAAATAGAAAAGGAGGACGAGCTGTTTAGAAAGGCGGATGAGGCCAGGGGGAGATGGGTAGTGGTGGACGGGGAAGAAGATGAGGATACCTTGCAGCTAATTAAGCTGGTGAAGGATTTGCAGACTTATACGCCTATAGGGTATGTGCGTATAGGGCTGAAAAAAGATTATATAGATAAAATGGCAGGGAGCATGAGCTTCGGGAGCAATGGGAGCATTATTATCCTGAATGGGAAAAAAGAGGCAATAAGCGGTGGCATGGATGATGGGCTGATGGCCTGTATGCAAAAGGAAACAGCGCCAAAGGGTAGCTTTATCTATCAGGAAGGAAAAGAAAGCTATACTGCTGTTTATGTCCATTCCAATGTAACGGACTGGAATACCATCGGCTTGATTCCCATGGAGTATATTAAGAAGGATTTGGCAGGAATCAGGAATATTTCGATAATTTTAATAGCGATTGCGGTTATGGTGGGGATTGGGATAAGCATGCTGATTGCCCATAGCCTGGTATCCCCTATTGAGGATACGGCGAATGCGTTAGAGCGTTTTTCCAAAGGGGATTTCAGTGTCAGGCTGTCGGAGGGCCGCATGGATGAAATCGGAAAAATGAATGTGGTGTTTAACCAGACAATCCGTGATATCAGGGAATTGATGCAGAAGGTGACGCAGGCGGAGATTCTGGCAAAGGAAATGGAGTTCAAAACGTTGCAGTCGCAGATGAATCCCCATTTTTTATATAATACGTTGGATGCCATTAACTGGATGGCTTTTAAGAAAGGGGAAATGGAAATTTGTAATCTGGTTGGGGCCATCAGCAATCTGATGCGGGTCAGCATCAGCAACAAGCAGAGCATTATTACCCTGGAGCAGGAATTGGGTTATGTGAAGGACTACCTTTATATTCAGCATGCGCGGTATAAGGACAGGTTTGAAACGGTGTATGATATCGATGAGATGCTGTTAAGCCAGGCGATTCCAAAGCTGGTGGTGCAGCCTATTGTGGAAAATGCCATTATCCATGGGATTGAGAAAACCCAGGGTCAGAATACATTATTTATCAGTGCGGTGCGCAGAGGAAGCGATATGAACATTATAGTCAGGGATACCGGGGCGGGCATGACAAAAGAAAAGGCGGAAAGCCTGCTAAAAGAGCCGATAGCGGAAAAGGGCAGCGGGAATGCATCGCATACGAACCTGGGCATGTATGCGGTACATAAACGGCTGCAGTTCCTTTACGGCGAAGGCTATGGGCTGATGGTCCAGTCCAAGGAGGGGGAAGGAACAACCGTTATCCTGCATCTCCCTTACGAGGAGGAGCCGCAGAAGCTCTATAAGGAATATAACGATTTGCTGGGGAAAAGAATATGACGGAAAGTCTCTTTTAGGCGGTTGCGAAAGCAAAGGTTTTTTTTAGAAAGGAAAGGTAGAATGAGCATTCGGGTGATGGTAGTGGATGATGAGTATATGATTTTGGACGGGATGTCTTCTTTTCCATGGGAAAGCTATGGCTGCGAGCTGGTAGCTACGGCACAGAATGGGCAGGAGGGGTTGGAAAAGGTGGGGGAGTTCCAGCCGGACCTTGTTTTTTCAGATATTGAAATGCCCAGGATGAACGGGTTAGAGTTTTCCGCAGAGGCGAGGAAGCTGAACGATAAGCTGAAAATCATATTTCTTACGGGCTACGATAATTTTGAATTCGCCCAGGAGGCGGTCCGGCTGGGGGCTTCGGACTATCTGTTAAAGCCGATGAACTTTGTCAAGCTGGACCAGCTAGTGAAAAAAATATGTGGGGAAATCAGGGAGGAAAAGAAGGAAAGTAAATATTACAAAGATTTGCAGAAAACTTTTGAGAAAGAGCTGCCCTATATCCGCAGCAAGTTCGTCAATGATGTGGTTCATGGGCGAATCCGTAACCGGTATGATTTGGAATACCAGACGAATGCGGTAGGGATTCATATCGAGAAATATATATGCATCGCAATCACGAGGGAAAACGCCCATTCCGGCAGGGAGGACTCCTGGCCGGAGCAGTATGCTTTTTTGAACATCGGGGAGGAGATTTTTGGTGAATACTGTAGAGAAGTGCTGTGCGAATATGATGACATGAATCTGCAATTCAATTTTATTCCGCTGTTTGGGAAGGAAGATGGGGAAAAATATTGCATGGAGCAGGCTATAGCAGCATCGGAAAAATTAAAGCAGGTGGCTGAGGAAATGATACGCTACAAAATCTGTATCGGGTTAAGCGGTGTGGCGACGGATGTTTATGGCATGAATGAAAAATATATCGAAGCCTGCCAAGCCTGTAGCCAGAGCGTATACCTTGGGGATAATACGATTGTGCAATATGAGGACTTGGACGGCGTTATCCGGCAGAACTATGAAATAACGGAAGGGCAGAAGCAGCGCCTTTTTATGAAGATATATTCCGGCCAGACGAATGAAGCCAATAAAGATATTGAAGAAATGTTTTCCGGCCAGAATATGGAGTTGAACGATTGCAAATATATGGCTCTGGACCTTTTGGTGGCGTGTATGAAATATCCTTTCATGTGCAGGATAAAATGTAAGATTCAGGAAGAAGAATATGACTTTTCTTTCCTTCAGGATGGCATAAAGGTAATCAGCAATGCTTCGGCTGTGGATGAGATTGTGCAGTACCTGTCCAAGGGCTTCGGCCTGCTGGCGGTTCAGAATAATAAAAATGCGGAAGACCGCTATCAGAATATCGTGGGGAACATTACCTCTTATTTACAGGAGCACTACAGCGAGGACATCACGCTGGACTCGGTAGCGGAACAGTTCCATATGAGCAGGACATACGTGAGCAGGCTGCTAAAGCGGTATGCGAACCAAAGTTTTCTGAAAATGCTTATTGATATACGGATGGAAGTGGCCAGGAAAATGATTATGGAGGATAAATTAAAGATGTATGAGATAGCGGAGAAGGTGGGATACAACGATTTCAGCTATTTCATACAGGCTTTTAAGAAGAAATACGGGGTGACGCCCAATGACTACCGAAAAATGTAAAAAAAGTGCAAAAATATAAGATTTGTGCACTTATACCAAAATAGCATATGAAGACGGCTCAAAATGTGTATGTTTTTCACATTTTTGGCCGTTTTTTAGATTGTGGAGAGTGATAAAAGACTTTATAGTTATATTAGAAATTGAAGTTGCCCATGATGGCAACGGCATAAAAACTTACAGCTATAGTTTAAAAGGAGGAGCGGTATGAAGAAGAAAATCGTGGCATTGTTTCTTGCAGCAATTGTTAGTGCTTCTGCAATCCTGACAGGATGCGGGCAGCAGCCGGTGGAAGAAAGCGCGGCGTCCGGCCAGGAAGCGGAGGAGAAAACGGAAGATGCGGCTTTGGGGGAAGAGGAAAGCCCATCCGATACAGGGGAAAAGAATACAGGGGAAAGGACGAAGATTACCGCATTGTTAAAGGGCACGGAATCTACGGAGCAGTTCCAGGTATTCGACTATATGCTCAGCAATTTCTGCGAAGAAAAAGGGCTGGATTATGAAATCGAATTGGTAAACGATATGCAGGACTATTTTACCAAACTTCAAATGTATATTAACAGCAATACTCTGCCGGATATTTACGGATGCCCTAACGGGACACTTTCCAAGGCTTGCCTGGATATTGACGCCATGGTGGATGTGGGGGCAGAACTGAAACGGAACGGCTACTATGATAAGATGAACGGGGCTATTATCGATTTTCTTACCGATGCCAATGACGGAAATTTATATTTGTTCCCTCAGGGGCTGTACTGCGAATACTTTATGTACCGGACGGATTTGTTTGAGCAGGCAGGTATCAGCGAAGCACCCACCACTTGGGGGGAATTTGAAGCAGCTTGCGAGAAGCTGGCAGCAATCGGGGAAATACCGGTAATCGTAGGCGGCTCCGATGCATGGCAGTTGATGCGATATTTATCCTTCTCCCCGTGGAGAGTGACAGGGCCTGACTTTATTACCAACTATCAGGCGGGAACGGACACCTTTAGCAACAATGAATCAGCAAAATATGCGGTAAATCTGCTGTACAATTTAGGGACAAAAGGATATTTTGAACCTGGGTTTGCCAGCGTGGACTTCACATCGGCATGTAACCTATTCTTTGGAGGCACTGGAGCTATTTTCTACACCGGTTCAGGACAGATAGGGCTGGCAGAAGAAATGTATGACAACGGGCAGCTCGGCTTCTTCCCTGTTCCCGATACAGAAGGGATGGACAATATGTCTACCAACGTTCCTATCCATGCCGGTTTTGCGGAAGGCTTCAACAAAGCTACTTATGATGCTACCATGCAGGAATTCTTCGATTATATGTGCGAAAATTTCTCGGAAGCATGCTATACACAGGCAAAAATTTTCTCGCCTTTCAACGAAGACTTGCCGGAAGGACTTCCTCAGTTATACTATGACACCCAGCCTATGTTCGCGACTGCTGAGACGGCATGGACATCCTGGGATGATAAGCTGGACAGCGATGTGCTTACAAAGATTGTGGATGAACAGCAGAAGCTGGCACAGAATATTGTGAAGCCGGAAGAATTTATCAATACATGTGATTCCCTTATCGCGGAATAGGGCGGGATATATTCCATAATATTGTGGGAAACCAAAAAAGAGGCCGGCGGAAAACCGGTCTCTTTCAAAAAAAGATGCAATTTGTAAATCCCGGTAAAACGGGGATAGAAAAGCGGTGAAGAAATGAGGTAAATATGCAAAAAGCATTTGGAAAGAAATCAATTATCCTTTTATTTATCTTTCCTGCATTCCTGATATATACAATGTTTGTGATTGTGTCCATCGTTTGGGCAGGGTATTATAGCTTTTTTGACTGGAGCGGTGTGGGGGAAAAGGTATTTATCGGTTTGAAAAATTATGTGGATTTGCTGGCAGGGGATGATATTTTCCGTTCCACGGTCTGGCATACCATTGTTTATACCATAATTAATGTATTGATTCAGGTATTCGGCGGATTATTATTTGCCGTATTGCTCAGCAGGGTAAAAAAAGGGCGTGTCACTTTACAGACTTTATACTATGTGCCGGTAGTTATTTCTTCGGTGGCAATCTGCCAGATATTTTCCAAGCTGCTGTCAGTGACGCCAACGGGCGTTGTCAATCAGTTGCTGTCGCTGTTTGACCCGGCATTAAAAATAATGGAATGGACATCCAATCCCGGCATTTCCCTTTATGTAACGGCTTTTGTAGAGGGGTATAAATATCTGGGGCTGTATATGGTGATTTTCTATGCTGCCTTGATAGGCGTTCCGGATGAGCTGGGGGAGGCAGCCCTCATTGATGGGGCTTCCCATTTCCAGGAATATTTATATGTGAAAATTCCTTACATAAAACCGGTAATCATCGCCAATTGCCTGTTAGTCCTGAATGGCTCCCTGCGTTCCTTTGAATTTTCCTATCTGCTGACCCACGGAGGCCCGGGGAATGCATCGGAACTGATGACTACTTATATGTATAAACAGGCATTTACCAGCATGAAATATGGATATGGCAGTTCCGTGGCCATCATGATTGTTATTATCTGTATGGCAGTAGGGCTTATATTCAGGAAAATAACGGGAGAGGGGGCAGAGGAATGAGAAAAGAAAAGTTTACGGCCGGTTCGGTGATTAAATGGATTCTGGTCATATTGCTTGTGGTGATTCAGGTATATCCATTCATTTATGTCATGCTTTCCAGTTTTAAGTCGCTGGATGACTTCCGGAAGCTTCCGGCATATGCGCTGCCTTCTTCCTTCTATTTGGGAAATTATATTACTGTATTTACCAAAAGCCATATGCCCACCTATTTCAAAAACAGTATCATCGTTTTGATAGGGGTGCTGATTCCCTTGCTTCTCATTGCTTTGATGGCGGGCTTTGCCTTAAGCAAGATTAAATTCAGGGGGAAAAAGTTCCTGCTCAATTATTTCCTGCTGGGGCTGATGCTCCCTATGCAAGTGGCATTGATTCCCCTGTTTACGATTTTTAATAAGCTGGGGCTGATTAATACTTATGCAGCCATTATATTGCCCCAGATTGCATTTTCATTGTCATACTCCATACAGTTATTTTATTCCTTCAGCAAGTTTTTCCCGGAAGAAATTCTGGAAGCGGCTATTATCGATGGGTGTACGCCGATGGGATGTTTTTTCAAAATGGTGGTGCCTATGTCCTTGAATTCGGTCATTACTGTGGCGACAATGCAGGCAGTATTCTGCTGGAATGAATATATAAATGCCTATACCTTTACCAGGTCCACGGATATGAAGACAGTGACTCTGGGGCTGAACGATTATGTAGGCAGTATGGGATTGACGGACTGGGGGGCTACATTTGCGGCCATTACCGTAACGGTTATCCCTGTGTTTATTTTTTACTTCTTTAGCAGCAAAAGGATGCTGGCGGGAATGTCGGCGGGTGCGGTTAAAGGGTGAGGAGGGGATATGGGGTGTTTGTGGGAGGTTAGGTTGAGAGAATCTTCTGGCAATATTTTTTGTTCAAAGCCAGGCTCAATGTT
>QXWV01000047.1 GCA_009911195.1 Lachnospiraceae bacterium | reverse complement strand
TCGTGAACTACCTCACCAAGTGCCGACGCTTTTTAAGGGGCTCCTTAAGCATTTTATTTCCCTCACGGCTGGGCTGAAGTGCTAACTTAATGACATTGGGCATAGGCGCTCCTGTTTTCTATGGTCTTGCTTCCATGGCATGAAAAGGCTTTTCACAAAATATATTACCAGAAGATTCGGGCAAGGTTATTGGACGCAAACACCGGAAATATGCGGAATGGAGGAAAATGAAAAAGATGGAAGGGAAATAAAAATGGAAGAAATATAAGTGAGGGAAATAAAAACGGAAGAAATGATGCAAAAGAAATAAAAGTAGGAGAAATAAAAGCAGAAGAGATAGAAAAGGAGAGGAAATAAAATAGAAGTGTATAGAAAAAAAGAGTAAGAATTGATAAAAGAAAATAAAAGTAAATAAAAGTAAATAAAAAAAGAAAGAAAGAGGGATTGTGGAATGAATCAGTTGTATTATCAGTATCCGGGGACTTGGTTTGGGGATTGTATGCCTTATGGGAAGGGGGATGAATTTTATTTGTTCCATCAGAGGGATAATAGGAATCCGTGCCCATTTGGAGAGCCGTTTGGATGGGATTTGGCGGTGACTTCGGATTTTGTGAACTATAAGGATATGGGGACGGCGATTCCCAGGGGAACGGATGAAGAGCAGGACCAGTTTATTTATGCGGGGAGTATTTTTGAAGGGGAGGGGCAGTACCATGCTTTTTATACCGGATATAACAGGGAGTACCCGAAACAGGGAAAGGCTTCCCAGGTATTGATGCATGCAGTCAGCGATGACCTGGTGCATTGGACGAAGACTCAGGATAAGCTGACTTTTACCCCTCAGGAAGGGTATGACCCGGATGACTGGAGAGACCCTTTTGTGCTTTGGGATGAGGAGAAGGGGCAATATATGCTGATTTTGGGAGCAAGAAAGGCTGGGCCTAAGACAAGGCAGTCCGGGCGTACAGTGAAGTTTACATCCAAGGATTTGAAGGAGTGGAAGTTTGAAGGGGATTTCTGGGCGCCGGACCTTTTCGTTATGCATGAGATGGTGGATTTGTTTAAAATAGGCGACTGGTGGTATCATGTGGTGACCGAATACAGCGACAGGAGCAAGATGATATACAGGATGGGCAAAAGTATAGATGGCCCGTGGATTGCCCCTAAAGACGATGCCTTTGACGGAAGGGCATATTATGCGGGCAGGACTTTTGAACTGAATGGCCACAGGATGTTGTTTGGCTGGGTGGCCACGAAGGAAGACTGTGATGATAAAAAGAATTATGAATGGGCGGGTACCTTTGTAGCCCATGAGATATACCAAAGGGAAGATGGAACGCTGGGGGTGAAAATACCGGATACGGTGTGGAACGCCTTTGCCGACCGGGAAAAGATGCCAGATTTTATGGTGGAAAGCGAAGGCGGAAGAAAGGGCCGGATGGTGAAAGGGAATTGCGGCCGGTTATACAGTTTTGAAGCGGATATAACATTTATGGAAGGAACCAAAGCTTTCGGCATACGCTGCTACGAAAATGAAGAGACGGAAGAATCCTATCAGTTCATTTTCCAATGCAATGAAAACCGTTATATTTGTGAGAAGAATCCTAACTGGCCTTGGTTTACCTACATGGCACAAGGGGCGGAGCGGCCTATCGAGCTGATTCCAGGCAGGAAATACAATATCCGCCTGGTTGTGGATGACACTATAGCCACCATCTATGTGGACGGTGTGGCGCTGAACGCCAGAATGTATACAAAGCCCGGCGATGCCCTTTCGGTTTTCGCCTCGGAAGGCTCTGTGAAGGTGGAGAACTGTTCGGTTTCTGTGAAACTGGATAAACAATAAAATTTTGTTGGAAATCTTTCCTTATTTTGATATAAAAAAATATCTCCCGCTGTAATGATGCAGCGGGAGATATTTTTAACGGAGATGGAGAGATTTGAACTCTCGCGCCAGTTGCCCGACCTACCGCATTTCGAGTGCGGACCCTTCAGCCACTTGGGTACATCTCCAAAGCTGTTTATCCATTCCTTCAAAGCATTTAGCCGTCAGGAACAAAATATATGAAAAATGACAAAATCTATTTTAGCCTATCTTTGAGATTTAATCAAGAAAAATATTGTATTTTTTATTATATTATTTTGGAAGAAATATCTAAAATCATCAGTTGTGATAAAAACCAAATTATTATATAATAAATTAATGAGCAAAACCAAAGGCGTTCTATGCGCCCCAATAAGCTTAAAGGAGGATGAAGGATGAAAAGAATCGGGATGTTAACCAGCGGCGGTGACTGCCAGGCATTAAATGCGGCGATGCGTGGTGTTGCAAAATGTATTTTCCATAGCGGGGAAGATGTTGAAATGTACGGCTTTTTAGAGGGGTACAGAGGGTTAATATATGGTAATTTCCGTATGCTTACCCCGGCCGATTTTTCTGGTGTACTGACAAAAGGGGGAACTTTTCTGGGAAGTTCAAGGACTCCTTTCAAACAAATAAGGGAACCGGATGAAAACGGCTTGGACAAAGTAGAAGCAATGAAACAGAATTATTATAAGCTCCGTTTGGACTGTCTGGTAATTTTAGGGGGGAATGGTACCCATAAAACAGCAAACCTCCTGCGCACGGAAGGGCTGAATGTAGTGACTTTGCCCAAAACAATTGACAATGACTTATGGGGAACGGATATGACTTTCGGTTTCCAAAGTGCGGTGAATATTGCGACGGATGCGATTGACTGTATCCATACAACGGCGGCTTCCCATGGCCGTGTATTTATTGTAGAGGTAATGGGGCATAAAGTAGGATACCTTACATTGAATGCGGGAATCGCAGGCGGTGCGGATATTATATTGATACCTGAAATCCCTTATGATATAAAGAAAATTATCACGAAAATAGAAGAAAGAAATAAAAATGGCAGTAAATTCACTATTCTGGCAGTAGCAGAAGGTGCAATTTCCAAGGCGGATGCAAAACTTTCCAAGAAAGAATATAAGGAAAAGATGAAAAACTACAAATATCCGTCTGTTTCTTATGAAATTGCAGCGAAAATCCAGGAGAAAACAGGCTATGATGTAAGGGTGACTGTGCCTGGGCATACACAAAGAGGCGGAAGTCCCTGCCCTTATGACAGGGTATTTGCCAGCAGGCTTGGGTCAGAGGCTGGAAAACTTATCCTGAAAGGCGAATATGGCTTCATGGTAGGCTACAAGAACCGTGAAGTAGTGAAAGTTCCTTTGGAAGAAGTAGCGGGCAAGCTGAAGATGGTGGCGCCGGATTCAAGCATTGTGAAGGAAGCAAAATTGCTGGGAATCAGCTTTGGCGACTAATAGCTTCTAGGATGACAGGTTACGGATAAAGAGAGGTTTGTGATGTCTTATACAGCATTGTATCGTAAGTTCCGCCCTCAAGGCTTTGAAGGGGTAAAAGGGCAGGAGCATATCGTAACTACATTAAAGAATCAGATAAAAGCAGGACGTATCGGACACGCTTATCTTTTTTGCGGAACCCGGGGCACAGGCAAGACAACTATTGCAAAAATTTTTGCCAAGGCGGTGAACTGTGAAAACCCGGCGGATGGAAGCCCCTGCGGGGAATGTGCTCTCTGCAGGGCGATTGCGTCCGGGGCAAGCATGAATGTAATCGAGATAGATGCCGCGTCCAATAATGGCGTGGACAATATCCGGGAAATTGTGGATGAGGTGTCATATTCCCCCGCGGAAGGAAAATACAAGGTTTATATTATTGATGAGGTTCATATGCTTTCCATAGGGGCATTTAATGCCCTGCTTAAAACGCTGGAGGAGCCTCCGTCTTATGTCATCTTTATTTTGGCTACAACAGAAGTACACAAGATACCGATTACGATTTTATCCAGATGCCAAAGGTATGATTTTAAACGGATTACCATAGATACCATTGCAGGCAGGCTGCGGGAACTCATGGATATAGAGAATATAGAGGTAGAGGAAAGAGCCCTTCGCTATATCGCTAAAACTGCAGATGGCTCCATGCGCGATGCCCTTAGCCTGCTGGACCAATGCATTGCCTTTCATTTCGGGGAAACGCTGACATATGATAAAGCATTGGAAGTCCTGGGGGCTGTGGATACTTCCATATTTGGCCGCCTGTTTGAACTGGTGTTGGCAAGGGATGTGACAGGATGCATAGAACTGCTGGAGGAAATTGTCATCCAGGGAAGGGAACTTTCCCAGTTTGTTACGGATTTTACTTGGTATCTGCGAAACCTCCTGTTAGTTTTAAGCTCAGAGGGTATCGAAGATGTCATCGACGTGTCGACAGAAAATATGGCAAGGCTGAAAGAGGAAGCAGGGATGACGGATATGAATTCGGTAATGCGTTATATCCGTATCTTTTCTGAGTTATCCGGGAATATTAGGTATGCTTCCCAGAAAAGAATATTAATTGAAGTTGCACTGATTAAATTATGCAGGCCGAGCATGGAAACAGGCTCGGATTCCCTTCTGGAGAGAATCCGGGATTTGGAAAATAAAATAGAAAATGGGCTGGTTACCGCCGCGGTGCAGGGCACGGGCGGGAATTTTCCTGTTGGCAATGCATATATTAATGAAAATAAGGAATCGGCCAAACGGGTCAACATGGAGCTGCCCAAGGCAGTGCCAGAGGATGTGAAAAGAGCGGTAGAAAACTGGGCATCCATTGTAATGAACATGGCTCAACCCATGAAAACCTACCTCAAAGATGCCCGCCTTAGCTTGGGCGGGGACAACAAACTGATAGTAGTGGTAACGGAGGGGCTGGCATCGGATTACCTGATAAAGAATCCAGAGAATAAGGAATATCTACAAAGGGCTATCTCCGAGGCCATTCAGAAAGAAATTGAAATCGAGATACAAAGCCTTGCTGACAATAGGGCATTTGAGGATTCATATATCGACTTGAGTGCGGTCATCCATATGGACATAGAAATAGAAGACTGATTTAGTTTCGCCAGTGAGGGCATTAGCAGGGCGCATGCGGAACTGGAAAAAAATAAAAACAGCAACACGAACAGGAATAGGAGGACAAAATGGCAAAAAGAGGTGGATTCCCGGGAGGGATGCCAGGAAACATGAGTAATTTGATGAAACAGGCACAGCGTATGCAGCGGCAGATGGAAGAGAACCAGAAAGAACTGGAAACAAAAGAGTTTACGGCTGCTGCGGGGGGCGGCGCGGTGGAAGTAACAGTAACCGGAAAGAAAGAACTTGTAAAAGTGAAGCTTTCGGAAGAAGTAGTGGACCCGGAAGATGTTGAAATGCTGGAAGATTTAATTGTGGCAGCCACTAATGAAGCGCTCCGCAAAGCGGAGGAAGCAGGTGCCGAGGCTATGAATAAAATGACCGGCGGCCTTGGCCTTGGGGGAGGCTTCCCGTTCTAATGGACTTATATAGCGGACATATTAACAAATTAATCGATGAATTGGCAGCTCTTCCGGGAATTGGAACGAAGTCTGCCCAGCGCCTGGCATTTCATATGATTCACATGCCCAAAGAAAAAGTGGAGCGGCTGGCGAAAACGATGGTGGAGGCCAAGGAAAACGTGAAATACTGTAAGGAATGCTACACCCTTACGGACCAGGAAATATGCCCTGTCTGCAGCAGTTCCAAAAGAGACCATACTACAATTATGGTAGTGGAAAATACAAGGGATTTAGCTGCCTATGAAAAGACTGGGAAATACGCTGGGGTATATCATGTGCTGCATGGCGCGATTTCTCCTATGTTGGGGATAGGGCCTAATGATATCCGTTTAAAAGAACTGATGGAAAGGCTGCAGGGCGAAATTTCGGAAGTCATTGTGGCTACCAACTCCAGCCTGGAAGGGGAAACAACGGCTATGTATATTGGGAAGCTGATAAAGCCCACTGGCATAAAAGTTACAAGAATCGCTAGCGGTGTACCGGTAGGAGGAGATTTGGAATATATTGATGAAGTAACGCTGCTGCGCGCTTTGGAAGGTCGGACTGAATTGTAGAAGGTATTGAGGAACAGGAAAACAGTAAGTGGAACTGAACTGGAATAGGAGAAGAAAATGGGAGTAGAAAAAACAGTATTTGGTACGATGGAAGACGGCACTAAGATATATTTGTACAGTATGGAAAACAGCAAAGGGATGAGAGCCCAGGTGATAGATTATGGCGCTATTTTGGTGAACCTTTATGTGCCGGATAAATTAGGGAAATTAACGGATGTTGTATTAGGATATGATAAGTTGGAAGGCTATTATGTGAACAGTGCTAATTTCGGGGCAACCATCGGCCCCAATGCCAACCGCATAGGCAATGCCGCCTTTACTTTAGAAGGCGTAAAATACCAATTAGATGCCAATGATGGCCCGAATAACCTCCATAGCCATGCGGATTTAGGTTATCATAAAAAAGTGTGGAAAGCGGCCGAAGGTGATAACTGTGTCACTTTTTCCCTGGAAGGCGCGGATGGGGAAATGGGATTCCCGGGCAATAAAAAAATAGAGGTTACTTATTCTTTGACAGAGGGAAATGAACTGAAAATCCACTATCACGGGGTAAGCGATAAAAATACAATTATTAATTTGACAAATCATACATATTTTAATTTGGCAGGGCATGATGCAGGGACAATTTATGACCATAGACTGATATTGAATGCGTCAAATTATACTCCGGTAGCAGAGGGTGCGATTCCGACAGGGGAAATTGCACCAGTAAAAGGCACGCCTATGGATTTTACCACCTCTAAAAGAATTGGAGATGAAATTGACGCAGATTTTGAACAACTGAAGCTGACAGGGGGCTATGACCATAACTGGGTATTGGACGGTGAAGCGGGTACGCTACGCCATATCGCTACAGTGGAAGAGCCCTCAAGCGGGAGGCTTATGAAAGCATATACAGATTTGCCGGGAGTGCAGTTCTATGCCGGGAATTTCCTTAAGCCGGAAGCAGGAAAAAACGGTGCGGCTTATGATTATAGATATGGCTTATGCCTTGAAACACAATATTATCCGGATACGGCGAACCAGCCTGCTTTTCCATCAGCAGTATTTGGGCCGGAAAGGGAATATGTTTCTACTACCATTTATAAATTTGAAGTATAACACAGGACGGAACCGGATAACGGTTCCGTTTGTCATGTACTCTATATTGGATAAAAAAGTCGATAAAAAGATTTCCCAACGCGACATATTCTGATAAAAATAATAATTTTATAGTGCTATAATAAAAGTGTCATCGGCATTTCATTAATTTTTGTCCGTCTAGCGGCGGATTTTTCTGCTTTATATGGATTTCGAGATAAAAGTTTTGCATGTAAAGGCTAATAGGTTGAAGAAACGGAAAGGGGATGTGGATATGGATTTGCCGGAAATCTCCAGAAAGATTGGCATCGTCCATGAGGACAGGCTGGTTTACATAGAAGAATATGTGTTGCAGTATTTAGAGCTGTTAAAAGGGCAGGGAAGCCAAAGGGGAAGAAAAATTTTTCTTTATGGAAAAAGCGAAAGGACATCGAGGGCAGAAACATATATTATATATGGAGCTTGTGGACAGGAAGAAGAGGAAGAATGGAACAGAAGAGGAGGAAATGCCTATGAGCTGGTAGGAAGATTGGACTTAAGGAAATGGAAAGAAGAGGGAGACCTGTGCCGATGTCTATTCATTGGCATTCCCGGGGAAGAGCGGGTGGTGGATGGATATCACATTTTTTATAATGCGGATGATAGGATGAAAGAGTATCTTAGCCAATATTATGAAAAAAGCATATACCATGCCCAAAACAGCGGACAAAAGCAGCCAAGGCAAATGGCAAAAAAGCAGGCAGAATTGGTGGCATTGGGAATTAAGGAAGAGATGGATAAAACGCCCCCCTTTATATGGATAAGGATAGCAGCCATAGGGATACTCGTTATTTTTTGTGCAATTGCAGTGATAACAATTAATGAATACGATAAAATTATGGACTTTGTCCAAACGGCGGCCTGGACAATTATGAACTTATAATAGTGCCCTTTGGGCGGACAAACAAGACTTCGTGTAGTGAAAAAAGGGGTATTGACAGAAATGAATAGATAGGAGGACAGCAGAACGTACCTTTGTTCTTGAGGAATTTTTTAGTATGCTATGGCGGTGTGGCTGGAAGTGTGTTAAAATAAAGGACATATTTACATATGGAGGTTAAGAATGGCAGGCGTCAGAGAGTATTTGCGTTCCAGGGCAAAAAAAGGACGCAGTATTAATTATAAAGAAAGAATCAGAAGCCATAAACTTACTATTTTCTATAGAAGTGTACTTGGTGTTGCTCTGACAGCAGCCGTAGTGATAATGGTATTTGTAAGCTGGAAGAACAGGGAGTACGAAGAATGTGTGATTATAAATTCTATTCCTATTAATAGGGTAGAAGGCTCCACATATTTGCCTTTTGGGAATCATATCCTCACCTATAGTAAAGATGGTGCCAATTGTATGAACAGTAAGGGGGAAGTGTTGTGGAATCAGACATATGAAATGCAGAATCCAATTGTAAATATTAATGGTTCCGTAGTTGCCATAGGTGATTATAATGGAAGGGTTATTTATGTGATGGATACAACTGGGCGTATTGGCGAGGTAACTACCAATCTCCCTATACGCGATTTTAGTGTGGCTTCAAACGGAGTAGTGGCGGTCATCCTGGATGATTCTAAGGTTACGAGGATAAATTTATATGATACGGATGGAAACGGATTGGTGGAAAGCGAAACATCCATGGATAAGTCGGGCTATCCTGTGGATATTAGCCTTTCCCCAAATGGAGAACTGCTCGCTGTTTCTTATCTTTATCTGGACAGTGGTTTAATGAAGACATCAATAGCATTTCACAATTTTGGTGAGGTGGGGCAGAATTTATCTTCCGACCGTTTTGTGAGCGGCTATGATTATCAGGGAACAGTAGTGCCATTTATTCACTTTATGAATAGCAGTACGGCATTTGCGGTAGCGGATGATAGGATTATGTTCTTCTCGGGAACGGAAAAGCCTTTGAGCGCAGCGGAGAAATTGCTGGGAGAGAAAATACAGAGCGTTTTTTATAATGAACAATATGTAGGGCTGGTATTCCTTAACACAGAGGGGGATGGGAAATACAGGCTGGATATATATGATGCGGGCGGAAGTTTGGTAACGAGCAAAGGCTTTGACATGGAGTATACAAATATTATTTTCCAGAAAGATGAATTCTTTATTTGCAGCGATATGGAATATAGTATTTATAATATACATGGTGCTGAGAGGTTTAATGGACAATTTGATGAAATAGTATATTTGTTTGTGCCACAAGAGAAAAGCAACCGTTTTCTGATTATGACTCAGAATGCGATGCGGTTGATGGAAATGAAATAGAGGGAAAAAAGTGAATTTATTGACGGTTATTTTTGTAATATCAGTAATATGGTGTATGTATAGAGGGCTAAAAAACGGATTTGCAAGAGAATTGACTGGGTTAGTTTCCTTATTCATGGCACTGGTGATTTTATCTATTACATTGCTTTTGATAGGAAGTATATTTCAGAAAAATATGAAGCTTACAGTGATGTCTCTCATTATGCTGGCAATCGTAAGCTTTTTATACCGATTATTAAAATCTGTGATGCAATCCATAGAAACAGTTGCTGAACTTCCGATTATCAGTTTGGTGAACAGAGTGGCAGGGGCGATAGCAGGAGGGATGAAAATACTCGTTGTATTTTGGATTATATATATTGTAGTAAATAGTTTCCCTACAGGAGGGTTTGGTGAGTGGGTAATGGACAGGACACAGCAGAGTACAATATTAATTAATGTATATAATAAAAATTATATAGCTGACTGGATTATAGGATTGGGTTTATAAAGCAAGGATTTGTTCCGCATAAAGCAATGTGTTGGAATGTGGTAAAAGGAATTTGTAACCACAAGATATAGTATGTTTGAAAGCGTAAAAAAGAAACACAAAAAAAATTGAAAATTTTTCAAAAAAGGTGTTGACAAATTTAGGTTAATGGTGCTATACTCAATTTCGTTGCCGGCGAGATACAGAAAACGGCAGCGGGGCAGCCCCAGGGAGGGCGGCCA
>QXWV01000337.1 GCA_009911195.1 Lachnospiraceae bacterium | reverse complement strand
TATGGATGATGATATATAAATTTAAAAATATATCGGGAGATATATTGACAAATTTCAAATATTGAGATAGGAGGAATGAAATATGCCATTTACTGAAATATGTATTTATCAAGTCAAACCGCAAAAGGTAGAGGAATTTGAAGCTCTAATGCATGAAGCCAAAAGCCTTTTGGAAAAACAGGAGGGATTGCTTCTGCTTCGGTTCGCCAAAAGAGGGTATCGCATAGACATGGAGCAAATTAAGGAGGGACTTCCACCTCTTAAAATCAACCGTATTGTAAAAAGTGTTAAGTATATGCTTTACTGGGAATTCGATACGAAAGAAAGCTATGGAGCAGCACAAAAAAATCTTTATGACAGCTATTGGAAGTCAATTGAAAAATGTTTAATAGTTCCGCATGACAAATATTTAGGAGAGGGAGTGTTTTAATGGATTTCGCATATTGTGGATTGAATTGTAATGAATGTCCTGTTTATTTGGCTGCTATCAGCAAAAATACAGATGAACAAATCAAATTGGCAAATGAATATTCAACCGATACTGTAAAATTCTCAAAAGAAGATATGTATTGTTTGGGATGCCATTCTGATACGGTGTCACAAAAGATGTGCGGTGATTGTGATATAAGGCTATGCGGCGTTAAGAAACCTTATGGAAGTTGTGCCGAGTGTGACAAATTTCCATGTTCTATACTGAAAGAAAATTTAGGTGATAATTCAGAAAATTTGAATCATTTAAAACAGCTTGCCATTAAACACAAAAAGGCAGAGTGATAATATGCAGATAGACAGACTTATTCAAATTGTGTTTCTCTTGTTAAGGCATGAGAATATAACTGCGAAGCAACTGGCAAAGGAACTTTGTGTTTCCACCCGCACGATATATAGGGACATCAATATACTTTCGATTGCGGGCATACCGATTACATCACAAAAGGGATATGGCGGAGGATTGTCGTTATTACAAGGCTTTTCGCTGGATAAATCTTATTTTACGCAGGAAGAACAAAAGAATATTATACAGGCGTTGCAGATTCTAAAGTCGTCAAATTATCCTAACGCTGATAAATCATTAAACAAGATTGCTGGATTGTTTAGCCATAATTTACAGTCCGAATGGTTGGAGATTGATTTTTCTTATTGGGGCAGTCCAGAAAAGGAACGGAACAATATTACGGTTTTAGAACGTGCGATAATCAATAAGTATGTTATTACGTTCACTTATTTTAATGCAGAATTGACAATCACCAATCAGATTGTCGAGCCGTTGAAATTAGTTTTTAAATCTCACGCATGGTATCTTGTTGCCTATTCAAAGCACAAAAATGATATTCGTACTTTTAAGATGTCCCGCATAAGGGAGCTTCAAATAACAGACCAATTATTTGACCGTGAATTACCAGAGGATTTTTCTATTACCCCTGCCTACAAGGAAGAATACAATACACCCGTATTCGTATTACATTTTTCGGAAAAGATAGCGTATAAAGTTTATGATGAATTTCAAGAGAAATATATTAAAAAATTAGACGATGGAACATTGGAAGTGACTTTTAGATACCAGTTTAGTGATTGGACTTTCCTATATCTGCTTTCTTTTGGGGAATATGTTGAAATTATTGAACCTATTGAAGCAAGAAATATTCTAAAGGAAAAGGCTAAAAGAATATCTGCCATGTACTAACAATGGCGGGAAAGTAGAGGTTTGCCGTAATTTAAAAGATTCTAAATAGCAATTATAGGAGTGTATATGAAAGAAAAGTGGATACGCTGTCCTGTTTGTGGTAACAAAACCCGTGACAGAATTAGAGAGGATACGGTTTTAAAAAATTATCCTCTTTACTGTCCAAAATGCAAGCAGGAAACATTGATTGAAATAGCAAATATGAAGATGACAGTCATCACAGAGCCAGACGCACAGACGCAGAGCCGATGAACAAGTGAGCAATCACAGTTTATCGGCTCTGTTTCTGTCTATAAGTTTTTAAGGCGAACGCCCACCATATAAAAAAACGGCGTGTGGTGGGCGGTATTGCTATGCCCGAAAAGACTTAACAGACACTCTCCAGACCTGTTTTTAAAGTTTGGAGGGATTTTTTTATGTCCTTTTTTCGGGCAGTTATCCATCTGCTCATGCAACGCAGAGTTAATCTATACATAGCATATCGGGGAATGGCAGGAAGCCAGTTAAAAAAAACCCTGCCCATGCAACGCTACTTCTCACCATGAAACCAGAAGTAGAATCTCCACTTAACAGAATATATATCTCCTACAACCGCAGAGGTCACAGAGCCTTTGCGGTTTTTCTTTTGTCGTTTTTTATCGGAATGTGCCGCAGGGCTGTTTCTACTGTTGGTTGCCGTTCGCCGCCTTCTCCATCTGGATTTTTACATTTTCAAAAATTCAGATTGGAGGAAGATACGGTGAAGTATGCACCAAGAAAGGTATATATCAAAAAGGATGGCGATTATGTGGAGCTGTCCTATCGGGATTTCTGCCGCCGCAGGCAAGCCGACCAGAGTTACATGGACAAGCTGTTTATCCCCGTGCAGGGCTGCCTGCTTGAAGTCGTGCGGGAACAGTACACGGATTTCTATCGGGATAAAGAACGGTGGCGTTATCTGAAAAAACTGGACACGAATCACAAGCTGTTTTCACTAGAGGGATTTACAGACAGTGAGGGAAATGTGATTGACTTCGTTATTGATGAAACGGTGGACATTGCGGAAACTGTTGTCCATGCGGTAATGGTGGACAGGCTGAAAGCCGCCTTGCCTTTATTGTCGGGCAGTGAGCAGGCGTTGATAAAAGCCCTTTTCTTTGAGGAACTTTCCGAGCGGGAAGTCGGGTTGCGGTTAGGCGTGACACAGAGCGTTGTCAACAAGCGCAAAGCCAAAATCCTTGCGAAGCTGAGAAAGATAATGGAAAACAAAATTTAAGGCGTTCAGCCCCCTTGTTTTTTCCTTTGGGAAAATGAGGGGGCTTTTCCTGCCCTCTCAATCAATTCGGATTGGAGGAAATAAGGATGGCATACAACCACGGACGGGAGGACAGGAAATGGCGTATCTGGAAAGAAGCCGAAGAAAAGATTTTGCGTGAGTGTGGCGTTGATGAAGCAACCATTGAGAAAATTCGTACAGACGACAGGGCAGATTTTAATTCCAACAGACGGTTTTACCGATGGGCAAGTGACTTCGGGGAATACCTTGAGGGCATGGGATAAATGTCTGTGTATGCAAATCCTGTGGCGGTCATCTTGGAAAACCACAGCTTCGAATACCACAAAGATGT
>QXWV01000336.1 GCA_009911195.1 Lachnospiraceae bacterium | reverse complement strand
GTTTTGTTTTTCATTTTCCATAGTGAAAACCTCCGTTTTTTAAGGATTGGATAGAAAAGTTGCTCACATATTTTTTCTGCTATGGTATCCTTGTTTCATTCTAAATAAAGGAGGATCACTAACCTATGAATGAAACTTTGGATAACCTTGTTTCGGCAACTCTGATAAATCTGGCTGAAACAGGCTACAGCGACAGCATTATTGCGGAACACCGCCGGGCTTATGCCCACCTTGCCGAATTCTGTGCAGCAAACGGAATCCAGGCGTATGACAAAACTGTAGGGCAATCTTTTCTTGATGATTCCGTGTCAAAAAAATATCCGCCCGGCAGCAAAAAGAACCTGGATATCCGCAGGTATATGAAACGTCTTGACTGCACCATGCGGGACATTGAATGGATTCCCGAAAAGACCGGCCGGCGGGTAGTTCCCTATGCCCATTCCTGTTATGATGACCAATTGGCTGCATATGAAGCATATCTCTCCAGCACCGGAAAAACAGAAAAAGACGTGCGCAGCCGGACGCACTGTGCGGCCCGTTTTCTTAAATTTATTGAAAACCGCAGGATCACGGAGCTTTCCGCCATTTCTGCAGAGGACATTTATGCAGCTTTTCAGGAAGCTTCAGACAAGAACCGGTTCCGCCGCCTGGTTGGGCATTTCCTAAAGTATGCCTACAGATACGGGCTGACTGAGGTCGACCTTTACCAGTTCATACCGGCCGCCGTGAGGCATAAGGCAGTCCCTTCCGTTTATTCACCGGAAGAAGTCGGGCAGCTCCTGCTTTCGGTGGACCGTTCCTCCAAAACCGGCAAACGCAACTATGCCATCATGGTGATCGCAGCAAAGCTGGGGCTGAGGGCTTCCGACATAGCCGGGCTGACATTTGATTCCATAAATGAGATTTCTGCCACGGTTAAAGTCACACAGCGCAAGACAGGGGAGCCATTGACACTGCCGCTTCTGGACGAGGTAAAAGAGGCGCTGCACGATTACCTTGACAATGCCCGGCCTGCACAGGATGACTGCCACATTTTCCTGAAAGCCCGCGGGAAAGGTCCGATGAGTCCTGCAAATATAGGGAAGGTTGTCGAACTTGCATTCAATGCTTCCGGGGTGGACTGCGGAACCCGCAGGCGGGGATCGCACTCGCTGCGCGCCAGCCTTGCGACTGCCCTGCTTGAGGAAGGGAACGGGTATCATACGATCAAGCAGGTTCTGGGGCATTCCGACGTACAGTCTACGAAATCCTATGTGAAGGCAAGCGTTGAGTGCCTCCGTGCCAATGCGCTCCCGGTTCCAAAACCGGCGGGAAATTTTATGCGCCTCCTGTCCAAAGGAGGTGCCTGATGAAAAACTATATTTATTCAAGCGTGCTGAAAGATGAATTCCAATCCTTCCTGGCAGTCAGGCACAGCCAGGGGTTTAAAGACAAAAACCGTTATGTCTGGGAATCGCTGGACAGATATCTTTCGGCATCCGGGCAGGATGAAAAATGCGTGTCCGCCCTGACAGTGGAAAACTGGCTTTCAGAAACCTGCAGCGGCCTGAGCAATGGAAGCGCCGAACTGTATATAACATCCTACAATGCGTTTGCAAGGTATCTTGCAACTATCGGGATAAACGCATATATCCAGGATTACGCCCTGGACATGAGAGGACGCCGCTATACGCCGTATATTTTCTCCTCTGATGAAATGAAAGAGATCTTCGCCATTGCAGACAGCGGAGCAGCTACCAGGGGGAGGCTGTCAAAAATCCAGATGCCCATGCTCCTGCGGCTGCTTTACGGCTGCGGGCTCAGGCTGGGCGAGGCTCTGGGGATGCGCCTGGGCGATGTGGACCTGGAAAGCGGCACGCTGCTTGTCCAAAACGGAAAGGGCAGCAAGGACAGGATCGTCCCTATGGACCACACGCTTTCTGAAATACTGGCGGATTACTGTGCTGTGCTGTTCGCAGGGAGGGAAGACAACCCATTCCTGTTTGAGAGCGATTACAAGGACGGCAGACGCAATTGTGTCGGCCATGCAAGGAGCGGGGGATGGGTTATCGCAAATTTCAGGAGCATCCTCAAAAAAGCAGGGATCACCCTTGAAAACCGCTCAAAATACGAGCGCGGGATATGCCCGCACTGTCTGAGGCATACATTTGTCGTCCATTCGTTCCGCAGGCAATCCATGCTTGGGGTTGACAACTACCGCGCCCTGCCGCTCATTTCCGTATATCTTGGCCATAACAGCCTTACGGAGACGCAGTCCTATGTCCACCTGACTGCCGAAAATTCGGAGGACATCATCCGGCTGACCTCGGAACATTACAAAGGGATTTTCCCGGAGGTGCCGCGATGAAATGTAAAACTTTCCTTCTCCAGCTTGGCGATTACTTTGACGTATATCTGCCCGATGTCCGCCGTGCAAGCAAAAACACCATAGCGGCTTACGCCGATTCGTTTGCTGTATTTTTCCAGTTCCTCTATGAGAGCAAAGGAATGCAGCATACATCCGTATCCTATAAAAACCTGACCCCGGCAGTGTTCGATGAGTTTATTCTGTGGATGAGAAACGAAAAAGGGTACAGCCCTACATCGGTACGCCAGAGAATGACTGCCCTGTCTTCGTTCCTTAAATACGCATCACGGCATGACGCAACGGCTATCAAGCCTTACACAAACCTGTCCGGCACAGACCGCCCCAGCACCGTAAGGTCGGAATTCCCATACTTTACAGCAGAAGAGATGGGCATACTGCTCTCGCTCCCCAATGCAGGCAAATATCTCGGCGGGCGTGACATGGTACTGCTTTCCCTCCTGTACGACTCAGGAGCCAGAGCCCAGGAAATATGCGACCTTAACATCGGTGACATCCGTTTTGGAAGGCCGACAAAGGTCAAACTGCACGGGAAAGGGAATAAAGTGCGGGAAGTCCCGGTTTCCGAGGAGGTGGCGGCACTGCTGAAATATCATATGGGGCAGGGTGGTTTCTGCGGAACCGAAAAGCAAAGTCCCCTTTTCTTAAACCAGTCAAAGGAAAAGATGACAACAGCCTGTATCCGCAGTATCGTTGGCAAGTATGTCCGTCTTGCCAGATCATCCCATCCCGACCTGTTTCCGGAGAGAAACTACTCCCCGCACAGTTTCCGGCACAGCAAGGCAGTCCACATGGTTGAGGCAGGAGTAGATTTGATATATATCCGAAACTTTCTTGGACACGCAACCATAAGCACAACGGAAGTCTATGCACGGGTAAGCCAGTCGGCTGTCGCAAAAGCATTGGCGGAACACAAGATACCTCGTCCAGCCGCCCCTGTCCCAGAAAGCAAAAAGGTTCAATGCGAACTGCCCGACTTCATAGAAAAGTCACGAAAAAATATGTGAGCAACTTTTCTATCCAATCCTTAAAAAACGGAGGTTTTCACTATGGAAAATGAAAAACAAAAC
>QXWV01000335.1 GCA_009911195.1 Lachnospiraceae bacterium | reverse complement strand
GATGTGATATGTTGTGAACTGTAGATGTAAACATTTTCGGCAAACGCAGTATTTTAGCGGAAATGGGGCATCTGCTAAAATACAACATATGCGGCTGGCTCATTTGTGGTGAATGGAAACTTGCAGATGTTGTGGTAAAGAAAGTGGGTGATAGCTCTTTTTATTCGTATCTGTAAACAGTTTAGCACAAAGAAAGGCGGTTGTATATGGAGATTACATATCATTGGGAAGGCGATTATCTAATCCCTGATCTCAAACTTTCGGATACAATAGAATATCAGATCGGGAAGTATGGGAGAATGAGAAAGCGGTTTTTGGAAGAAAACCACAGGGGCATTTATTCTTATATGCTTTTGTCGGAAACCTTATGGAAGCATCTTGCAGAGATTGACGAGGAATGTAATGAAATGATGGACAGGCTTGTAAGACAGATGGCAAAAAACGAGGGTGTGACGGAGCAGCTAAAATCCGATGACTGGCTGCTTTGGATTCAAAAAACAAACAGCATCAGGAGCAGGGCGGAGGAAATAGTGCTGCATGACTTGATTTATTCTCTTTAATTTTGTGGAAATCCCGCAGGTGGTAGCAGGAAGCGCAGAAGATGTCAAGACATCGGCTCTGCCTCGCCTGCGGCGGTCTTGACATCTTCTGCGCTTCCTGCTATGGGGTAGTTAAGGGGGAACAAAGTTCCCCCATTGCATTAGAAATGCCAATGGCGGCATTTTGAAAAAATCAAAATCGGGGATTGACAGGACGGGAAAAATAGCTTATTATTGACAATAAGAAATGGGTTTTCACCGTACATCTTGTTACGGCTTGCTCGTTTCTTTTTTTACTGCCAAAATGTCATACAGATATTTTTTGCCGTTTTCAGCGTGGTTGATTAGAAGCCGGGCATGGAAAATATTGTATCTGACGAGTACGTTTTCTTCATAGACCGGGAGGGCAAAACGGACATCATACCTGTACCAGCCGAATTTGGCATTTTTATTGTGTTTTTCCTTGCGGTTTTCCTCATAAGCCGGATTGGATGCTATCTGGATCAGCTCCGGTATTGCAGTGGCGGCATTTGCCTTAGCTTTCGCATTAGCCCCCATAAGGCTTTTACGGCTCTCTGATTCCGTGTATTCTTCCGGAAGTTCATTTCCGATATAAATACGTTCTGCACTTTCTTCAATTTCGTAATAGTCACCGACATATCCCTCAAGATATTGTTTTACATCATCCCAGTCAATCTGCCGTTTGCCCTTGAAACGTATATCGTTAATCAAGGCCAGCTTTTTACCGTCAGCATCGGTTATGATATTTACATTCCTGTTTTCAATCATCGTTTTTGTTCCCCTTTTTCTTTTCTCTTGATTTGTATACATTATATTGGTTTTTACATTGCGGACTGCAAAACTCATTTCCTTTTCTGCTTGCAATAAAAGCTTTTTTACAGTGCTTGCACATCCGCATATCGCTGTCCTTATCCGTGAGCATGAAGGAGAAACACATCTGAACCATGATAAGTAGGGAATGGAAGTCCCATACAATGACGGGCGCATCCTTTTCAAGTGCGATCCGGTAAGTTGGGGCAATACCGCCGAAAGCGGAAATGCCCTGACGGTACAGGCTGCGGGTATCTTCGTCAAGCGAATCATAATCGAGGTAATAAAGGAAACTTGTCATAAACGTAAACGCAAGGTCAGTAAACTCTTTCACAATCCAGTCGTACTTTTCGGCATATTCCTTCTGGAATCCCATCGTCACAGCCTGCGGCGCATTCCCCATAGCCATTGCGATTGCAATGCCCTCACGGTCAGTCACAGACCATCCCGATTCCACGCCTTTTTTTCTGAAATCCGGCTTATTAAAAGGATAGAAATAAGAAAGGTAATCCTCAGTGGAGAGGGATTCTTCCTTTATAAAGTGGTTCTTGGGAAGATACACGGATTCATAGGTGATAAAATCCGCTGTTGTCGGCAGGGCGGTCATAAAGCCGAGGAAACCGTACTTCCGCACAAAACCGAGGACAGATTCTTTCAGTTCTTCTTCCGGGACTTTGTGCATGGCGGCAAGTCCGACATTTACGGCATCCATAACGAGTTGTCCTGCTTTCTGCATGGGGCGGTACATTTCCGGCTTGGCATCTTTGGAAACGGTTATGTAAAGATTGTCATTATTATCTGTTTTATATTCGTAGTTGCTGTACCGAATCCACGGTGCGCTGGTATGTTCAAATAAATTCTTCATAGAAAATCTGCTCCAATCCATCAATCTATCATATCATGAACTTCGTTCATGATCGGCATTCGCCGTTCGTCAAGAGTGAGCAAGCTCCCTCTTTCCTCTCTTGCGCTCATTGCATCATCTGATGTAATACTTCCTATATTATAAGCAGTTACCTGTTATCGGTCAAGCTGTCTGCTGTCCTTTTTCTTCCGCACGCCATTGTTTAAGAAATATTTTTCATCAATCGTCATCGGAAGGCTGTTCTCTTGTCTGTATGCGAGTATGCCGCCATAAAGTTTCCGTATCTTTTTCAGTGCAGTCTCCCGAATGCCACGGATATTCCGGTCTGACTGTCCGATGTTCTCCGCATACTCCGCAGCAGAGTAATCATGCAGGAACAGATAATAGAGCATATTTTTGAGATGCGGTTTCAGGTCTTTTAATATTCTTGATAAATCCGCATCCGTGACAAGTTCATGTAGCGTTTCCGGGCAGTCAAATATGAGGTCAATGAAATCGCCTGCAAGCATGAGCCTTCTTAAAACCGTGTCATAGGAAGGCCTGTCAGAAAGATATGGTTCGTCTGTGCCCCATTCCAGAGGGACAACGGAGCGTCCTTTTTCATGATCCCTTTCCCTGCGTTCCCTGTTAGCATCCAGTTTATCCCACCATTTAATGACTTCCCTGAAATCCTCCTCTGTCCGTGCGCTTTCCTCGATACGCCGGAGGGCAAGCGCACGGGCTTCACGGTGGAGCATATCCCCGTCAGCTTCGGTTATTAAGTTTTGTTCCCTGAATGTCTGGAACTCAGCGTATTTCGGCATTTATAGTCAGTCCTTTGCAAAAAAATAAAATTTTGTAGCAGTTTTTTCAAAAACACTTCCGTTTTTATAGCCGTTTTTCTCCCATTAGTGAAAGATGTAATTCTTTTTATTTAAAAATTGGTTACAAGAAAGGAGAATGGGAATATGGGATACGGATAACACAAAAATATGGTTACAAATAACGGAAGCATAAGAAACATTATAACGGCAGTGAGCCGGATGCGCAAGGGAGGATGCATGGAAACAGTAAAAACGGATAATGACAGGATGATGGAAACCAGCCCGCATGAGGCTGGATTTTTTTACAGAAGAATCGGAGGGACGCTTTTCAAGGTCAGGGTATATACGGGTTCGGGATACGCAGACACGCTGGATGAAAAAATTCCCCGCTTAATTTTGAATGAAATGGTGACAGGCACGGAAAGTTATGTTAAGATGGATTCACCACAGATGAGCCAGCCGCCGGAAAGGAGTTCGGAATGAACAACAGGACGGCT
>QXWV01000334.1 GCA_009911195.1 Lachnospiraceae bacterium | reverse complement strand
CATCAACCACACCTCCGTAAAATCTAATATGGCAAGTATACCATGTATGCCAAAATAATTCCATAAAATGCGGAAGGACGCCATTGTAAATCTGTGCTTTCCATTCCCGAAAAATAGTTGTTTCGTGCAATCGGGTGAAAAACAGAAAATTTTTATGCTATAATTCCGAGGACACTTTTACTTTAGCGGGAACAATATTATGTCAAAGTAATAGGAAACAGTCCTGGAGGTATACAGGCAAAGTACGGAAAATCTGAAATCTTATATGCAGCGCCAGTGGAGTCTTGTGGGTGGAATGGCTGGCACGTTCAGGGAGATGGCATAAATGGGCTGACTCTTTCATTTTGTCCTTCTATATGTTATAATATATTTTGTTTAATAAAACATATTCAAGGAGGAGTCATGGAGCAGGTTTCATTGAAGATAGGAGAGCGACTGAAAGAAATTCGGAATACAAGGCAGCTCACGCTGGATGATGTTGCGGAACTGACGGGTGTCAGCAAGCCCATGTTGGGGCAGATCGAGCGCGGGCAGTCCTCACCCACCATCAACATATTATGGAAGATTTCAACAGGGCTGAAAATCCCATTGTCCTTTTTCTGCAAACAGGAAGAAGCGGAATACATGGTCGCCGGGCTTGATGGGGAAAATGTGATCACGGAGGAAAACGGAGGGATGCAGGCTTACCCGCTGTTCCCCTTTGACCCGGTGCGGAATGTGGAGGTATTCCATATTGAGTTTGATGCAGGAGTGCGCCATGAATCGCTCCCTCATGTGGCGGGCGTGGAGGAATATGTTTTTCTGGTGCAGGGGACGCTGAAAATGGTAATAGGCGGGGAAGAAGTGCTGCTGCAGGAAAAGCAGTCAATACGCTTCCGGGCGGATGTTTCCCACGCATACCACAATGCTTCAGATAAAGCCTGCGTCGCCTATAACGTGATATTTTATCCGAACAATTAAAGGAGGAAACGTAAAATGTATGAATTGGTACAGGTCAGTGAGAAATGCTATTACATAAACTGTCCGGCGAAGATAGGCGTCTATGTGGCAGATGGGGAGAATGTCTATCTGGTTGACAGCGGGAATGATAAGGATGCAGGGCGGAAGGTCAGGCAGATACTGGATAAGAACGGCTGGCATTTGGCGGCAATCTTGAATACCCATTCCAATGCAGACCATATTGGCGGGAACAGATACCTGCAGGGGCAGACGGGATGTAAGATTTATTCTAGCGGCATAGAGGCGGCTTTCACGAAATACCCGGTACTGGAGCCGTCCTTCCTTTACGGCGGTTATCCGTGTAAGGATTTGCGGCATAAATTCTTGATGGCGCAGGAGAGCGTTGTGGCGGATTTCTCAGATGAAAATTTCCCGAAGGAGATTGGGGTGATACCCCTGCCGGGGCATTTCTTTGACATGGTCGGGTTCCGTATGCCGGACAATGTGGTGTTCCTTGCGGACTGTATCAGCAGCAGGGAGACGCTGGACAAATATGCAGTTTCCTTCATTTATGACGTGGGCGCATATCTGGAAACGCTGGATAAGGTGGAGGGGATGGAAGCGGTTATGTTCGTTCCCGCCCATGCAGATGCCTCTGCTGATGTGAAGGAACTTGTCCACTATAACAGGGATAAAGTGAATGAGGTGGCAGAGAGGATTCTGTCCATCTGTGGGGAGCCGATATGCTTTGAGCGGATTCTGCAGGAAGTGTTCAAAGGCTATGGACTTTCCATGAACTTTGAGCAGTATGTTTTGGTGGGAAGTACGGTGCGCTCTTACCTTTCGTGGCTGAAAGATACCGGGAAAGTGTCGGCTGAATTTCAGGACAATATGCTGCTGTGGCAGAAAGCATAGGGGCGAAAAATTCAGATCGCCTAGGTATAATACGGGGAAAGTGGGCTGTGAAAAACGGTATTTCCCCGTATTATTTATTGTTGCCTTTGGTATTCCTGATAGGTCTTTCCCCATTCACACAGCTTACCTAAGATCGGTTTCAGGGTGCAGCCTATTTCACTTAGCGAATATTCAACCCTCGGAGGAACTTCCGGGAAAACAGTTCTTAGGATGATTCCCTGTTCCTCCAATTCCCGGAGCTGCTCAGTCAGCGTCTTGGTGGTGATGTTGCCCAAGAGTCGCTGTAATTCATTAAAACGGACTGTGCCTTTGGAGAGATGCCATAATATTTTCAGTTTCCATTTTCCGCTAAGGATATTCAGCCCAAGTTCAATCGGGCACTGTTCATCCACTGCCTGCACCTTTGCCATTATGTATTGCCCCTTTCCACGCACGGTTTCAAAAAGGAAACCC
>QXWV01000333.1 GCA_009911195.1 Lachnospiraceae bacterium | reverse complement strand
TGCTAACGTCAATATACCAAAATTGTCAAGGAGGTTCTGAAAATGGTGATAGACAGCCACGAACATATCATGTTCCCCGTAAAAATGCAGTTGGATAAAATGGATGCGGCGGGAGTGGATAAGACGGTATTATTCTGCACCGCGCCGCATCCGGAGAATGCCGGCACATTAAAGGAACTGGAAGAAGAAATGGCAGCCCTGAATAAGATTCTGGCAGGAACGAACAGTAAGGAGGATAACATCCGCCGCCTGAAAAAGAACATCTCGGAAGTTGTGGAGGCAGTAAGGGAATACCCGGAACGCCTTTTGGGATTCGGTTCCGTTCCTCTAGGGATGGGGCTGGAGGAAACGGAAGAATGGATTGATACGCAGATTACTAACAATTCACTGTACGGAATCGGGGAGTTTACACCCGGAAACGAGCAGCAGATCATGCAGTTGGACACTGTATTTCAGGCATTGATGACTACAAAGATATATCCGGTCTGGGTACATACTTTCCATCCGGTTATGATGGACGGGATAAAACTGCTGATGTCCTTATGTGAAAAATATCCCGACATTCCCGTTATCTTCGGTCATTTGGGCGGATCAAACTGGATGGAGGTCATAAAATTTGCGAAAGGGCATGGGAATGTATACTTAGACCTTTCGGCGGCTTTTGCCTCCATCGCCACAAAAATGGCATTGGTCGAACTACCGGAAAGATGCCTTTACAGTTCGGATGCACCTTATGGGGAACCATATTTATACAGGCAGCTCATCGAATTTGTAAGCCCGGACAAGCGGACGGCGGAAATGGCATTAGGGGAAAACATATCCCGGTTACTGAAACTGCACTAAGGAGAAATGGGGAAAGGGCTCACAGGCCCTTTTTCCTATTCAGAAAACCGCTTGGAAAGCGGGGAAATCAGAGGTAATATGCTTACACGGCAGTTTGCGTTTGGGCCGCCCCTGTATCGGACGAATGGCGAAAAACTTTAGGGCTGTTTTAGAAATTTCGTGAATTGCAAACCGAGATTCCCGACCAAGGGGGAAAGACAGATACAAACAGAATAAAATATCATAGTGAAAGTGA
>QXWV01000332.1 GCA_009911195.1 Lachnospiraceae bacterium | reverse complement strand
ATGATTCCCTGAAAGAAGCAGCATAGGATACAAAATCCTTGAGGAAAATGTGTCAACTAATCTTGACAAAATCAAAGTACAGGCAGTGAAGCTCGCTAAAGAAATCGGACAAGCTAAAGCAGCTAAAGAACTGGGGGTTCCCAAAAACACCATGTATGGCTGGGTACGGGCTAACCGTCTTGGCAATCTTGACCTTGGAGCTGGCTCACAGACCCCACAAAGCGCTATGACGCTTAATGAGGAACTCCTAAAGCTTCGCCAGCAGGTAAAGGAACTGGAGAAAGAAAACCACCGTTTGAAGAAAGAAAATGATTTTCTGGAGGAAGCCAGCGCTTTTTTCGCCGCGAGCCGTCTGAAGTCAGCAAAAACGAAAGAATGAAGTTTATTGCGTTAAAAACGAAAGACGGCGAATGGAAAGGGGATATCGCTTTTTTCTGCAGAGTCCCCCATGTCAGCAGACAGGGGTTTTACCAGTATCTTGCAAACAAAGGCTGCCCATGGAAATATCAGCCACTGGCGGACGCCATGAAAGAGATTCTTACAGAAGATGAATGCAATGATACC
>QXWV01000331.1 GCA_009911195.1 Lachnospiraceae bacterium | reverse complement strand
GAAGAGACCGGAATCAGCCATCATCCCAGACGTAAGCCAAACGGGACCACAAAAGCGGACAGGGAAGCCAGAAAATCCGACGATCTGTTAAAACGTGATTTCCATGCAGGGGAGCCGCTGACAAAATGTGTTACAGATATAACAGAGATCAAAGCCAGTGATGGAAAACTGTATGTTTCTGCTGTTTTTGACTGTTTTGATTCCAGCGTGGTCGGCCTGGCAATGGATACCAACATGAAGGCGCCGTTATGTGTTCAGACACTGGAA
>QXWV01000330.1 GCA_009911195.1 Lachnospiraceae bacterium | reverse complement strand
TAATGCGTACCCCAGTATCCGTGGGGCCATTATCCATAGTGACAGGGGGAGCCAGTACACCAGCCAGCTTTACCGCGATGCGGTCCGGCAGTACGGCATACAGCAAAGTATGAACAGTGCAGGCGGCAGATTGATTTTGTCAAGATTAGTTGACACATTTTCCTCAAGGATTTTGTATCCTATGCTGCTTCTTTCAGGGAATTGTGCTTTGCTCAACATGGACGAAAAGGGCGATGATGCGCTCGGTATGGACGATGCGCCGGAGGAAGAAAATGAAGGACAGGAAACTTCTGGACATGATGTCCAGAAGTCAGCGCAGGAAGAAAAGACTTCCGAAAGACCGGAAACAGGCGAAAAAGCCGCCAATGCACCGATACCGTACCCGGAAGAAAACGCAAGGCGTGATTATACAATGGGGAATGGAGGGCTGAGAGTTGCTGCGGCAATGGCTGACAAGCCTGTGCAGCGGGCATCGTTAAAGGAAAAGCTGGCGGCATACAGGGCGCAAGCGTCCGGGGCTGGTCGGACAGATGCTGAAAAAGCGAAAAGGAAGGAGGAAACGCTGTAACAATCATAAAACTAATCAAATATCAATTATTGTCCGGGCTGGCAATT
>QXWV01000329.1 GCA_009911195.1 Lachnospiraceae bacterium | reverse complement strand
TGGCTGATGGATACGGAAATAAAAAATGCGGTCAGCGCAACAGACCAGGACGCACAGTATGATGATAAGGCAAAACGTCTGTTGGGAAATAAGATCATTCTGGCGCATATTCTGGTAAAGACGGTTGATGAGTTCCGGGGAATGAACCCGAAAGATGTGGTATCTTATATTGAGGGGGAGCCATTTATCAGTGTGGTTCCGGTGGAGCCGGGGCTGACCAATATTGAAAAAGAAGAAAACGGGCAGCGCATTGTCGGGATGAATACGGAGAATGCGGAGATTAACGAGGGGCTTATACGGTTTGACATTATCTTTTATGTGCGTATGAAAGATGGTATCTCACAGGTTATCGTAAACGTGGAGGCACAGAAAGATGAACCGTCAGGCTACCATATCCTGAACAGGGCAGTTTTCTATGTAAGCCGTCTTGTTTCGTCGCAGAAGGAACGGGATTTTGTCAAGACAAATTATAATGACATCAGGCGTGTATTCAGTATTTGGGTATGTATGGGCATGGACGAAAGCAGTATGGCTTATGTGCATCTTGCGAAAGACGATCTGCTTGGTTCCTATCCGTGGAAGGGCGGGCTTGACTTGTTAAATATTGTCCTGATAGGTATATCAAATGAACTTCCGGAGCATGATGAAAAGTATGAGCTACACCGTTTGCTGAGTACGTTGCTTTCGGCGGAATTGACCGTTGATGAGAAATTAGGGATTATTAAAACTGAGTATAGTATTCCGGTAGATGAAAAATTGAGAAAGGATATGAGCGCTATGTGTAATCTTTCACAGGGAATCAGAGAAAATGCAACAGATAATGCTATAACTGGCGTGATTATGAATATGCACAGAGATGGCTATTCATCAGAACAAATAGCAAGGATTGTTGAAAAGACCATAGAGGAAGTGGAGGCTGTCATTAGAAAAAGAGAGCCAGTATTAGCATAATCACAGCAACTTAATAACACAAGCAGTAAAGCAGTGAATTGTTTTTATTAGAGAAAACAATTTGCTGCTTTTTCTGTTTTCGGGAAGAAAGACAGTCATAGCAGATTGTCTTTTTTTGTGCAAAGAAAGGAAAATCAAATATGGCAGACGCAAAAACAGAGAAGCAGAAAGTAAAAGAGATCACTGACAAGCTGGAGGAAGGCTTAAAAGAGCTTTTCGAGAGCGAGAAATATAAAAGCTATCTTTCCACTATGTCAAAATTCCATAATTACAGTTTTAACAACACTCTGCTGATAGCCTTACAGCGCCCTGACGCAACCTTAGTGGCAGGCTACCAGGCATGGCAGAAGAATTTCAACCGCCATGTAAACAAGGGGGAGAGGGGAATCCGTATCCTTGCCCCGGCCCCTTATAAGATCAAAGAGGAACGGGATAAGTTAGACCCTGTGACCGGGGAGGTCATGCTGGATAAGGACGGTATGCCGCAGACGGAGGAAGTCGAGGTTAAAATCCCTGCTTTCCGTGCTGTGTCCGTCTTTGATGTAAAGCAGACATCGGGGGAGCCAATCCCGGAGCTGGAGGCAAAAGAGCTTCTGTCCACAGTGGAGGGGTATGAGGACTTTATCAAGGCGATTACCTATGTTGCCCCGGTTCCGGTCAGCTTTGAGGACATTACCGGCGATTCCAAAGGCTTCTTCAGCCCGGCAGAAAAGCGGATTGCGGTGCAGGAGGGCATGAGCGAGAGACAGACTTTAAAGACGATGGTGCATGAAACCGCCCATTCCATGCTGCATGATAAAGACGTAAACAAGGATATCCTTGCGCCCGCAAAGGACAGGAACACCAAAGAGGTGGAGGCCGAGAGCATTGTGATGTGGTATAAAAAAAGTTGACAGCCCATTCTCAAGGATTTGAGATATAATCAAGAGAATAAGGAGTGAACAA
>QXWV01000328.1 GCA_009911195.1 Lachnospiraceae bacterium | reverse complement strand
TGCGGGTTATCGGATTTCATGGCGTTGCTCTCTTTGGAGCAGATGCCGAATGCCTGCACCACAAGCTCATTGCAGCGGCTCTCTCCTATATCGAAAGTATTCAGCGTATTTGCCACTTCCCCGTCCTTCCATGTAGGCGCTTCCTCCGCAGAATGCGGGCGCGTCCCTTTGCATAAAGGAACAAAGACAGTCTGGTCATTGCTGCAGGAAAGGGTGGCCGATTTGTCATCCTGTATCAGCGCGCCTTTCCCTCCATTTCCACCTCCAGCACGGATTTTCAGCGTCTTTGGCGTTCCCGCATCCATGATGAGAGGCACGTTACCGCCGCCGGTCCCCATCCGGGAAGTCAGCGTCTGCACCATATTATCTTCTGACATTTTCACCCGGCTGTCCGTTGGGTGGTTCTCCAGAGCCACCGCCGCCGGGACCGTACCCGCCCGGAGCGTGGGGGAAAGTTCCTCCCCATAGCCGATGCCCCGGCTGTCAGCGGAATGCTCTGTGCAGAATCCCGCAGATTCAAGCACACACGGCGGATGGCCGTGGCTCTGCGCCCTTAAGGTACACGCCATTTCAT
>QXWV01000327.1 GCA_009911195.1 Lachnospiraceae bacterium | reverse complement strand
GGAAATATACTGGCCGCCCATGTCATTTAAACAGATGCCGCCTGCCGCTCCAAAGCCTTCCGCAGCACCTCCGGCAGTTCCTTGCCACGCACGGAAGCCCTGCGGAGTATACCCTGACACGCCCTCGGACTCAAATAATATCTTTCCGGCACACCCGCCTGCAAAATCTGCGACAAGGTAGATGCGTTTCCTACGTTGGGGGACGCCCCACAGGCAGGCATCGAATACCCGCCACGCGAGGGAAAACCCGTCTGCCATGACGCATCCGGCATTCGCCCATTTTCCCTTTGGAGGTCGAGGTACAGGAATGCCCCCGTCTTTGACGGAGCAGACCGCTTCAAGCACTGCCCTGAAATCCTCCCCGCCGTTTGAGGAGAATGCCCCCGGCACGTTCTCCCATACGATGAATCTTGGGTATCTCCCATCTGTCGCACACCTCATTTCCTTTATGATCCGTATTGCCTGAAAAAATAAGCTGGACTGCTTACCGCCAAGT
>QXWV01000326.1 GCA_009911195.1 Lachnospiraceae bacterium | reverse complement strand
CGCCGCATCCCATCCCCGGCTGAATGATTCCGATGCATTGCACCCGCCGAGACCGTGTATCCTGCGGAATATCTCAATGAAAATTTTTCTGTCACTCATTGCCTGCCGCCCCCTTCTCCAGTTCCGCATATGGGATTTTCACACCATCCCTCTCAACAAATACATTCTCCGCAGAGCCAAAATCCTGATAATAGCGGTTAATAATGACATCCGCAAACTTCTCATCCAGCTCTATGGTGTAGCAGATGCGGCTCGTCTGCTCGCAGGCGATCAGCGTGGAGCCGGAGCCGCCAAAGGGGTCAAGCACGATGCAGTTGCTCATGCTCGAATTCTTGATGGGATATGCAATTAATCCCACTGGCTTTGAGGTTGGGTGGCTCTCGCTTTTCTTCGGGCGGTCAAAT
>QXWV01000325.1 GCA_009911195.1 Lachnospiraceae bacterium | reverse complement strand
GTCGGAATACCAGTTGTGCTTCCCGCCCTTCTTCCATCCGAACAGGCACGGCTCATGCTGCCACTGGTAGGGGCTCCGCCCAAGAACGAGGCTCTGCTTCTTCCAGATGCAGCACCCGGAAAGGTAGAAGCCCGCCGCCTGAAACGCTTTCCTGAAATTCAGCCCTTCCGTGTCGGCGTGGAACACATAAATGGAGGCATCGCTCTCCATGTGCTGCTCCATATTTACGAAAGCGGCAAAAAGGAAGTTATAGAACTGCTCATTTTCCATGTGGTCATTCCTGATCTTCCCGGCGCTCCCTTCGTAATCGACGTTGTACGGAGGGTCCGTCACCACAAGGTTTGCTTTCGCCCCTGCCATCAGCACATCGTATGTCTCCGGCAGGGTGGAATCCCCCACCACCAGCCTGTGCCGGCCAAGCGTCCACACGTCACCCATCTTTGCCACGGCGGGTTTTTCCAGTTCCGCATCAATGTCAAAGTCATCCTCCGTGATTTTTTTGTCATGGACGGAATTGAAAAGCTGCTCGATCTCCGGCGGCTCGAAGCCGGTGAAGGACACATCAAAGTCCGAATCCTGCAGGTCGGCGATAAGGTCAGCCAGCAGCTCCTTGTTCCATTCGCCCGTGATTTTATTGAGGGCGATGTTCAGCGCCTTTTCTTTCTGCTTGTCAATATCAATGACGATGCAGTCGATCTCCTCATAACCAAGATCG
>QXWV01000324.1 GCA_009911195.1 Lachnospiraceae bacterium | reverse complement strand
GCTGGTGTCCCCCGATAATGGTCATGTCTGAGTTGACGATCACCGGCTCCACATAGCCGAACTCCGTGATGGAGTTTTTTATCTTCTGGTATTCCTTATCGCCGGGTTTCAGCTTCTTCCTCGGATTGTAGGATGCCGGAATCAAATCGGCGAACTTGATTTTCCGAAACTCCATACTCTCAATCCCTCCCGAACCTTGCTTTGATGTAGCAGTCATGGCTGCAATACTTCGGATGCCTGCTGCCATAGAAGGAAAAATCCCTGCCGCAG
>QXWV01000323.1 GCA_009911195.1 Lachnospiraceae bacterium | reverse complement strand
GTAGGCGGTTTCCAGCGTTTCCATCGGGAACCCGAATTTCCCATAGGCACGCTCCAGCACCCCGTAGTAAGCGCCGCTGGGTTCGCCCAGCCGCCTCCTCTCGTCCATGATGTAAACCATCGCCGTCACTTCCTGCCCGTCAAGGCGCACCGTCAGGTCCTTTTTGTAGTAAAAGGAAGGGAATCCCTCGTAGCGGTCAAGGCTTGCCTCGTCCGCCTCCCCGATCTCCCAGACCAGCGCCGGCACCCTGCCGCCCTCCTGCGGCTCTATGGTGGCGTATGCCCCCGTCAGCGAGCCTTTGAACAGCAGGCGGTACCCTTCCACCTCCGTCTGCCCCAAGAGCCGCGCCGTGGGACACCTGTGGGCCATCTGCCCCTCGTCCATGTTGCTGCCGTAAGCAATGTAGCGTTTTTTCATAATCAATCATCCTTTCGCTTTTTAGTGAGGTCGCCCTCCTACCA
>QXWV01000322.1 GCA_009911195.1 Lachnospiraceae bacterium | reverse complement strand
ATCCAGCACCGGAATGCGTATTTTTCGTTGTCGGTCACAGTCTTCCGTGCGGAGGCTTTCTTCTGCGTCAGCGCCTGATGGCTCACCGCAAGGCAGAACTGTATGTATGCCTTGATCTCCCCCGCGTGGGTGGTGCTGTTGAAAAGCCGGAACTCAACCGTCCCTTTGGTGAATACTGAGTGCAGGTTCAGCCCGTGGTACCTTGTATCGTTGTAATGCTCGTCCCTGCCCCTTGTGGAGCCTGCGTACCAGATGTCCTTTAAGGCTTCCATCGTCTGCGGCTTTTTGCGGTTGATGGTCTCTATCAGCTTTTCA
>QXWV01000321.1 GCA_009911195.1 Lachnospiraceae bacterium | reverse complement strand
TTGCACCACCGCAGCCTCGCCGGGTCGATCCGGAGGGCTTTGTAGAGGATGTCCTCCTTGCTCGCTATGATGTTCACAAGGTTCCGCAGGGTCTGCGGCGTGTAGCGGCCAGCGTCCACATGGATGTGTATCCCGCACTGGCTGTTCACAAAAGCCCCGCTGTGCCGCAGCCGCCTTACGATCTCCTGCAGGTCCGCCATGTCCCCGTAGGTGAGGATGGGGCTGACGATCTCGCATTTGTATTCGTCCGCCGCCTGCACCGTGCGCCCGCCGCTCTTTTTCTGTGCGA
>QXWV01000320.1 GCA_009911195.1 Lachnospiraceae bacterium | reverse complement strand
GATGCTGGAGTCGTAGGTGGCCTTCCATGTCCTGCCCTGCCGGTCCTTTGCCCCGTAGGTCTTGTAGTAGGTGCCGATGTAAAAGCTCTCTGTCCCGAAGTATGCTGCGATGGTCTCCGCCGCCTTTTCCCTTGTGATCCCCGTCATCTCAATCTCGATCCCGAATTTCTGTGTCCTCATGTGCGTTTCCTCCTTGGTTTTGCTTTTCTTTTGGTAGTCTATTAATCACTCTGAACGCACTATTTATCCACTTATTTCTGCTCATAATGTACACAAAGATTCGGGTGGGAAAGGCTGTAAATTTGTGTGTTTTACAGCCCTTTTTGCTGTGTTAGTACGGGTATCTTCTATGGTATAAATACGGGCCTTTTTTTACTCCATTCTACGCCTTGCCGCCTTGTCAGCGAGGATGAGCCTTTTCAGGTATTCCCCCTTGTCCTCCTGCCGCTCGAACCACTCCCGCGCCTCCGCGTCTTTTAAATTGAACTGGAGGTTGAACCGCAGCACCCTGTGGCGGTAATCCTCCTGGGCGGCCCTCCGCCGCTCCCTTTTTTCCTCATCGGAAAGCCTCTTTTTACGCCCCCTCATTTCAGCCCTCCCCGTCAAAACTCTGGTTGACCTGCTCTATAAGGACCGCGTCCGCCACCGCCTCCGCAAGTTCTGCCTGCCCTGCGGCTTCCAGCCTTGCCGCCTCACGCTCGTTCCGGCGGGCTTCCTGCCACCTCTGCTTGTTTTCCTCGGTGCGGAAAGCGGAATGCCCTTTCAGGTTCTTTAAGAGGAGGTTCCGCGTCTCCTTCCCCTCTTTCCCGCCAAAGCCGAGGCGCAGGAGCCATATCCTCATGTAGTATTTTTCATTTTCCTCGATGGTCTCATCGGGCTTTATCCGTTTCTGCTCCCGCGCCTGCTGTGCCATCGCCGCCGCAAGCTGCGTGAATGCCCGTATCATGTCCGGGTCATTGATGGCGGGGAGGGTGAATGCCGCTTTCCCGTCCGGGAAACTGATGCCCCTGCATCCGTCCGCATGGTTCTGGAAAACCTGCAGGAATGCCTCCGTGCCGGAAACCTCCGCGCTGCCAAGTTCCTCCACCAGTGCCGCGGGTACCCGGAAGACCTCCTCCGCAAAGGCGCGGTTTATAAGGTACTGCTTGCTGTGGATGAGGTAAATGAGGTTCTTAAGCCCCTCCGCCGTCATGCCCTCCACCGGGAGGCTGACCGTTGTTTCCTCAATCTCCGTCTGCGGTGTGTCGATAAGCCCCTGCTCCAAAAGCCCTGCCCATACCATCTCCGCTGTTTTCTCATCCTCCGTCTCCACCGCGCCGCTCCTGTCGATGGTGCAGTTCCCCACCTCATACCCGCAGGTCGGAACCCCAAGGTATCTAGAAGGCTGCCCTAAAATGGCGCTGACCGCTTTCACTACATCTTTCCTGTTTGCTGCATTCGTTTCAATCCTCATCCTTTTTTCCTCCATTTTCGTGTTTTCCCTTCCGGTATTACATTAATCACTCTGAATGGGGATAAAAGCAACATAAATGTCAGCATAAATGTCACAATAAAAAATCCGGGAACTGTGCATAGTACACAATGCCCGAAAGCACGAAATATACATTGGGGAGCGCCACCCCGTTGCCCCACATACGGTATTCTGCGGAATCGGAATGGGGGTCTTTCAGCCATTTCAGTATCTGGCTGTCGGACTTTGGCTTGGCGGAGGTCCCCATTATCTTACGGTGGGTCTCGAACACCTCCCGCCAGAATATCATTTCTTCCTCCGTGGGAGCCTCCGTTCCCAGCCCGTCACACCACCAGTCCGGGAATCCCTGCAGCCTCGCGCATTCCGTAGGGGTCAGCCTGCGGACGATATAGTCCGGCTCTACGATATGGTAGTCACCGCTGAACGCCTCCTGGTTGCCCAGCCACTGCTTGGAACCCATGCTCGCGGAGATCGTGCCAAACACATCTTTGCCGGATGCA
>QXWV01000319.1 GCA_009911195.1 Lachnospiraceae bacterium | reverse complement strand
TCCTCACATCATTTATTACCGGCGGGTCCTTATAATCCGTAGCCACCAGCGTGTTTGCCAGTTCCTTTTCCGCCCGCGTGAAATAGGAATTCTTGCTCGTGCAGTAGGTGGGGTAAGCCACCGCATGATGGTCAGTGGCGTTGAGCGTGAAGGAAACGCCCTCATTCACGCCGCTGCCCTGGGGCCCGTTCCTATCCTCCCGCCCGATCATGGAGCCCTGCACCGCCACCACTGCGATGCCGCCCTGGTTGCAGGATGGATTGCCGCCGTTGGCGTCAAGCGTCCGGGAGGTGTC
>QXWV01000318.1 GCA_009911195.1 Lachnospiraceae bacterium | reverse complement strand
TGCGGGTTATCGGATTTCATGGCGTTGCTCTCTTTGGAGCAGATGCCGAATGCCTGCACCACAAGCTCATTGCAGCGCGTTTCTCCTATATCAAAAGCATTCAGCGTATTTGCCACTTCCCCGTCCTTCCATGTGGGCGCTTCCCCTGCGGAATGCGGGCGTGTGCCTTTGCAGAAAGGTACAAAGAGGGTCTGGTCATTGTTGCAGGAAAGGGTGGCCGACTTATCATCCTGTATCAGCGCACCCTTGCCGCCGCCCTCACAGCCGGAGCGGATTTTCAGCGTCTTGGGCGTCTCCACCACGAACGGCTGGTTGTTCCCGCCCATGCCGTAGGTGGCGTTGACCGTGGGCGCGGTCTCCAAAGGCCCCGTGTATCTCGTATCCTGCGAGTGATATGTGCTGAAGTTTTGTTTTTCATTTTCCATAGTGAAAACCTCCGTTTTTTAAGGATTGGATAGAAAAG
>QXWV01000317.1 GCA_009911195.1 Lachnospiraceae bacterium | reverse complement strand
TTTCATCTCCCTTGCTCTTTCATTTGATAGTATAGGTTGTTCAACTTTTCCTGTCCACACTTATATACTAACACCAATGAGATCAGGGTTGCAACAGCCAACTTTTTGAAATAAGGGAGGACAGAGGATATGAAAAAGCACGAAATCAACTTTTTACAGACCACCACAATCGAATACCTGCAGGATAAAATCCCCTGCTGCTACGGCGGCGCGCTGACCTTCGGGGAAAAGGCGCTGGTGACGATGGTGAACTGGAGAGGGCAGTACGAGGCGGCCATTTACGAGTTCATCGAGACGCCGGAGGAAACGGGGCTTGGGGAAATCGAATGCAGGCTGAACCTTGTGGAGGTCGCAGACGAAACTTTTAAGGACGGCGGTCACGCCATGCAGTGGGCAATCAGCAGGGCATAAGGAGGGAAAGCGCGATGAAGGAAACTTACAACGGATATGAACTGAGTACGGC
>QXWV01000316.1 GCA_009911195.1 Lachnospiraceae bacterium | reverse complement strand
GACAAAAACGGCGCGGAGGTTTCCCGCAGCGTTGACCCATATTTTTATGAAGAGAACGCACTGACAGCGGCGAGGGCTGCGGCAGACGCACTCCCGGAACAGGGATAAAGGCAGAGGAGGAAAAGAGGATGAAACTATACAGGGTGGATTACTACGAATGGAACTACACATTTTCAGATTTGTTACTGAGGCAGATGCTTTCGGTGGGGAAGGACGCGGAGGAAGCCATTGCAAACGTAAAACCGAAGGCGGACAGCGATGCGAGGAACTTTTCCGCAAAAGAGATAAAAACAGTCATGGGCCATAAGATAGTGGTCAGATAAAAGCACATACATAGCAGCGGTAAGGGTTCCTCCGGGAGCCCTTTTCTGCTGCGGAAATTTAAGGGAAGGAGGCGGCAACGGTGCAGAGCGGAAGGAAACCAAAGCCCACGGCGGTCAAGGCGCTGGAGGGCAACCCCGGCAAGCGCAGCCTTAACACGGGCGAGCCGAAGCCGGAAAAGAAAGCGCCCCGCTGTCCGGCATGGCTGGAGGGCGAGGCAAAGAAAGAGTGGAAGCGGATGGCGGGGCAGATGGAGAAGCTGGGCATCCTCACGGAGATCGACATGGCGGCTTTTGCCGGGTACTGCCAGGCATACGCCAGATGGAAAGAGGCGGAGGAATTCATCACCCAGCACGGCACCATCGTGAAGACCCCTTCCGGCTACTGGCAGCAGGTTCCGCAGGTATCCATCGCGCAGACCTACCTTAAGATCATGAACCGTTTCTGTGAGCAGTTCGGCCTTACCCCTTCCTCCCGGAGCCGT
>QXWV01000315.1 GCA_009911195.1 Lachnospiraceae bacterium | reverse complement strand
CACGATGGAGCTTTTGCTCTTTAAGGGAGGCGGGGGATAGTGTTTGACGAGGAAAAGGCGAAACGGACGGTAGATTTCATTAACTGCCTGAAACATACCAAAGGGAAATGGCGGGGGCAGCCCTTTGAACTGCTCCCGTGGCAGGAGACGGTCATCCGGGACGTGTTCGGCACGGTGAAGGAGAACGGTTACAGGCAGTACAACACTGCCTATGTGGAGATTCCGAAGAAAAACGGGAAATCGGAGCTTGCGGCGGGCGTGGCGTTATATATGACCTGCGGTGATAATGAGTGGGGCGCGGAGGTCTACGGCTGTGCCTCTGACCGACAGCAGGCATCCATCGTCTTTGATGTGGCGGTGGATATGGTGGAGCAGTGCCCCGCACTGAAAAAAAGGATAAAGCCTGTAATGTCCGTAAAGCGTTTGGTGTATAAACCCACCAATAGTTTCTATCAGGTGCTTTCGGCGGAGGCATACACCAAGCATGGTCTGAACGTCCACGCTGTTATTTTCGATGAGCTGCACAGCCAGCCTAACAGGGAGCTGTTCGATGTCATGACCAAAGGCTCCGGCGATGCGAGGACGCAGCCACTATTCTTTTTAATAACTACAGCCGGGACAGACCGCCATTCCGTCTGTTTCGAGCAGCACCAGAAG
>QXWV01000314.1 GCA_009911195.1 Lachnospiraceae bacterium | reverse complement strand
CAGTTGCGCCTGAACCAGTGGGTGAAGCAGTCCACCAGATGGATGCAGATGGAGAAATGGGATGCCTGCGCCTTCCCCGTGGATGAGCGGGAAGTGCTGGGGCGGGAGTGCTACGGCGGATTGGATTTATCCAGTTCCATTGACATCACTGCTTTTGTATTGGTATTTCCCCCAAGAAATGATACGGAAAAATATATTTTACTTCCGTACTTCTGGATACCGGAAGAAAATATGCGGCTGCGTGTGCGCCGTGACCATGTGCCTTATGACGTGTGGGAGCGGCAGGGATTTTTGCAGACCACGGAGGGCAACGTGATCCATTATGGTTTTATAGAG
>QXWV01000313.1 GCA_009911195.1 Lachnospiraceae bacterium | reverse complement strand
CCCTTCGGGCAGGGCTTTAAGGATATGTCGCCGCCCACCAAGCGGCTGATGGAACTGGTGCTGGAGAAGAACATCGCGCATGGCGGGCATCCCGTCCTGCGGTGGATGATGGATAACATCTTCGTCCGTACCGACCCGGCAGGGAACATCAAGCCGGACAAGGAAAAGTCCACGGAGAAGATTGACGGCGCTGTAGCCACTATCATGGGGCTTGACCGTGCGATACGGAACGGTGGCATCAGCACGGGCAGCGTGTACGATGAAAGAGGGATTCTGACGATTTGACAGATACAGGAGGCGTATATGAAACTACCATCCATTTTTGGAACAAGGGGTGCGAGGGATAAGCCAAAGGACAGCTACGGCGGCCAGGCTTATTCCTTTTTCTTTGGGAGAAGCACCAGCGGAAAGAATGTAAATGAGCGTACCGCCATGCAGACCACGGCGGTCTATTCCTGTGTGCGGATACTGGCGGAGGCGGTTGCGTCTTTGCCGATTCATGTGTACCGCTATACGGATACCGGGAAGGAGCGAGTGTATGACCACCCATTATATTACCTTCTCCATGACGAGCCGAACCCGGAGATGACATCCTTTGTGTTCCGGGAGACGCTGATGAGCCATTTATTGATATGGGGGAACGCCTATGCGCAGGTCATCCGGGACGGGAGCGGCAGGGTGCTTTCGCTGTACCCGCTTTTGCCGGACAAGATGGAGGTTGACCGTGACGAGCAAGGGCGGCTTTTCTACACCTATACCCGGAACACCGATGAGAACCCCAACTTTTCCGAATACGGGCGTGTGAGATTGAAGCCGGAGGATGTGCTGCATATACCGGGGCTTGGCTTTGACGGGCTGGTGGGGTATTCGCCCATCGCTATGGCAAAGAACGCGGTGGGCATGACGCTTGCCTGCGAGGAATACGGTGCGTCCTTTTTCGAGAACGGGGCCACACCGGGCGGGGTGCTGGAGCATCCGGGTGTGTTGAAAGACCCGGCAAAGGTAAGGGAGAGCTGGCATTCCGTCTATGGCGGTTCCAAGAATGCCGGGAAGGTGGCAGTTTTGGAAGAGGGCATGAAGTACCAGCAGATCGGGATTCCCCCGGAGGAGGCGCAGTTTTTGGAAACGAGGAAATTCCAGATAGACGAGATCGCGCGGCTGTACCGCATCCCGCCCCACATGGTGGGCGACCTTGACAAGAGCAGCTTTTCCAACATTGAGCAGCAGTCGCTGGAATTCGTGAAATATACCTTAGACCCGTGGGTGATCCGGTGGGAGCAGTCCATACAGAAAGCATTGTTCCTTCCGCAGGAGAAGAAAGAATATTTTGTGAAAATGAATGTGGACGGCCTGCTCCGTGGCGATTATGAAAGCAGGATGAAAGGCTATTCCATCGGCATCCAGAATGGATTCATGTGTCCGAATGATATACGGCGGCTGGAAAGCATGGATCTGATACCTGTGGAGGAGGGTGGTGAATTTTTTCTCACCAACGGGAACCTATGCCGATTAAAGGATGCAGGGCTTTTCGGGAGGATTCCGGGGGAGCAGGGGGATTCCTCGGAGACTTAAACTGCAGGGATATTTCAGGCAGAATGATACAACGGATTTTTGTATTTTATATTACGCCGGATATCCGCAGAAGGGGATTCCGGGGAAAAGCAGCAGTGGGATTGGTGTGT
>QXWV01000312.1 GCA_009911195.1 Lachnospiraceae bacterium | reverse complement strand
TTGTTCACTCCTTATTCTCTTGATTATATCTCAAATCCTTGAGAATGGGCTGTCAACTTTTTTTATACCACATCACATTTTCTGTGCCGCTGACAACATAGAACATGACAAATACCATGACTGCAAGCAGAGCTATTACCGCATCCGAAAATTAAGTGACGAGCTGTGCAGCGAGCATAATCTTTCCGTCATTATCCCCGGTGGGGAGCGTGGGAAAAAATACAACGAATGGCAGGCAGATAAGAACAGCTCCGCATGGAAAACACAGATAAGGAAAGACATCAACGCCGCCATAAAATCATCCTCCACCTATGAAGAATTTCTGCTCCTGATGCGGGCAAAAGGCTATGAGATAAAAGGAGAAACTTTTGGGGACGACGCCCTCAAATTTATCTCCTTCCGTCCACTTGGCAAAGACCGTTTTGTGCGTGGCAGCATCAAGTCACTCGGAAAGGAATACACGAAGGAGCGCATCAAAGAACGGATTGAACTGAAACGGGAACGGAAAGCAGTTATCCCGAAAAGGGATTACGCAGGTAAGAGATTGATTGACACCTCCGATGAGAAATTCCAGAACAGTCCGGGGCTGCAGAGGTGGGCAGCAGTTGAGAATTTAAAGATTGCGGCACAGGCATATAATGAAGCAGGCTCTATAAAAGAACTGGAACAGAAAATCGCCACCACTGCCGCCACCGAGAAGGAAGCAAAGCAGACTGTCCGCAAACTGGAGAACCGCATCAAAGACCTTGCGGAAATCATCAAATATGCGGAGCAGTACAAGGCAAATAAAGCGTATCATACCGCCTATAAGAAGTCCAAAAACCCTGACGCTTATTTCCGTAAGCATGAGAGCCAGATCATCCTTTATGGCGGCGCAAGGCGTATGCTGGAGCAGACGGGCATCCCCTTAAAAGGCTTGAACATCGACAAGCTGAAAGCGGAGTATCAGGAGCTGACCGCACAGAAAAAAGAACTGACCGCCACATACAAAAACTGTGAAAAAGAGCTGAAATCACTGAACCGGAAACTGGAGAACCTGAACCAGTATTTAGGGCGCACAGAGCCGCCAAAAAGCGCACAGGAACAGCCGGACCGGGATAATAACCCTTCCCGGTAATTCCCTGTCTGAAAAGGGCTTTAAAAGCAAAAAAAGCATCGTGGAAATGTGCATAACTCCCCATTCCGCTATGGACAACACCATTCACAGCATATGGAAAAGCAAAGGGCAGCTTTCCCACATCCTGCAAACAGTGTTGCCCACAGCTCCATAAGACGGGGAGTTATACACATTACCACAATGCCGACTGCGGCGGAATCCCACTCACTTATTCATTCCTACATGAAAAATCAAAAGATTTTTTCAAAGAAAAAGAGCCTCAACATTTCTGTCAAGGCTCTGGTAAATCTTTCTTAATGGGTTCGACTGGCTGCTTACTACTACGCAAGTTCCAAAGAACCTGTTTCATAAATGGCTGACTAAAATTCATTAGCGCCTCACAACCACAATCCCATTAACTATATTATATCCAATTTTATCGAAAAGTCAACACTCGAAAACGAAAAAACCACCTAATCTCAATCTCTATTTTTAAGACAGTACCTTAAATCCAAAGCGATAGGTCTTGTCCTGACAGCCATCATATAGCTTCTTTCTTACAATTTTGGCAAAATTCTTATTTTTGGGTTTCATTCCGGCAACATACCGTCCCAGTGTATTCGGCACAAAATCCGCCAACTGCAATCCTATCATATTTTCAGATTTTTTTACAAAATGTATTTCCCTGATACAATCCTGTATCGTCTTTGGAGAATAATACATACTACCCAATGCTTTCAGTTCATACAGCCTTTGCTGAATTTTTGTATTCTGCTCTGGCTGCATCGCTTCATAGCAAATATCACCTGCCGCATGGTTCATAATTAAAAACTGGCAGTAATGTTCAATCAATAACTGTATTGCTATTGTTAGCTGATTATTCAGATTTTTTTCTCCATAACGAGCAAACAAAACACTCTTATCCAGACATACCCCTATTGTATATAAATCAGACTTCTTAAACAGTTTTGAAAGCTCGTTATACAGCAACTGTACTTTTTTTGTATCCGTAAAAATATGATAACAGCTTGCCACAGCCGATAATTTGCTGGAATTTAACGGAAAATTTGCAAAACTTACATCTTTTTCATGCAAAATATAATTTTCACATCCCGCAGCATTATTCCAGACTTTCCGCTTCAATGCCTCCATTTCACTTTGAATTGACGGATAATTAGTTTCTCTGATAATAACGCCACTCATAACAAAATATTTTTTCCCACTGCTGTTAAAAGTTTCACTCTCATCTATGTATAAAGTATATTCTGCCACATACTCACCTTCTTCCTGCTAACACTATACTGATACAGTTTACCGCAAAAAACAGCAACTTTCAACAAAAAAATCGGGCAGCCTGCCAAATGGCAAGCCACCCTTACTATAAACTCTTACTCCGCCGCTTCCAGTACCACCTCTGCAAATTCCGCATCGCTCATGGCTTCCAGTTTTCCCAAGACCTGTCCGGCAAGCTCCACCATATCGCTGTCCTGTATGTGAGGGATCACGTTCTGTATCCTTCATTTGTTTTCCCGCTGTTCCAAGCAGAGAATTCACATCTTTGGTTGTTTTTTCAATATTCTTTGATAGCTGTTCCTTTTCTTTCCAATCATAACCACAATAAGGGCATATCCCATCCCCTAAAATCTTTTCCTCATCAGAAATTTTAATCAGCTGTTCACGTATTCTAATTAATTCGTTTATTGATTGTTGTGTTTCATGAATATTCTTTTCAATCTGCCGATACTCTAAAACCTTTTGAACTAATTTTTCACAAACCTCTGGTTTATTTACATACCCTCCTAGTTGTCGATATTCTATATTTATAAAATCTAATTTCTTTACTTTCTTCGCTTCATCTTTTAAAAACAATAGCTTTTGCTTTTTTTCTATATATTTTTCTATATCAGCCTGTATCTTCTCAACAATGACATATGCCTTTAATCGTGTTTTTAACATTTCATCATTTAAAAAATTATTATATTTAATATTTCTGAAATCATTTTTCAAATTTTCTCTGTTTAAGACAATTTCTCTAATTCCGTCTAATATATGTAATATCTGATCCAATGATTCTTTTGTAGAAATAACCGGATTCTCAACATCCCATACAATATCCTTTTTTAATAGTTTTTTATATTTTGCTTGTGCGCCAGGAATATTTTCCAAATAATCAGTTAATTCTCCTACTCTTTTTCTTGCCTGTTTTATATTTACAAGCTTTTGTTTTTCATCCTCAATTTGGAATAATGAATTAATACTGCCCATTCGACCAGATTCATTATTTTTAAAATAATCAAGTCTATCTTCCTGCTGAATATAATATAACAAAGTATATAACGTCTGAGATGTATCCCCAAAGAATTTTTTTGCATTTCTTCTAATTCTTTTAAATCAATCAAATTATCATCTGTATATTCTACATCTTCAAAATCTGTGATTAAATATGTTTTTGTAATCTCTTTTATTTTTTTAGGATTGTTTTCAGTAGAACTATTCGCTTCCTCATGCCCTTCTATTTTTTTAACCAACACAAATGTCTCATTATTTTTTATAAACTCAGCTTTTATAATTACATCTTTTTTATAATCTTTAGCAAAGAACACTTTTTGATACTTACATTTCCCATCTAAAACCTCACATGTTGTCACTCGCTTAATATCACCTGTAATTAAAAATTCAATTGCATCGAACAGACTCGTTTTTCCATATCCATTAGGTCCATCAAATATATTTAATCCTTTGTTAAATTCTAAGGTAAAGTTTTCAAACAGTTTATAATTATCTAAAAAAATCCTACTAATAGCTATTGTGTTATTCATTTTCATCCTCCAAACTAACAAAACCCCAATCTTCCAATATTTTATCAATAAGCTCAGGCTGTTCTAAATTCCTTTTAGAATCACACAATGTTTGAATAATACGATCTAACTTTCCGACTTCATCATCATTGCATTTCTGTATCTCTTGCAAAAAATCAGGTACACTTTTTATTTGTCCCTGTGTTTTAAACTTTATTGGAATAACTGGAATTTTAATGAGCAATTCCGAAACCAATCTATATACCTTTTCGTTACTTGCATTCTTTTTAAATCTGCCAAAATTATTTGTATCCAGAATATATGTTTGAATAAGTTCATTAGGAGTTTGTCTGTGCTGTTTACATAACTTTTTTAATTCATCCGCTTCTGCTTCACTATAGGAAAATACATATTTTTTAAAATAAAATGGATCATCTTCTATCTTTACTTTTAATGTATCTAATTTTTCTGAATTAATGTCATTTTTAACACAATAAACCAATGATGTGTTTTTATCCATATCTGGTAAATATATATCACTTTCTCTAAAAAAATTAGCGATTTCAATTATGAAATCTTTAATACTAGACAAAGAAACTAATTGGGATTCTAAAGTCTGTAAAACAATAAAAACCTGACTTCCAACATCTTCATTTTTGAATATATCTATTTTATATTCTAATTTTTCAAATTCTATTTCTGTTTGAACAACATCCTCATATCCACAATCCAACAGTACACTTTTAATGATATTTATCATTCCACTATTCCTCCACCAAATTTGCTATTGCGTTCTCTAAAGATGTCATTTTAAGATTTTTACAATGGTATATATGATTATCTTCAATTTTAAAGTCCTTTAGATAATCCCCAGCCCCTTCGTATATTGAATTTACTTCTAAATCTTTGCTTATTAAACAATCATAGTCCATTAATATCTCATACAAATTCTTTAGGTTAGAATCGATGATGGTGTAAACGAAAAAGCAGTTTTGGCATTCCAGTGAACTGCCCCTTCG
>QXWV01000311.1 GCA_009911195.1 Lachnospiraceae bacterium | reverse complement strand
AGTCGCGAAACTCATATACATCATACGGGGAGATTTTATTTTGTCAAAGTTCAATTTTCATTCTCTATAGGAATGCTCGTATAATATTATGATTTAATCCTAACAAACAAATTTGTGTTTTGGGTGTGGGGAATTTGTAGTTTATGTGTAGTTAGAAAAAGAAAAGTAACAGATACTTTTACCTGTTACTTTTCAAATAGCCTATATTAAAAACAAATTGTAAAGCGTATTCCTAATGCAGAGTTTTCCATTTGGTAATCGGCATGATGCTGGTCTAAAATTGCCTTTACGATATACAGCCCCAAACCGCTTCCCCCTGTCTGTCGGTTGCGGGATTGTTCTACCCTGTAAAACGCCTTAAATAATTTTGGTATTTCACTATCAGAAATATGGACACCTGTATTTTCTATCTCAAAATATATTTTTTCATTTTTGACAGCAATGGAAATAAAAATATCACTCCCAATGGGTGAATAATGGATTGCATTGGAAACAAGATTATTTATCACTTTTTTTATAAGCGTTTTATCTCCATAAAGCATTACCGCTTCTGGTATTTCTTCATGCCATGCTATCTGTTTGCTTATAATCAAATCTTCAAAAAAATCGTATTCCTTTTTTACTATTTCAGAGAAATCAAAGCTTGTTTGGCACAAATCCTCATTAGATGAGCGGATATGGGAAACAGTCAATATTTCCTTTACCATACTTTCCATTGTATTCACTACCTCAAGCGAACGGGATAGGTACTTGTCACGGTCTTTATACTTCCCAATATTCAGCAGCATTCCCTCAAGCTGTCCTTTTACAATCGTAATCGGGGTTTTTAATTCATGCGACACCGCAGAAAAGAAATCAAGCTGTGCCTGTTCTAATTCTTTTTCATAATCAATGTCTGCTTTTAACTGCCTGTTAGCTGTCTGTAGCTCATTGAGTGCTGTTGACAGTTTATCAGACATTTGATTCAGACTGTGCGCAAGTATACCCAATTCATCTGTACGTTGTTCTGAACAGTTCCACGAAAAATCAAGGGCTGACATTTTTTCCGATACCTGACTGATTTCAATAATGGGTTTTGTTACATAACGGGAATAAAAAACTGCCCCCGTTACAGAAAGACATATAATCAAAACCATTAGCAATGGAATTATATTTCCAATGGTATTTACTAATTGGTTGACCGAATTTGAATTTCCGATAATGGTTAGCGTATAAACTGTTGTAAGGTCATTAAAAGTAAAGAGGTAATTATGTTCTGCCTCATAAGCATGGATAGGAGCTTCAAAAACAATTCCATCACTGACTGGCTGTGGGAATTGACTATTGTTTTGTGACGGCAATTCAATCTCTATGTCGTTCTCATCATATAACTGCATGATTACATCATTGTTTAGCAGAAATTCATCAAACAAATAGCCGCTTTCCAGCCCATTGGTTCCTTCTAATTCTGCAATTAAATTTTCAGCATTTCTGTTTAACACTTCGTCCAAATCACTACTGTATGTTTTAGGTACTAACCATGCAATAAAAGCATAAGTAAAAGAACAACAGATTATCATAAGTATACAGGTAAGTCCGAATATTTTTACAAACAGACTGCTATTTATCATCTTTTTCAATTTTATATCCTACCCCTCGTATTGTTTCAATATAGTCAACATTTAATTTTTTCCGAAGATTTTTTATATGTGTGTCAACTACACGCTCGTCACCTAAAAAATCATATTTCCATAGTTTATTTAAAAGGTTTTGCCGTGTAAGGACTTTACCTTGATATTCCAGTAATTCTCTTAAAACCTCAAATTCCCTTTGCGTTAAAGATATTTCCACCGTACCTACATAAGTTTTATAACCATCTAAATCTAAAGACAAATCCTTATAACGGATAAAATGTTTATCATCATCATTTGATTTTGTGCGGCGAAAAACGGCAGCTATCTTTCTTAGCAGTATCGGAACGGAAAATGGCTTTGTAATATAATCATCAGCTTGTAAATCCAGACCGCGTATCTGTTCTTCCTCACTCCCCAAAGCAGTCAACATGATAATTGGAATTTGTGACTGCTTCCGTATCAATTCGCAAACATTATAACCGTTAATTTTGGGTAGCATTATATCCAGTAAAATTAAGTCATACGAAAATTCGGTAAACATAGAAATAGCTTCTACGCCATCACATGCCGTTTCTGCAATATATCCCGCTTCCTGCAAAAATTCCTGTAACAGTTCTTGTATATCTAAGTCATCTTCAACAATTAAAATTTTCTGCATAACATTACCTCCACATTTTAAATATCATATCACATTTTTATGTGTTTTGTGTGTACTTGTCGAAATTCCTTTTTAATTGTCTATAAAGGCAGGAATGAAAGAGAGGGATTCCGTAGTAGTCGGCATTGTGCTGTAATGTGTATAACTGGCTGTCTTATGGAATTGTGGGTAACTCTGTTTGCAGGACGTGGGAAAGCTGCTCTTTAGCTTTTCCATGTGCTGTGAATAGAGTTATCCATGATTCCATAGCCTGTTATGCACATTTCCACAATGCTTCTTTTGTTCCTCCCAGCGCGGGGCTTCTCCCGCTAACTGACTTTCCTTTTCGGCTGGTTGCTTTTCTTTCCCTCCCGCCTTGCCCTCTGCTGGTCGGCTTTCTTCCGGCGGTATGCCGCAAGCCGTTCCGCTTCTTCCGGCGTGAGGTCTGCCCCGGTCTTTTCAATCTCCATAAGCTCTTTTATGGATTTCTGCTTGGGCGGCTTCTCCGGCTCGCTGGATTTTCGTTTCTCCCGCCATTCCTTTTGCCATTCCCGATTATGCGCAAGCCGCTTTTCCTCGGCTTCCTGTTCCTCCGGGGTAAGAAGCCCCGCTTTTTTCCTTGCAGTAAATTCCCGTTTCTCTGCCTTGCGCTTCTCATACCGCGCCTTTGCAAGCTCCTTTGACCGTGCTTCCTTTGCCGCCTGTTCCTCACGCTGGCGGCGTTGTTCCTCCACTTCTGCCGGGGTGACGATATATTCCGGCACTTCAAAAGCCCCGATGAAGTTCAGATAAATGTCTATCCGCTGGCGGCGGTCATTCCCCCGCCCCTCGCCCTCATGCACAATCACTTTCTCGATAAACTCGTTGAGCATGGGCGTTGTGAGTTCGGAGAAGTCGGTATAGCGTTTCACAAGCTGGATAAACTGGTCTGTTTTCAGCTTGTCGGCGTTCCAGCTTTCAATCTGCCTTTGCCATTCCGCTATGGACGTTTCAAGCCCGGTCTGTTCTTCGTCATACTCATTCAGCAGACGGGTAAAATGCTTATCGGGTATCTTTCCCGTGGCGTTGCCCTCGTACAGCTTTTTTACAAGCCCGTCAAGCTCTTTGTGCCGCTTCTGTGCCTTGTTGATTTTCTGCTTACATTCCTTGACGGTTTTCTCTTGGTTCTGGTCGGACGCTTCCCGGACACGCTCTGTAAACTCTTTTTCGTTGTGCCGCACATACCAGCTTACCCTCTGTATAACGGCAAGGATAGCGGCTTCAACCTTTGCCGTTGGGATATGGTGCATGGTGCAGTCATGGATTAAGTGTCGGTAGCCGGAGCAGGTGAAAGCGTCCTCAATCCATTTCCCTTGCACAAGGTTATAGCGGTGTGTGAGCTTTGAACCGCAGTCGGCGCAGTATAAAAGCCCGGTCAAGCGGTTTGGGGCGTTCTGCCGTTTCGGGGCGCGGCGTACCGTTTCCCGTATCTTCTGTACGGTCTGCCACGTTTCCACGTCCACAATGGCGGGGATTGCGCCCTCAAAAATATACTGTTCCTCCGGCGCGGTCTTGCGGCTGCTCTTGGTCTTGTAGTTCTCGCAGACGGTTTTCCCCAGTACCTTGCGCCCTGTGTATTCCGGGCGTTTCAGTATGTAGCCGATAGTGGTCGCTGACCATGCGTATGGGTCGGTATATTTTGCCGCCCGGACTGGCTCGCCTGTCCGTTTCCAATGCTCGGACGGGATAGGGATTTTCTCGGT
>QXWV01000310.1 GCA_009911195.1 Lachnospiraceae bacterium | reverse complement strand
ACAACGGCGGCGGCTTCCTCGTCAATTATCCATTCGCCTTTTTCCTCTTTGGAAGCGCGGTAGCCATAGCAGACACTGCCCGAACAGCGCAGGCCCTTTTCCATTCTCGACTTGAAAACCGCCTTGATTTTGCGGCTGGTGTCGGCAACGTACCATTCGTTTATCACGTCACGGAAGATAGACATAATATCAAAGCCGTTGGCGGTGTCAAGGTTGTCATTGGCGGCGATAAAACGCACATGGTACTCGTCAAAAGTGCGCTTCAAAAGCCCCACTTCAACCACGTCACGCCCGATACGGCTCTGGTCTTTGATAATAACAGTCGCCACGTTCCCCGCCCGGATTTCGTCTAACATAGCGTCAAGCCCCGGACGCTTGAAAGTAGTCCCCCGGATTCCGTCATCGGTGAAATGCCGGATATTGGAAAAGCCGTTTTTTCTTGCGTAGTCCTCTAAAATCCGCTTCTGGTTTTCAATGCTTACGGATTCGCCTGCCCGTTCATCGTCATGGGAGAGTCTTTCGTATAGGGCTGTGATTTTGTCTTTCTCTGCCTGCTTCTTCATGGTGTGTAACCTCCTTTCTTTGAGGGTGCGCGCTTCCCTATAACCTTATTATACTTATCTGTTCGGGTCAGTGACGCAATAGGAACTGTGCATTTGCATTAAGTTAGGCTTGACAAAAAAGCGGGTCTTGCCGCTGCCCGAACCGCCTATGACTAATACATTTTTATTCCTCGCATACTTGGGGCTTTTGGGGCGGCTGTTCATGGTAAGCCGTTCCGTCTGCGTCAGCAGCACATTGTTGTAAAAGTCCGGGTCAATGTAGGGTTCAATATCTTTTGCGTTGCCCCATGAAGCGTTTTGTCAAGTGCTTTTTTGAGTTATTGACGGAAAACTTTTCGGCATGGTGGGAAACGGGGG
>QXWV01000046.1 GCA_009911195.1 Lachnospiraceae bacterium | reverse complement strand
AAACCTTGAGGAGATATTTTATTTTGGAAACAAAAAATGCTGTATTTATGCGGCTTTTGGTGTTTCGCAAACGCCTATCATATTATAAGAATAGGAAGGAGAAAGGTTTCATGGAAAAGAATTTTAAGACATTTACAATGGATTTGGCCGGCAGGACTTTGAAAGTGGATATCGGCAGAGTAGGTAAACAGGCGAATGGCTGTGCATTCATGCAATATGGGGAAACAACAGTACTGAGTACAGCAACGGCTTCGGACAAGCCCAGGGAGGGGATTGACTTTTTCCCATTGAGCGTGGAATACGAAGAAAAATTATATGCGGTTGGTAAAATACCCGGAGGATTTAATAAGAGGGAAGGCAAGGCTTCCGAAAATGCAGTGCTGACAAGCCGTGTCATCGACAGGCCAATGCGCCCTCTGTTTCCGAAGGATTATAGGAATGATGTGACGTTAAACAATATGGTAATGAGCGTTGACCCATCTTGCCGCCCGGAACTAGTGGCTATGATTGGCTCCGCAATTGCCACATGTATTTCGGATATTCCTTTTGACGGACCTTGTGCGATGACGCAGATAGGGATGATTGATGGGGAATTCATTGTTAACCCTTCCCAGGAACAATGGAAAGTAGGGGATTTGAACCTGACGGTTGCTTCTACCAGGGAAAAAGTCATTATGATTGAAGCAGGGGCAAATGAAATCCCGGAAGGAAAAATGTTGGAAGCCATTTATATGGCACATGAAATTAACCAGACGCTGATTGGATTCATTGATGACATTGTATCCCAGGTTGGCAAGGAAAAGCATGAATATACAAGCTGTGCGATACCTGCGGAGATGTTTGACGCGATAAAAGGCATTGTTTCCCCGGAAGAAATGGAAGAAGCAGTATTTACTGACGAGAAGCAGGTCAGGGAAGAAAATATAAGAAAAATTACGGAAAAGCTGGAAGAGGCTTTTGCGGATAACGAAGAATGGCTGGCATTATTGGGAGAGGCTGTATACCAGTATCAGAAAAAAACAGTGCGCAAGATGATACTAAAAGACCATAAGCGTCCTGACGGCCGTGAAATTACGCAGATTCGCCCCCTTGCTGCAGAGGTGGATTTGATTCCTAGGGTACATGGTTCTGCTATGTTTACCAGGGGACAGACGCAGATTTGTACGGTAACTACATTGGCACCTTTGTCGGAAATGCAAAGGATTGATGGGCTGGATGAAAATGAAGTAAATAAAAGATATATGCATCATTATAATTTCCCTTCCTATTCCGTAGGCGAGACAAAGCCCAGCAGAGGGCCTGGACGCCGTGAAATAGGGCATGGTGCATTGGCAGAAAGGGCATTGATACCGGTTCTTCCTTCGGAAGAGGAATTTCCGTATGCAATCCGTACTGTGTCCGAAACGTTTGAATCCAATGGTTCCACTTCCCAGGCATCCATCTGTGCATCCACGATGTCGCTAATGGCGGCCGGTGTGCCGATTAAAAAGCAGGTGGCCGGAATTTCCTGTGGGCTTGTTACGGGGGAAACGGATGAAGATTACATTGTCCTTACGGATATCCAGGGGTTGGAAGATTTCTTTGGGGATATGGACTTTAAAGTTGCCGGTACCCACGAAGGCATTACGGCAATCCAGATGGATATTAAAATTCACGGGCTGACACGTCCTATTGTGGAAGAAGCAATCCGCAGGACGAAAGAGGCGAGGGAATATATTTTAAACGAAGTGATGACCCCGGCGATTGCAGAGCCGAGAAAAGAAGTAGGGCCATATGCGCCAAAAATTATTTCCATTCAGATTGACCCTGAGAAAATTGGGGATGTGGTAGGCCAGAGAGGAAAAACCATCAATGAGATAATCGCCCGTACCGGTGTGAAAATAGACATTACCGATGACGGAAAGGTATCTATTTGCGGAACCGATGGCGATATGATGAATAAAGCGGTGGAAATGGTTAAGATTATTACTACAGATTTTGAAGAGGGGCAGGTTTTCAAAGGCGTTGTAGTGAGCATTAAAGAGTTTGGTGCATTTGTTGAATTTGCACCGGGCAAAGAAGGCATGGTTCATATTTCCAAAATTTCAAGGGAAAGAATCAATAGGGTAGAGGATGTCCTGACATTGGGCGATAAAGTGACAGTAGTCTGCCTTGGAAAGGATAAAATGGGAAGACTGAGCTTTTCCATGAAAGATGTGGCTCAGACGCCGAAAAAGAATGCATAAAGCATATATATAAGATAAATAGAAAAACGAAAATGAAGCAATGAAAAAAGCCTGTGGGAGGAAGTTATCCATCCCACAGGCTTTTGACATCCAAATCTTTATAAGAAAATACGTTTACAAAATGTTCCGCCTACGGTTTAAACAGCTTCATGGAATGTCCTGCTGATAACATCCGCCTGCTGTTCAGGAGTCAGTTTGATGAAGTTAACCGCATAGCCGCTAACGCGGATTGTTAGCTGGGGGTAATTCTCAGGATGCTTTTGGGCATCTAAAAGCATATCTCTATTAAGTACGTTAACATTCAAATGATGACCACCTTTTTCCGCATAGCCGTCCAATAAATTTACTAAATTTTCAACTTGTGCTGCATTCGACATAATGATACCTCCTAAATTTAATAATAATAATAATTACTGTTTCTTTTCTATTATGATATCATTTCTATCCCTTATTGTCTACAACAAAAGAAAAACAATGTGTACTTTTTTAAATACAAAAATTGAAAAAAATGGAATAACTTGGCCAAGGTTTCATATATTAAGATAGGAATAGAAGTAACTATTCAACCCGAAACTTTGCGCTTTCCGCAAAGCTTGTGGGAAAGTATGGTAAGCGGAACGGAAGAGGTGGGAATAATGGCTGGAAGCGGGGAAATTCTGCGTATATTTCCGGACTATTTAAGGGATAAATGGAAAGCGGTGGCACAAAAGGCGGACAGGCTTCAGGAAATCCGGCTTAGAGTACAGCGGGAAATTGTGGTTATCCTTGATGGAAAAGAATTTTTTCTGGATAAAAGGGGGCAGATTGTCCAGGATATCAGCGTTGCTGACAAGATGGAAGGGCAGGATATGGATGCCATATTGAACCATGTCTGCGACTATTCCCTTTATGCATTTGCAGATGAGATGCGGCAAGGGTTTTTAACCATACCGGGAGGACACCGGGTGGGGATAGCAGGGCAGGTTATTTTGGAAAAGGAAGGGCATATACGGAATATGAAACATATATGTTATATGAATATCCGAATATCCCATGAAATTAAAGGTGCAGCGGATAAAGCAATGCCCCATATCTATGAAAATGGCAGATTACAGGATATTCTTCTGATATCTCCGCCGGGCTGTGGAAAAACAACTTTGCTCAGGGATATGGTCAGGCAGATATCGGATGGAAACCGGTTTGGGGAGGGGATGAATGTGGCGGTGGTGGATGAACGTTCCGAGATAGCGGGCTGTTACATGGGATGTCCGCAGAATGATGTCGGAAGGCGCACAGACGTACTGGACTGCTGTCCAAAAGCATTGGGAATGATGATGCTAATCCGTTCCATGTCGCCTCAGGCCATAGCGGTAGATGAACTTGGAGGGGAGGAAGATGTAAAGGCGGTGTGCCAGGTACTGCAGTGCGGAAGCAGGATTATTGCCACCATGCATGGGGACTCGCTGGAGGATGTGATGGAAAAAGATTTTTTTAGGGATTTAAGGGAAAGAAAGATTTTCGGAAGGTATATTCTGTTGGAAAAAAAGGATGGGAAATGCAAAATCAGCGCTATTTATGACAGGAGTTTCAGGGTATGCTGCGTATGATAGGAGTCTTGCTTTTGATGGCGGGGAGCGTAGGGTTAGGATGGTCGGTAAAGGAAAAATGGAAGGCCAGCTTGGAAGTTTTATATCAAATGCGGCAAATCTTTGAAATGCTTCAAAATGAAATTACATATAGCAGGGCATCCTTACCGGAAGCCTGCAGCAGGATTGGGGGCAGGGTAGAAGAACCATACCGGAATGCATTTTTCTCCATCAGGAAGGAAATGCTGGCCAATAGGGGAGTGCCTTTTTATACAATTTGGAAAGAAGAAATGGAAAAATGTATGGAGAAGCTGCCTGGGGCGGGGGAGGACAAAAGGGTATTCCTTGATTTCGGAGGCTGCATCGGGTATATGGATGGGGAGATGCAGGCGGAGGCAGTGGAGCAATATATACATAAGCTGAATATATCCATTGAGAGAATGGAAAAAGATATGTGGAATAAATATAAGGTCATTATGAGTTTAAGCATTATGGGCGGCCTTATGCTTGCCATTATGCTTTTGTAGGAGGGCAAATGAGTGTTAGTCTGATATTCAGGATTGCAGCGGTAGGTATTCTGATTACAATATTGAGCCAGATTTTAAAGCATAGCGGAAGGGAAGAACATGCATTTTTGATAAGCCTTGCGGGCTTAATCCTTGTTCTGACGTGGATTGTGCCTTATATCTATGATTTATTTACTATGATTCAAAATTTGTTTGAATTATAGGATTCAATACCGGAATCAATGATAGGAATAGTGGGGGAGAAAATAGTATGAATGTATGGAAGGTGGGAATTCTGGGGATAGCGGGCGTCATGCTGGCACTGCAGTTTAAAAACAGTAAGCCGGAATATGGGCTGTACATAGGTTTTAGCGTTTGTCTGCTTATTTTTTCTTTCGCAATATCCGGACTGTCTTCGATTTTTGGGAATATGAAAGGCTTAGAGAAATATATCGGCTCAAATAGTACTTATTTCCGAATTCTCTTAAAGGTGATAGGGATTACTTATATTTGTGAATTATGCTCAGGCATATGCAAAGATGCGGGGTATTCGTCGGTGGCAGGGCAGATAGAAATATTTGGCAAACTTTCCGTACTGATGGCGGGAATGCCAATTCTGCTTGCTATTTTGGAAAGCATACAGGAGATTGCGGGATGAAAAAAATACTGGTGGCATTCATAGTGATTCTTTTTGTCTGGTTTGGGATGTACAAGCCGGTACATGCAGCGGATACGGAAATTAATTTTATGGATGTATGGGAAAAATATGGCCTGGATGAAGCAGCAGAGAATTTGGACAATCTATTGCCGGACTATGAACTGGATATGAAGGAAATATGGGGGCATATTTTGCGTGGGGAAATCAAGACAGCGATAGGTCTATTGTGGGAGGGTATTAAAGGGAAAATTTTTGCTGAGCTGGCAGGTATGAAAAATATTTTTGCATCCATAATGATTCTGGGTATTATTTCTGCTTTATTTGCCAACTTTTCCGATGTGTTCCAAAACCATCAGATAGCGGATATCAGTTTCTATTTCCTTTATTTGCTGCTTATGTCGGTATTAATGAAAGCATTTTTGGCGGCAGCGGATATCGCCGGAGAGACGGTGGGAAATATTGTCCTGTTTATTAAAATGTTTATTCCTGCCTATTTTATGGCGGTAGGGGCGGCAAGGGGGGCTGTGACAGGGGCGGTATATTACCAGTTTACATTGGTTTTGGCCTATGGGGTGGAAAAAATCCTGTTGTCTGTTCTCATTCCCCTTGTTTACAGTTATGTGCTTTTAGCGCTGATGAACGGGATATGGGCAGAGGAGCGGTTGGCGCTTTTGTTGGATTTTTTAAAAAAAGGAATTGGGGCAGGGTTAAAAGTGGCGATGGGGGCGGTTACTTCCCTCAGCCTGTTCCAGTCCATGATTGCACCGGTTCTGGATTCTTTAAAGTCTTCAGCAATAAAAAAGGCAATCGGTGCAATCCCCGGGATAGGGAATTTAGCAGAAGGGGTGACGGAAATGGTAATTGGTTCTGCAATTTTAATTAAAAACAGTGTTGGGCTTTTGATACTTTTACTTTTGCTGGCTATCTGCCTGATTCCATTGGCAAAGCTTTTTATGATAGCATGCATAATGAAGGGGAGTGCGGCTTTAGTGGGGATTGTGGGGGACAAAAGGATTACCGGATGTACGGACAAATTGGGGGATGGAAGCTTTTTGCTTTTTAAAGCTGCATTTACGGCAGTGGCGTTGTTTATGATTACGATAGCTATTGTGGCATATACAACAAATTGAAAAATGGCAGGTGCTGCATTTGCCTGCTTTTGGGAGTAGGGATAAATATGGATTTGATTTGGAGGAATTAAATTTTTCATGGGATATTCTTTTTTGGAATTTATGAAACGGATAGGGATATTTATCATATGTGCCCAAAGCTTTCTTCATTTTACAGCGGGGAAATCTTATGAAAAGTATGTGAAATTACTGATTGGGTTGATGATATTGGCTCAATTTACAGTGCCGGTTAGGGCTGTATTCCTGGCAGGGGAAAATACAGAGTTATGGGAAGAAGTGGAACGCTTTCAAGAAGAGCTGGAAGAAATGGAGGCGGATATCACATGGGATTATCAGGAGGAAAACGGGCTCACAGCAGCTCTGGGAGAAGAAGTGAAAGAAAAGTTGGAAGGAATTGCCAAAGAATATGGTTTTGAAATAGAGGGTGTGGAAGTTTGCAAAGAACCTCCAAAGATAGAGGTAGTTGTGGTGAAAAAGCAGGGAGGGGAAGTGATTCGGGTAGATAAAATAGAGGTTATAAGTGGGGAGGAAATAGGACAAAGGCTGGCAGGGGCGGATTTTGGGCATGAAAATATGAAGAAGGAATTTGCCGCAGCCCTGCATACGGACGAGGAATATATTGAAATAAAGGAAGAATGAGGGTGACGGCGATGAATGAAGAAAAAAAGAATGACCGGGCACAGGATAAGGGGCCGCTTTCAAAAATGACAAAAATAAAAATGAGAAAGGACCAGTTTGTAATCTGTATCCTGGCCGGAATACTGTTAGTCATTATGGCAATGCCCTCAACGGAAAAAAAGAATAGCAATGCATCCAAGTACGGAATATGGGACAGCGATGCAAGTATAATAGAAGAAAAAGCAAAAGAGGAAACAGAAGAGACAGGACAATCAGAAAAATTTGGCGATGCAGAGGAATATGAAAGCTATATGGAGAATAAATTAGAACAGGCAATATCGGCAATGGAAGGGGCTGGGAAGGTAAAGGTCATGGTGACCGTGAACACATCGAGAGAACTTGTAGTGGAAAAAGATGTACCCATTACGAGAAATGGTACACAGGAGAGCGACTCCGAAGGCGGGAACAGGAACATAAACGAATGGAAACAGGAAGAAGAAACGGTGTACACCAGGCAAAATGATGGCAGTTCCACACCTTATGTAGTCAAAACATTGCAGCCCCTGATAGAAGGGGTAGTAGTGGTAGCACAGGGAGGGGATAGGCCGGAGGTAAGAAGAAATATTACTGAAGCAATTGTGGCATTATTTGATATAGAGCCACATAAAATTAAAGTAGTTAAAATGAAATCCGAATAAGGAAAAGGGGAGAAAAGGCGTGAAAAATATGCTTAAAAAAAATCAGATTATGATTACTGCACTGGCGATTATGATTGCAGTGGCAGGATACCTGAATTTTGCAGGTACAAAGGTAACGGAAGAGGAAATTATGACAGTTGACAGCGATACCGTGGTGAATGATGATGGCAGCATTCTTTTGTCCGATGACCTGGCTCTGGATTCGGCAGATGAGGAATTGCAGGCCATAGGGGATATTTCTGATGAAGATATCCTTCAGTCTTCTGCCTATGGGGATATTGAAAGCCTGGATACGGATATTACCGATATTACCGCGGATTATCTGGATGAAGGAATGGCCGAAAATGTAGAGGAAACCACATCTACGGACGGCGAAGTGCCTGGGGAGGCAGTATTTACTTCCACATCAGGGATGAATTCTTTATCCGGCGCCAAACTAATGAAAGAACAGACAAGGGCAAAAAATAAAGAAACTTTGATGGAGATTATAAATAATGCGAATATTACGGAAACGCAGAAGCAGGAAGCCATCAACAATATGATAGCAATTACGGATATAGCAGAAAAAGAAACAGCAGCGGAAATCCTGTTGGAATCCAAAGGTTTTTCCGATGTGGTAGTAAGCATCAGCGATTCCGGAGTGGATGTGGTAGTGAACGCCACACAGTTGTCTGAGGCACAGAGGGCACAGATTGAAGATATCATTACGAGAAAAACAGGAGTATCCCCGGATACTATTATTATCAGTACAATGACGGCGGAGTAAAAAATAACTAACAGTTTAGCTTAAGGTGTGGTATAATGAATTGCGCTGATGCGCATTAGGGTTACAGTTCAGCTAGCCGCTGGGCTGTAACGGACTGTTTAGAGATGATAAGAGGCGGTTATGCTGAGAAAGAACCAGGAGGAAAAGAACGTGGGCAATTATGCGGAGGAAATAAATAGAAGAAGGACTTTTGCGATTATTTCGCACCCGGATGCTGGAAAGACAACATTGACCGAGAAATTTTTGCTGTATGGGGGAGCGATTAACCTGGCGGGAAGCGTAAAAGGCAAGGCAACGGCGAGGCATGCGGTTTCGGATTGGATGGAAATCGAGAAAGAAAGGGGTATTTCCGTAACTTCCAGTGTGCTGCAGTTTGAATATCAGAATTTCTGTATCAATATTTTGGATACCCCGGGGCATCAGGATTTTTCGGAGGACACATACCGGACTTTGATGGCGGCGGATTCCGCAGTAATGGTGATTGACGCATCCAAAGGGGTGGAAGCACAGACGAGGAAACTTTTTAAGGTTTGTGTTATGCGGAAGATACCGATTTTTACGTTTATCAATAAAATGGACAGGGATGCTGGTGACATGTTTGAGCTTTTGGATGAAATCGAAAGGGAACTGGGAATTGCCACTTGTCCGATTAATTGGCCGATTGGCTCGGGAAAGAGTTTTAAAGGGGTCTATGACAGGGAAGAAAAATGTATCCATACCTATTCCGATACACAGAAGGGGACAAAGGAGGGGGAAACAACCTTGATTCCTGTTTCTGATGAGGAGAAACTGTTGGAATATATTGGGGAAGAATTGAAGGACAAGCTGTTGGAAGATGTGGAGCTGCTGGATGGAGCCAGTGCGGAATTTGACTTGGAAATTGTACAGGCAGGGGAATTGACGCCGGTATTTTTTGGTTCTGCATTGACAAACTTTGGGGTGGAAGTCTTTTTGCAGCATTTCTTGCAAATGACCACTACGCCATTGCCAAGAAAGGCGGATACAGGGCTGGTGGAACCGGCGGAAAGGGAGTTTTCTGCTTTTGTATTTAAAATCCAGGCGAATATGAACAAAGCGCATAGAGACAGGATTGCCTTTATGAGAATATGTTCCGGAAAATATGAAGCCGGGATGGAGGTAAAGCATATACAGGGAGGGAAGGTTATGCGGCTCTCCCAGCCACAACAGATTATGGCCAGCGAACGGAAAATTTTGGAGGAAGCCTATGCAGGGGATATCATAGGGGTCTTTGACCCAGGGATTTTTTCCATTGGGGATACGATATGCATGCCAAAGGAACAGTTCCAGTATGAAGGAATACCTACGTTTGCCCCAGAGCATTTTGCCAGGGTGCGTCAAATAGATACGATGAAAAGGAAACAATTTGTAAAAGGGATTACCCAGATAGCACAGGAAGGCGCGATTCAGATTTTCCAGGAATTCAATACCGGCATGGAAGAAATTATTGTGGGGGTAGTTGGCGTGCTTCAATTTGAAGTGCTGAAATACCGGCTGGAAAACGAATATAATGTGGATATACGTTTGGAACCGCTTCCATATGAACATATCCGGTGGGTAGAAAATAAGGAAATAGATATTGCCAAGCTGACAGGCACTTCGGATATGAAAAAAGTAAAAGATATGAAGGGAAACCCGTTGCTGCTGTTTATAAACCAGTGGAGTATAGGTATGACGCTGGACAGGAATGAAGGATTAATATTATCCGAGTTTGGACGTGATTAATTGAAAAAAAGAATGATGAGCATAAAAAGAAGAAAAGAAGAAAATAGAAAGCGTATTTGGGCTTTTGCACCATATATTGCCATTTTGTTCCTGACTATGCTGTTTTGTGGCGGATGCGGCTATCTGGGGGAGGAAGAGGTAGTACAAGGGGAAGAGGCATCTGTGCAGGAAAAGGTCACGGAGCTGATGACCGGTGAGCAGGACGATGCTTCTATCCGGCAGTCAGTTGGGCTTTCAGACGGGACAATCCCGGCTTTATTGGCAGAGCAGGAGGGAAACTATAATTTTGACTGTTTAGATGAGGAAGAACAGCTAATTTATGTGGAAATCCTGCAAATCCTTAAAGAACGGGGGGAAGAGGTAAAGCTTTCTTCACTGGATACGAGTAAAATCGAAAAAGCATTTCAATGTGTATTGAATGACCATCCAGAGATTTTTTATGTGGATGGATATACTTTTACCAAATATACGCTGGGGGAAGAACTGAAAAAAATCACAGTAACCGGTACCTATTTGTATGACGAAGAAGAAACAAGGCAAAGGCAGGAAAGGATTGAGGCTTATGCCTCGCAATGCCTGGAGGGAGTTCCGGAGGGAACGGATGAATACGGAAAAGTAAAATACTTGTATGAATATATTATTAACCATACGGAATACGATGCGGATGCTGAGGACAACCAGAATATCTGTTCCGTGTTCCTGTATGGGCGTTCGGTCTGCCAGGGCTATGCAAAAGCTTTTCAATATCTTTTGGGGAAAATGGATGTTTTTTGTACAATTATTATCGGAAGCGTGTCTGATGGGGAAGGACATGCCTGGAATTTGGTCCGGATAGACGGGGATTACTACTATGTGGACCCTACATGGGGCGATGCTTCCTACCAAATGGAAGAATCCGGGGAAAAAGATGAATATGGGGAAGAACATTTGCCTACAATTAATTATGACTATTTATGTGTAACAACCCAACAACTGACAAGAACCCATCAGATAGACAATGTAGTGCCTCCACCCCTATGCACGGCGATGGCAGCAAATTATTATGTAAAGGAAGGGGCTTATTTTACTTCTGTGGATGAAGCCGGCCTAGGCGAACTTTTCCAACGGGAGTATGATAAGGGGAGTACTTATGTAACATTGAAATGCAGTGGGGAAGATGTTTACAGGCAGATGGAAAAGGCATTGATTGAGGAGCAGGAGATTTTCCGATATTTGAACAGCCCGGACGGCGTAATCGCATATGCAGATAATGCGGAACAGCTTAGCTTGAGTTTTTGGCTGTAAATAGGTCTATGCAAAATCCGTAAATTTTGGTATCATAGTAAAAACAGGAATGATGAAGGAAAAGCCCCAAAGGTTTGCGGCGGCGCGGCATCCGCAGGCCCGGAAAGAAAAGCTGCGCAGAAATGAGGAAAACAAATGGAAAAAGAATTAGATAGAAATGGATATGTGTCTGAGGAAGAAGGAAATTCAGGCAGCGTTAAGATTGCAGATGATGTAGTAGCTATGATAGCAGGTATTGCGGCTACGGAAGTAGACGGGGTAGCTGCCATGGCGGGTAATATAACCCATGAGATTATGAGTAAAGTGGGAGTAAAAAGCCTGAAGAAAGGTGTGAAAGTAGATGTTATCGGCAAATCGGTAAGGGTAGACCTGGCATTGGTTATGGAATATGGTTATAATATCCCGTCAGCCAGCCAGAAGGTGCAGGAGAAAGTAAAAAGCGCGATAGAGAATATGACGGGCCTGGATGTGTTGGATGTAAATATCCGTATTGCAGGCATTAACATGCAAAAGGACAGATAGGGCAAGGCATACAATGGGAAGAAGAGAATTAAGGGAACAGATATTTAAGCTGCTTTTTCGTATAGAATTTAATGAAAAGGAAGATATGCCCGAGCAGGAAGAATTATTTTTCCAGGAAGAAGAAAACGCGGTGGATGAAAAAGATGGGCAATATATTCTAAAAAAATATCAGGACATTGTTTCAAAAGTGGATGCAATTGATGATATGATAAACCAAACAGCAAAAGGGTGGGATACCAGCCGGATGGGCAAGGTGGACTTAACCCTTATTCGTCTTGCCGTTTATGAAATCAAGTATGATGACGAGATACCTACAGGGGTGGCAATTAACGAAGCGGTGGAACTGGCTAAGAAATTCGGGCAAGATAATTCCTCATCCTTTATAAATGGGATTCTTGCCAAATTTGCATGATAGGATGGGCTGTCAAAACTTTGCATGAAGAAGGCTTTTGGAAGAGCCTATTGATAAAAAGCCGCGTAGATATGGGGAAAATAGTGTGAAAAATCAGCTTGATAGCTGATTTTATCACATGGCTATTTGTGCCGGAGCGCCACAAATAAGCCTTGATGGCAGATGCAAATTTGAAATTTGCATCGCCCCGTCGCGCAAAACGCTCCGGAATGGAGATTAAGATGCAGAATGCTTATACCGTTTCACAAGTGAATTCTTATATAAAAAATATGTTTACCCAGGACTTCATGCTGCAGTCATTGTATGTAAAGGGCGAGGTGAGCAATTGCAAGTATCATTCCTCAGGGCATATTTATTTTACGTTGAAAGATAAGAAAGGAACGATTTCCTGTGTTATGTTTGCAGGAAACCGTTCCGGTCTTGTTTTTCGGATGGAAGAAGGGCAGCAAGTAATTGTTGGGGGAACGGTGGATGTCTACGAACGGGATGGAAAATACCAGCTTTATGCCAAAGAAATTACGCTGGACGGAATCGGGCTTCTTTACGAGAAGTTCGATAGGCTGAAAAGGGAGCTGGAGGAAAGGGGGATGTTTGCTGCCTGCTATAAGCAGCCTATCCCCAGATATATCCGTACCCTTGGCGTAGTGACTGCAGCTACGGGGGCGGCAGTCAGGGATATTATCAACATTGCTTCCAGAAGAAACCCCTATGTACAGATTATCTTGTATCCAGCTATTGTCCAGGGTGAACAGGCAGCATGTTCCATTGTCAACGGTATCCGGGCATTGGAATATCTGGGTGTGGATGTGATGATTGTAGGAAGGGGAGGCGGCTCTATTGAAGACTTGTGGGCATTTAATGAGGAGATAGTAGCACAGGCAATTTTCGACTGCCAAGTTCCTATTATTTCTGCAGTAGGGCATGAAACGGATACAACGATTGCTGATTATGTGGCAGACTTAAGGGCTCCTACGCCGTCAGCAGCAGCAGAACTGGCAGTGTATGAATATAGGCAGTATGAAGCGTTGCTAACGGAATATAAGGATACATTGGACAGGCTTTTGGGAAATAAAATCAGTTGGTATAGGGGATATCTGGAAAATCTTAGTTTAAAGCTAAAATATTTAAGTCCAGTTAACCAGATTAGGGAAAAAAGGACTTATTCGCTGAAACTGGAAGAACAGATGGAATATGCTATGGAAGCAATTCTTACAAGAAAAAGGCATCTTTTAGAAGTATATATTGAAAAGATGAAAGGGCTGTCCCCGTTGGATAAGTTGAAACAAGGATTTTCTTACGTGTCGGACAACGAAGGGAAAACCGTTTCAGCCATTGAATCTGTGGAGGAAGGAAGCCTATTGCGGGTACATGTGCAAAATGGGATTATTACGGCTAAAGCTTTGGAAAAGGAGCGTGTGGAATGGGGTTAGATGAGAAGGGATTGACATTGGAAGAGGCTTTTGAGAAGCTGGAAGAAACAATTGAGAAGCTGGAAGCAGAGGGTATAACGCTGGAGGATTCCTTTAAAGAGTATAAGCAGGGAATGGAAATTCTTAAATATTGCAGCGATAAAATAGACCAAGTGGAAAAGAAAGTCTTGAAGATTGACGGAAATGGAGAGGTTAATGAGTTTTAACGAAAAACTGGAAGATAAAGTAAATCAGGTAGAGCGGATAATAGGAAAATATCTGCCGGAAGAGAAAGGATACCAAAAAACGGTAATCCAGGCTATGAATTATAGTGTCCTGGCCGGAGGCAAAAGGCTGCGCCCAATGCTGATGCAGGAAACATACCATATGTTCCAGGGGGCAGGAGAGGTGGCGGAGCCCTTTATGGCAGCTATTGAAATGGTGCATACCTATTCTTTAGTCCATGATGATTTGCCCTGTATGGACAATGACGAATACCGTCGGGGAAGAAAGACCACCCATGTGGTTTATGGGGAAGGGATGGCCGTCCTGGCAGGAGACGGGTTGTTAAACTTTGCCTTTGAAACAGCGATGAAAGCCTTTTCCTATGCAAATGAAAAAGAGGAATTTGACCGTATTGCGCAGGCTCTTTCTATATTCGCTGCCAAAGCGGGCATTTACGGCATGATTGGGGGACAGACTGCCGATATCGAAGCGGAAGGCATGGGAAGTGGGGTGACAAAAGAGCAGCTTTTGTTTATTCATGAGCATAAAACGGCAGCGTTGATTCAGAGCGCAATGATGATAGGAGCAATTCTGGCAGGGGCGTCAAAGGAAGAAATTGCAAAAATCGAGAAGTGCGCATATAATATCGGAATCGCTTTTCAGATTCAGGATGATATCCTGGATGTGACGGGCAGCCTGAAAACCTTAGGGAAACAGACAGGCAGCGATGAAAAGAATAAAAAGATAACTTATGTGACTTTAAAAGGAATAGAGCAGGCAATGAAAGATATGGAGAACCTTTCCGTAGATGCAATAGAAATCCTGTCCTCTTTTAAAGACAGAAATGAATTTTTGGAGGATTTGGTTAGGCGGCTGATTACCAGAGAAAAATGAGAAGAGGGTATGGATATGCTATTGGATAATATTCGTCAAGTAAATGATATTAAGAAAATCAACGAAGAAGAGCTGGCTTCACTTGCGGAAGAAATCAGGGAATTCCTGATTGAAAAAATCAGTGTGACGGGCGGACACCTGGGCTCTAATCTGGGAGCGGTGGAATTGACGATGGCACTGCATTTGGCGCTGAATCTTCCGGAAGATAAAATTATTTGGGACGTAGGCCATCAGTCTTATACCCATAAGCTTCTGACCGGAAGGAGAAGCGGTTTTGAGACTCTCAGGAAATATGGAGGGATGAGCGGTTTTCCGAAGAGGAGGGAGAGCGACTGCGATGCCTTTGACACAGGGCATAGCTCTACTTCTATTTCTGCGGGGCTTGGGCTGGTAAAGGCAAGAGATTTGAATGGGGAAAAGCATCTGGTGGTATCGGTAATAGGAGACGGTTCCTTAACTGGGGGGATGGCCTATGAAGCGTTAAATAATGCGGCCAGGCTGGAGAGCAATTTTATTATCGTACTAAATGACAATAATATGTCCATATCGGAAAATGTGGGGGGTGTGTCCAAATATCTGAATAACGTCCGTACAGCGGACGGCTATCTGGATTTGCGGGATGGGGTATATAATACGTTAAAAGATATGCCAAAATACGGAAATCAAATGGTGAAATTTATAAGGCGTGCCAAAAACAGCGTAAAACAGTTGGTGATTCCTGGAATGCTTTTTGAGGATATGGGCATTACCTATTTAGGTCCCGTGGACGGCCATAATATTGGACAGATGGTACGGGTATTCCATGAAGCAAAAAGAGTGAAAAAGGCAGTTTTGGTGCATGTCCTGACCCAGAAGGGGAAGGGGTATCTGCCGGCAGAAAGGCATCCGGCCAGGTTTCATGGGGCAGAACCTTTTGAAGTGGAAACAGGACTTCCTACCCATTCAAGGACAAAAGCCAATTATACGGATATTTTTTCTACCGTTATGACTAAATTGGGGCAGAGGGATGAAAAGGTGGTGGCCATTACTGCGGCCATGCCTGATGGAACCGGGTTAAAGCGGTTTCGGAATATGTACCCCGAACGATTTTTTGATGTGGGCATTGCGGAAGAACATGCGGTTACTTTTGCGGCCGGGCTGGCTGCCGGGGGATTAAAGCCAATCGTGGCAATTTATTCTTCTTTTTTGCAACGTGCTTATGACCAGATTCTGCATGACGTTTGTATACAGAATCTGCCGGTGGTATTTGCCATCGACAGGGCTGGGCTGGTGGGAAGCGATGGGGAGACCCATCAAGGGATATTCGACTTGTCTTATCTTTCTTCTATTCCCAATATGCACATTATGGCGCCCAAAAATAAATGGGAGCTGTCGGATATGATGAAATTTGCTGTCGGTTTTGGGGCACCCATTGCGGTGAGGTATCCCAGGGGAGAAGCCTTTGACGGGCTGAAAGAGTATAGGAAACCGATTGTATATGGAAAAAGCGAATGGATTTATGAGGAAAAGGATATTTGCCTGTTGGCCGTAGGAAGCATGGTGAAAATTGCTTGCCAGGTGAGGGAACAGTTGAAGGGAAAAGGATATTCCTGTTCTTTGATAAATGCCAGGTTTGTGAAGCCTTTGGATGAAGATACTATTGAAGAAGCGTTTGCGGCCCATGAAATGTTTGTTACCATGGAGGAGAATGTGGCCAGTGGAGGTTACGGGGAAAGGGCCAGGGAATTCCTGGACCGGAAGAAGTCAGGGAAATCCCTTATTTCCATTGCAATCCCCGATGAATATGTGGAGCATGGCAATGTAGACCTTTTGCGTCAGGAGATTGAAATAGATGCGGATTCGGTAACGAGGCGGATTATAGAAGAATTTAGCAGGCTGTAAAAATATGCCATCCGTTTGGTATCTCCGATAGATGATAATGGATATGCTGAATAATTGATGAAGGCTGGAAAGGGCATGGATTCATATGAAGGAACGTTTGGATGTGCTTTTGGTAGAAAAAGGGTATGCTACGTCCAGGGAAAAGGCGAAGGCGATTATTATGTCGGGCGCTGTATTTGTGGACGGACAACGGGAGGACAAAGCGGGGGCATCTTTTGATAAAGAAAAAGCACGTATTGAAGTAAAGGGCAATACGTTAAAATATGTGAGCCGGGGCGGCCTAAAACTGGAGAAGGCAATATCGGTTTTTGGAATTGGGCTACAAAATTTGATATGCATGGATATCGGGTCATCCACAGGCGGTTTTACGGACTGTATGCTGCAAAATGGGGCGGCAAAGATATATGCGGTGGATGTAGGGCATGGACAGTTGGACTGGAAGCTGAGGACAAATGAAAAAGTGGTTTGTATGGAAAAAACCAATTTCAGGTATATGCTCCCTTCTGCGATTGAAGATGTCCTTGATTTTGCATCGGTAGATGTATCATTTATTTCCCTTACTAAAATATTGATTCCGGCAAGGAATCTGCTAAAGGGAGGTGGACAGATGGTCTGCCTGATTAAACCTCAATTTGAAGCAGGGAAAGAGAAAGTGGGGAAAAAAGGGGTGGTCAGGGAACCGGAAATACATAGGGAAGTCATTTGCAAAGTGATAGATTTTGCGGATTGTATTGGATTTGATGTATTGGGACTTAACTTTTCCCCGGTAAAAGGTCCGGAAGGAAATATTGAATATCTGTTGCATATCGAAAAGAAAAGGGAAATACCAGAGGAAATCCGAAATTGGACAGAAGCCCAGGGAGAGAGGCGGCTGGAACAGCTTATGGAGGAAAAAAGCGGATTATCCTTTAGCCTGGAAATGAAAGAACTGGTTGGCCGGATAGTAGAGGAAGCCCATGGGGCATTATAGGGATGGGAAATCAATGAATCACTTTTACATTATTACAAATGGGCATAAAGACTGTAATTTGAAGAAAACAAAGGATATCGGGAGATATCTGGAAGCCCGGAATAAGAAATGTACCATACAGGTGAAAGAGCCTGGCAAAGAGCAGGAATATACCGATGCAGCGCAGATTCCGGAGGATGTGGACTGTATTCTTGTTTTAGGGGGAGACGGGACTCTGCTGCAGGCGGCCAGGGATATTATCCATAGAGATATTCCACTTCTGGGGATTAATCTGGGTACTTTAGGCTATTTGGCAGAAATTGATGAGGCAGGCATGGAAGCCGCTATGGACCAGCTTCTGGAAGGCGGATACGAAGTGGAACAGCGGATGATGCTTACAGGCAAGATTGTCCGTGGAAGCATTCATCAAAAAAAGCATGAGGAAAATGGGCTTCCGGAATACGAAGCGGAGAATTCCTATGCATTAAATGATATTGCAATTACAAGAAGCGGCTCTTTGCAAATTATACGGTTCAGGATATGTGTAAATGGGCAGTTTTTAAATGAATACCATGCGGATGGTGTGATTGTGGCGACTCCGACAGGGTCTACAGGATACAATCTTTCGGCAGGAGGCCCTATTGTAGAGCCGAAGGCAGAACTTGTATTGGTAACCCCTGTCAGCCCCCATACGTTGAATACAAGGAGCATTATCCTGGCACCGGAGGACAAAATAGAAATCGAAATAGGGGAAGGAAGGGGAGAATCCATACAGCAAGTGGAGGTAAATTTTGACGGGAGCCATAATGTAACATTGTATACGGGTGATAAAGTAGAGATTGAACGGGCGGAAACAACAACTGGTATTGTAAAGTTAAATAAGGTAAGTTTCCTGGAAGTATTACATAAAAAATTAAGCGTTTAGAAGATAGGAAGGGAAGGGTTATTTCTATGAAAAAAAATAGGCAAGGAAAGATTATTGAGCTGATTGAAAATTATGATATTGAAACACAGGACGAACTGGCAGAAAGGCTGAGGAATTCCGGCTTTCAAGTGACACAGGCCACAGTTTCCAGGGATATCAGGGCTTTGAAGCTTTCCAAAGTGCCGACGGGGGATGGCCGACAGAAATATGTGGTGCTAAAACAGGATGACAGCTATCTGGGGGATAAATATATCCGTGTGCTGACGGATGGGTTTGTCTCCATGGATATGGCACAGAATATCCTGGTGATTAAAACAGTGTCCGGGATGGCTATGGCGGTAGCGGCAGCTATAGATGCGATGCGGTTAAAGGAGATTGTCGGCTCTATTGCCGGGGATGATACCATTATGATGGCTGTAAGAACGGTGGATGATACCCGGATTGTTATGGATAAATTGCATAAAATGATGGATATTTAGGCGTTCTGCAGGGATTGCCCGGATACATAGGATTAGAGGAGATGTTATGCTGTTAAGTTTGCACGTAAAGAATTTAGCGTTAATTGATGAAGAAGAAGTCTTGTTTGAAGAGGGGCTCAATATATTGACTGGGGAGACCGGTGCCGGGAAATCTATTGTGATAGGGTCCGTAAATTTGGCATTGGGGGCGAAGGCGGACAAGGATTTGATACGGACAGGGGCGGAGTATGCCCTGGTGGAACTGGTTTTTCAAGTAAATAAAGAACAGGAAAAACTGTTGAAGGGTTTGGATTATTTCCCGGAAGAGGATGGTACGCTGATTATCCAGAGGAAGATTATGCCTTCCAGAAGCGTATGCAAGGTGTGCGGGGAAACGGTAGGAACGAAACAGCTAAGGGAAATCGCAGAAATATTAATTGATATCCATGGACAGCATGAGCATCAGACTTTGCTGCAAAAGAAAAAGCATAAAGAAATATTGGATGATTTTGCAGGTGGACGGGCATTTGATTTAAAAAATAAAATTCGGGAAAACTATAAAGAACTGGTAAGCCTGCAAAAAGAACTGGAAGAAATGGCAGGGGATGAAACGGCCAGGGAGAAGGAAGCGGCGCTTTTAGGGTTTGAAGTGAAGGAAATTGAAGAGGCAAGCCTGGTTTCCGGAGAAGATGAAGAACTGGAACAGCTTTACAGGAAAATGGTAAATAGCCGCAAGATTAAGGAGGCGGTGTCCGATGCCTACCGTATGACAGGGTACGAAATAGGGGAAGGCGCTGGCGAATTTTTGGGGCGTGCCCTGCGTGAACTGAAAAATGTCTCTTCTTTTGACCATGATTTGTCGGAACTGGAAGCCCAGTTGCAGGATATTGATAATTTGCTGAATGATTTCAACAGGGCTATATCCGGCTATATGGAAGAGCTGGAATTTGATGGGGAGGATTTTGCAAAGACGGAAGAACGGCTCAACCTTGTTAATCATTTAAAATCAAAATATGGCAATAATATAGAAGAAATACTTGCCTATAAAGCGCAGGGGGAAGAGCGGCTGAACCTGCTGGAGAACTATGAAACATACCGTTTAGAAACCGTACAGCGTATAGAAAGTGCAAGGGGAGATTTACAGGAACTTTGCGGGCAGCTTTCGGATGTGCGCCAAAAAAAGGCAAAAGAGCTGGGCAAGCTGTTAAAGCAGGCACTATCAGAACTTAATTTTGAACAGGTACGTTTTGAAATTCAAGTACGCCCTTGTCCGGAAATGCTTGCTTCGGATGGGTATGACGATGTAGAGTTCATGATTTCTACCAATAAAGGGGAAAAGTTAAAGCCACTTAGCCAGGTAGCCAGCGGAGGCGAGCTTTCCAGGATTATGTTGGCATTTAAAACTGTTTTAGCGGATAAAGACGATATACAAACGCTTATTTTTGATGAAATTGATACAGGAATCAGCGGAAAGACCGCATGGCGGGTATCGGAGAAAATGGGGATTCTGGGTAGAAACCATCAGATTATCTGTATTACCCATCTGCCTCAGATAGCTGCTATGTCGGATGTCCACTTTTTAATAGAAAAAAATGCGAAAAAGGACCGTACTGTTACTACGATAAGGAAAATATCGGAAGAAGATGACTTAAGGGAACTGGCAAGGATGCTTGGAGGGGCGGAAATAACGGAAGCAGCCCTTCAAAATGCAAAAGAAATGAAAGAATTGGCAAGAAATACAAAACAATACTAAAGTAAAATCCTTAAGTTTTTCACATACTAAAGAAGGTTTTTCTTAAGAAGATTTTTTTGAAAGAAGATTGTCTTAGGAAGATTTGGTGAAAGGATGTGAAGACTTGAAAAGGAAAAGCTGTAGAAATTGTAAAAGCCGTAAAAATAAAAGTAAAATTGAAAAGTATAGAACGTGTTTGTATTTTGCCCTGGCAGGAAGCCTTGCAGCCTTAGTCTGCACCTGCTATTTTTCCTTATGGAGAAAAGTTCCTTCTAATATAAAAATAAAAGCCGGCGTGGACCAGACGCTGGATTTTCAGGTACCCGCTTCCGGGGAGATTTATAAGGAAGCTGTGGAAGTGAGTGGGCTTGTAAAATCAAACATACCGAAGGATAGCATTCATATTGATTTGGGCAAGCCGGTGACAATAAAAGCGAATGCAATCGAAAAATATGTCCTGGACTTAAAGCTGTTCGGTATTATACCTCTAAAAACGGTAGGGGTTCAGGTGATTCAGGATAAGACCCTAACCCCGGCAGGAATCCCTATCGGTATTTATGTGAAGACCCATGGTGTACTTGTGATTGGAGTGGGGGATTTTGTGGGGGAAGAAGGGCAGAAGGTTTCCCCTTCCCAATATGTGTTAAAGTCTGGGGACTATATTACCCAGGTAAATGACGAAGAAGTTACGGGGAAAAGTGACTTTATGGATAAAATTAAACACAGCGAAGGCCAGGAACTGGTTATGAAAGTAAAAAGGGGGGAGGAGGAACTGCTTTTAAGCGTCAAGCCAGTGGCCAGCCAGTCCGGGGATTATAAAATCGGCGTATGGATTCGGGATAATGCCCAGGGCGTGGGAACGATGACTTATATCAATGACAGCGCAGATTTCGGTGCATTGGGCCATGGAATTAATGATGTGGATACGAGCACATTGATGGATTTGGAAAAAGGGACTTTGTATCATACGGAGATAATTGGAATAACGAGAGGAAGTGACGGGGCTCCCGGGGAATTGACTGGATACATTGAATATGATGAGGAAAATGTGCTTGGCGAAATCAAGGAGAATACGGCAGAAGGGATTTTCGGTACCTGTAATGGGCAGATTTTTGAAACGGTATCGGGAGAAGCCCTGCCCATAGGGCTGAAACAGGAGATTGTGAGGGGGCCGGCCCAGATTATCTGCAGTATTGACGGTACACCCTGCTATTATGACATAGAAATAATGGAGGTTCATTTAGATAATGATAATGTGAACAGGGGAATTGTGCTTCGTATCACGGATACGGATTTGCTTTCCCTGACGGGGGGGATTGTACAAGGGATGAGCGGTTCCCCCATTATCCAGGATGGGAAAATTATAGGTGCGGTGACACATGTACTGGTACAGGACTCTACGAAAGGGTATGGTATTTTTATAGAAAATATGCTGTCCCATTAATGCGATGCCTTACGGTTGAATACTCAAATAATGTTCCATTATAATAGACTATAGCAGTATTTGGAAATTTCTAGCGTATGATTTGGATTTTCGGATATATGCAATGAAAAAAGTCGGAGGTTTGATATGGAACAACTGAATCTAACTTCAACAAAGGATAATGAGAGTGTATATAAAATACTTGGTGACTTGATGAGTATGGATAAAGAGTTCCAGATAATGATTACGGTACCCTCTGCGGGTAAGAACTCAGCCATAACTGCGGGAACAGATACAGTTGTAAAAAATACGCAGATAGTTCGCGACCTGGAGAAGGACGTTACGGACATGATACATGAAATCGGTGTGCCTGCACATATCAAAGGGTATCAATATTTGAGGGAAGCAATCATGATGTCGGTGGAGGACAGCGAAATGTTAAGCTCTATTACAAAAGTGCTATATCCATCCATTGCCAAAAAATATCAGACAACATCCAGCAGGGTGGAACGGGCAATAAGACATGCGATAGAAGTGGCTTGGAGCAGAGGTCGGATGGAAACTCTGGATGCACTATTTGGCTACACTATCAATACAGGGAAAGGGAAACCGACTAATTCGGAATTCATAGCCCTGATTGCGGATAAGATTAGGCTTCAATATAGGGAATAGAAATATAATAGAATATAATCTACTAAAATTAACAATTAAATCTTTTAAACCTTTCCAATATGATGTATAATATTGCTAATCATATTGGAGGTATGGCTTATGAAAAAAATATTATTTGTGGCATCGGAAGGTGTACCGTTCATTAAAACGGGCGGCTTGGCAGATGTGATAGGTTCTCTGCCAAAATGTATTGATAAGGAATATTTTGATGTAAGGGTCATGATTCCTAAGTATACATGTATGAAACAGGAAATGAAGGACCTGATGACTTACAAGACACATTATTATATGGACTTCAATTGGAAGAACGAGTACGTAGGTGTATTGGAGGCCGAAATAGAGGGAGTGAAATATTACTTTATCGATAATGAATCCATGTTTAACGGGTTCAAGCCTTATAGCGACAATGTGTTGGATGAGATAACCAAGTTTTCTTTCTTTTCTAAGGCGGCATTATCCACGCTTCCGCTGATTGATTTCAGGCCGGATGTCATCCATTGCCATGACTGGCAGACAGGGCTTGTTCCTGTATATCTGAAGGAACGTTTCCAGGGAAATGAATTTTTCCGGGGAATTAAGACCGTTATGACCATCCACAACCTGAAATTCCAGGGAAAATGGGATGTGAAGACAGTGAAATCTATTACAGGGCTGCCGGATTATTTCTTTACGCCGGATAAACTGGAGGCATATAAAGATGCGAACCTGCTTAAAGGGGGTCTTGTATACGCAGATGCAGTTACAACAGTAAGCGATACTTATGCGGAAGAAATTAAAACGCCGTTTTACGGAGAAGGCCTGGACGGGCTACTTACGGCAAGGAGCGGCGATTTGCGGGGGATTGTAAACGGTGTGGATTATGAAGATTTTAACCCGCAGACGGATAAATATATTGAACATAATTATAATTCCGTGAATTTCAGGAAGGAAAAGATTAAAAATAAACGTGCATTGCAGGCAGAGCTGGGCTTGGAACAGGATGACAAGAAGATGTTAATCGGTATTGTATCTAGGCTGACGGACCAGAAGGGCTTTGATTTAATTGATTATATGATGGATGAAATGTGCCAGGATGCAATCCAGATAGTTGTCCTTGGAACAGGAGAAGAGCGGTATGAAAATATGTTCCGCCATTTTGACTGGAAATACAGCAATAAGGTTTCTGCAAATATTTTTTATTCGGAAGCATTATCCCATAAGATTTATGCAGCAAGCGATGCATTCCTTATGCCGTCTTTGTTTGAACCCTGCGGCTTGAGCCAATTGATGTCGCTGCGGTACGGCACAGTGCCTATTGTAAGGGAAACCGGCGGTTTAAAGGATACCGTAGAGCCATACAATGAATTTGAAAGTACGGGAACGGGCTTTAGCTTTACAAACTATAATGCCCATGAGATGCTGGAAACTATCCGTTATGCAGAGCGGATTTATTATGATAAAAAGAGGGAATGGAACAAAATTATTGACAGAGGAATGGCAGTTGACTTTTCTTGGCATGTATCCGCGAAAAAATATCAGGAAATGTATGATTGGCTGATAGGATAAAAGGACGGATATTATTATGTCTGATAAGAAGGGTGCATCTCGCAGTCAAGGCAGGAATAATAAGAAAGACGGATTTATTGTGCAAGCGGGCATACTGGCGGCAGCTTCCATTATCTGCCGTATCATAGGGCTGTTGTACCGGGGCCCGCTTACAGGTATTATTGGGGATGAAGGAAATGGTTATTACAGCACGGCCTATAATATTTATACCATTGTCCTTCTTGTATCCTCCTACAGTATACCGTCAGCAATAGCAAAGGTGCTTGCCCAGAGGCTTGCGTTAAAGGAATACCACAATGCGCAGCGTATTTTTAAATGTGCGCTTGCCTATGTTATGGTAGTGGGTGGTATAGCAAGCCTTGTGTTATTTTTATGGGCACCTTTTTTTGTAATGGGAAATTCCATACCGGTTCTCAGGGTTTTCGCCCCGACCATTTTTTTCTATGGAATCTTAGGGGTACTTAGGGGATATTTTCAGGCTCACCGTACTATGATGCAGACATCCGTTTCCCAGATATTAGAACAGATTTTGAATGCAGCGGTGAGTTTGGGTGCAGCATATTTATTGGTGCAGATGGCGGTTTCGGCGGAAGGGGATGCTGGTACGCAGGCCATGTATGGCGCCATCGGAAGCGCGCTGGGCACAGGCTCGGGGGTTCTGGCGGCCCTTTTGTTCATGGCGGCTATTTATATGGCCAACCGGAAAATGATTAACCGGCGTATTGCTTATGACAGGACGGAAAATATAGAATCATATGGGGATATATTTAAACTGATAATGGCGGTTGTGACACCTTTTATATTAAGTACCTGTATTTATAATTTGACAACGGCTTTGAACCAGACCGTTTACTTAAATATGATGGTGAACTTTAAGGAAATGGATAAAGTGGCAGCCACAACGGAAATAGGAATCTTCTCCACCAAGGCAGTTACGATTTCCAATATACCAATTGCCCTTGCTTCCGCCATGTCTTCTGCTATTGTCCCCACTATTTCTGCTACTTATGCCCAGGGTTCGGTAAAGCAGACAAAGAAAAAAATAGCATATGCAATTAAGGTAACAATGCTCATTTCCATACCGGCCGCAGTGGGTATCGGTATATTGGCAAGGCCAGTGATGATGGTGCTTTTTCCCCAGCTTGATTCCTTGGAGCTTGCATCCCGCCTGTTGATAGGAATGGCGGCTACGGTGGTGTTCTATGGGCTGTCCACATTGACCAATGCGGTGTTGCAGGGAATTGGGAAAGTAAATACACCGGTTATCAACGCTTTGATTGCCATCGGCATCCAGACCTCAGTACTTGTGCTCCTATTGTATAATACCGCCTGGGGCGTATATAGCGTTATGGTGGCCACCGTGCTTTATTCCATTGTCATGTGCATTCTGAATAATATCTTTATGAGGAAATATTTAGGCTATAAACAGGAAATGGACAGAACATTCGCAAGGCCACTGTTTTGCTCTATTTTGATGGGGGCGGCTGCCTATGGGGTATATGAGGGTATGGAATACCTTTTGAAAATGTTTATGGAATCCGCATATTTTATCAACCTGATAGCCTTTTGTGTTGCAGCTTTTGTTGGGGCTTTGCTGTATTTTATATTGGTCATCAAGCTTAAAGCCGTGAAAGAAGCGGACTTAAAAGGTCTTCCTAAGGGCAGGGCGGTAGTAAAGCTGGCAAAAAAAATGAGGCTGTTGTAGTCCATGCATTGTATCAACTACAGCAGCCAATATTTGTGCCTGGACATTTGAGGGTTATATGCCATTTCGCAGGGCATACAGCCTATAAAGGCATTTCGCCATAATTTTCTGGATTTTGGAGGGCATGGCCAACCATCTCTATTTCCTCCAAAAAGATGCAATGCTTGAATGTATTTTTTCTTACGCCTTCCAGGCAGTCTTCATACTTCATCCAGATGACTTCCTCCACTTCTTCCTTTTGTATATCTATAGAAGAGATATCCACATCTAAATATAAAATATAAATGGCACTGTATTCATGGTTATGAAATGGTTTGCCATGAAATTCGGATTGGATGAGGGAATCATGGTAGCCAATAAATTTCAGCTCTTGCCCATGGACGGTAATACCCAGTTCTTCTTCCAATTCCCTGAGGGCGGAAGGGAGGTAATCCTGCCCAGCAGTAATATGCCCGGCAGAGGATACATCATAGCAGCCAGGAAAACTATCTTTATGGTCGGAACGTTTTTGCAGCAGTATATCATAACCGCCTTTTTTTGTTCTGCCAGGGCGTACAATCCATACATGGGAGGTGCGATGCCTGTTTCCATACAAATGAATGACGGAGCGCTCCCTGATGCTTCCTGTAGGATATCCATGGCTGTCAACGATGTCCAGCAGCTCTAAAGGTTTTCCGTTCAGGACGGCTTCCAGGAGGACATTGTTGCGATAAGATAATTTTAATGAGAAGAAAGGAGCATTTTCTTCCAGAAGCCGGAAAAAAATAAGGTCGCCTTCCCAGAGGTTTAATTGCGCTAATTTATTTTTGGACACCCATTCCAAAGTGCCTTCATTACAATTTTTTAATGTGCCGCTAAAACTGTCAGCGGTATAAAGGCACATATAATAATCGGTGATATCATCACAGAGAAAGGTTACGATGCCACGGAAGCGGTAGGAATGAAGGCTTAGCCCTGTTTCCTCCAAAGCCTCGCGCAGCAGGCATTCCTCGGGGCTTTCCCCCGGCTCAAAGTGTCCCCCGATGCCAATCCATTTGTCTTTGTTAATATCCTTTTCCTTTTTCACCCGGTGGAGCATTAAGTAGGAATCGTCTTTTTCTATGTAGCATAAGGTAGTTAGCGTCATAGTGAGCCTTCTTTCTTTTGGATTTAGTATGGTGGCAGCCTGGCCCATACCCATTCTATTATTTAAACAGTATAAGGAAAATATGAGGGATTGACAAGTTTTTTTATTTGCCATACAATAAATGAAACATCTGTCTGAACGGAAGAACTTGGGATTACAGATTATAATGCTATGGGGGAGTAGTTCGCAGTTTGGCTTAATCGTGGGCTGCGGTAATATCAACATATTGATGGGAATCTGGTATTACCTTAATGAATGAGACTCATAGGCAGTGGCTTAGGTCATTGTCTATGGTTTTTTTTA
>QXWV01000045.1 GCA_009911195.1 Lachnospiraceae bacterium | reverse complement strand
TATAGGAAACTGCGTTGTAAAACGCATGAATTCACAAGTTCGCGCAGCGAACTTGCAGAGAATGCGAAGCATTCTTTGGAATTGGCCGCTGGGCCAATTCTTTTTTACCGAAATCTTATTGCACAAAAGCGGTGCAGAAACGAGGAGAACATGAATTTACTAACAATTTTTATGTTGGCGGCAGGATTGTCAATGGATGCCTTTGCGGTAGCTATATGCAAAGGGCTGGCTATGAAAGAAATCACTTGGAAAAAGGCGGCGGTTGTGGGAATGTGGTTCGGAGGGTTTCAGGCTTTGATGCCGATGGCTGGATACTTGTTGGGCACACAGTTTAAAGACAGTATCACTGCCATAGACCATTGGATTGCATTCGTTTTGCTGGGCTTGATTGGGGTTAATATGATAAAGGAAGCTTATGGCAAGGAAGAAGAAGTGGCGGACAGTTCGCTGGGGATAAAGGAAATGGGCATATTAGCAGTAGCTACCAGTATTGATGCATTGGCGGTAGGGGTTACTTTTGCTTTCTTATCGGTGGACATTTGGAGTGCTGCATTTTTTATTGGCATGGTTACTTTTGCTTTTTCTTTGGCAGGCGTTAAAGTTGGAAATGTTTTTGGAATGAAATATAAGGCAAAGGCAGAACTGGCCGGAGGCATCATTTTAATTTGCCTTGGATTTAAAATTTTATTGGAACATATTGGGATTTTGTAGTGAATGTGGAAAGAATAAAAAAAAGCCTGGAGGAGATAATAGAAATGCAACTATTATTTCTAGGGAGCAAAAAGTGAAAGATTTTTAGCCTTTCACCCCAAATTTGTGTCCGCGCTGCAACCACAAATCTGGGAGGCACAAAAAAGCAGCGCAGAAACGAGGAGAAAAATGGCTAGTCTATCAGAATTGGATTTACAGAATTTACGTCATCTGATTGGCGGATACGATACCACTCACTGCAAAATGAAGGAATATGCAGAGTGTGCATCGGATTCAAGCGTAAAGCAGTTTTTTGAAAAAGGTGCAAAATCAGCAATGGATAATAAGCAGCAGTTAATGAAGTTTTTGCAGTAGGAGATTACAGGTTTGTGTCCGTGCGGCATCCACAAACTTGCGTGAACAAAGAGCCGCACAGAAATGAGGTATAAAATGCAGGAAAAAACGATGGTAGCAGATACTTTAGCAGGAATAAATGGGGAACTGGTGCGTTATGGCGGCATGATTGCCCAGACGGAAAATAAAGAATTGAAGCAGACGTTGAAACAGTTCCGCAATGCATGTGAACAGTCTCAGGAAGAACTATATCAGATAGCAAGGGAAAAATCATATTACGTACCGGCGGCAAAAGCGACACAGGAAGAAATCGACCATGTAAAATCTCTATTTAAAAGCGGAACGCTGTAAGGAAGCAGAAAGTGGGCGGCACATCCCCTAAAGGGGATAGTGCCGCTTTTTCCACTATTCCGCTTACGGGAATATATGGACATTAGTTTCATAGTGGCAAGGGGCAACCATTCTCCGGTATATATTGGAGAAATGCTGGCATAGCGTTTCTTTATCCGGAAGATTAGCCCCTTGTAAAGGAAAAAAGAGCAGGCAGTAAGGAACGCCAAAAACGGTTGCCTTTATTCCGGTAGGAAGTGCCCCGTTTTTTTCATAGAAGTCCAGCCTCTTGCGGCGTATGGACAGTTCGGCTTCCCCTTTGGCATAATCAGGGTCTTCCGATTCGATAAGAAAACCATTATAGGGGGCGGGGGATACCTTCATATGTTGTAGGAAAAGAGAGCCAATACCGTGGCTTCGATAATTTTCCATGACAGCAAAATAGTCCAAAAGGCAGGTTTGCTGTTCGGGGAGAACCGTGAAAAAAGCATATCCAAGCAGATTCCTGCCAAGCTCGGAAGAGGCCATTTGTTTTCCAGCTTCATCTGGATATTTGGAGGAATAGAGGCCATAACCTGTATAAATCCCCTCGGATGCCATCCGTTCAATGGAAGAGACCGGCTTTCTTTCATCCGCCGGAAAATGCCGCACGGAATGGGTAGAGTAAATAGCAATAATTTCTTCCTTTGTCAATTTAGCAATAGCAATTTTATCTGTATCCATATTCTGTATAGACATCACCATAACTATATTCCTTTCATAGCTGGATATCCGTACCCCTTATTCATTCATCAAAGTTAACCCGCTGATATCGGAATCCATCACCATTGAATAATTCGTATAATAAACAACAAACCCAGGTTTCCCACCATTCGGTTTTTTTACATTTTTCTTTTCCGTATAATCTATTTCCACCTTATCCTGATTCCTGGCTTTGGAGTAATAGGCAGCCAGTTTCGCAGCTTCTTCAAAAGCCCGGTCGGGTAGTTCCTCCTTACCCGCCTTTACAATCACATGGGAACCAGGAAATCCTTTAGCATGAAACCACCAGTCATTGCCGGAGGCAAAACGGAAAGTGAGCTCATCATTCTGGTAATTATTTTTTCCTACATACATGTGATAACCGTCGCTGCTGACATAATGGAAAGGCTTGCTGGTTATTTTTACTTTTTTATCGCTGCTTTTCCGGCGGATATACCCGCTTTCCACCAGCTCCTCCCTGATTTGCACCAAATCCTCTTCGCCGGTGGCGATATCAAGGGCAGTGATGATGGATTCCAAATGTTCGATTTCGTCTTTCACTTCTAAAGTCAATTTAGATAATGCTTCATAGGTACGTTTCATTTTATTATATTTTTCAAAATATTTTTTTGCGTTTTCCAAAGGCAGAAGAGTAGGGTCTAAAGGGATGGCCATATCTTCATCGGTATAATAATTTCTTACCGTTATGGATTTGCTGCCCGGTGAAGCCTGGTAGCCGTAGGTATTGAGTAATTCCCCATAAATCCTGTACTTATCCCGTTTTTCGGTATCCTTTATCTGCCGGAGCTGCAAATCGTATTTTTTTACATTCCTCTCCAAGGCAGTCTGGACAATCCTTCTTAAATCCGCAGATTTCTGGCGGATACGGGTGAGGGCGTTCTTCTGGGCATAATATTGTTCTAACATAGCGCTGACGGAAGGGCAGTTTTGCCGGTCTTTCTGGCTGTACATGGTGAAAGGGAGAACGGAGAATTCCGCCGGGGAGCCATGCTCATAAGCGATATTGGGAGTAAAATTACCTGTGAGGATATCGGCAACGGCGCTTTGGAACACATGGGATAATCTCTCCAAATCTTCATCGGAAAGGGCAGCGGATGGATAATCGCCGTCAAGCCCGGCCCGGTAACAAAGCTCCTGGGCAAATATAGGGGAAAAACCTGTATAAAAGCCGTAAAGCACCTTATAAAGCGGCTGGCTGCCGGAACGGATACTTTGTATAAACTGCTCTTTTTCCGTGGCCAGGGGATTTTGCTTTTTTTGGGTTTCCGGTATGAAATAGCTCGGCCGGGCAGAACTTCCCGGACGCTGCTGACCATGCCTGAAATATGCTTGATACTGTCTATAATCATATCCTTGTGGTCGGTAAAGATAATGTTGCTGTGCTTGCCCATAATTTCTACTATTAAATTCTTGGTACATAAATCGCCCAGTTCGTTTAGATGCTCCACCTCTATACGGACAATCCTCTCCAGGCCAGGCTGGCTAATCCGGGTAATACGCCCGTTCTGTATATGCTTCCTGAGCAGCATACAGAATCCCGGAGCTGTCATGGGGCTTGGTTTGTTAGTCCCCGTCAGGTAAATCAGGGGAAGGGAAGCGCCAGCGGAAATAAATAACCGCTGCTGCCCGCCATTTACTTTAATCGTAAGCAGCAGTTCATCGCTTTCAGGCTGGGCAATTTTATAAATCCTGCCGCCTAAAATAGTATCGTTTAATTCTTTTACAATACTTGCAATGGTTACACCGTCAAATGCCATAATTAGCCTCATTTCTGCATTGTGAATGATTTGATATATTAGTGACCTAATGATTCTACAATATTTTTTTTGTCTTTTCAATGGATATCGTATTTTATCACGGAAATCAATTTTTATGAGCAGCGCAGCGGGCATCCATGGCGGAAATCAATCCTTGACTCAAAGGAAGAGGTATTTTATAATAATATGAAATACGCAAGAGCATTGGATTGGAGAAAGCAGAAGACAATGATTAAAAGTATGACGGGCTTTGGCAGGAACGAAGTGTCAGAAGCAGCACGCAAAGTTACAGTTGAAATAAAATCGGTCAACCACCGGTATTTGGATGTCAATATCAAAATGCCGAAAAAGCTTAGTTTTTTTGAGGCAGCTATCCGCACGGAACTGAAAAAATATATGCAGCGGGGCAAAGTGGACGTATTTATTACGTATGAAGATTTTACGGAATCCAATGTATGCGTAAAATACAACAAAGAAGTAGCAGCCGAATATGTGGGTTATTTGAAACAGATGGCGGAGGATTTTGGACTGGATAATGATATCAGGGTTTCCGTATTATCCCGCTATCCGGAAGTGCTGGCCATGGAAGAACAGTCGGTGGATGAGGAAGAAATCTGGAAAGTCCTTTGCAGTGCAGTACAAGGGGCAGCGGAGAAATTCGTGGAAACAAGGATAAAGGAAGGGGAGGCACTTAAAACGGATTTAATTGCCAAGCTGGAAGGGATGCTGGTGCATCTGGATTTTATCGAAGAGCGTTCGCCTCAATTAGTGGAAGAATATAAGGCAAAACTGCGGGAAAGGGTTCATGAGCTTTTGGAAGATACGAAAGTGGAAGAAAGCCGCTTGTTGATGGAAGTAACAATTTTTGCGGACAAGATTTGCGTGGATGAGGAATTAGTCCGTTTAAGAAGCCATATTGAGACTACGAAACAGACTCTGATAGAGGGAGGAAGCATTGGGCGCAAATTGGATTTTATTGCGCAGGAAATGAACAGGGAAGCGAATACAATCCTTTCCAAAACAAATAATCTGGAAATTTCCAACCGTGCGATTGAACTGAAAACAGAAATTGAAAAGATACGTGAGCAGATACAGAATATTGAATAATGGCGAATCCAGGGGATTCCGGGATAGCCAGGAAAGGTAACCAATGAATACATTGCTTCATATTGGTTTTGGAAATATAATAAATACAGAAAAGATAGTGGCGATTGTCAGCCCGGATTCGGCACCTGTAAAAAGGATGGTGCAGCATGCCAAGGAGGATGGGATGGCCATTGATGCCACGCAGGGAAGGAAAACAAAGTCGGTGCTGGTTATGGAAAACAGGCAGCTTGTGCTGTCGGCGCTTTTGCCGGAAACGATTGCAAACAGGGCACAGGCAGAAAGTGGAGAGATAAATGAGGCGTAGAGGTATTTTGGCAGTTGTTTCAGGGTTTTCAGGGGCAGGAAAAGGAACGCTGATGAAAAACCTGCTGAAACAATATGGTAATTATGCATTATCTATTTCAATGACTACCCGGCTTCCCAGGGAAGGGGAAGAAGACGGAAGGGAGTATTTCTTTGTATCCAAGGAAATATTTGAAGAAAAGGTGGAGCGGAACGGTTTCATTGAGTATGCCTGCTACTGCGATAATTATTACGGCACACCCAGGGAATATGTGGAGTACCAACTGGACATGGGCAAGGATGTGCTGCTTGAAATCGAAATACAGGGGGCTTTGAAAGTAAAAGAAAAATTCCCGGAGGCGCTCCTGCTGTTTGTCATGCCCCCATCAGCAAAGGAGTTGAAAAACCGGCTCACGGGAAGGGGAACAGAAACCCCGGATGTGGTATCAAAGAGATTGAACCGTGCTATCCTGGAGGCGCAGGGGATTGAGAACTATGACTATATTGTGATTAATGACGATTTGGAAATTTGTACACAGGAACTCCATTCCATTATAAATACGGCCCATAAATCCGTGAGAAGGAATGAAGAATTTATAGAAAATATGCGACAGGAACTGAATGTTCTGGTGAAAGGAGAAAAATAATGTTACATCCATCTTATTCCGATTTAATGAAGGTAGTAAACAGTGAGGTTGAACCGGGGGAAGCACCGGTAGTAAACAGCAGATATTCTATAGTAATGGCGACATCGAAAAGGGCAAGGCAGATTATTTCAGGAGAAGAACCGATGGTGGACGGCAGGGGAAAGAAGCCGCTCTCCGTAGCCGTGGAAGAACTGAACCAGGGGAGGATTAAGATTTTAAGCGAGGAAGAGGCTGCTAAGAAGGCGGAAGAAAGTAAAATGAATGTGGAAGAAGGCGTGGAAAAAGAAACGGAAATAAATGCGGAAGCGGCAAATGGGATAAATGCAGATGCGATGCCGGAAACAAATACAGAGATAAATGAAGAAGCAGCAGTGGAAGCGCAGCCTGAAGACTGCTGAGGCTTTATGTGCCCGTATGACTTGCGGGCATATTCTTTTCTGTGAAAAAGTACAGGGATATTTGGAACGAAAATGGGAGGAAAGGTAATAGCAGGGATGAAAATATTATTGGTATCCTTGGGATGCGATAAGAATCTGGTGGATTCGGAAGTGATGTTGGGGATGCTGGCAGAGAAAGGATATACTTTTACCGATGATGAAACAGAGGCTGAAATTGCAGTGGTGAATACCTGTTGTTTTATCAATGACGCAAAAGAGGAGAGCATTAATGCCATTTTGGAAATGGCCGAACTGAAAAAGGCAGGGCAGATAAAAGCCCTCATCGTAACTGGTTGCCTGGCGCAGCGCTATCAGGATGAAATCCGGAAGGAAATCGAAGAGGTGGATGCCATCATAGGTACTTCAGCGATTGATAAAATTGCAAAAGCCATAGAAGAAGCCTTGGACAAAAAAGTGCTGAACAGCAAAAAGGATTATTTTGAGCCTTTGGACGTCAATCCTACAGGAAACCGGAAACGGATAGTGACAACTGGAGGCCATTTTGCCTATTTAAAGATTGCAGAAGGCTGTGATAAGAATTGCACTTATTGCGTTATTCCTAAAGTGCGGGGAACTTATAGGAGTATTCCCATAGAGGAATTGGTAGCAGAAGCGGAAATGCTGGCAAAAGAAGGGGTAAAGGAACTAATCCTGGTAGCCCAGGAAACTACTTTGTACGGTAAGGATTTGTACGGGGAGAAGAAATTGCCGGTTTTGCTTGAAAAACTGTGCAAGATAGAAGGGCTGCTCTGGCTGCGGATTTTATACTGTTATCCGGAGGAAATTACAGATGAATTGATTCAGGTTATGAAAAAGGAAAGTAAAATCTGCCATTACCTGGATATTCCAGTGCAGCATGGCTCCGACAGGATATTGAAACGGATGGGAAGGAGGACGGACAGCGGCGAAATCCGTGGGATTATCAAAAAGCTAAGGGAAAGTATACCTGATATCTGCTTGCGTACAACGTTGATTACAGGGTTTCCCGGAGAATCGGAAGAAGATTTCGAGGAACTGCTCGATTTTGTGGATGAAATGGAATTTGACCGCCTTGGGGTATTTACATATTCTATGGAGGAAGATACCCCCGCTGCTTCTATGCCCCATCAATTGGAAGAAAACGTAAAAGAGGAAAGAAGAAATGCAGTGATGGAGCTGCAGCAGGAAATTGCCTATGAAGCGGCCGGAAAAATGGTCGGAAAAAGGCTGACAGCCATGATTGAAGGCAAGGTGGCGGACGAAGATGCCTATGTGGCCAGAACGTATAAAGATGCCCCTAACGTAGACGGCTATCTTTTTATTAACACGGACAGGCAACTGATGAGCGGGGAATTTGTGGATGTCCGGATTACAGGTTCTTATGAATATGATTTGATAGGAGAGATTTGCGATGAATTTACCGAATAAATTGACAATTTTGAGAGTGGTTATGATACCGTTTTTTGTTTTGTTTATGGTTGTTCCCCTTACAGGGGAAGGCGATAAATGGATTGCTTTGGCATTGTTTATTATGGCCAGCCTGACGGACTTGCTGGATGGGCATATTGCGAGAAAATATAACCTGATAACGAATTTCGGCAAATTCATGGACCCACTGGCGGATAAGCTGTTGGTTTGTTCTGCCTTAATTTGTTTGGTTGAACTGGGGAGGATTCCTTCCTGGATGGTCATTGTTATCATTGCAAGGGAATTCATTATCAGCGGGTTTAGGCTAATTGCATCGGATAATGGCGTTGTGATTGCCGCAAGTTATTGGGGGAAATTTAAGACTACTTTCCAGATGGTTATGATTTGTTTGATGATTGCCAATTTGGGGGCATTGCATTTAGTTACGGATATTGTTATGTGGATTGCGTTGTTGTTGACGGTAATTTCCTTAATGGATTATCTTATAAAAAATAAGGAGATAATGAAAGAAACAAAGTAAAGGAACAATGAACACATTTAAATAGCTTTAAGCGATAGCGGAAAAGATAAGAGGATGATTATGACAGTAGAATTGATTTCAGTTGGCACAGAACTTTTACTTGGGAACATTGTAAATACGAACGCCGCATATCTGTCGGAGAAATGTGCAGACTTAGGCTTGTCCTGTTTTTTCCAAAGTGTAGTTGGGGATAATGAAGAAAGGTTGGCTGCGGTTTTGAAAACGGCGCTGGAGCGTTCGGATATCGTGATTTTATCCGGTGGGCTGGGGCCTACGGAGGATGACCTGACGAAGGAAGTGACCGCAAAGGTGATGGGAAGGAAATTGTTTATGCATGAACCTTCCAAAAAAAGGATTGCGGAGTACTTTGTAAGCCGCAACCTGGAATTAACGGAAAACAACTGGAAACAGGCGATGATGCCGGAGGGTGCTATTGTTGTGGATAATGAAAATGGCACGGCACCGGGCGTTATTATTGAGGATGGGGAAAAGAGGGTGCTCCTTCTGCCGGGGCCTCCCAATGAGATGATACCTATGTTTGAAAACTGCATGATACCTTACCTTGCAGGAAGCGGGTTAGGGGTTATTTTTTCCCAGACGGTCAAAATTTGCGGCATTGGGGAAAGCAAAGCGGAAATGATGATAAAGGATATGATTGATAGCCAAACAAACCCTACCATTGCTACTTATGCGAAAAATTGTGAGGTGCATTTGCGTGTTACAGCAAAGGCAGCGGACGAAAAAGAGGCCAGGAAACTGGTAAAACCGGTCATAAAGGAATTAAAGAACCGGTTTGGCCTTTATGTTTATACAACGAATACAGATATTACGCTGGAAAAAGCAGTGGTGGATTTGCTGGTTGCCAATAAGCTGACGGTAAGCACGGTGGAGTCCTGCACTGGTGGAATGCTGGCAGCCAGGCTGATTAACGTATCGGGAGTGTCCGATGTTTATAAATCTGGTTATATAACATATTCCAATAAGGCAAAAAGAAGAATACTTGGCGTTAAAAAAGGATTGCTGGAAAAGAAAGGGGCGGTCAGTGAGGAAGTTGCCAAAGAAATGGCCAAGGGGGCGGCGGCAATTTCTAAAGCGGAGGTGACGGTATCTATAACGGGCATTGCAGGGCCGGAAGGGGGAACGGAAGAAAAACCGGTGGGCCTAGTGTATATTGCCTGCAGCGTATGTGGAAAAGTGAAGGTTAAGAAATATAATTTTAAGGGAAATAGGGCAAAAATACGGGAAACAGCAGTTTCTTCCGCCCTGATTCTTATGCGCCAATGTATACTGGAATATTACAGCGAGAAGGCATTTGACAGAAAATAAATGCTTTGCGGACAGGGGAATGTTTGGGGGAAAGAGAGGGGTATTTATATGGAGAGGCCAGAGCTGGATAATGACAGAAAATTTGCGGGCGGGATTTTTAGCGGGGCAATGCAGGAGGAAGAAAAGCAGGAGACGGATGGGGGGCGTTTCTTCAATTATGCCACTCTCCCGCAGAAAAATATGGTGAGGATGTCTTTTGCAGGGTCAGATTCAATGGAAGGGCGGGAAGAATACCAGAAGAGCCAGACATATTTTATGCAGCCTGGAGTACAGGGGCAAGACCCATACCATATTCCCGAAAAGGAATCTTGCCAGGAAGATGGGAAGGAATATCAGGAATCCGGGGCTTCCCAAGAGAATGGAGAGTATCGGTATAGCAGTGGTTATCAGGGAAACAGGTTTTCCCCAGGATATGGAGAGTATCAGGGGAGTAGGGCTTCCCAGGGGAATGGGGGGTATCGGTATAACAGTGGTTATCAGGAAGACAGATTCTCTTCAGGATATGGAAAGTATCAGGGGAATAGGGCTTATCAAGGATGTGGTGGGTATCCGGGAAACAGTATTTCCCAGGGATATGGCGGAGCATGGGGGTTCCACGGATGTATGGATTGCCCGAACCGGGGGAAAAAAGAGCATTCGGCTGTTGTTATTATGGCTATTGTAGCAGTGGCAGCGCTGGTAGTTGCCTTTTTAGCAGTAATATTTTGTCTGGTAAAAATTTCTTCTTATCAGCAGATGCAACCCATTGGTGTAGCAGGAAATGGGGAAGCGTATTATTACGGGGAATCTGACCCGTCAAGGAGAAATGGGAACAAGTGGTATGAAGACATCCCTGCGCCGGATAATGGAGATGATTATTACGGGGAAATTACGGATGCTGTCCGCGAGGATTTGGATTATTCTATAACATGGGAGAACTACGAATATGAAGGCAATAATGACAGTGTAACGATTGCCGTGGATTATCCAGTGATTATTGGAGATATCCCCAATATAGACGTAATCAACGATATTATTGATGATGAGACGGAATATTTTGAAAATTATTACGAAGAATATGTCAAAAATATATCTGAAGGACGTTTTTTGGTCTATTCCGAGGGATATGTTACATATATGGATGAGGAAGTGATGAGTGTAGTTTTTGCTGAGATGGTATATACGGATTATTGGACGGATTATGGCCTGTATTGCCTGAATATCGATGTGGAAAACGGTGTAGTTATGGATAATAGCAGTATTATCGAAATAGATGATGAATTCGCTGTGGATTTCCGTAAAAGATGTAAACAGCAGAACGGAATGGTGGATGAACTGGAATATATGTCCGACCAGGAAATTGCTTATTACCTTTCCCAAGAGGGTACTTCCATTATGTTTTATACCCCTATGGGCATGGAAGTAGGGCTGAATATGGGGGGATATTATGTAACGGTGACCTATAAGGATTATGAGAAATTTCAGCAGTGGTATTGAGGAACGGGAAAACAGTTTACCTTCAGTAGACAAGGGGGCACACGGTTTTGCACCATTAGGGTAATAGTCCTATATTATAGCCTACATTATAGTAAAAAGGAATTGCATGCAGAGCGCAGTTCCTTTTTGTGTATTATCCGGCCTCTTGCCATTTCATGGAGGATATGTTATATTAAAACAATAATATTCGTGGGAAAGTGAAATCTATATTCTGTACGGGCATATCGCCAGATTTTCATAAAAAGCGGTAAAATAAATATGCGAGGGATGTTTATAGGACTTATAATGTGATAATATAATATTTATAGAAAAACGGTTGACAGAGCCGAACGTTTGTTTTAATATAAATAAGAACAAATGTTCTTGGGCTTTGTATATGTGTATGGCAAATGGATACTCCTTAAAGAGGAGGTATTTGAACAGATGTTGCCAGAGTTTAGGATAGTACCCGATAATAAAAAGATAGGAGAATTGATGATGGAAAGACAAGAAAAACTGAAGGCATTGGATGCGGCGCTGGTACAGATAGAGAAGCAGTATGGGAAAGGGGCCGTTATGAAATTAGGCGACCCCAGTGCCCAGATGAACGTGGAGACAATACCCACAGGCTCACTGAGCCTGGATTTGGCGCTTGGGCTGGGAGGAATCCCAAAAGGGAGGATTGTTGAGATTTACGGCCCGGAGTCCAGCGGTAAGACAACGGTTACGCTTCATATGATTGCAGAGGTGCAAAAGAGGGGCGGCATTGCAGGATTTATTGATGCGGAGCATGCGCTCGACCCGGTTTATGCGAAAAATATAGGCGTGGATGTGGATAATTTATACATATCCCAGCCGGATAACGGGGAACAGGCTTTGGAGATTACGGAGACAATGGTTCGTTCCGGGGCAATTGATATTGTGGTTGTGGACTCGGTAGCAGCCCTTGTCCCCAAGGCGGAGATTGACGGGGATATGGGAGATAGCCATGTAGGGCTTCATGCCCGCCTGATGTCCCAGGCGCTTAGAAAACTTACGGCGATTATCAGCAAGTCGAACTGTACCGTAGTATTTATCAACCAGCTTCGTGAAAAAGTAGGGGTAATGTTTGGAAACCCGGAAACAACTACAGGAGGTCGTGCGTTGAAGTTCTATTCTTCCGTGCGTTTGGATGTGAGAAGGATAGAATCTTTGAAGCAGAGCGGGGAAGTAATCGGCAACAGGACTCGGGTCAAGGTAGTGAAGAATAAGGTTGCGCCTCCGTTTAAGGAAGCAGAATTTGACATTATGTTTGGAGAAGGGATTTCTGCAGTGGGAGATATCCTGGACTTGGCGGCGGAGAACGGTATTATCAATAAAAGTGGGGCATGGTATGCCTATGATGGAAATAAGATTGGTCAGGGGAGGGAGAATGCGAAACAATATTTGCGGGATAACCCGGAAATATGTAATGAGATAGAACATAAGGTGAGGAATCATTTTGGCCTGGAAAAAGGAGTGGAAGAAACTGAGGCAACAATTGCCCCGGCTCCGGCGGAAAAGAAAAAGGCTTCAAAAGCAGACAAAGCGGATAAGTAAGCGGATACAAAGCATACTTTGGGAGGCTATGTATAAAAAAGCGGGTGCATAAGGGATGACAGTAACAAGGATTGAAGAAATAAATAATAAAAAAGTGAGGGTTTTTATAGATAATGAGTTCGCCTTTGTATTATACAAAGGCGAACTGCGTCTATATGGAATAAAAGAAGGGGAAGAGATTGGTGGCAGCGAATATTCAGAAATTGTAGAAAGCGTGCTGCCCAAAAGGGCCAAGCTTAGATGCATGAATTTATTAAAGGTACGGGCTTATACGGAAAAGCAGCTCAGGGATAAGCTTTCCCAGGGGGGATATACGGAACAGTTGATTGACGTGGCAATAGAATATGTGAAATCATATGGTTATATTGATGACAGGGCATACGCAGAGGATTATATCACATATCATATGGAAAATAAGAGCCGGAAACGGATGGAGTTTGATTTATATAGAAAAGGGATTGACCGAAGGCTTGTTGGTGAGATATTGGATGGGATGCAGGAAGATGGGGAAGCGCCGGATGAAATTTCTCTGGCGAAAAAAATTCTTATCAAAAAAAATTATGACCCTGAAATTGCGACAAATAAGGAAAAACAGAAGATGTCGGCATATTTATACAGAAAAGGATTCGATATGGATATAATAAGAAGTGTACTTTCTCTTGACATTAGTTCAATTTAAGTTTAAAATTTAACTGTTGTAAAATCGCTTGTATTACATTCTATAATAGATAATAGTACAATGAAAACTAAATAAGGAGGTGCTCCTGTACATGGATGTTGTAATAGCGGTAATCGTAACCTTGGTTTTCTCGATACCAATATCTGCGGCCTTGACGTCAACCTACCGCAAGAAGGTAGTAGAATCTAAAATAGGTAATGCAGAGGACAAGGCAAGGGAGATTATTGATGAAGCACTGAAAACTGCTGAGACAAAAAAGCGGGAATCCTTACTCGAGGTCAAAGAAGAGTCCATTCGTACAAAGAATGAGTTGGACAAGGAGATTAAAGAGCGGAGGGCTGAAGCACAGCGCTATGAGCGCAGGATACAGCAGAAAGAAGAAAACATCGATAAGAAAGCGGATGCGATTGAAAAAAAGGAAGCGAGTTTAGCTTCAAAAGAGGAAAATCTCACCAAGCTACGAGACGAAGTTGCGAAACTTAATGAACAGAGATTACAGGAACTGGAGCGAATCTCAGGTTTAACCTCCGAACAAGCAAAAGATTATTTGTTAAAAATTGTTGAAGATGAAGTGAAACATGAATCTGCTGTAATGATTAAAGAAATGGAAAGCAGAGCAAAAGAGGAAGCAGATAAGAAAGCGAAGGAATATGTGGTGACTGCAATACAGAAATGTGCTGCTGACCATGTATCTGAAACAACGATATCTGTAGTGCAGCTTCCGAATGATGAGATGAAAGGCAGGATTATAGGCAGGGAAGGAAGAAATATCAGAACCCTGGAGACAATGACCGGTGTGGACCTTATTATTGATGACACGCCAGAGGCTGTTATTTTATCCGGCTTTGACCCGATTCGACGTGAAGTTGCAAGAATAGCGCTTGAAAAGCTTATCGTAGATGGACGTATCCATCCTGCTAGAATTGAAGAGATGGTGGAAAAGGCGCAAAGGGAAGTAGAAGTAATGATAAAAGAAGAAGGGGAGGCTGCTACATTAGAAGTTGGTGTACATGGCATTCATCCGGAACTTGTAAAATTACTTGGTAAGATGAAATTCAGGACCAGTTATGGCCAGAATGCATTAAAGCATTCCATTGAGGTGGCTCAACTGGCAGGGCTTCTGGCGGCTGAAATGGGGCTGGATGTCAGGTTGGCAAAGAGGGCAGGGCTGCTTCATGATGTCGGCAAAGCCGTGGACCATGAAATGGAAGGCTCGCATATCCAACTGGGGGTTGAGCTGTGCAGGAAGTATAAAGAGTCTGCAACAGTAATCAATGCAGTAGAATCCCATCATGGAGATGTGGAAGCCCATTCCCTGATTGCATGTCTTGTACAAGCTGCAGATACCATTTCGGCGGCAAGACCGGGGGCAAGAAGGGAAACATTAGAGACATATACAAGCAGATTAAAACAATTGGAAGATATTACAAATAATTTTAAAGGTGTTGACAAATCTTTTGCTATACAGGCGGGTAGAGAGATTCGCGTAATGGTAGTTCCAGAGCAAATTACTGATGCAGATATGGTATTACTGGCCAGAGACATTTCAAAGCAGATTGAAGCTGAATTGGAATATCCAGGCCAAATCAAAGTAAATGTTATCAGGGAATCACGAGTGGTTGATTATGCAAAATAGCAGATTAATCACCTGAAAGAAATAGGCAGTAAGCAAAGCTGACAGAGTAGGCAATGCTTACTGCTTTTTTTATGCACATGGGCGTCCAAATGAAATGTGTCAGCAAGCTAACGGACGCCCAGCGCACGAGTAGGGGAAGATGGTTCTTCCCTACTCGATTATGATAGGAAATTACGCCAAAAAAATGAAAAAGTTCTTGTGCTATTGGAAACCTTGTAGTAGAATATACGAAGTGTATGATTGTATACGATTATCCACAACATATTTGTCAAAAGGAGCATGGTGTAAATGAAAGCATATGAAACGTTAAGCAAGGATGAGCTGATAAAGCTGCATACTCAATTGGTGAAGGAATATGAAGATGTGAAGGGAAAGGGCCTGAAATTGGATATGTCCAGGGGTAAACCGTCCATATCCCAAATGGACATGGAAATGGGGATTATGGATGTGCTTGGTTCTATAGCGGATTACCAGACAGAAGCGGGTATTGATTGCAGAAATTATGGCCTTTTGGAGGGCATTCCAGAAGCGAAAAAGTTAATGGCAGCAATGATGGGGGCAGCTAGTGCGGAAAGTGTTATTGTATGTGGGAATTCCAGCTTGGCAATTATGTATGATGCGGTTTCCCGCTGTATGTCCCATGGGGTTTTAGGCAATACCCCTTGGTGTAAGTTAGATAAAGTGAAATTTTTGTGTCCGGTACCCGGTTATGACAGGCATTTTAAAATTACGGAGCACTTTGGAATAGAAATGATAACGATACCCATGACAGAGCAGGGGCCGGATATGGATTTGGTAGAAGAACTGGTTGGTAAAGACGATGCGGTTAAGGGCATTTGGTGTGTGCCCAAATATTCCAATCCTCAAGGGTATTCCTATTCGGATGAGACGGTAAGAAGATTCGCAGCTTTAAAGCCTGCGGCAAAGGATTTCAGGATTTTCTGGGATAATGCCTATGCGATTCACCATTTGTATGAGGATGTACAGGATGAGATTCTGGATATCCTATCGGAATGTGAAAAGACGGGAAGCCCGGATTTAGTCTATGAATTTGTTTCTACATCGAAAGTAAGCTTCCCTGGAGGCGGGGTAGCGGCGGTTGCAGCTTCCAAGGCAAATTTGGATGAAATTTTAAAATCTATGACAATTCAGACTATTGGCTATGATAAACTGAATATGCTTCGTCATGTAAGGTTTTTCAAAGACTTGGAGGGACTGAAAGAACATATGAGAAGGCATGCCCAAATTTTGCGCCCTAAATTTGAAGCGGTGCTAAAGGTATTGAATGACGAACTGGGTGGGCTTGATATTGCGAAATGGACAGAACCTAAAGGTGGGTACTTCATTTCCTTTGAATCTATGGAAGGATGTGCGAAGGCTATTGTGGAAAAATGTAAGGAGGCTGGCGTGGTTTTGACCGGAGCAGGGGCAACATTCCCATACGGAAAAGACCCGAAAGACAGCAATATCCGTTTGGCGCCTACATTCCCTACGCCGGAGGAATTGTCCGCAGCGGCAGATTTATTCGTCCTGTGCGTGAAGCTTGTGAGTGTGGAGAAGCTGTTGAGCGCCTGCCAAGTAGAGCTGTAGCTTGGATAAATATATCAAATGTTGGAATACGGGGATGGATGCTGTTTTTAACTGGAAAGGACAGCAAGATAATCCTTGCCAGTTGATAGCAATTAGACGCGATGTCTGCAATTCTGGCACATTGGAAAAAGATGCAAAGAGGGAATATGATGGAAGAATTTAAAAGGTTAAACAGAGAATTGATGTATCATGGAACGATTGTGGATTTCTATAAAGATACTATCCAAGTTCCCAATGGTAACGTGGTGGAGTGGGATTTTATCGGCCATAAAGGGGCAGCGGCAGTGCTTCCTGTCCGCGAAGATGGGAAACTGCTGATGGTACGCCAGTACCGCAATGCATTGGACAGATATACGCTGGAAATACCGGCAGGGGGGTTGAATGGTGCTGATGAACCGACGAAGGATGCGGCGGCCAGGGAACTGGAAGAAGAGACCGGATACCGTTCCGAAAACTTGGATTGGCTGATTACCATCCGGACTACAGTGGCGTTTTGCAATGAAAAGATAGATATCTATGTGGCAAGGAATCTGATAAAATCCCATCAACATTTGGATGAGGATGAATTTATAAATGTAGAAGCTTATTCGGTGGAGGAATTAAGCCGGATGATATTGGAAGGGAAGATAGAAGACTCCAAGACGATATCGGCCATTATGTCCTATAAAGATAAATACTGCGGTAACCCACTTTAATCATTCGGGCATCAGGGCTTTGTATTGACAAAGCGCTTGATGCCCGAATGGTATTATGTAAAGGTTTGGAACAGGATGTATATGTATTGGATATATTTGTATACCTGCGGCGGGTAAGAAAACAGCATATCACGTATGTAATCCTGATAGCGGGCATATATTGTATAAATGATAGGACGCCGGGGAAAAGAATGTATCATGTTTATAAAGCAGACAGCCGGCATATGAGCTGGCTGTATTTGTATTTAGGAGGTTTATTGGTAGGGGTTTTTGTTATCAATATATGGAGAAGCCTGTTTTTGAATGACATGGAACTATTGAATGCAGCATCATTAAACCGCCTGCAGTATTTGGAAGTGGACAAAGGGGCTTTTTTCCTATATGTGGTAAAAGAACGCATAGGCATTGTTGTCGCTTTGGGATTGCTTGCCACTACCTATGTGGGAATTTATGCGGTATCCGTGTTTGCATTATGGACAGGGGCTATGGCTGGGATTCTGCTATCGGTGGCGTCTATCCGTTATGGGATAAAAGGGATTGTTCTTGTATTGGCAGGAACTATGCCCCAGTATCTGCTTTTGGTGCCAGCATGTATAATGCTTATGGACTGGTGCTGCAAATTAAGTATTGCTTTATACCATCCGGAAAAAGCGTATGAAATGAAATATGGCACCAAAAAGCAGTATCTCTTGAAGAAAACAGTTCAGATATTGGTAATTGCTGGAATTATGATTGCCGGTAGCGTAGTGGAAAGCTATATTAACCCGATGCTGCTTTCCTTTTTTATAAATTTTTTTTAAGCCTATTCATATTCTGCAATGTCATAAATCAGGCGTTCTGAATCTTTCCAGCCGAGACATGGGTCGGTGATGGATTTTCCGTAAATCCCGCCGCCTATTTTTTGGCAGCCTTCTTCAATATAACTTTCAACCATAACGCCTTTGACCATCTGCCGTATATCGGAATTTAGTTTCCTGCTGTGCAGGACTTCTTTTACGATTCTTATTTGCTGTTGGAACTGTTTGCCGGAGTTGTTATGGTTGGCATCAATGATGCAGGCAGGATTTTTTAGATTCCTTTCCCCATATAAAGAGATAAGTGTATTTAAATCCTCATAATGATAGTTAGGAAGGCTTCTGCCGTATTTGTTTACCGACCCTCTTAAAATTGTATGGGTTAAATCATTTCCGGAAGTCTGTACTTCCCAGCCCCTGTAAATAAAGGAATGGGGATGCTGGGCTGCATAAACGGAATTCAACATAATGGAAAAATCTCCGCTGGTAGGGTTTTTCATACCGGCAGCCACATCGAAACCACTGACGGTCAGCCTGTGCTGCTGGTCTTCTACAGAGCGTGCCCCGATGGCTACATAAGAAAGGATATCGGAAACATAGCGCCAGTTTTCGGGATAAAGCATTTCATCCGCGGCTGTCAGTTCCGATTCATGGATGGCCCGAATCTGCATTTTCCGCATGGCAATGAGGCCGGCGAGAAAATCGGGTTTCTTTTCCGGGTCCGGCTGATGGACTATACCTTTATAACCCTCCCCGGTAGTCCGGGGTTTATTTGTGTAAATTCTGGGAATGAGGACAAGCTTGTCCTTTACCTTTTCGTTCACCTTGGCGAGACGGGCAACATAGTCGCATACCGCGTCTTCATTATCTGCAGAGCAGGGACCAATAATCACAAGGAATTTATCGCTTTTGCCCGTGAGAACATCCCGGATTTCCGCATTGCGTTCTTCCCTAAGCCTGGTCAGCTTTTCAGGCATCGGATATTCTTTTCTGATTTCGTCCGGGGTGGGAAGCTTTTTTATGAATTCAAAAGACATGTCTGTCTACCTCCTGTGTTGCATAGCTATTATAATTTCATTTGAAAACAAAAGTAATTATAATATATCGTAAGGAGGTGCGCAAGGGGGATTTCCCCTACCCCTTAATGCAAATATCTCCTTACCCCTAAAATGCAAAGCCCCGTCTGCATTAGCTGGCTAGCTAACAGCCCCCAAAGATATCCCTGTATGCCAAAGGCTGGAATAGCAAAAAAAACAAAACAAAGCCGAAATAGCAAGCTGGCCATACTAAATGCAAAAGTATACCCTGTTTTTCCCAAGCCATTTAAAATACTGTTCAACGTACTGGCGATATACATGAAAGGGCAAATAAAGCTAAGGGTGATGATAAAACTTCCCGCGAGGGAACTATGATATAAAAGCTCACCGGCCATCCGGCCAAAGGCGAGGAAGAGGGCGGTACAAAGGGCACCCAGGAGCAGGCAGTAACGGATGGACTTTTTCACTGCCTTGCGGATAGCCTGATGGTTGCCGTTAGATTCCGCTTCCGATACAATGGGCAGAAGAAGGACGGAAATGGAATTTGTGATAGCGGATGGAAAAAGTATCAAAGGCAGGGCCATTCCCGTAAGTACCCCATAAACGCTCAATGCCTTTGCATTGTCATAACCATAACGAAGCAGGCACTGGGGGATATAGATGGCCTCTATGCTCTGAAGGAAGTTAATCAGGGTGCGGTTTAAGGAAAGTGGAACCGCCAGGGAAAGGAGATTTTTGGCGCTGCCACGGAAAGCATAAATCGGCTGCCTGACTTGGGATATAATGCTTTTGGATGCGGTAAACGAATAAAACCGGTGATAAATAGCCCCCAAGGATACGAGCATAGAAGCCCCTTCCCCGATGACTAGGCCAACAACGGCAAAATTAATGGTAGGGCTGTATCCCCTTTCCCGGTATATGATATAAATAAGATATACGCTCCCCACCCGGATGATTTGTTCCACCAATTGGGTCATGGAAGGAACGGCGGTTTTCCGTATCCCATAAAAATAGCCATTGATGCAGGAATGAACCGTAGCCATAGGGATGGAAAGTGAGATAATGCGCAAAAGTGGTGCTGTCCTTGGTTCAAACAGCAATTTTGTGGCAATTATATCAGAAAAAGTATAAATATATGCGGTACATGCCGCCGACAGCAGCATGGAAATCCCAAAACCGGTGAACAACGTGTGGAAGGAGGAACGGTAATCCTTTGTAGTTGTTTCGCTGGCCACAAATTTGGATATGGCTGTTTGCATTCCGGATACAGTGATGGAAAAAGAAAGGGCGAGCACGGGGGAAGTGAGCTGATAAAGCCCCATGCCTTCCGCGCCAAAAACGCGGGATAAGAAAATACGGTAAAAAAAACCGATAAACCGGCTGGCAAATCCGGTGATGGTAAGAATAATCGTGCCTGTAATAAGAGGGTTTGTTTTCTTCATCTATAACCTGAAAGATAGATTTGTTTATAAATATATGCCATCCCCTTTATTGACAGAACAATGCGGGAGTGGTATAGTGAAAACACTTAATTCGTAGTGGTTTACTAGGAATTAAAAAGAAAGGGATGAGTGTAGGAATGAACGATTTTATTTATTTAGATAATGCGGCTACAACAAAGACCGCACCGGAAGTTGTGGAGGCGATGCTTCCTTACTTTACAATAAACTATGGAAATCCAAGCAGCATTTACTCCCTTGGTTCAACAGCCCAAAAGGCTGTGATGGAATCCAGGGAGTATATCGCGTCCACCATAGGGGCAAAAAGCAACGAAATCTATTTTACAGGAGGCGGCTCAGAGTCCGATAACTGGGCGCTGATTGCCACCGCAGAGGCTTATGCTTCCAGGGGAAGACATATTATTACTTCCAAAATAGAGCATCATGCCATTCTCCATACTTGTGAATATCTGGAGAAGAAAGGGTATGAAATTACGTATATTGATGTGGATGAAAACGGGATTATCAAACTGGATGATTTGAAAGCGGCCATCCGCCAGGATACCATACTGATTTCCATTATGTTTGCCAACAATGAAATAGGAACAATCCAGCCGATAAAAGAAATCGGCCAAATGGCAAAGGCGCATGATATATTGTTCCATACCGATGCGGTGCAGGCTTATGCCCATTTACCCATTCATGTGGATGAGATGAATATTGATATGCTCAGTGCCAGCGGGCATAAATTCCAGGGGCCGAAAGGAATCGGCTTCCTTTACATCCGTACCGGCATTAAAATCCGCTCTTTCCTTCATGGAGGGCAGCAGGAGAGGGGCAGAAGGGCGGGGACGGAAAACGTTCCAGGCATTGTAGGGATAGGAAAAGCCGCGCGTCTGGCATTTTCCCATATGGAGGAGCGGGAAAAAAAGGAAAAAGAGCTGCGGGATTACCTGATAAAGAAAATTGAGGGGGAAATCCCTTATTGTAAATTGAATGGGGATAAGGAGAAGCGGCTTTCCAACAATGTAAACTATAGTTTCCAGTTTATCGAAGGAGAGTCTTTGCTGATAATGTTGGACAGGAAGGGAATCTGTGGCTCCAGCGGTTCCGCATGTACCTCCGGTTCTTTGGACCCTTCCCATGTGCTCCTTGCCATAGGTCTTCCACATGAGATGGCCCATGGCTCTTTGAGGCTTACCGTGAACTGGGAAAACACATTGGAAGAAATGGACAGGGCTGTGGAAGCGATTAAGGGGATTGTAGAAAGGCTTAGGAATATGTCGCCTTTGTATGAAGATTATATAAATAAAAACAAGTAAGAAGAAGGTATTTTTATTTCTTGTACCTGATTTTGTGGGAAGTTTACGGGGGATGTTTTGATATATTAGGAAAGGAAGTAAAAGGTTAGGGCTATGTATAGTGAAAAGGTAATGGAGCATTTTGAAAATCCTAGGAATGTGGGCGAAATCGAAAATGCCAGCGGGGTAGGAACGGTTGGCAATGCAAAATGTGGCGATATTATGCGCATCTATCTTGATATTGATGATAATGGGATGATTCAGGATTGTAAATTTAAAACATTTGGGTGTGGGGCTGCTGTGGCTACCAGCAGTATGGCTACGGAGCTGGTGAAAGGGAAGAGCATACAGGATGCCATGAAGGTAACGAACAAGGCGGTAATGGAAGCCCTTGATGGGCTTCCGCCAGTGAAAGTGCATTGTTCCCTGTTAGCAGAAGAGGCTATCCATGCTGCGCTCTGGGATTATGCCGAAAAGCATGGGATAAAAATAGAAGGGTTGGAAAAGCCCAAATCGGACATCCATGAAGGGGAAGAGGAAAAGGAAGAGTATTGACATGCGCGTGACACATACTTTTGAACCAGTGTATAATAAAGAATCCAGGGTGCTGGTGTTGGGGACATTTCCTTCGGTAAAATCCCGGGAAAATGCTTTTTATTACGGACATCCCCAGAACCGGTTCTGGAAAGTGCTGGCGGCTATTACGAAAGAAGAGGTGTCGGTTTCCATAGAAGGGAAAAAGAATATGCTGTTAAAGCATGGCATTGCCATATGGGATGTGATTTCCTCCTGCGATATCGAAGGTTCCAGCGACAGTTCCATAAAAAATGTGGTGCCCAATGATGTGGCAGGGGTTCTTGGAAAAACGGAGATTACAGAAATTTATGGGAATGGTGGAACGGCGTGCAGTCTATACGATAAATTCTGTAAAGAAAAAACAGGGGTGGAGATTATTAAACTGCCATCCACCAGCCCGGCCAATGCAGCATTCTCGCTGGAGAGGCTCATACAGTGCTGGAAAATACTGAAGATGGAAAAATAGTAAGGACGGGAATAAATGAAAAATAAAGTAGTTGTGGGCATGTCAGGCGGCGTAGACTCTTCTGTGGCTGCTTATTTGCTAAAAGAGCAGGGGTATGAAGTCATCGGTGTAACGATGCAGATATGGCAGGATGAAAAGGAACTGCAAAAGGACGAAAATGGCGCTTGCTGTGGGCTTTTAGCAGTAGAGGATGCCAGAAGGGTGGCCCAGTATTTACAAATTCCTTATTATGTAATGAATTTCAAAAAGGAATTTAAAGAAAAGGTGATGGACTATTTTGTGGATGAATATCTCCACGGAAGGACACCCAACCCTTGTATTGCCTGCAACCGTTATGTAAAATGGGAGTCTTTGCTGCAAAGGAGTATAGGTATTGGGGCAGATTATATCGCAACAGGGCATTATGCGCGCATTAGGCAGCTTGCGAATGGCAGATATGCTGTCTGCAAATCGGCAACCGACCAAAAGGACCAGACTTATGCCCTTTACAATTTGACCCAGTATCAGTTGGCCCATACTTTAATGCCGGTGGGCGAATATGAAAAGGAGGAAATACGGACTCTGGCAAAGAAAGCCGGGCTGCCTGTGGCCCAAAAACCGGATAGCCAGGAAATATGTTTTATCCCGGATAACGATTATGCAGGGTTCATCGATAGGGAAGCCGGGGAACGTGTGCCAGGGCCGGGAAATTTCGTTACATCTTCCGGAGAGGTGATTGGGCAGCATAAAGGGATTACCCATTATACAGTAGGGCAGAGAAAAGGGCTTCAACTTGCCATGGGCCATCCTGTATTTGTAACCCGTATCCATCCAGATACCAATGAAGTGGTGATAGGGGAAGGGGAAGATGTGTTTTCGTGTGAACTTTTCTGTGATAGGATAAATTATATGGGCATGGAGGAGCTGCAGGGTACAAAAAGAGTGCTGGCCAAAATACGATATGGGCATAAAGGGGCTTACGGAGTAATTGAGAAAGTAGGGGAAGACAGGATAAGATGCCGTTTTGAGGAATCCGTCAGGGCGGTAACCCCTGGACAGGCAGTGGTATTTTATGAAAACGAGTGTGTGCTGGGCGGAGGAACGATTTTATGATGGGAGGCAGTGGACGGAAATGCCGATTTTAACGGATTATCATCTACATTCTTCTTTTTCAGGGGATTCGGATACACCTATGGAAAAGATGGTAGAAAGAGGGATTGCCATGGGGATGGAAGCCATGTGCTTTACGGAGCATATGGATATGGATTATCCCTATAATAAGGGTGAGAAGGGGATTTTTGAACTGGATACCGATGCATATGTGCATGGTTTTAGACATTGTAAGGAGAAGTATGGAGGGCAGATTCGATTACAGTTTGGGATAGAGTTGGGCATTCAGCCTCATTTGGCAGGGAAATTGGAAGCTTATGTGAAGAAGTACCCTTTTGAATTTGTGATTGCCTCCTCCCATGTTTGTAATGGAAAAGACCCTTATTATGCCGATTTTTATAAAGGACGGACGCAGGAAGCTGCCTATAGGGAATATTTTCAATCCATTCTGGATAATTTAAAGGTATTCCATGACTATGACATATATGGGCATCTGGACTATGTGGTGCGCTATGGCCCGGAGAAAGACAGGGGCTATTCTTATGGCAAATATGGAGATATTCTGGATAAAATCCTGTGCCATCTAGTGGAAAGCGGGAAAGGGATTGAAGTTAATACAGGGGCAATCCCCCATGGATTAAAGGAATTAAACCCCAGTACGGATATCTTAAAACGCTACCGCAATCTAGGCGGAGAAATTATAACGGTAGGTTCCGATGCCCATGCACCGGAACGCATTGGAGAAGGGTTTGAGCGTGTGGCGGATATTTTAAAATCCTGCGGGTATAAGTATTATACAGTTTTTGCAGACCGCAAACCGGAGTTCATAAAACTATAAAGTTCCATAGCTTTTGGGATTTGCGCTATAAAGCCGTGAATGATTATAAACCGTTTCAATTGTAAAGAATTTATAAAATAACAGGCGTATAATAAATATTTTTGAATTACATCTTGAATTTTTTGGACAAATTAGGTAAAATATCCATAATGATAAAATTTTGACAATCGTTTATGAATGAATGTCAAAATGATATAAACAAATTTATTTTCTAGGAGGAAACTAAAATGGCAGTAAGAGTAGCAATTAATGGTTTCGGCCGTATTGGTCGTCTCGCTTTCAGACAAATGTTTGGGGCTGAAGGATACGAAGTAGTGGCAATCAACGATTTGACAAGCCCTAAGATGTTGGCACATTTGCTGAAATATGATTCTTCACAGGGAAAATATGCTAAAGCTGATACAGTAGAAGCAGGCGAAGATTCTATCACAGTTGACGGAAAGACTATTACAATCTACAAAGAAGCAGATGCTAACAAACTTCCTTGGGGAGAATTGAAAGTAGATGTTGTTCTCGAATGTACAGGTTTCTATACATCCAAAGATAAAGCACAGGCTCATATCAATGCCGGCGCTCGTAAAGTTGTTATTTCCGCACCTGCAGGAAATGACCTTCCGACCATCGTTTTCAACGTTAACCATGAGACATTGAAACCGGAAGATACAATTATTTCCGCAGCATCCTGTACAACAAACTGCTTAGCTCCTATGGCAAAAGCGCTGAATGACCTTGCTGGAATCAAATCCGGTATTATGAGCACAATCCACGCTTACACAGGTGACCAGATGATTCTTGACGGACCTCAGAGAAAAGGCGATTTAAGAAGAAGCCGTGCAGGCGCTGTTAATATCGTTCCTAACTCCACAGGTGCTGCAAAAGCAATCGGCCTTGTAATCCCTGAACTGAACGGTAAATTAATCGGTTCCGCTCAGCGTGTTCCTACACCGACAGGTTCTACTACAATCTTAGTTGCAACAGTTGAGAAATCCGTAACAAAAGATGAAATCAACGCAGCTATGAAAGCAGCAGCTACAGAGTCCTTCGGATACAATGAAGACGAAATCGTTTCCTCTGATATCGTAGGAAGCACATTTGGTTCTATCTTCGATGCTACACAGACTATGGTTGGCGAAGACAACCTTGTTCAGGTAGTTTCCTGGTATGACAATGAGAATTCCTATACGAGCCAGATGGTAAGAACAATCAAATACTTCTCTGAGTTAGCATAATGTAGGAGGGATTGTTCTCGAACAATCAAATACTTCTCTGAGTTAGCATAATGAGGGAGGGGTTGTTCTTAAGCAATCAAATATTTTCTGAGTAATAAGACCTATAAGGGTCCGGTCATATGGGCCGGACCTTTATGTATGTATGTGGGGCAGCTAGGAAGGTGCTGTTAAGGCGTCCTATTCCTGGATTGCAGGAAGGGAATGTTTTTTGCTGCTGTAAAGCTTTTTTGTTTTAAGATAAATAAATTTGGAGGCGATTATCATGGGATTAAATAAAAAATCGGTAGATGATATCAATGTGAACGGTAAGCGCGTTCTGGTAAGATGTGATTTTAATGTGCCGTTGAAGAATGGCGAAATTACGGATGAAACACGTATTGTGGCTGCTCTTCCTACTATTCAGAAGCTGTTGAAGGATGGCGGCAAGGTAATTCTCTGTTCCCATTTGGGCAAAGTGAAAAATGGCCCTAATGAAGGTGAATCATTGGCACCGGTAGCCAAGAGGCTGTCCGAAAAACTGGGAAAAGAAGTGAATTTTGTAGCAGATTATAATGTGACGGGTGAAGCTGCTACCGCAGCGGTAGAGGCGATGAAAGAAGGGGATGTTGTCCTCCTTCAGAATACACGCTTCCGTGGTAAAGAAGAAACGAAGAATGGCGAAGAATTCAGCAAAGAGCTGGCAGACTTGGCAGATGCTTATGTATGTGACGCATTTGGCTCTTCCCATAGGGCTCATGCATCGGTAGCAGGCGTAACGGAGTGTGTCCGTGCAAAAGGTGGGGAATGTGCCGTTGGGTATTTAATGCAGAAAGAAATTGACTTCCTTGGGAATGCAGTGGAAAATCCGGTAAGACCTTTTGTAGCAATCCTTGGTGGCGCAAAAGTTGCAGACAAATTGAATGTTATCAATAATCTTTTGGAAAAATGCGATACGCTGATTATCGGCGGAGGTATGGCATTTACTTTCCTTAAAGCTAAAGGATATGAAATTGGTAATTCTTTAGTTGATGAAGAAAAAATTGACTACTGTAAAGAAATGATGGATAAAGCAGAAAAGCTTGGCAAAAAGCTGCTTCTTCCCATTGATACAACAATAGCAGCAGGTTTCCCGAACCCTATTGATGCGGAAATTGAAGTATCCGTTGTGGATGCTGACAAAATTCCGGCTGACATGGAAGGGCTTGATATCGGTGAAAAGACTGCAGAACTGTATGCAGATGCAGTAAAAACCGCAAAGACTGTTGTATGGAATGGACCTATGGGCGTATTTGAAAATCCGATTCTCGCAAAAGGTACGATTGCAGTGGCAAAAGCCTTGGCAGAAACCGATGCAACTACAATTATCGGTGGCGGTGACAGCGCAGCGGCTGTAAACCAGCTTGGGTTTGCGGATAAAATGTCCCATATATCCACAGGCGGCGGTGCTTCTCTGGAATTCCTGGAAGGCAAGGAATTGCCGGGCGTTATGGCTGCGGATGATAAATAAAAGCGGCTAAGGATAAAAATACGGAAAGGCTGGCATAAATATCCGGTTTTTGTAAAGGCATTTTATATGGCCGGACTTTGTGGCAGAAAGCTATGGGCCGAACCGTATGAATGAATGGGTAAGTTAAGAAAGGAGCTTAGTTATAAAATGGCAAGAAAGAAAATTGTCGCTGGTAACTGGAAAATGAATATGACTCCCAGCGAAGCTGTAAAATTGTGTGATGAACTGAAAGACTTAGTAAAATCCGATGATGTGGATGTAGTATATTGCGTACCCGCTATTGATATTGTTCCAGTGGTAGAAGCAGTAAAGGGAACAAATGTGGAAGTAGGCGCGGAAAACATGTATTTTGAGGAGAAAGGTGCTTACACGGGAGAAATTTCCGCAGCAATGATTAAGGATGCCGGCGCTAAATATGTCATTATCGGACATTCCGAGAGACGTGACTACTTCAAAGAGGATGATGAGCTGCTGAATAAAAAAGTAAAGAAAGCTTTTGAAGCAGGTCTTATTCCGATTCTTTGCTGTGGTGAAACTCTGGAGCAGAGAGAAATGGGCGTTACCATGGATTGGATTAGGCTGCAGATTAAATCTGACCTTACAGGGATTACTGCTGACCAGGTAAAAGGCATGGTTATCGCATATGAGCCTATTTGGGCTATCGGAACAGGCAAGACAGCGACTACTGAGCAGGCTCAGGAAGTATGTAAGGGCGTTCGTGACTGCATTGCAGAGATTTATGACGATGCTACAGCAGACGCAGTCCGTATCCAGTATGGCGGTTCCGTAAATGCAGGCAATGCAGCAGAATTGTTCGCACAGCCGGATATTGATGGAGGACTGGTAGGCGGTGCTTCCCTGAAAGCAGATTTTGGCAAGATTGTTAACTATAAATAAGCAGTTGCTTAAACAATGATTGCAGACTACAAATAATAGAAATTATCTGTGGGAAAAGATATAAGAAAGCTCACTTCAGTGTGTGAAAAATACATATTTGAAGTGAGTTTTACTTTTCATGTTTTTTTTATATTTTTTTAAGAATACGCTTATAGTATTATTTGAAAATTTTAATATAATGAAGAACATATGGAGTAAAATAGAGAAAGGAAGTTTTTAAAATTAAGGACAAAATATATATAGGTTTTTTTTCTGTCATTTTAATCATTGTGCTGATTTTCCTTGTTAAGCAGGATATAGACGGAAGTGAACCTGAAATATGCGCAGAAAATGAAATGGAATATTCGGATATTGAGGGCGGGGAAGCATCATTAGGAATGAGCCTTCAGGTGATGGAAGAGAGCGGTTTTTATGACAGCGATATTTATCTGACAGCCGTAGCCGGGCAGGAAGGGAATATCTACTATACTTCGGATGGGTCATTGCCCGATTCGCGGGAAGGCGGAAGCACCAGACGCTACAAAGAACCGATTCTTCTGACGGCAGGGGAGGAAGAATCCGTTATGGTGTACCGTTTTCGGGCGGTGTTTTCGGATGGAACGGAATCAGAAGTGGTGACGAATACCTATATTATGGGAAAGAATGTAGGGGAACGTTATGATACGATGGTCATTAGTCTGGCGGCAAAAGAAGATGATTTGTATGGTTATGAGAACGGTATTTTTGTAGAGGGGAAGCTGCGGGCGGACTGGGAAGCGGAGCATCCGGGGGAAGAAGTAACCTTCGATGCACCGGCCAACTATAATGTAAGGGGAAAGGAAAGCGAACGGGATGTCCATATAGAGATTTTTGATGAAGACGGGAGGCGGGTCATCGAACAGGATGGAGGCATCCGCATATCGGGCAATTTTACGAGGCAGTCGGAACAAAAGTCCTTTAAGCTTATTGCCAGGAAGGAATATGATGAAATACAGAACCGTTTCTGTTATCCGTTTTTTGCCGACATGCGTTCCTATGGGGAGCAGAGCATTATGGACCGGTATAAATCGCTGAAAATCAGGAACACCGGAAATGACCGCTCGGAAGGCTTTATCCGGGATGAATTGGGAATGCGGCTGGCGGCACAGACGGAATTCCCCGATGTCCAGTCGGTACGTCCAGTAAGCGTTTATATCAATGGCATTTATCAGGGGCTTTACTGGATGCATTCCACCTATGATGAGGAATATTTCGAGGAAAAATATGGTGAATTTGAAGGGGAAATGGTGGTTATCGGAAGCAGCGAAACAAATATGGGCGGAGAGCCGGGAAGCGGGGCGGAGGAACGCTGCGCGGCCGAATATAATGAATTATATGCCAAATATAGCGCTATGGATTTGCGGGAGGATGAGATTTGCGGGGAGTTAAACAGCTATATCGACCTGGAAAACTATTTGCAATACTTTGCGCTGGAAATTTATATGGCAAACAGGGATTGGCCTTATAACAATATACAGGCTTACCGCTATGTGGCAGCCCCAGGTGAGGGATATAGGGAAAATTCCGTATTTGACGGCAGATACCGCTACCTTCTTTATGATGTGGATACTACCATGGGCCTGGGAACAATAAGGGATTCCCTTAATCCAGACCAGAGTTTTGAAACCCTTGCCCTGTTGGAAGAAAGGGGATACGCCCCTTTGTTTACGGCGCTGATGGCGCGGGAAGATTGTAGACAGTATTTTGTGTCCTGCATATGCGATTTGCTGAACGGCGCTTATTCTACGGAAAATGTAGCTGCCGTTTTGGAGGACATGCACCGGGAAAGGGAAAACGAGATGCTGGAATATATTGAAGAAAGCATCAGGAATCCTGAACTGCCGGAAATCGGGGAGCCTTATCTTGAAATGCAGATGGACTGCATCAAAGCTTGGGCGGAGACAGCGCCGGAAAGCATGTTGGAAGGGATGCGGCTAAAATGGCAGATGGGGGAAATCTATACGGTCTATCTATCCCTTATGGAGGGGGAAGGGGCCAGGATTAATGGGATTACGGTAACAGAACCGGAATTTACGGGAAGATATCTGACAGGATGCGATACTTGGCTAAAACCAGTGCTTCCGGCAGGGAAGGAATTTGCCTATTGGGAAATCAATGGGGAATATTATGCCGAGGAAGAAATCCTGATAGATGAAGGGATGTTAGTAGATGGGATATTGTATGCAGCCCTTTATACGGAAGAAACTGATGCGGCCGGGCTGGAGCTGAGTGCGATAAGTGCCAAGGGGGAGCATGATTATATCATACTGACCAATACCTCCGGGGAGGATGTGAATACCAGGGGATATTGCCTGATGGATAAAGAAAAAACTTCCCATATGAACTATTTGGAGCAGACGGTTTTGGCACCCCAGGAAAGTATCCTTATCGGATGTAAAAATTATGATGGCGACGATGCTTTCATGAAGGTGAATTTTAACTTGAAGAAGGGGGAAGAAGTCATCCTGTCTTATGCTAAAACAGGTGTGACGGAAAAGGTGGAGATTCCCGATTTGGGGATGGAGGAGGGGATTTACAGGAAAAACAAAGTCACCGGTTTATGGCAGGAGGAGAGCGCAAAGGAGGCATCTGATGGCACTTAAATACAGACATGAGTTAAAATATATAGTTTCCGCACAGCAGATAGCTGTACTGCGTAGCAGAATCCGGTATTTGATGGAAATGGATGAACATGCGGGGAAGGATGGGAAATATACAGTCCGCAGCGCTTATTTTGACAATTACCAAAATACGTGTTTTTATGAAAATGAAAACGGAACAAGCCCCAGGGAAAAATTCAGGATACGTATTTATAATGCCGATGACGATGAAATCCGCCTGGAACTGAAACGGAAAGAAGGCGGAAAGACCCATAAGGTTTCCTGCCCTTTGACAAGGGAACAGTGTGACGCCTTCTTAGGAGGCGCAGACTGGCGGACGGTGAGTGAAAGCATATCGGAAAAAGCCTTTCATGAGGGGAAGCCGGTATTTTGTAAATTTTGCCTGAAATACCAGTCGGAGATTTACCGCCCGAAGGTAATAGTGGAATATGACAGGGAACCTTATGTATGTAGAAATGGAAATGTGCGGGTAACCTTTGATACGGATATCCGCTCTTCCGATTGCGTAGATGGCTTTTTCGAGGAAAACCTATTTACGAGACCGGTGATGCCCTTGGGCTATCATCTGATGGAAGTGAAATATGACGAATTCCTTCCCGATTACATTTACCATAGTTTGCAGATGGAAAACCTGCAGCAGACAACCTTTTCCAAATACTATTTATGCAGGAAATACAATATAGGAGGAGTAAGAAGAAATGGGCTTTAACGATGTTTTAAAAAAATCATTTATCCAGACAGCAACGGAGGGCATGAGCATAGGCAATGCTGTATTGGCATTGGGAATCACTTGCTTGATTGCAGTTTATATCTTTTTTATATACCGTGTGATGACGAGAAAGTCTTTTTACAGCAAAAGTTTTAATGTTTCTTTGGTGGCGCTTTCTTTAATAACGGCGGCGATTATCCTTTCCATACAGTCCAGCGTGGTGATTTCCCTCGGTATGGTGGGGGCATTGTCCATTGTGAGATTCCGTACAGCGGTAAAGGAGCCGATGGACTTGGTTTTCCTGTTCTGGTCTATCAGCATAGGGATTATATGTGGGGCGGGGCTGTTTGTTATCGCTATTTTTGCCTCCCTATTGATTACAGCAGTAGTTTTGGCACTGCAATATATCCCTTCTGCCAAGGAATCCATGCTTTTAATCGTGGATTCTTCTAATATTGATGGGGAAGAAGAGATTATGGAAGCGGTGGAAAAGTATAGCACCCACAGCAAAGTGAAATCGAGGAATATGGATGCAAAGAGCTTGAATATGGTGATTGAAGTGAGGATAAAAGAGGGGGCGGAGTGCATTCGCGAGATGAACAGATTGGAAGGGATGCGGCATGTATCCATGGTTTCCCATGAGGGGGAGGCTACTTTTTAATGTGTGTGGATAGCGTTGGCATGGAGAGGATGGCGGCTCTAAGCGTCTGCTTAACTTAAGTGCACAAATATATGGCACTTGGATTCCGGCATACTTTATGATAAAATAATACATACGCATGATACAGGAAGGATGAGAGACAATGGCAGAAAAGAAGATTATGTTAGGAAATGAGGCGATTGCCCGTGGGGCATATGAGGCCGGAGTAAAGGTTTCAGCAGCTTATCCGGGTACGCCCAGTACGGAAATCAGTGAAAATATTGTTAAATATGATGAGATATATGCGGAATGGTCCCCCAATGAAAAGGTAGCCATGGAAGTGGCTATTGGGGCTTCTATCAGCGGTGTCAGGGCAATGGCCTCCATGAAGCATGTAGGGGTAAATGTGGCCAGCGACCCATTATATACGGCATCCTATACAGGGGTAGGCGGAGGGCTTGTGTTGGTAGCTGCGGATGACCCTGGATTATACAGTTCACAAAATGAGCAGGACACCAGATGTGTGGCGAGGGCGGCGCAAGTGCCGGTCTTAGAGCCTTCGGACAGCCAGGAAGCAAAGGATTTCATGAAATTTGCCTTTGAGGTCAGCGAGAAATACGATACGCCGGTAATTCTAAGGACAACTACCCGCCTTTCCCATTCCCAGGGAACAGTAACTCTGATGGATAGGGAGGAACAACAGGATAAACCTTATGAAAGAAATATCAGTAAATATGTGATGATGCCGGGAATGGCAAAAAACAGGCATTTATATGTGGAAAAACGTATGGAAGCTATGGCGGAAGATGGCAGCGTCTTCCCGGTAAACAAGGTGGAATATAACGATACTTCCATTGGATTTATTACCAGCGGAATCCCTTATCAGTATGTAAAGGAAGTTTTCCCAGAGGCTTCTGTATTGAAGCTGGGTATGGTGCATCCCCTTCCCAGAAAAATGATTGAAGAATTTGCCTCCAAAGTAGAGAAACTTTACATATTTGAAGAGCTGGAGCCGGTGATTGAGGAACAGGTAAAATCATGGGGAATCCCGGCCACCGGAAAAGAAATATTTACAAGGCAGGGGGAATACAGCGCCAATATGCTTCGCCGTGCCCTGTTAGGGGAAGAAACGCAGCAGCAGCCGGCTCAGGTTCCTGCCAGGCCGCCCATCCTTTGCCCGGGATGCCCTCATAGAAGCGTATTTACAGTTTTAAAAAAGTTAAAAATCCATGCGGCAGGGGATATCGGATGCTATACGCTGGGAGCGGTAGCACCGCTTAGCGTTATTGATACTACCATATGCATGGGGGCCAGCATTTCTTCCCTCCATGGGATGGAGAAGGCAAAAGGGAAAGACTATATTAAAAATTGGGTGGCGGTAATCGGTGACTCCACCTTTATGCATACCGGCATAAATTCCCTGATGAACACGGTATATAACCAAGGAACCGGAACGGTTATTATCGTGGACAACTCCACTACAGGTATGACAGGGCATCAGGACCATGCGGCAACAGGCAAAACCTTAAAAGGGGAAACTGTTCCTGCAATTAATATTTGCCAGTTCTGTAAGGCCATAGGCATTGAGCATGTGGTGGAAGTAAATGCCTTCGACTTGCCTTTGCTGGAGAAGGTGTTGAAAGAAGAGACGGCGCGGGATGAAGTCTCAGTGATTATTGCGAAATCCCCCTGCGTATTGCTGAAAGGGAATGTTTTCCCTGATGTATGTGTTCCGGTATCCGAAAAATGCAGGAAATGCGGTGCATGCCTGAAACCGGGATGCCCGGCTTTAACCAGGAATGAAGATGGCAGCATTGCAATTGATGCCACCATGTGCAACGGGTGTGGCTTATGCATGCAGCTTTGCCCCTTTGATGCAATTGCAAAAGAACGGAAATAATGCAGGGAGGAAACGGAAAATGATGACGAAAAGTATTATGATAGTAGGGGTAGGCGGGCAGGGTACGCTGCTTACCAGCCGGATTCTGGGCGGAATCATACAGGAAGCCGGATATGACGTAAAATTATCGGAAGTACATGGGATGGCGCAAAGGGGCGGAAGCGTAGTAACTTTTGTGCGGTATGGGGAAAAGGTAGCTGAGCCTATCGTAGAAGAAGGGCAGGCCGATGTGTTGATTGCTTTTGAACGGCTGGAGGCTTTGCGGTACGCACATTTTCTGAAAAAGGATGGGGTCATTATCATCAATGATTGGAGGATTGACCCGATTACAGTTGTTACGGGAGCGGCAGAATATCCGGAAAATATAATTGAAGATTTAAGCAAAAAATATAAAGTATATGCCATCAATGGGATGGAAGAGGCTATCCGGCTGGGGAATGCCAGGGCTTTTAATACGATTGTACTTGGTATGGCTGCAAAGCATATGGATTTTGCGAAAGAGGATTGGCTAAAGGTGATTGAAAAGACTGTTCCAAAGAAAACGGTGGAGATAAATCAAAAAGCCTTTCTCCTTGGATATAGATAATTTTATAATAACACTTGACTTTATTATAAAATGAAGGTATAATAACGTCGTTCGTTGGTTAAAAGACAACACTTTTGATGCGGGTGTTGTCTTTTTTGACGGTGGTTAGTAACGGTAAAAATGCCCGGAATGCTGTAGGGTGCAGTAGAACGATATGGGGTAAAATGTTGGAGATGATGTTGAAAGGATGGAACGGTAATTTGATGGAAAGTATGGAAAATATGGAGAATATGGAAAACGCAGAAGCAACGGAAACTAAGAAAAGTTATAGGGATTCAGCAATAGATGAGAGAATTATAAGGGCAGTGGAGGAAATGGGATTTGAAAGCATGACCCCGATTCAGGAGCAGGCGATTCCCATTATGCTAGATGGAAAGGATTTGATTGGACAGGCCCAGACCGGAACGGGGAAGACAGCGGCTTTCGGGATACCGATTATCCAGAAGATAGACCCGGAAGAAAAGGGGCTTCAGGCGATTATCCTTTGCCCTACCAGAGAGTTAGCTATGCAGGCAGCGGAGGAAATCCGCCGTTTTGCAAAATATATGCATGAAGTGAAAGTGCTTCCCGTATATGGGGGACAGGATATATCCAGGCAGATTCGGGCGCTTTCCAAGGGCGTTCAGATTGTGGTAGGCACACCAGGAAGGGTTATGGACCACATGCGGCGCCATACCTTAAAGACCGGAAAGGTAAGAATGGTAGTGCTGGATGAAGCGGATGAAATGCTGAATATGGGATTCAGGGAAGATATTGAAACCATATTAAAGGATATGCCGGAAGAACGTCAGACAGCGCTCTTTTCAGCGACTATGCCCAAGCCTATTTTGGAGATTACAAAAGAATACCAGAAAGAGGACGCGGAATATTTGAGGATTACGCCGAAGGAAGTGACGATTCCCCTTGTAAAGCAGGCATATTACCAGGTGCCGCGTAAAGAAAAGGAAGAAGTTTTGACAAGGCTGATGGACTATTATCATCCGAAGCGTTCCCTTATTTTCTGCAATACGAAACGTATGGTGGATGAACTTACGGAACATTTAAAGGACAGGGGATATCAGGCCGAAGGGCTGCATGGGGATTTGACCCAGCATCAGAGGGATACCGTTATGAACTTGTTCCGCGGCGGCAGGATGGACGTGTTGATTGCAACCGACGTGGCGGCAAGGGGTATTGACGTAGATGATGTGGAAGCGGTATTCAACTATGATGTGCCTGAAGATATCGAATATTACGTCCATAGGATTGGCCGGACCGGAAGGGCTGGTAAAACAGGGCGTTCGTTTACTTTGGTATCGGGAAGGAATTGTATAAAATCCGCGACATTGAGCGGGTATGCCATACGAAAATCCGGGAAAGAAACATACCTTCCGCGGCGGACATTACTTCTGTGAAGGCGGAGAAGATTTTAGGGGAAGCATTGGAAACAATGCAAAATAAAAACTTGGATTCCACGATTGATTTCCTCAGGGAAAAATTGGTGGACGGAGAGTATACGGCATTAGAGTTGGCCGCTGCTTTTATGAAGATGAAGATGGGCGATGATATCAAAGATATTAAGGTAGAAAAGTTTAACCCCAAAGACCTTGTGTTCGGAAGAGGCGGCAGCAAACGCGGAAAACGTGGCGGAAGAGGAAGGTCTTCCGAAAGGGATAAGAGCAGAAGAGGCGGAGAAAAAGAAAGAAGCAGGGAAAAGGAAAAAAGCAAAGAAAAGGAAAGAAGCAGCGCCAGGGGGAAATCTTTTGAAAAAGAGAAAGGCGCCGAAAAAGCAAAAGCTCCAAAAGGATTTGAAATATTTGTAGAAAAGAATGATTTCTTTGCAGGAAAAAGCCGCAGAAGGAGACGTAAATAGTAGTATAGTCTTTCGTTTGTACTGTTGAATGGGGATGGGTCGAATATGAAAAACGCAGAAATGGAATTAAAACACAGGAAAAAACGGAAAAAGAAAAATAACATAAAGGATAAAGCAACCCATAGGAAAAGGGAACTTCCCCTTGCGGAAAGGAAAAGAAGGCGTAAGAGGGCAAGAAAAAGAGTGGTATTTTTTGAACGGCTTCTGGTAGCCTGTGTGATTGCGGCTTTTCTAGGAGGGATGGGATATTTTGTTTGGAATATCCCTTCTTTTAGGCTGACCAGGCAGTTGGACGCCGGGAAGGAATATACCAAGAAAGAGGCATATGATGCCGCCATAAAAGCCTATGAGAATGCGTTGGAGATTGATTCCGCTTCTGTGGAAGCTTACCGCTGTATGGCGGGGGCATATTTAGGGATGGAGGATGACTCCCATGCAAAACAAATATTGTTTGACGGGTGGCGCAGTACCCAGGATGAAGGCTTGCTGCAGTATTACTGCACGGTTCTTCTAAACGAAGCCATAGCAGAAATTAATAGCGATAGGATTAGCTGGGAAACAGTAGAAAAGATTGAAGATGTCCTTGAGCAGAATATGCTGGAAGCAGAAGCGATGGAAGCGATGGAAACGGCATGCCGCCGCCTGAAGGAACAGATGGAATCTGCCAATCTGGATTTTGCTTCTTATCAGGAGATGGCCAATAACCTTTCGGACTTTTATGCATCCACCGGGCTGGAAGGAATGAAAAAAATAGTTTCTGAGTTCGGGTGGCTTTCCATGGAGGAAATAGAACTTCCCATGGAATACGTGGATGTTTATTTGAGCATTCTGGAGAATGCCAACTCCTTAGGGGAAATGCCGGAAAGAAGCGAAATGATTGCATGTTTGTATAAAGTAAAGGAGATTCAGGCCCAGTTTGCAGATATTTTTGTCCAGATGGATGAGGGCAACTATGAGGCAGCCAAAGACTTTATTGTTACCGACGGCTATCTCCAGCTAAGGGATGCTTTTATCAATGGTACAATGGAATACTGGGAGGGCTCGACATATATTCCTGTGAGCCGGGAATACGTTATTTTAAAACAAAAGGATGGGAAATGCAGCTTTGAATTCCCTAATTATGACGCAAATGAGAATACGGCGGGTGTCCTTACCGTCTGGGGGAATGCAATGACGGATAACGGTGTACAACGTTCCAGCCTTACTTATGAACCGGCAAAGGAAGGGGAAAGCTATTATCCCCATACAGAGTATGTGATAAGTTATATGTGCAGCAATGTACAGAGGGCGAACGGATATGTTTCCGATATGAATTACCACTTTGAAACAAGGGTACATACGGAAGCGGGAACATCCACTACAATGATTGGAGATTGGGGTGGCCCGTACCAATGGCAGAAAACCTATTAGAAAGGCGGTAAACAGTGAAAACTTGTGTTCTCATATGTGCTGGCAATTTTTCCATAGAACATATTACCGTGGAGGAAGATGATTTTTGCATTGCCGTGGATGGGGGATATGCATATTGTAAACAGTTGGGCATAAAACCAGATTTAATTGTAGGTGATATGGACTCCCTGCCCGAGAACCTGCAAAAAGAAATGCAGAAAATCAGTGGGGAAAAACCGGGGAAAGTAATATGCCTTTGCCAGGAAAAGGATGATACGGATACATTGGCTGCCCTCCGAATCGGTATGGAAAAGGGATACAGGAACTACCGGCTGTATGGAGCTTTAGGGGGGCGTATAGACCATACCATTGCCAATATCCAGTGCCTTTCCTATTTGAAAAACAATGGCGCAGAAGGTATCATATTGGAAGAAGGGCTTGCCATAACGGTTATCAAAGAGGAAAAGGTTTCTTTTGGAAACAGGGAAAAAGGGTACTTATCTTTGTTTTCTTTAGGGGAGAGGGCAGAGGGCGTAACGATTACAGGTATGAAGTATCCATTAAATCAAGCGCTGGTGACCAACGATTACCCTATAGGTATCAGTAATGAATTTACAGGGGAGGACAGCATGGTGGAAGTTAGGAAGGGAATGCTGTTGGCGGTTCTTTCCCTTAAATAAAATAATAAATAGCGTCAAAAAGGCGGCTGTAACTGGTAGAATAATCTATCAGGCAGCCGCCTTGCTATATTTTTCATTGCTTAATTTGGCTAACGGTTTTGGCTATACGTAGGATAGGCTACCAGCCCATCAATCGCCCAAATCGTTCTTAACGGAAACTTCCGTTTTCCTTTCATAGCAGGAGAATGCAGCGTCTATAAAAGAATTTTCCAGCTTAGGGGATATGAGGCTCACCACTGGCACAAGAATAAGCCCGCTGACCATAGCAAAAGCGCCTGCATTAATTGGGGATTGGAGCAGTGCCGGGAAGCGGCTGCGGAAGAGCATATTGCAAACCATGAATCCGGAACCGAAGATAAAGCTGACCCATGCGGAGGCAGCAGTAGTTCTTTTCCAATAAAGCCCATACAGGAATGGCGCCAGAAAAGCGCCTGCCAATGCCCCCCAGGATACTCCCATAAGCTGTGCAATAAATGTGATATTCCCTTTGTACTGGACAATGGCAATAACAACGGAAATAGCGATGAATACCACAATTAGAATACGGATGGAGAGTAGCTGCTTCTTTTCGTCCATATTTTTGATGATATGGCCTTTCAGGAAGTCGATAGTCAGGGTAGAACTGGAAGCCATAACCAAAGACGATAAGGTGGACATGGAGGCGGAGAGGACAAGGATAACCACCAACCCGATAAGAGCAGGGGAAAGGTTGGAAATCATAGCCGGTATAATCGCATCGAAGCCTTCGGAAGCGATGTCCACGCTATCCCCATAAAGCCGTCCGAAACCACCAAGGAAATAACAGCCGCCGGAGACGATAATAGCGAATATAGTGGAAATAATAGTACCTTTGGAAATCGCTTTTTCGCTTTTTATGGCATAAAATTTCTGTACCATCTGAGGGAGACCCCATGTTCCAAGGGAAGTCAGGATGACAACGCCAAGAAGATTGATAGGGTCAGGCCCAAAAAAGGAAGCGAATACGCCGGGCTGGGAGGAAACCGTTTCATCGCTGGCCATAGCCAGTTGGTTCAAGGCTTCCATAAAACCGCCATTGCTTTTCAATACAGCCAAAATAACAATAACGATACCAAACAGCATAACAATCCCCTGTAGAAAATCGTTGATAGCCGTGGCCATATACCCTCCGGCAATGACATACACCCCAGTCAACACAGCCATAATTACAATGCAAACCGTATAATCGATGTGAAAGGCCATGCCAAACAGGCGGGATAAGCCATTATATAAGGATGCGGTATATGGAATAAGAAATAGGAAGACGATAACGGAAGCCCCCAGCTTTAACCCATCATTATGGAAACGCCTTCCGAAAAATTCGGGCATAGTTGCGCTGTTTAAATGCTGTGTCATAATACGCGTGCGCCTGCCCAGAATAACCCAGGCAAGCATAGAACCGATAAGCGCGTTGCCAATACCAATCCATGTAGAGGCAATACCATACTTCCATCCGAACTGTCCTGCATATCCAACGAAAATAACGGCTGAAAAATAAGAGGTTCCATATGCAAAAGCGGTTAGCCATGGGCCAACAGAACGTCCGCCTAAAACGAAGCTGTTCACATCAGTGGCGTGTTTGCGGCAGTAGAAGCCAATGGCAACCATAACTGCAAAAAAGACAATTAGCATTGTAAATTTCAGTACCATAGTTTTTTCCTCATTTCTTCACTGTTTTGTCTGTGATGCGAAAGCATCTGTTATCCTCTGTTCTGGGCGGCCACAAGGCTGGTGACGCAGTATTGCTCCCTGAGTTTTGGCTTTTCGATTTTGCCGGTAGGATTTCTTGGGATATTGGCAAAAATAGTTTTATGGGGACGTTTATAACGGGGCAGCTTCTTACAGAAAATATTGATTTCTTCCTCTGTACAGGAAACACCCGGCTTTAATTCGATAATGGCTGCAGTAATTTCCCCAAGGCGCTTATCCGGAAGCCCAATAACAGCCACATCATGAATGGCATCGTAATTTCGGAGAAAATCTTCGATTTGAACAGGATAGATATTTTCTCCACCACTGATGATAACATCTTTTTTACGGTCTACGAGGAATATGAACCCTTCATCGTCTTCCTGAGCCATATCCCCAGTGTAAAGCCATCCATCCGGGGAAAGGACTTCTGCAGTAGCTTTTTCGTCATTATAGTAGCAGGTCATTACGCCAGGGCCTTTGACGGCCAATTCGCCCACAGCGCCCTTAGGTACTGTATTTTTTTGCTCATCCACAATTTTGACTTCCCAACCATAGCCGGCTTTGCCGATTGCTCCTACTTTATGAATATTTTCCACGCCTAAATGGACGCAGCCAGGACCGATGGATTCGCTTAATCCGTAGTTTGTATCATAAGCATGGTTCGGGAAATAGGTCTTCCAGTGCTTAATCATGCTGGGCGGAACAGGCTGTGCGCCGATATGCATTAACCGCCACTGGGAAAGGTTATAATCCTCCAGTTTCAAGCTGTTGTTGTCCAAAGCTTCAAGTATGTCCTGTGCCCAGGGAACTAACAGCCAAACGATAGTACATTGTTCCTTGGATACGGCATCCAAAATATATTCTGGCTTTGTTCCCTTTAAAAGGACAGCTTTCCCTCCTGAAATTAAGGAGCCAAACCAGTGCATTTTCGCACCGGTATGATATAGCGGAGGAATACATAGGAAAATATCGTCTTTTGTCTGTCCGTGATGTTTTTGTTCCACTTTGGCGGACTGCATCAGGCTTTCATGGTTATGTAAAATGGCTTTCGGGAAGCCGGTGGTACCGGAAGAAAAATAAATGGCAGCATCGTCCTCATCCGATAGAGGGATGGATGGCGACTGGCTGGAACAGTTCGCGGTCAGAGAGCTATAATCTTCCGCAAAAGAGGGGCAATTATCCCCCACATAAAGAAGCAGCTTATTTCTCGTAATGGAATCGGCAATCTCCTCCACACGCCCGATAAATTCCGGGCCAAAAACTAAAATATTTACTTCGGAAAGGTTGACGCAATATTCTATTTCCTCGGAAGTATAACGGAAATTCAATGGAACGGCCAGCGCCCCGGTCTTTAGGATACCGAAATAAATGGGAAGCCATTCCAGGCAGTTCATTAAAAGAATAGCGACTTTGTCACCCTTTTTAATCCCTTTCCCCAGAAGCAGATTGGCAAATCGGTTAGCCTTTTCGTTAAAAACATTCCATGTGATTTCCCGGCGGTAATGGGAGAGGGGGCTTGGTTCCATCAGCTCATATTCTTTCCATGTTACCCGGCGGATTTCCTTGACCTCGGGGTTGATTTCCACCAGGCAGATATCTTCGCCGTATTTTTTACAGTTTTCTTCTAATAAATTTGTAATTGGCATTTTAGTAGTTCTCCATTTTCATGCTATTTTTTCGTACTTTAACGCATTGCGCTAATAAAGTAAATAATACAATATTTGATAGGAAAAGTCAATGGGAACGGATTGGAAAGCAAGGGAATCCATATTCCAGGCAGCGCAGCGGGCGGCATTCTGCCTGCACAGTGTTGGTTTTGCGGCTAAGCGAAAAAGCAGATTTCACTAATGAAACGGGAAAAATCTTTGGAGTGCGGACGGGGCAGAAGCCATAGGCATCCATGCCCATGCTTCTTAAAACCGCCATCCATGGCGGTTTTCCCCTGGATATGAACCATTTCATAAGTGAAATTGCTGCCTTTTCGCAATAGCCGCAAAACCAAACACTGTGCAGGCAGAATGCCGCCCGCTGCGCTGCCTAGAAAATGGATTCCCCTACTTGGAAAGTATTTGTTTATAAACGGACATTGTTGAACTGGGTCATATACAACTGGTAATATGCCCCTTTCCGTTCCATCAGCTCCGCCGGAGTGCCCTGCTCCAATATTTTTCCCTCATCAATATAGAAAATGCAGTCCGCCTTTTGTATGGTGGAAAGCCTGTGGGCTACCACAAAGGATGTCCTGCCTTTTAAAAGGGCTTCAATTCCCGCCTGGACTAACAGCTCTGTTTTCGTATCAATGCTGGAGGTGGCTTCATCCAGAATGAGAATCTTAGGGTTGGAAACCATAGTCCGTGCGAAAGCCAGGAGCTGCTTTTGACCGGCAGAAAGGCCACCGCCCCTTTCGGCCAGTTCCGTGTCATATCCCTTTTCCAGCTTCATAATGAAATCATGGGCATTGACAGCCTTGGCGGCCTGTATGATTTCCTCGTCCGAAGCGTTTAGCTTGCCATAACGGATATTATCTTTGATTGTGCCTGAAAAGAGGAAATTGTCCTGGGTCATAATGCCCATTTGTGTGCGCAGGCTTTCGATACTCACTTTTTTTACATCATAGCCATCAATAAAAACATTCCCTTGCTGTACATCATAAAAACGGCTGATGAGATTTACAATAGTAGTTTTACCAGCGCCGGTGGGGCCGACCAAGGCAATGGTTTTTCCGGGCGGGATAGTAAAACTAATATCGTCCAGCACATAGACACTCCCATCATAGGAAAAAGAAACATGGTCAAAACGCACATTTCCGTCAATAGGGGGTATGGCAATCACCTCTTTGGCATCGGTAATTTCCGCTTTGGCATCCATAATTTCAAAAACCCGTTCCGCCCCGGATATATTTGTAATAAGCTGGGTATAAAAATTGCTCAAGTTCATAATCGGATGCCAGAACATGGAGATATAAGTTCCAAAGGCGATAAAAGTACCGATGGAAACTTTGTCGGTGCCGAGAATGACAATACCTGTAAAATAGAGCATAACAGTTCCTATCCCCCAGCAAAAATCGATAACCGAGCCAAAGGCGTCATTTAAGCGGACAGCGGAAATAAAAGAATCTCGATGCTCCTTCACAAGCTCCCGGAAAGTCTGCCTGGTTTCCGCCTCGGCATGGAAGCTTTGGATGATGCGCATTCCTGAAAAATCTTCATGGGCAAAAGCGTTTAAATTGGAAGATTTTTTTCGGTGAATCTGCCAGCGCTTATGGGAATAGACCTGAATCAGCCAAAGGCAAATGCCCATTATAGGAGTGCTGGCCAGGGAGGCCGCTGCTAAAATGGGATTTTTGGCAAACATAATTACGGCTACTGCACAGATGGTAATAAAGTCAGGAATCAGGGTTGTCACACAATTGGAGAGCACATCTTTCAAGGAATTGATATCACCGATAATCCTCGCCAATATCTTGCCGGTTGGACGGCTGTCAAAAAACTGGAAATCCAAAGTCTGTATATGGGTGTAAAGTTCCTGCCGTATGGTCAGTAGGATATTATTACATACCCTGGCCATGATGTACATGCGTATTTTAATGGTTACTATCATAATCGTGTTAAGGGCCAGGGCGAAACTGATAAGCCCCAACAGCCCTTCCCAATGGCCTGCCGAAATATAGGTGTCGATGGCAGATTCCATAATCAATGGATTTAACAGGGAAACTGTTACACCAAAAGCCATAATAAGCAGCACAAGGAAGATTTCCTTTTTGTAAACGGCCAAATAGGAAAGAAGCCTGCCCATTGTTCTTAATTTACTTGTCTCTACTGATTGTTCATCTGTTTTATAAGAATTAATTGGCATTTTTTACTCCATTTCTGCTGCGGTTGCCCTATCCATCAAAAGCCCCTCTTTGTTAGCCTGCATATACTGTGCCACATAGGTTTCAAAGTAAAGCCCTTTAGCGGCCAACAAGGACTCATGGGTTCCCCTTTCATGGATAGAGCCGTTTTCCAGCACAATAATTTCATCCGCATGCATAACGGAACTGATGCGGTGTGCGATAATAATTTTCGTAGTATGCTCCAACTGCCGCAGGGTATCCTGAATCATCTGCTCCGTCTCCATATCAAGGGCGGAAGTAGAATCATCGAGAACTAGAATGGGATTCCTTTTGGCAAGGGCTCTCGCGATGCTAATGCGTTGTTTTTGCCCGCCGGAAAGCCCTATGCCCCGTTCTCCGATGACAGTATCATATTGCTTTTCCATATGTTCGATAAAACTGCTGGCCTGTGCATCTTTAGAAGCCCGTTTTACTGCATAGGCATCCAGCATATCCCTTTTCCCCAGCTTCACATTTTCCATAATGGTGTCAGAGAAAAGGAAAACATCCTGCATCACTAAGGAAATGCTGCTTCTTAACTGTTTTAGGCTCATATCTTTTACATCCACGCCGTCAATAGTTATGCATCCCTGGGTAGTGTCATAAAAGCGCTGGAGCAGATGGACGATGGAGCTTTTGCCGGCTCCGGTAGCCCCCATGATGCCGATGGTTTTGCCTTCTTCCACTTGAAAAGTAATATCATGGAGTATTTCATAAGGAACAGAAGCCCCTTCATCCAATTTAGAAAAGGAAACATGGGTAAATGCAATGCGGCCATGAACCCGTTCCAGGGTGACGGGATGCTCTTTTTCCACAATACTGGGTTTTTCCGCATAAATCCTGTTCAGCTTGCGGTTGGAGGCAATGGCGGAAGAGAAGCTGTTAGTGAGCCATCCCAGCATTTCCATTGGCCAGACAATATTCATGGAATACTCCACGAAGGCGCCCAGGGTTCCTAAGGAAAATCCTTCTGTTATAACGAGCTTTCCCCCTAAAAGCAAGACAATGAGAGGAAGTAGCTTGGAAATAAACGAAAGGTAAGGGTAGTAGGCGACAAATATTTTGGACTGCCTCATATTTAAATCATAATATTTTTGGTTATGGGAAAGGAATTTCCTTATTTCAAATTTTTCCCGGGCAAAAGCCTTTACTGTGCGCACCCCGGCCAAATTTTCTTCGGCTATGGTATTTAGTGCAGCATTTTCCTCACTTATCGCCTCATATATAGTATCCAGCTTCCTTTCCATTACGATGGCAATCGTACCGGCAAATATCATAGCGGCAGTAGGGATGAGTGCCAGCCTGGCATCCAGGCGGTACATGCAAAAAAGTACAATGGACACATGGATGATTACTTCAATCATCAGCATGCCTACAAAGGTAATCCCATCACCGATACGGTCTATATCGTCTTTAATACGAGCCATCAATTCCCCGGTGTTGGTACGGTCAAAAAAATCCGCGCTTAATGATTGGACATGGTCGAATAAATCGTGCCGCATCTTAGCGGTAATTTTAATGCCGGTAAGGTCAAACGTGTACTCCTTGATATATTGGAAAATACAGCGGCCGATACCGATGCCAAGAATCCCTCCGAGCAAATATTTTAATTTACCCAATTCCCCGCCGATGATAACCTCATCGATGATACGCTTGGTTAGCTGGGGAGATGTCAAATCCAGGGAGACACTGATTGCTATGGATAAAACAGCAAAAAGGTATGGGAATTTATATTCAAGTAAATAGGCGGATAATTTTTTCGGTTTCATAAATTTCCTCGTTTCTGTAATTTTTTAAATGAAAGCAGTTTCAATATTTTTTCTACAATAAAAACCGCTGCATAAGATGCACCGGTCTTAAGGAATGAAAAAGGTATTTCCCTATCTGCTCAAAGAACTTATATTATATAGGGAGTTCAAAAACACGCCGATATAAGAACAAAGAATCCGGCTTGCAGGACTCTCTCGCCTTATCATCAAGTAGGGTAATGACTTTTCCCCTACTCATGCGCCGGGCGTCTGTCAGCTTGCTGACGCATTTCATTTGGACGCCCGTGTGCGTAAAAAAGAGTTGACCCAGCGGCCAACTCCAAAGAATACTAAACTAAAAGCAGAAGGCATTATAGCATCGATTTCCCGGAGGCAATTCTATAAAAAAGATTATGAAGTTGATAAATTCTGCCATCAGAATAATTATAATATTTGATTTCTTTGGATTTCATAGCCACTGCCTCCTTTCCTGATTTGTAGAACGTAATATTACCATACGCTTCTCCTGGCCATTTGTCAACTACTATTTTTATTCCCATAGACAACGGGGGGAATGACTTCATGCAGCCATCCTGACCGTTGCCAATATTCCTACCCTATAAAAAACGCGGAAGGGTTATCATCGGTAAAACAATAATGAATATCAAAAAAGTATTTCATAGCCCCGTTCAGAAAAGAATCGCTGGGCAAGGTGGAATAACGGACAGTAACAGCATCCACCATTTTCCGGAATCCTACTTTTTTTAAATTTTGCCTTACCTCATTTAAGAAGTAGTTCCCCAAAGGCGGGATATCACCCCCTAAAATAATAAGGGAAGTATTTACCACGCAGACCAGATTTCCCAGAGCCTGAGCCAGTTCCCATGCCAACTGCCGGTTCATGGCCAGGGCAACGGGGTCGCGGAAAGTAGTTGCCCTCCCCAAATCGGCAAAAGAAATCTTTTCTTTACCGGCAAGGGATGGAATCGTGCCGAATTCATGAATCCTGCCTTTCAAGGCGGGTTCAGAAATAAGAACCTCCAGGCAGCCGTGATTGCCGCAAACGCACAAAGGCCCGTTGGGGTCTACTGAATAATGCCCGAACTGGGTAACGGAACCGCTGGCTTTTCCTGTCATATTCCCTTCTATAAAAAGAGTAGCACCGATACCCCGGCTAAAGTTGAGAAAAGCAAAATTCTTTTCATGGATGTTTGCATAAACTTTTTCCGCATAAGCATAGCAGGCAGTATCCTCCAAAAAAGCGACAGGATATTCGGGGAATGCAGTCTGTAGCCGGTCAATGATATTTTCTTCCCCCATAAACGGAAGGCTAAGGGTAGTGGAATAGACTTCATTATTGGCGGCATCAATCATAGCGGAAACTACCACACAGATTCCGAGTATCTGTGTAGGGCTGCAATGCTTCAGGACAGATTGGTAGAGGCAGATGATGGAACAGGAGACATAGTTTTCCCCAGGCTGAAGTTCATATACTTCCTGATAGACAGAAGTGCCGGCAATATCAATGAGACAGGCACATATTGTATTTTCCACCCAGTTGAGGACTACAATATAATAGCTGTTCATACGCACATAAAGGCAGTTTGGTTTCCGGCCAGTGCTTTCGGACTCGCCGATTCCCCCGTCTACCACGAACCTTCTCTCTATCAACTCATCCACCAGTGTAGAAACGGTAGTTTTACTTAATTGGCTCTGCTTTGCCAGGGCAGCCCTGGAAATCCCCGGATTTGAATAGATGGAAGAGTAGAGCTGTTTCATATTTGTATCCTTAATCAATTGCTGGTTAATCATTTTCATTTAATGATAATGCCTCCATATCCGAATTAGTAAGGTCGATTGATTAACTCTATCGTAACACAGATTCATGAAATGTGCAAAACAAAAAAATAATATATGAAAGATTATTGGATATTTTTTAGAAAAAAGTCAAAAGATATAATAATACACCAAATTCCAGAGTTAATATTTGTGGAAAAATAACAAAATAATATGGAGGATAAAAGAAAATGGGAATACATTGTTGACAATTAATATATAAAATGCTAAAATCATTTACAGATAAAGACACTGTGATAAAAATGATGAAGATTTTATTTTTTTTAACCAATTAGTAAAGGCACTGAACAAATAAGAAAGAGGTGAAAGTAATGAAGGTTGGAGTGATTGGATGCGGGGGAATGGGAACAACACACTATTTGTCCTTAAAAGCCCTGTCCGCACAGAAAGGCTTGGATGTAGTGGCATTGGCTGACTGCAGGAAAGAATTTTTGGATAAAGCTGCTTCCTATTTTCCGGATGCCAAAACATACGAATATGGTATGGATTTGATAAAAGAGGAGGAATTGGATGTAGTACATATTTGCCTTCCTAGCTATTTGCATGTGGAGCATGCTATAGCTGCTATGGAAAAGGGGATGAACGTTCTGGTGGAAAAACCGGTTTGTCTGACGAAAGAAGACGGGGAACGTATTTTGGAAGCTGAAAAGCGAACAGGGGTAAAAGTAATGGTAGGCCAAGTTGTCCGCTTTTTTGAGGAATATTCTTATGTAAGGCAGGCTTATCTGGATAAACGGTTCGGCAGCTTAAAATCTATAGTAATGCAGCGGATTAGCGGCGATGTTACATGGGGGTTTGAGGATTGGTTTCATGACGAACAAAAAAGTGGTTCCGTAGTCTTGGACCTGCATGTACATGACGTGGATTTCTTAAGGTATATGTTAGGCGAACCAGATGATTTTGATGTACGCGCCACAGCCTTTGACAGCGGAATGATTAATCAGGTGATAACAACTTACCGGTTTGGGGATGTAATTGCAACGGCAGAGGGCGTATGGGACATATCCCCGGCATTAAAATTCCAGGCAAATTTCCGGGCATGTTTTGAAGACGCAACGGTAGTTTTTAATGGGGCGGAAAATCCGTCGCTTAAAGTATATAAAAAGGACGGAACGGTTGAAGCCCCTGAATTGGCGCAAGAGTATAATGTGACAAGCGATGCGGCAGGAATTAATGTTTCTAACCTTGGCCCGTACTATACGGAAATCAAGTATTTTGTTGAATGCGTACAAGAGGGCAAGGAAATCGAAATGGCGCAGGTTTGTGAAGGAGTAAAATCTGTAGAACTGGCTTTGAAAGAATGGGAAGCGGCAAAAGATTATGTGAAAAAAATTTAATGGTACGCTGCGAGCCTCATAAATGTTTAGATAAGATGAGTTTTATAAAAACTTTCTTATAAGAAAAGGGGAAATTACAGTAACCCAAAAAAAGAAGGAGGAAACATTATGACGAAGAAATCAATTGCAGTCCTGTTATCAGCAGCGATGATGGTATCCGTGCTGGCCGGTTGTGGAGGTGCGGACAACAGCGCACAGACGCAGGAGGCTGCCAGCAACGAGACGGCCGAACCGGAAGCGGCTGAAACCGCTGAGCCGGAAGCAGAGGCGGGCGGAGAAACGGCAGGCGGAGACCAGATTGTTTTGAAGGTGTTCGATGCCCATGCGTATGGTTTGGATGAATATGCGGAAATGGTAGAGGCGTTTGAGAAAGACCATCCGGGCGTAACTATCGAAGTTCAGCATGCAGCAAATGATTCCAACACCTTGCTCCAGTCCAGGGTAAACTCAGGGGATATCCCGGATGTATTTGACGTAGAATCAGGTACATCTGCAAAGGCATATTATGAATATGCTTATGACTGGACAAATGATACGGATGTAACCGACCTGTTCAATACAGATGCACTGGAAACAGGAAGGGACGATGACGGAAAGATTAAATCTCTCCCTTGGACCTATGAAAATATGGGTATCCTTTATAACAAGGATTGCTTTGAAGCAGCAGGCATCACAGAGCTTCCGGCTACAATTGATGAACTGGAAGAAGCTTGTAAAAAACTGGAAGCAGCAGGGATTACCGCTTTTGCTATACCGGCAAAAGAAACTTGGGTGCTTGGACAGTTGGCAACCCATTTCATGATGGATAAATCCCTGGATGCAGGCGGAACAGCAGATGCACTGAAATCCGGCGAACTGCAGTTTGCAGACCTGCCGAACTGGCAGAACCTGTTTAAGTTCTTAGACCTTTCCGTTACATACGGACCGGATAAGCCATTGGAAATCGATTGGGAAACTTCTGAAAATATGTTGGCAAACGGCGAAGCAGCCATGATTCATATGGGTGACTGGTGTCAGTCCACATTGGATTCCTTTAACCCTGATGCAAACCTGGCATTCCTTCCTTGCCCGGTAGGCTCCAGCGCTGATGATTGTACATTATTGTCCTCTTGTAACTGGACATATCTTGTAAACAAAGATTCCGAGAATCTTGAATTGGCAAAGGAATATCTTGTATATATCCTTACATCCGATATGGGTCAGTACTGGATGTGCGAAGGCGTAGGCAATGTTCCTGGCGTTAAGACGGACAAAGAAGTAGCAGGCAGACTGGCAAATGATGCGAAGTCTTATATCGCAGCAGAAAAGACAAACGGATGGATTCATACCATCGCACCTACCAGCTACAATGAGACATGTGGGCCTTACTTACAGGCTTATATGCTGGGCGAAATGAGTGCGGATGAAGTGACTCAGTTATTCCAGGAGTTCTGGACAGCGCAATAATTGATAAGTGCATAGGATAAGTCAAAAGAAGATTTTTGACGGACAATGAATACAATAGGAAGTGGGGGTTGCAGGGATAGGATGAAACGTCCGGCCCCCATTTCTTTCTTCTTATGGAGGTTAACTTTACCTCATGGAAAATACCGCCGGACGGATACAGGCGGCGGAAAACCGAATTTTCTTCCAAGTGTGAGGATGCTGCTTTGGGAAAGGAGATTGGGAAGGGGGCACGGACTTTGAATAAAAAGAAATGGAAAGATTTTCTCTTATTTGCACTGTTTGTATTTCCGGCAGTGGCGTTTGTACTATTTGCAACGGATATTCCGTTTATGATGAATCTTTATTATTCTGTATTTGATTGGAATGGCATCGGAAAATCGATGACTTTTGTGGGTTTGGGTAATTTTGTAAAAATATTTACCAATGACACGCTTTTTTGGAAGGGTGTTAAATTCACTCTTAAGTTTGCAGTATTTTATGTAATTATTGTTAATGTTATTTCGCTTGTTGTGGCGCTGATTATGTCGAAAGAAAGGAAATCTTCCAGCATAGGGCGGGCCTTTTATTATATTCCTTATATTATCAGTTTGACAGCAATCAGCTTAATCTGGAAGTTTATTTTTGGTGCAGGGTTTGAGGCTTTGTATAGCATAACCGGATGGGAATTTTTCAACTGGAGCTGGGTAGGTACACCGAAGCTGGCTTTCTGGGTTGTGGTTATTATGGCCGTGTGGCAGAACGTAGGATTTTATATGGTAAACTATATAGCCGGTATTATTGCAGTGCCGAAGGATTTGATAGAGGCGGGGAAAATTGATGGGGCAAATAGTTTTCAGGTTTTCTTAAAGATTACCGTTCCTATGATTATGCCTGCAGTTTCCATTTGTATGTTGACGGCTCTTACTTTTGCATTTAAATTGTTTGATATCATCATGGTATTTACTAAAGGCGGTCCTGCAAACTCTACGGTTTCAGTCGCTTATAACATTTACAAAGAGGCTTTTGTGAACAACAAATACGGCCTGGCTACGGCCAAATCTTTGGTTTTTGTGTTCTTCGTACTGATTGTTACGGCAATCCAGCTTAAAGTGACTAAGAGCAGGGAGGTAGAAGCGTGATGAAACAATTAAGAAAGATAAATATACTGGCTGTTATCGTTTTTATTTGCTCTATCTTTTGGCTGATGCCGCTGATTTTGATTTTTATTAACTCATTTAAGCCATATAATGATATGCTTCAGCATTTTTTGGCATTGCCCAAAAGCTGGAGTCTGGATATGTACATAGAGACCTGGACAAAGTTCGGTTTCCCGATGCTGATAAAAAATACCTTGCTTTATACAATAGTAACGGTTTTGGCGATTGCCCTTTTGGCGCCGATGGCGGCCTATAAGCTGGCCAGGACTAAGTCGAAGTTCAGTATTCTTTGCTTTGGGATTATTATTATGCCGATGATGGTGCCTTTCCAGTCTTATATGATTACATTGACCAGGCTGGTAGCAAATCTGGATATGATTGGTACCCGCAGGGGGTTGATTTTGGTAAACATTGGATTGTGTATGCCGTTAGCAGTATATATGATTCACGGATTTGTAAAAAATGTGCCGATAGAGCTGGAGGAATGCGCCCGTATCGACGGTGCATCCCCTCTGAGGATATACTTTAACATTGTACTTCCCCTGTTAAAACCAATTTTGACTACAGTAGTGGTATTGGATACGCTGGCAACATGGAACGATATTATTACGAACCAGTTAATTGTAGGCGGGAATGCAAAAGCAATGAATATTCAAAATGCGCTGTATATGCAATTCTCAGCACAGACTGCTGACTGGGAACATGCCCTGCCGGGTATTGTAATGTCCATGATTCCCAGTTTGGTATTCTTCGTAGCAATGCAGAAGCATATTGTAGGCGGTGTGACAGCCGGGGCAGTAAAAGGGTAACTATATTTTTTTAATCGCAGATGATATGTAAAAATGAGGCAAAGATTAAAAATTTCCAATTTGGGGAATTGTGCTATGTACAAATTCCCTGGACTTTGAAAGGAGCATGGTTATAATAATGAAAATAGGAGTTTTGATACAGTTATACAAAGATACAAATATTGATGAGCGGTTTGCAGAGCTGCGTTCCATGGGCATGGAAAGCTGCCAGCTTGTTTGCTGGGACAGGGATATTATCCGCGATGACAGCGTAGCGGATGCGGTAAACGCGGCGGTAGAAAAACATGGCGTACATATTACGGCATTCTGGTGCGGGTGGGAAGGACGCCTTGTGTGGGATTTTTATGAAGGCCAGCTTACTCTCGGCCTGGTGCCCACAGATTACCGTGTGGAAAGGCTGAAAATGCTGATGGAGGGCTCAGATTTTGCAAAGAAAATCCATGCTACGGATTTTGCTACCCATGTAGGGTATATGCCGGAAAATCCTTATGACCCTAAATATCAGGAAGTTCTGACTGCTTGTAAGGCAATAGTAACGAAATGTAAAGAAAACGGGCAGAACTTTTTATTTGAGACAGGGCAGGAAACGCCCGTTACCCTAAAGAGGGCGATTCAGGACATTGAGAAAGACCTTGGAAAAGGGAATGTAGGGATTAATTTGGACCCGGCCAACCTGATTATGTACGGGAAAGCGAATCCGGTGGATGCGCTGGAAGTATTTGGGGAATACGTAAGGGGAATCCATGGGAAAGATGGGAAATATCCTACCGATGGGCATTATCTGGGAGCAGAAGTTCCTCTTGGACAGGGAAAAGTAAACTATCCGGCATTTATTGCTAAGCTAAAAGAAATCGGCTACGAAGGCGATATTACAATTGAACGGGAAATTTCCGGGGAACAGCAGAAAAAAGACATCATAGCGGCAAAGGAAATCCTGGAGAAGTTGATTTAAGGGTTTAAGGCAGAGGAAAATATAGTTAAAGCATGAATGCTGCACATTGCGGAAAGGGTTATAAGCGGTTGCAAGGATGAAAAAAGTATTATATGAAGAACTATGTCCAAAAGAATTTGAAGAAAGGCTGGAAGAATGCCCGGTGGCTTATCTTCCTCTTGGAACATTGGAATGGCATGGACCTCATCTCCCGCTGGGGGCGGACGGGATACAGCCCCAAGGTCTGTTCGTCCGGGTAGCGGAAAAGATAGGAGGTATTGTGCTCCCCACTCTTTTTTTAGGGCCGGACAGATTCTACCATGACCCAGACCGGGAATTTTATGGTATGGATATATGTACAGGCGGAACTATTGTACCCTATGAAATGCAGCAGTTGCCCGGAAGTGCCTATTGGATGCCTGACAAACAGTATCAGGATATGCTGCGCCGGATTGGGGCTAATCTTTCCAGGGCTGGATTCCGCGCCCTTGTTGCCCACGGGCATGGGCCGTCTACATGGCAGTTTTCAGCTTTGAAAACGGAATTTAAGGAAAACTATCATTTAGACTGCTATACTGTATTTGATTTTATAGAGGATGATATTCTCGGCTATCAATGCGACCACGCATCGGCCAATGAAACTTCAATAGTGATGGCTCTCCGGCCGGAATTGGTACAGATGGACAGGATTGTTACGGGAGGGGAAGAACCCATAGGAATGGGCGGGCGCGACCCCAGAGAACATGCCACGAAGGAGTATGGGATGCAGGTGCTGGAAGCAAATGTGAAAGCGATGAGCGATAAGCTTGTGAAATACTGTTTAAAAGGGGAAGGGCAGAAACATATTTAGGCAGTAGTTTAAGAGAAATAAATGGTGCGGCGGAAAGGGAAAGCGTGTTTGCCTTTGTATGGTGAATGGTGGCTGTTCCTTTCCGCCGCAATTTTTAGATTGGAATTTACAGGGGAGGGATAATTGTGTCAGAAAAGGCATTGAAGAGGTATAAGTTTTGTGATAAAATTACTGCGGAGAATTACATATGGAGAAATTACCGGAAGGTATATTTTTCATATTATAAGGAGGAGCCAAATGAGCAATCGGTTAATATGGCAGGAACGGTTTAATATAGGGGTAAGCTTTATTGATGAAGAACATAAGAAGCTTTTTAGTATTTTGAACAAATTATTCGAGTACAGCAAAGAAGATGGTAAAAGCCAGTGGGTTTGCCAGGAAGGGATTAAATATTTTAAAGACCACGCCATGAAACATTTTTCAGAAGAAGAATCTTATATGGCATCTATCCATTATGTTGGATATGAGACACATAGGCATCTTCATGATAATTTCAGGAAAAAGACAATCCCGGCTCTTGAGAGGGAACTAACCAGGACTTTTTATTCTGCGGATGCTATCGACCATTTCCTTGGTGTCTGTGCGGGCTGGCTAATAGGGCATACCCTGACGGAAGACCGTGCTATTGTGGGCAGCACCGTCAGTAAGTGGGGGGATTTGCTGCCAGCAGAACAACAGACTTCTATGGGTCAGGCGATTATTCAGATATTAGGAGACATGTTTCAGCTAAAATCGCGTATAATAAGTGAGTGTTATGGTGGCGAGCGGTTTGGAAAAGGAGTCTATTACCGTTTGGTTTATGCCACTAAAGACGGAAAGAAGTGGGAAATTCTCTTAGTTCTTGAGCAGAAGCTTATTGTGAAAACAGTAGGGGATATTGTGGATACCCAATCTGAGACTGTGAATGTGATGCTGATGAATGCAGCCAGGTATATGGCGCAGCAATTTGTAGGGCGGATTAGGAATCAATTTTCCCCGGAAGATGCATTCGAGATAAAAGAAGAAAACCTGCTGACTTATGAGCAGTTTGAGAGCATATTTAAAGGTCAGAACCCGCAGATAAGTTTGCTTTTCGATACAGGAGCAGGGTATTTTGCTTATTGTGTACTTGCCCCCCATATGTTAAAAAATACGGGTAAGATTGCCATTAACGCGGATAATGCAATGGCAGAAATCAAAAATTATCTGGATAAAAGCGAATCATTAGTAAAAAAGAAAATATTGCTGGTGGATGATTCTGAAATTGCCCTTCAGGCGATGAAAGGACTTCTGGAAAAAGATTATACGGTGGAAACGGCCAAATCCGGGCTGGCGGCTATCCGTTGCATTACATTGGATAGGCCGGATTTGATTTTACTGGATTATGATATGCCAGTGGTAGATGGAAGCCAGGTATTGGAAATGATTCGTTCGGAGGAGGATTTTGCGGATATTCCAGTCATATTCCTGACAGGAAGGGTGGACAAAAAAAGTGTACAAAAGGTAATTCCTTTAAAACCGTTAGGCTTTTTGCTGAAGACATCGGGGGCAGAGGAAATCAAAAAAAGCGTGGACAATTATTTGAAAACAGAAAATAAATAAGTCAAGGATTTTTTCGTAAAAATAAAACCACCGGTTAGACGGTGGTTTTTGACTGTTCATACTTTTTTCCGGTAAAAATGTTCCAGGGCCTGAATCAACTGGTAAAGCGCCATGGCAATGATGCAGAGGATAATGATGGATGTGATTACCAAGTGGAGCTGGAATACCTGAGAACCATAAATAATCAAATATCCAAGTCCCCTTCGGGCTGCAAGGAACTCGCCAATGATGACGCCTACCAGAGCCAGGCCAATATTAACTTTCATATTGCTTAAAATAATGGGGATGGAGCCAGGAAGCACTACTTTCAAAAATGCGGTCTTCTTTTGGCCGCCCAAAGTATAAATCAGTTTGATTTTTTCTTCGTCAGTTTGTCGAAAACCGGTATAAAGATTGATGATGGAGCCGAATATTGCGACTGAAATTCCTGCTACAATTATGGTATTTATTCCAGTGCCCAGCCATACAATGAATAGGGGGGCAAGAGCGGACTTGGGCAGGCTGTTTAAAATTACCAGATAAGGCTCCAGCACTTCGGCACACTTGTCGGAATACCATAAAAGGGTTGCAAACAGCATTCCTATTACAAATACAAGGAAGAAACTTGCGATAGTTTCCAACAGGGTAATTCCCGTATTAATAAAAAAAGTACCGTCTTTTATCATGTCGGCAAAACATAGGGCAACTTTACTGGGACTGCTGAAAAAGAATGCATCAATATAGCCCATTTGGGCGCTGAACTCCCAAAGCGATAGAAATAAAATGAGAATAAGCAGGCGGATACAGGCAACTATCCGGTGATGCCTCCTATGGGTGCGCTCAAAAATTTCCTGCTTGCTCAACGGGGTATTAGTCATCTGGTGGGTTCGGTATATGGTTTTCATCAGAAATCTCCTTCCATAATTGATTAAAATATCCCTGATATTCCGGTGCGTTCCGGGAAGCAAGGAGAGAGGTATCAGTTATAGTCAAATGGATAGGTATATCGCATTTGATTGTGGCCGGGCGTTTGCTTAAAACAAGAATGCGGTCGGCAAGACTGATGGCTTCAGATAAATCGTGGGTCACTAAAATGGCCGTTTTCTTCGTAGAACGAATGATACTGCAGATGTCGGAAGAAACGGATAGCCTTGTCTGATAGTCCAGCGCGCTGAATGGTTCATCGAGCAGGAGGATTTCCGGGTCCAGGATAAGAGTACGGATTAGTGCGGCACGCTGTTTCATTCCTCCGGACAGTTCCCCTGGTTTTTTGTCTTTGAATTTATAGAGTCCATAATCTTTGAGAAGTTCCATGGCGCGGGCAGTTTTCTCCGGGGTAACCTGATGGTTGATTTCCAGCCCCAGGATTACATTGTTATAAATGGTGCGCCATTCTAATAGATGGTCATGCTGGAGCATGTATCCTATGCGCGGACAACTCTTTATCTGGTGGTGCTCATCCCCGTTGTTTTTAGCGTTGTGAGGAAAGTGTACTTCCCCGCTTTCTGGGGCGATAAGGCCAAAGATAATGGATAAAAGCGTTGATTTTCCGCATCCGGAAGGCCCTACAATTGCCAAAAACTCGCCTTTTTTTACTTGAAAGGATATATGGGATAAAGCATCTGTTTCGCCTTTTAAGCTGTGGTAGGAATAGCAGATATCGTTTAACTCTAATATCGGTTGTGTCATAAGCTTCCTCCAACTTCATATATGCTTATTATATGAAAGGAAGAAAAATGGTGTGAGTTGGTAATGGAGCAAGAAATTTGAGCTTCCCCATTTTTTTCGCATCATCACATGCAGTTTCTATCTTTTTGTTAAATGGGGTAGAATTGCTTATGCAAAGTTTGTGACTTAGCATCCAATAAATAGGCCATTTTTCAATTGAGCAACTTTGCATAAAACTTCATGATAATTAAGGACTACAATTGCATTTTGGAGGTTTATAGAATATAATTGAATAATTGCGCAAAAAAGTTGCGGATTACTTGACGTTAGAGGAAAAAAGCAATATGATAAAAAATGCTTGAAGTAAATTTCCAGATATTGTTTGATATTTAAATTTTAACTAATACATTTTAAAAATGAAATATATGATTGTGAAACTCTAAGATGTGAGAACATTCAGTAAGCTTACTGGTTTTGCAATTGGTTATTAAAAAAATAAACATAGAAAGGAAGAACAGGACAATGAGGGAAGCAGTTAGGAAAAAGTTGATGAAAGCAGCAAAAAAAGGGAGAAGAATTGCCATTGCTGCAGTCGCAGGAGCGGTAGTGTTGAGCAGCAACATTAGTTATGCACAAGAGATAGGGATAGAAGATGTTTTTGACGAACATTATTATGCGGATGAATACTCGGACCTTAAGGAAGTATATGGTTATGCCAGGGCTCTTCTGCTGGAACATTTCATGAAGTTTGGGCTTTTGGAGGGCAGACAAATGAATGAAATGATAGATATAGTCGAATATAGGGAGAAATATCCGGACCTTCAGGATGCATTTGGGGATGACTGGGATGCTTATGTCTCACATTATTTTTCCTATGGGGCATTTGAGCACAGAGATAATGGCACCGGCTTTGACCCTGTGGATTATCTTAACAGGTACAGCGATTTGCAGGCGGTTCTTGGCACGGATATAATGGCAGCTTATAAGCATTATAAGGAATTTGGGAAGCAGGAAGGCCGTGAGGGAAGAAGCGAAGCTACGGTAATGGCCGAAAAAGAAGCGGCAATAAGGGCCAAAGAAGTGGCGGCAAAGGACAAAGAAACGGCGGTAAAGGTTGAAGAAGATACAAGCAGCCCCGCGGAGCCGGAAAAAGGAGGCTTTGCGATTCAAAGCGTGGAGGTTATGGGTAATGGACGCATCAGGGTTACTTTGAATCAGAAGACGGAACAGCCCCTTGCACTGGGAGCGTTCAGTATTATATGTAACAGTGGCGGTTCCGATATGACGATATTGTCTGTGTCCACGAATGATAATATGGTCTATGACTTGGCTACTACCTATTACAGAGACCAGGAATACGATATACAGATTACACTTGCTGATGGAACAGCAATTTCAAAGGTCTTTGTTTATAGGACAGATTGTGCACAGATTGCAGGTATTAGTGCTGCCCGCACAAGTGCCGGCGAGGCTCGGATTACCTATAATTCAGACCAGCCAGGTTATTTTTGCTACATTTTAAAGGAAAGTGGGCAGGATTCGGCACGAGCGGTTTCCATGGAATCAACTGAAATAACGGAATCGGAAATTATCGGTAATGGTGTTAAGGTGGAAATGAAACAGCATGAGAATAGCTTTATTGTTTCCGGCCTGAGTGAGGGCATGTCATATACCATGCATTATGTGGCTGTCAATACAGAGGGAAAATCAACGTTGGTAAAAAGCCTTTCCATTGGCGGAGAAGTCTATGAGGATAATACAACTGCAATCCAAAGGGCTGAGGCATTCGCTGAGAAACTGGAAAATGGTGAATTCCTGTATGGTTTTGAGATAGAACTGGAGAGCGCCACATCAGAAAGCCTAGTTCTGGAGCAGTTTGATATAAGCTGTCCGTCGAGCCAGACAACGCTTGGAGAAGTAAGGACTTCGGATAATAGGATTTACCGTGTGTATATGCAAAGAGGCAGCATCCCTAATGGTAATAATACTTATACGATTCTTATTAACATGAAGGATGGTACACAATTAAAGGGTACATGCTACCTTGACTTACAGGCCCCCAGGGTTGACGTAAGAAGCATCGAGTGGACAGATGTGGATACAATAAAAGTTGTTGTCAACTCAGATGAAGCAGGAACGCTTTACTATGCAATCCAGGATGAAGTAGAGGGTGAAGGTACGATTGTTGCCAAGGACCCTACACAGATTTATGCCCAGGGTATGAAAGTTTCCATAGGATATGGCTTGAATTATATAACAGTCACGGGCATAACGGCAGGCCAATGGTTCTGCTGTGCATCGGAGGATGAGAGGGGCAACAGGGAGGACTTCTACAGCTATGAGCAGATTCCTGAATATACCGCTCCGAATCCGGAACCGGATGATTCGGTTCAACCGGAAATTACAGGTGTAACGGTCCTCAAGGCTTCAGACAGGGCAACGCTCAAGGTAGTGTTTAACCAGACAATAAATGGGCTCTATGATAATAGCCAGACCCAAATCAGCGGAATCGATAAACGGCTTTCATTTGAGGCAACATATAGCTCTGAAGGTGACCTGGTGGACAATGTGCTGACTCTTTCAGTGCTGGATTCGTCAATTTCCATACCAGAGGGAAGCCATACCCTGTCTATTGGATTAGAGGACGGAACAATCTTAACATTTGATTTCACGGTGTAGTGTACCCTGCGGACGTATGTGCAGACAGCGTCAGCCAGGCAAGGGGCTGTTGTAAAATGGCGAATTTACGCAACATATAGTATGGACATTCGCAACGTTTCAACTATATATTGCGAAATCCGTAAATTTTGCAGCAGCCCCATTTTCAAAAAGTAAGAAAATATTGAAAAAGGGAAAAAAATGTGATAGTATCAATTTACTGTTTTGGATGAGCTTAGGAGGAAAATGCTATGGCACAGCTTTGGGGCGGACGCTTTACAAAGGAGACGGATGAACTGGTTTATCGTTTTAATGCATCCATTTCTTTTGACAGGAAGCTATTTGAAGAGGATATCGAAGGGAGTATCGCCCATGCGGTAATGTTGGAAAAGCAAGGGATATTGTCGGAAGATGAAAAGAATGCGATTGTAAAAGGGCTTGTGGGAATTAGAGAGGATGTAAAGTCCGGCAAGCTGGAAATTACCGATGCGTATGAAGATATTCATAGCTTTGTGGAAGCAAACCTGACCGAAAGGATAGGGGAGGCGGGCAAAAAGCTTCATACGGGCAGAAGCCGTAATGACCAGGTAGCCTTGGACATGAAGTTGTATATTAGAAAAGAAATTTTGAATGTGGCGGAAGAACTGGAAGAACTGCTACGGACATTGCTTTCGGTAATGGAAAAAAATAAGGGCACTTATATGCCTGGTTTTACCCATTTGCAAAAGGCTCAGCCTATTACGCTGGCACATCATATGGGAGCTTATTTTGAGATGTTCCATCGTGACAGTTTAAGGATGAAGGATATTTACAAAAGGATGAATTATTGCCCGCTGGGCGCCGGAGCACTGGCCGGAACAACTTATCCGCTGGACAGGGGATACACTGCATCCTTGCTTGGGTTTGAAGGGCCTACTTTGAACAGCATGGATTCTGTAGCGGACAGGGATTATATCATTGAATTTTTATCCGCCTTATCCACAGTGATGATGCATTTAAGCCGTTTTTGCGAAGAAGTCATTATATGGAATTCCAATGAATATCATTTTATAGAAATAGATGATGCCTATTCCACGGGTAGTAGCATTATGCCGCAGAAAAAGAACCCGGATATCGCAGAGCTTGTCAGAGGGAAAACCGGACGGGTGTATGGAGCCCTTGTCTCCATGCTGACCGTTATGAAGGGAATCCCCCTTGCGTATAACAAGGACATGCAGGAGGATAAGGAGCTTACTTTTGATGCCATTGATACGGTGAAGGGCTGCCTGGCGTTATTTACCGGTATGTTAAAAACAATGAAATTTAATCATGAAGTGATGGCGGATAGCGCGATGAATGGCTTTACCAATGCCACGGATGCGGCGGATTATCTGGTAGGGAAAGGCGTTCCGTTTAGGGATGCCCATGGAATCATCGGCCAGTTGGTGCTTTATTGCATTGAGAAGAATACTTGTATCGAAGCATTGGGTATAGAAGAGCTAAAAGCGATTAGCCCGGTATTTGAAGGGGATATCTATGATGCGGTAAGCCTGAAAGCATGTGTGGAAAGGCGTCTGACAACCGGCGCTCCGGGAACAAAGGCTATGGAGGAGGCAATCGCTAAATATAAAGAAATAATAGAAAATAGCTGGTTAACAGGAGTTTTTACCAAAGGAAATAAAGAACTAAGCATATAGAAAGCAAAAATGCGTAATAAATTACGCGGAAATGAGGTAACCATGAGCGAAAAGTTAAAGGTAGGCATTTTAGGAGGAACCGGTATGGTAGGGCAGAGGTTTATTTCCCTGTTAGAAAACCATCCATGGTTTGAAGTAACAACGATTGCAGCCAGCCCGCGGTCCGCAGGCAAGACATATGAGGAGGCAGTAGGCGGCAGATGGAAAATGACAACACCTATGCCGGAAGCGGTAAAAGATATAGTGGTAATGAATGTAAATGAAGTGGAAAAAGTGGCGGCCCAGGTGGATTTTGTCTTTAGTGCAGTGGATATGACAAAGGATGAAATCAAGAAAATCGAAGAGGAATATGCGAAAACGGAGACACCGGTGGTTTCCAACAACAGTGCCCACAGATGGACGCCGGATGTTCCGATGGTAGTGCCGGAAATCAATCCGGAACATATGAAGGTAATTGATTTCCAGAAAAAGAGGCTGGGAACGGTGCGTGGGTTTGTGGCCGTAAAGCCAAACTGCTCCATCCAAAGCTATGCCCCGGTGCTGACTGCCTGGAAGGAATTCGAGCCTTATGAAGTGGTGGCGACTACATATCAGGCCATTTCCGGAGCTGGAAAAACTTTTAAGGACTGGCCGGAAATGGAAGGTAACATTATTCCTTATATCGGCGGCGAAGAAGAAAAAAGCGAAAAAGAGCCTTTAAGGATTTGGGGGAAAATTGAGGACGGGGTAATTGTTCCGGCCGCATCCCCGGTTATTACTTGCCAATGCATCCGCGTACCTGTTTTGAACGGGCATACGGCTGCGGTATTTGTAAAGTTTAAAAAGAAGGTGACAAAAGAACAGCTTGTGGAAAAGCTGCTTCAGTTTAAGGGTGTTCCCCAGGAACTTGAACTGCCCAGCGCGCCAAAGCAGTTTATCCAGTATCTGGAGGAGGATAACCGCCCTCAGGTGACCCTTGATGTAGACTTTGAAAACGGAATGGGTGTAAGCGTAGGACGTCTGCGGGAAGATACGGTATATGACTGGAAATTTGTAGGCTTATCCCACAATACGGTGAGGGGGGCGGCCGGCGGTGCAGTTCTTTGCGCAGAGCTGTTAAAAGCACAGGGATATATTACAAAGAAATAGTTCTCACGAGTCAAATACTAACGATATAATTAGGCAGTGCCGCAAACTTGATGCATTCTGTTTGCGGCAGGGTATTTGGCCGGTTGTGGGAGAATACATGCAAGCCCTCATCATTTCTAAATGATAGGGCTTGTTCTGGGATGAATATAGAATGGGAAAAAATTTATTTATAGCGGAAAAACCCAGCGTAGCAAGGGAATTTGCCAAGGCGTTAAAATTGAATATGAGCAACCGGGATGGCTATATGGAGTCGGAGGATGCAATTGTGACCTGGTGCGTGGGGCATTTGGTTACCATGAGCTATCCGGAGGTCTATGATGAAAAATATAAAAGATGGTCATTGGCTACCCTTCCTTTTATTCCTGATAAATTTAAATATGAAGTCATTGGAAATGTGAAGAAACAGTTTGACATTGTCAGCGGTCTTTTAAACAGGCAGGATGTGAGCACGATTTATGTCTGTACAGACTCCGGGCGGGAGGGGGAATATATTTACCGGCTGGTGGAACAGGAAGCCAAAGTAAACGGGAAGCAGAGGAAACGTGTGTGGATAGATTCCCAGACGGAGGAAGAGATTTTAAGGGGTATCCGGGAAGCAAAAGATTTGTCCGAATATGACAACCTTGGCTCCGCGGCCTATTTAAGGGCAAAAGAAGATTATTTGATGGGGATTAATTTTTCCCGGGTGCTCACTTTAAAATACGGCAATGCGATAAAATCCTACCTGAAAGCAGACCGGGCGGTAGTCTCCGTCGGCAGGGTAATGACTTGCGTGCTTGGGATGGTAGTGAAACGGGAGCGGGAAATCAGGGAATTTGTAAAGACACCGTTTTACCGTGTAATAGCAGGGGTAGAAGCGGAAGGGAAAGGGTTTGACTGTGAATGGAAAGCGGTGGAAGGAACGAAGTATTATGCTTCCCCGTTGCTTTATAAGGAAAATGGATTCAAGGAAAAACGGACAGCAGAGGAATTGATTGCCTATTTACAGATGGAGCCGGCATCAGCCCCGGTAGTGGAAGGGGTGGAAAAGAAGAAGGAAACGAAAAACCCCCCTCTTTTATATAATCTTGCAGAACTGCAAAATGACTGTTCCAAATATTTTAAAATCAGCCCGGATGAAACGCTGCGCATCGTTCAGGAATTGTACGAAAAGAAGCTGACTACTTATCCCAGGACGGATGCCAGGGTACTTTCCACTGCGGCGGCAAAAGAGATTTATAAAAATATAAGCGGGCTGCGGAATTATTCCCTGTTAGCGGCCTTTGCAGGTGAAGTCCTACAGGGGACTGCCTATAAAAATATTGCAAAAACGAAATATGTCAATGATAAACAGATTACGGACCATTACGCGATTGTACCAACAGGACAGGGATTTGGCAATTTAAACGGATTGAATCAGACTGCGGCAAAAGTATATGAATTGATTGTCAGGAGATTCTTAAGCATTTTTTATCCGTCTGCGGTTTACCGGAAAATTGCACTTCGGATGGATATGAAAGGGGAAAAGTTTTTTGCCAGTTTTAAAGTTTTGGAGGAAGAAGGCTATTTAAAGGTAATGGATTTATCTTTTCTAAAGAAAAAGGAATCGCCCGATAACAAAAGAGAAAAGGAAGACGAAGGGGGGATTTCGGATACAAAAGACCCTGAATTCATCGCAATGGTACAACGGTTGAAAAAGGGCTCCATACTACAGCTAAATAGGCTGGAAATCAAGGAAGGGGAAACCTCGCCCCCCAAGCGTTACAATTCCGGTACGATGATTCTTACCATGGAAAATGCGGGGCAGTTTATTGAGGATGAAGAACTGCGGGCACAGATAAAGGGAAGCGGTATCGGAACTTCCGCCACCAGGGCGGAGATTTTGAAAAAGCTGGTGAATATCCAATATCTTTCATTGAATAAAAAGACTCAAATTATAACGCCTACCCTGATGGGGGAAATGGTCCATGATGTGGTGGCGGGGGCTATCCGCCCATTGTTGGACCCAGCGCTGACGGCAAGCTGGGAGAAAGGGCTGACTTTAGTGGCCGAAGGGAACATTACAGAAGGGGAATATATGGCGAAGCTGGATGATTTTGTATCCAGGCGGACTAACATGGTGAAAAGTCTGGGAAACCAGGATTTATATGGCCAGTTTGACTATGTAGCGAGAAATTATAAATAAAGGGAGGATTAGGCAGATGGAACAATGGAAAATATCGCAGATGTATGCTCTGGAAGAAACGATTGCAGCGGCAATTTTTGAAGGGGTGGAGTATCCGTGGGAAGTGCTTGCCAAGATTAAGGATTTTATTGTGGAACTGGGGAACAGCCTTCCAAAAGATAAATATGAAAAAAGGGGGGAGAATATCTGGGTGGCGAAATCGGCACATGTTTTCCCAAGCGCTTATATCGGAGGGCCGGCCATTATCGACGAGGATGCGGAGATTCGCCACTGCGCTTTCATCAGGGGAAGCGCTATTGTTGGAAAAGGGGCAGTAGTGGGCAATTCCACCGAACTGAAAAATGTAATTCTTTTTAATAAAGTACAGGTTCCCCACTATAATTATGTGGGCGACAGCATTTTAGGGTATAAGGCACATATGGGGGCAGGCTCGATTACCTCCAATGTAAAGAGCGATAAAACGTTGGTAACGGTGAAATCTGCCGAGGAGTGTATGGAAACCGGACTTAAAAAATTCGGGGCTATGCTGGGGGATGGTGTGGAAGTAGGATGTAATTCCGTGCTTAACCCAGGAACGGTTATTGGAAAATATGCCAGTGTATATCCTACTTCTTCGGTAAGGGGGTACGTTCCTGCGGATTGTATTTATAAAGGGCAGGGGAATGTGGTGGCCAGAGTTTGATGGACGTCCAGCAACGCCTATTCGCAAATCACCCCCTCGGTGCTTTTCCGCCCCGTTGCGGCTGTTTTTGCTCATAAGATGGGCATTCCCTCAGACATCATGGAACAACAAATTCATACAAACATGATTTGCTGTTCCATGGTGCCTGGCTGAACTGGAAAAATATCTTAAAATATACTAGATTTTTTTGGGGAAATATGCGAAAATAGGAGTTAGGTTAAATGTTTTATAATTGTGAAAAGCGCACTTTTTGTGCGTCTGGCTGCTATTTTATATATGGTGGCTGATAAAATATTCAAAAGTTACATATTGAAAGGAGTTTTCACATGATTTATTCAAAGGAAGTTGAAGAAATGTGTACAGTAGCACAGGGCGTAAATCACGGCTGTGCGCCTATCCCAGAAGAAGCAAATTGGGTGAAGGTGAAAGAAGTAAAAGATATTTCCGGCTTAACACATGGTATAGGCTGGTGTGCACCTCAGCAGGGCGCTTGCAAGCTTACACTGAATGTGAAGGAAGGTATCATCCAGGAAGCATTGGTAGAGACTATCGGATGCTCAGGTATGACTCATTCCGCAGCTATGGCTGCTGAAATTTTGCCGGGAAGGACAGTTATGGAAGCGTTGAATACAGACCTTGTATGCGATGCTATAAATACTGCTATGAGAGAATTATTCCTGCAGATTGTATACGGAAGAAGCCAGAGCGCATTTTCCGAAGACGGACTTCCGGTTGGCGCAGGTCTTGAAGACTTAGGAAAAGGACTTAGAAGCCAGGTTGGTACGATGTATGGCACTTTGAAGAAGGGTCCCCGTTATCTTGAAATGGCTGAAGGATATGTAACAGGTATAGCATTGGATGCAGATGACCAGATTATTGGCTATCAGTTCGTAAGCCTCGGCAAAATGACAGATTTCATCAAAAAGGGCGATGATGCGAACACAGCATGGGAAAAAGCAAAAGGCCAGTATGGCCGTGTGGCAGATGCTGTTAAGATTATTGATCCGAGAGAAGAATAAGGAGGACTTAGAAGATGGCATTATTTGAATCATATGAAAGAAGAATTGATAAAATTAATTCCGTGTTGAACAGCTACGGAATCTCTTCTATCGAAGAAGCTGAAAAAATCACAAAAGATGCTGGCCTTAATGTTTATGACCAGGTAAAGGGCATCCAGCCTATCTGTTTTGAAAATGCCTGCTGGGCATATATAGTAGGTGCAGCTATCGCAATAAAGAAAGGCTGCAAAAAAGCTGCAGATGCTGCAGCAGCAATTGGCGAAGGGCTTCAGGCTTTCTGTATCCCTGGCTCTGTTGCAGATACACGTAAAGTGGGCCTTGGACATGGCAATCTGGGCAAAATGCTTCTGGAAGAAGAAACAGAGTGCTTCTGCTTCCTGGCAGGCCATGAATCCTTTGCGGCGGCAGAAGGTGCTATCGGTATTGCTGAAAAAGCGAATAAAGTACGCCAGAAACCGTTAAGGGTTATCTTAAATGGCCTTGGAAAAGATGCTGCACAGGTAATTTCCAGAATTAATGGTTTTACTTTTGTAGAGACAGAATATGACCCTTATACGAATACTGTAAAAGAAGTTTTCAGGAAATCTTATTCTGAAGGGCTTCGTGCAAAAGTAAACTGCTATGGTGCAAATGACGTTTGTGAAGGTGTTGCTATCATGCATAAGGAAGGTGTTGACGTTTCCATTACAGGTAATTCCACCAACCCTACAAGATTCCAGCATCCCGTTGCAGGTACATATAAAAAAGAATGTATCGAACAGGGCAAAAAATATTTCTCCGTTGCTTCCGGCGGCGGTACAGGACGTACCCTTCACCCGGATAATATGGCGGCAGGCCCTGCTTCCTACGGTATGACGGATACTATGGGCCGTATGCATTCCGATGCACAGTTCGCAGGCTCTTCTTCCGTACCGGCTCATGTTGAGATGATGGGTCTCATCGGTGCAGGCAATAACCCGATGGTTGGTATGACTGTTGCGGTTGCTGTTTCCATCGAGGAAGCAGCTAAGGAAGGCAAGTTCTAAGAAAAGTCCGTATTTTGGGGGTTAATCAAGCCAAGGGATGGTTTGGTTAGCCCTCATTTTCTTGCTGTACATTGCATCGGATAAAGAAAAGACGTTACCTAAAATAAATGTTGTCATGATTTAGCCGTTTACAGTTGAAAAAATTTTATATATTAGGTAAAATAAAAGTATTCTACCTTGAAGGAAACCTTTCTCATTATGCTAAATGATATATTACATACTTACGGGTGAGGGAGTGGTATTTATTCAAAAGTCAACAAGACGGCAGAAAAATAAAAGAGTGATACACCAAAAGGAGCGTATGAAATGAAAAAAGCTATGAATCAATCGTTATTAATTTTAATTATTAATGGAATTTCATTTATTTCCATAATATTTATGGCTTTATCCTTGTATAGTTATAGCAAGGCTAATACAGAACTGAGGAAGGCTAATGATGACCGGTTTGCATTGACATATAATGCTAATCGGTTTATGAACGGTTCTTCTTATCTGACGAATGAAGTGCGTGCATTTGCTGCAACAGGGGACGAAGAACATTATGATAACTACTGGAATGAAATCAATAACCTGAAAAACAGGGATGAGGGCGTTGCTGCTATGCAGGAAATCGGCATTACGCCAAAAGAGCAGGAAATGATAGATGCCATGTCGGCGCTTTCTAATGAGCTAGTGCCTTTGGAAGAGGCTGCTATGGAAAATGTAATGAATGGGAAACGGGAAGAGGCGATTGAATATGTATATGGTAAAGAATATAATACGGCAATCTCAGAAATTAATGCCCTGAAAGAGCAGTTTCTAAACCAATTGGACGAAAGGGCTAAAAATGAGGTGGATGCTTTAGTAAAGAAGACGGAATTATCAATATTACCATATTCATTGCCATGGTGATTGTGGCCATTATGCAGTTTACTTGTATGGTAGTGGTTAGAAAAGGTGTTCTGAATCCTGTATTAAAAGTAAAAGAACAGATGGGGGAAATTTCCCAAGGCAATTTGTCCGCGGAGTTTGTGCTGGAAGCCGATACTTCAGAAATTGGTACATTAGTGCAATCCATCCATGAGACGAAGCAGGAATTGAAAAAATATATCAACGATATTGATGATAAGTTAAGCCAGATGGCGGAAGGTAAAATGGATTTGACGATTGGCAATGATTACCGGGGAGAATTTTTGCCAATTCAGAATGCTATGAAACAGATATTGGATTCTTTAAACAGTACGCTTTCCCAGATTAACTATACGGCTGGTCAGGTGTCGGAGAAGTCAAGAAGCATGGCATCGGATGCGGAAACCCTTTCCAGCGGTGCTATTGAGCAGGCATCGGCGGTGCAGCAGTTGACGGCCAGCATTCAGGATATATCTAGACAGGTAAACAGTACATCCGCAGATGCAGATAATGCCAGAAAGTGTTCAGCGGATACTGCAATGCAGTTGGAGAATTGCAATCGGAAAATGGAAGATTTGACAGCAGCTATGGAAAATATTTCTAAAGCATCCCAACAGATTGGCGGTATTATTAAGACAATTGAAGATATTTCTTTCCAGACGAATCTTTTGGCGCTCAATGCGGCAGTGGAAGCGGCCAGGGCAGGCGAAGCCGGCAAAGGCTTTGCCGTAGTGGCCGAGGAAGTGAAAAACCTGGCAAACAAGAGTTCCGATTCGGCTCAAAATATTACGGAATTGATTGAAAATTCTATTCAACTGATACAACATGGAACGGAAGTGTCGGCGGAGACAACAGAAGCACTTTCCCTTGGAGTTTCCAGTGCCCAGACATCAACAGGCTTGGTGGAGAGAATTGCGGAATCCGCATTGCAGCAGGCAGAGTCTCTGCGGCAGCTCACCCAGGGCATGGACCAAATATCGGAAGTGGTGCAGACCAATGCAGCAACGGCAGAAAAGTCGGCTATGTCTGCAAAAGACCTTTACAGTCATGCGGAAGAAATGAAAGTTTCTGTCCAGCAATTCCAGCTTAGATAAGGAGTTGGCCGTTAGGCCAACTCTTTTTTATTTCCTCGAAAAAAACTATCAAAATGTTGTAGTTTTTTTTATTTTGTGATAGCATAGAATCTATACGTTAACTTTAGTATGGTAAAGTCAAGCCAATACATACTTGGGAAAGGGTATAAGTGAAATATGACAAGAGAAGAATTTCAACAATTTGCAGCATCCGGCCATCCGGTTTATCTTGATGGTGCTACCGGTTCCAATTTATTAAAAAGAGGCATGCCGGCAGGGGTGTGCCCGGAAAAGTGGATTCTGGAACATAAAGAGGTGCTTATTGGGCTGCAAAAGGAATTTATAGAAGCAGGAAGCAATATTATATATGCCCCCACTTTTTCGGCCAATGCCATAAAACTGAGGGAATATGGGCTGGAAGAGAAGATAGGATGGATGAACCAAGAACTTGTGGCCATTTCCAAAGAAGCTGCGGGTGGAAAATGCCTGGTGGCTGGCGATTTGACAATGACCGGGGAACAACTATCCCCTATAGGTACTATGGATTTTGAAGAACTGGTCAATATATATAAAGAACAGATAGGTTATCTTGTTAAAGCTGGGGTAGACCTTTTGGTTGTAGAGACAATGATGAGCCTGCAGGAAAGCAGGGCGGCACTGATTGCGGCCAGGGAAAGCTGTGATTTGCCCGTAATGGTGACGATGACCTTTGAGGGCGATGGACGGACGCTGTATGGAACCGATGCAAAGACATCTGCTGTTGTGCTGGAAAGTCTGGGGGCATCAGCTATAGGCGCCAATTGTTCTACTGGTCCGGATAAAATGGCAGATATAATCAAGGAGATGGCAAAAGTATCTTCCGTTCCGATTATTGCCAAGCCCAATGCAGGGCTGCCCTTTTTGGATAAAAGTGGAAATACAGCTTATGACATGGACAGCAATGCTTTTGCGGAAGGAATGGTCAAGCTGATAGAAGCAGGGGCATCTATTCTGGGTGGCTGCTGCGGTACAACGCCGGAATATATTGATAAATTACAAAATCGGACATGCCGGTTGGAAGTGGCCCGACGTAAGAAACCGGAAAAAAGGTATCTCACATCGGAAAGGAAAACGGTGGAGTTTGGCTTAGAGGATAATTTTATTATTGTAGGGGAACGCATTAACCCTACCGGAAAAAAGAAGCTGCAGGAGCAGTTACGGGCAGGAAACCTGGATATGGTGCTACAGTTTGCCGGGGAGCAGGAATCCTGCGGGGCTGGTATTTTGGATATCAATATGGGCATGAGCGGCATTGATGAAAAGCAGATGATGATAAATGCGCTGGAGGAAATAGCGGGAGTAACTTCTCTTCCCCTGGCCATTGATTCTAGCCATGTGGAGGTGCTGGAAGCAGCGCTTAGGCGGTATCCGGGAAGAGCTTTAATTAATTCCATATCCTATGAAAAAATAAAATTTGAAAATTTGCTGCCGATTGCAAAAAAGTATGGGGCAATGTTTATCCTGTTGCCTTTATCGGATAAGGGACTTCCGGAAAATCTGGAGGAAAAGAAAGAAATTATCCACAAAATTGCAGATAAAGCCAAAGAATTGGGGATGGATAAGTCGGATATTGTTATAGATGGGCTGGTCACCACTGTAGGGGCTAATAAGAAAGCGGCTCTGGAGACTTTGGAAACCATCCGCTATTGTAAAGAGATGGGCTATGCCACCATATGCGGACTTTCCAATATATCCTTTGGTTTGCCGGGAAGGGGTTATGTAAATGCATCGTTTTTGACTATGGCCATCAAAGAAGGGCTTACTATGGCAATTGCCAATCCTTCCCAGGAATTGCTTTCCTGCAGTGCCTTTGCGGCGGATTTGTTAATGAATAAGAAAGAAGCTGATATCCTCTATATTCAGCAGATGAGTGGCAGGGAAGAAATCAAAAGTACAGGGCGGGCAATTCAGACAGTGGGTAAAGAAGGCTCTATGAAAGAAAATGGGTCAGCCTCCCCTCAGGAGAAAGTAAGGGAAGATGTATTAAAAGGGAACAAAAAAAGAATCATTGAAGATACGAAAAGTGCGCTGGGTCTGGGCCTGCTTCCCGGAAATATATTAAATGATATCCTATTACCTGCAATAAATGAAGTGGGGGAATTTTTCGACAAGGGGAAATATTTTCTGCCCCAGCTCATTGCCAGTGCGGAAGCAATGAAAATGTCCATTGAATATTTAGAGCCTCTTTTGCAGGATACAAAAGGAAAAAAGGAAATGCCCGCAGTGGTTATCGCCACGGTGGAAGGGGATATCCATGACATTGGGAAGAACCTGGTGGCCCTTATGTTGAAAAATCATGGTTTCCAAGTTATTGACTTGGGGAAAGATGTTCCGAAAGAGAAAATAATTGAGGCAGCAAAAGAAAGCCATGCCAGCATTATCGCCCTGTCCGCCCTTATGACAACTACAATGCAGGAAATGGGCAAGGTCATTGCATATGCGAGGGAGCAGGGAGTGGATGCCAAAGTCATAATAGGAGGGGCGGTAATTACTCAGGATTATGCGGATGAAATCGGGGCAGACGGCTATTCCAAGGATGCTGCAGATGCCGTAAAACTGGCAAAACGTATCTTGGATATTGAAAGCTGACCTAAAATATTTTTGTTTTACAGTAAATAGCGAAAAAAGCAGAAAGACGAGGGATAGATATGAATGGTGCAGATGCGATTATAAAATGTTTGGAAAAGGAAGGGGTAGAGATTGTATTTGGGTATCCGGGAGTAGCGATTTGCCCTTTTTATAATAGTATATTGAATTCTGATATTAGGACAATACTGATAAGGACGGAGCAGAATGCTGCTCATGCGGCCAGCGGTTTTACCCGTGTTTCAGGAAAACCGGGGGTCTGTGCAGTGACTTCCGGCCCAGGGGCAACCAATGTGATTACCGGGATAGCTACTGCCTTTGCAGACAGTATCCCGTTAATTTGCATTACCGGACAAGTAAACAGCGAGCTAATAGGCAGCGATGTCTTTCAGGAGGCGGATATCACAGGGGCTGTGGAATCATTTGTAAAATATAGTTACCTGATAAAAAATGTCAATGATATTCCAAGAGTATTTAAAGAAGCTTTTCACATTGCCAATACAGGGCGTAAAGGACCTGTATTAATTGATATCCCTATTGACATCCAAAATGCAGTGGTAACGAAATTCCAGTATCCGGAAGAAATCAGCATGAGGACATACAAGCCGACAGTCAAAGGGAATATGGTGCAGATAAAAAAAGTCATCAAAGAGCTGGAAAAGGCAAAGCGCCCGATTATCTGCGCAGGGGGCGGCGTGCTTTTAAGCGGCGCGGAAGGTATTTTGAGGGAGTTTTCCGAAAAATATAAAATTCCTGTAATCTCCACAATGATGGGGATTGGGGCTATGCCCACCCGGCATCCTTTCTATTATGGAATGGTGGGGAACAACGGGAAGCCTTGCGCCAACCGGGCTATGAACGAATCGGATTTGCTGCTTATGGTAGGGGCGAGGGTTGCTGACAGGGCGGTGAACCAGCCCGATTTAATTACAAATGATAAAGTATTGGTACATATTGATGTAGACCCGGCGGAAATCGGTAAAAATGTAGGACCCCATATTCCGCTGGTAGGGGATGTAAAACATATCTTTGAGGATTTGATGGAACAGGAAATGGCTTGTAGCCAGACAAGCTGCAATTACGAAGAATGGCTTCATCTTTTAGACGGATATAAAGAGTCTATGGCAGTAAAAAGGAATCCAAATAAAAATTACGTGGACCCTGCCCGTTTTATTACCCTGCTTTCTGATAAAATGGAAGAAGACGGAATTTATGTAGCTGATGTGGGCCAGAACCAGATTTGGTCCTGCGGATATCATGTGGTAAGGGAAGGCCGCTTTTTAACCTCCGGCGGCATGGGAACGATGGGGTATTCCATCCCGGCCGCGATGGGGGCGAAGCTGGCACAGCCAGAAAAACAGGTGGTGGCTGTATGTGGGGATGGTTCTTTCCAGATGTCCATGATGGAGCTGGCAACTATGCGTCAGCATAATGTTCCTGTGAAAATTATTGTACTGAAAAACAACTATTTAGGTATGGTAAGGGAATTCCAGCATTATACATACAAAGATAATTATTCGGTGGTGGATTTGTCCGGCAGCCCGGATTTGGAGAAGTTGTCATCGGCTTATGGGATGGATTTCTTGCGGCTGGAAAATATGGACAAGGCAGAAGAAACTATTGATGCCTTTTTAAAAGAGGACCGCGCCATGTTATTAGAATGCATGATTGACCCTATGGATTTGGTAAAATAGAACTTTAAATCAGGAGGATGAAAGTAATGAAGAGAATATATTCAGTACTGGTGGAAAACCGCTCCGGTGTCCTTTGTAAAGTAGCCGGGCTTTTTTCCAGAAGGTGTTTCAATATTGATTCCCTGGCTGTGGGAGAAACGGACGATAAAGAGGTTTCCTGCATGACGATTGTAAGCAGCGGGGATGAACGTACCATTGAGCAGATAGAAAAGCAGCTCAATAAAAAACTGGATGTAATTAAGGTAAAAACTTTTGATGAAAGTATGAGCATCAGCCGGGAACTGATGTTGGTTAAGGTGAAATATAACCGCAATAACCGAAAGGATATTATGGAAAACTGCAGCATTATGAAGGCAGAGATTGTAGATATGTCCAAAAATATGATGATTATACAAATATGTGATATACCGGAACGGATTCAGCTTTTTATTAAGATGCTCCAGTCCATCAGCATTGTAGAAGTGGCGCGGACGGGAACCCTTGCGCTGCCGAAGTGTATTGACTTTTAAAGGTGCAGTTGATAAAATAAATGTCGGATAAATGAACTCTTTATGGGCGATAGATTCATTTTATAATAGATACCTGTGTAAAATCTGCAAATTATAGAAAGGGCATGGTCATTTGTATGCATAAGAAAGTAAAAGTATTTCAGCTTCTGGTGGATAATACATCGGGGGTATTGAGCCGGATATCTGGGCTTTTTTCCAGAAGGGGCTATAACATCGAAAGCATTTCGGCAGGAGGGACGGCGGACCCCAGATATACAAGGATTACCATCGTAGCTTCGGGGGATGATGAGATTCTGGACCAGATTGAAAAACAGGTGGCAAAGCTGATAGATGTAAGGGATATTAAAGTGCTTGCGCCGGATGACAGCGTGTTCCGCGAATTGGTGCTGATTAAGGTAAAAGCAACGGCGAAGGAACGGCAGGCAGTGATTTCGGTAGCGGATATTTTCCGTGCAAAAATCGTCGACATAGCGCCGGAAAGCCTGATTGTGGAATTGACAGGAACCCAGTCGAAGATTGAAGCGTTTATCAGCCTGCTGGAAGGCTATGAGATACTGGAATTGGCACGGACAGGCATTACCGGGCTTGGCAGGGGAATCGGCAACGTAACCTATTTGGAAGAATAATGGGGGATGGGGTTTGCTTTTTCAGTTGCGAAAGATTATGGCAGCATAAAAGATAAGTTAGCTCTTAGGGTATTACCCTTTCAGTTATAAAACGAGAACAAGATAGAGAAAAATGGAGGAAAAAGAAATGGCGAATATTTATTATCAGGAAGACTGTAACCTTTCCATGCTGGATGGAAAAACGATTGCCGTTATTGGTTATGGCAGCCAGGGGCATGCCCATGCGCTTAATGCCAAGGAGTCGGGGTGCAACGTAATTATCGGGCTTTATGAAGGCTCTAAATCCTGGGCAAAAGCGGAAGCACAGGGATTTCAGGTATATACGGCAGCGGAAGCTGCAAAGAAGGCAGATATTATCATGATTCTCATTAATGATGAACTGCAGGCAAAGATGTATAAGGAATCCATCGAGCCTAACCTGGAAGCAGGGAATATGCTTATGTTCGCCCATGGTTTTAATATTCACTTCGGGCAGATTGTTCCTCCTAAGGATGTGGATGTGACGATGATTGCGCCGAAAGGCCCGGGGCATACTGTAAGGAGCGAATATCAGGCAGGAAAAGGTGTGCCTTGCCTCGTTGCGGTTCATCAGGATGCCACAGGGAAAGCGCTGGATATGGCTTTGGCCTATGCACTGGCTATCGGCGGCGCAAGGGCTGGTGTTTTGGAAACCACGTTCCGGACAGAAACCGAAACGGATTTGTTCGGGGAGCAGGCGGTTCTTTGCGGCGGTGTATGTGCATTGATGCAGGCCGGGTTTGAAACGCTGGTGGAAGCAGGATATGATGCGAGAAATGCATATTTTGAATGCATCCATGAAATGAAGCTGATTGTAGACCTGATTTATCAGTCCGGCTTTGAAGGGATGAGATATTCTATTTCCAATACTGCGGAGTATGGCGATTATATCACAGGGCCTAAGATTATTACCGACGAAACGAAAAAGACAATGAAGAAAATCCTTTCTGATATTCAGGATGGTACGTTCGCAAAAGACTTTTTGCTGGATATGTCCCCGGCAGGCGGTCAGGCTCATTTCAAGGCAATGAGGAAATTAGCGGCTGAGCATCCTTCAGAAACAATTGGCAAGGATATCCGCAAACTGTACAGTTGGAATAATGAGAACGATAAGTTGATTAATAACTAATATTTCCATGAAATGGAGCATTGCGGCTTTCTATAAAAGCCGCAACTCTTTTTTACCTTATAGGAAATTCCGTCGCCAGACGGATATAAATTGACGAAGAACCAAAGGTTCTTCATGAAGTGTCGAAGACACTTTTTTACCTTATAGGAAATTCCGTCGCCAGACGGACATAAATTGACGAAGAACCAAAGGTTCTTCATGAAGTGTCGAAGACACTTTTTTACCATTGACTTTTTGTAAGATGCAGGATAATATATAAATAACAGTCATTTTAGTTATGTATAAGGAGCCGGTCCTTTGCAAGAGGGAGCGGTTTTCTTAGAGATAGGGCAATAAGGGAGAGCTTTTGGTAAAAGAAGGGAGAAATATGCGCAATAAAGTACTTGTTGTGGATGATATGGAGCTAAACCGTGAACTATTGGCAGAAATATTAAAGGATGAGTATGATATTATCACGGCGGAAAATGGAAAGTTGGCTTTGGAATGCCTGGATAATCAAAATAATGAAATTGCAGTTGTTCTCCTGGATTTAATTATGCCTGAAATGGATGGCTTCGGAGTTTTAAAGGTTATGGAGCAAAGGATGTGGATGGAAAGGATACCTGTCCTTGTCATCAGTGGGGAGACTTCGATTAATGTGGAAAAGGAATGCTTCGAATATGGAGTATCCGATTTTATCCATAAGCCATTTGATAATGCCCTTGTTAAAAAACGGGTAGAAAATATTGTTAATCTTTTCCAGTATCAAAGAGAACTTGAGCATAAAGTGGCAATGCAGACAAAAACGTTGCGTGAACAGAACAAAAAGCTGGAACAGCAGGCTATTAAATTAAAACAGAGCAACGAAAATATTATAGATATACTTGGTACAGTGGTGGAATCCAGAAATCTGGAGAGCGGCGAACATGTAAAGAGGGTAAAAGGTTACACTGAAATTATGGCAAGGCAGCTTAGCCGGAAATATCCTGAGTATGAGCTGACAGACAAAAAGATAGAAGTGATTGTTTCTGCCAGTGCCCTTCACGACTTAGGGAAAATCGCCATACCAGACAGTATTCTCTTAAAACCTGCTAAATTAACCCAGGATGAATTTGAGTATATGAAGACCCATACTATTAGAGGCTGCGAGATATTAACCAGTATTCAGGGAGTCTGGAATGACGAATATGCCAAAATCGGATATGAAATTTGCAGGCATCACCATGAACGGTATAATGGCAAGGGATACCCCGATGGCTTGGAAGGTGAGGATATTCCTATTTCCGCCCAGATTGTTTCGGTGGCGGATGTTTATGATGCCCTGGTAAATGTAAGAGTATATAAAAACGCTTTTGCAAAGGAAGAAGCATTCCAGATGATTCTAAACGGGGAGTGCGGTATTTTTTCACCCAAGCTTTTGGAATGCTTAAAAGAGACAAAACAAGAATTTGAAGAACTGGCAGGACATATAGCACCGGATAGTGAAAGTGCATAAACAATCAAATCCCCAGTTAGGCCATAGGCTAAGTTATTATAAGCGGTGAAAATCAATTATACAGCATAAGGATAGGCTTAGAAAGGAGAATTACGAAAATGGGAATGACAATGACCCAGAAAATTCTGGCAGCGCATGCCGGGCTGGAGAAAGTGGAAGCGGGGCAGCTAATAGAAGCGGATTTGGACTTAGTATTGGGAAATGACATTACAAGCCCTGTAGCCATTAAGGAAATGGAAAAAATGAACGTGGCAGGCGTTTTTGATAAAGATAAAATAGCATTGGTGCCTGACCATTTTGTACCTAATAAAGATATAAAATCGGCGGAACATTGTAAATGCGTCAGGGAATTTGCTTACCGCAATGAAATTACCAACTATTTTGAGGTGGGTGAAATGGGGATAGAGCATGCCTTGCTGCCGGAAAAGGGTCTTACTGTAGCCGGGGATGTGATTATCGGAGCGGATTCCCATACTTGCACGTATGGAGCACTGGGGGCTTTCTCCACCGGTGTGGGCAGCACGGATATGGCGGCCGGAATGGCAACGGGCAAAGCTTGGTTCAAGGTACCGGGGGCAATTAAATTTAACTTGGTTGGAAAACCTTCGGAATGGGTGAGCGGAAAAGATGTCATTTTACATATTATCGGAAAAATAGGTGTGGACGGTGCCTTGTACAAATCTATGGAATTTGTGGGGGAAGGGATTGGAAACCTCACCATGGATGACCGGTTTACTATAGCGAATATGGCCATTGAAGCAGGCGGCAAGAATGGGATTTTCCCAGTGGATGATTTGGCCATTGCTTATATGAAGGAGCATTCTAAGAAAAGCTATACCATATATGAAGCGGATGAGGATGCCGTTTATGAGGGAGAATATACCATTGATTTAAGCAAGCTGCGCCCTACGGTAGCATTCCCTCATTTACCTGAAAATACAAAAACAATAGATGAAATCAAAGAGGATATAAAAATCCATCAGGTAGTGATTGGCTCTTGTACCAATGGCAGGCTGGATGATTTGCGCATCGCGGCAAAGGTGCTTTCCGGAAAGCATGTAGCAAAAGGTTTGCGCTGTATTGTAATTCCCGCTACACAAGCGATTTATTTACAGGCGATGGAAGAAGGGCTGCTGAAAACCTTTATTGAAGCGGGTGCTGTGGTCAGCACACCTACCTGTGGACCATGCCTTGGGGGTTATATGGGGATTTTAGCAGAAGGTGAGAGGTGTGTTTCCACCACCAACCGTAATTTCGTAGGCCGCATGGGGCATGTGAAATCGGAGATTTATCTTGCAAGCCCTGCCGTAGCAGCAGCCAGCGCTGTGGCCGGTAAAATTTCCTGCCCATGTAAATTATAGGGAGAAGCCAAGTTTCCAAATCCTTAAGTTTGCGGTTGTGCGGTATCTGCAAACTTGATACTTTAAAATGAGAAAACTAAAATAATTCAATTAAAATATGGTTTTGAGTATAAAAAGCCGTACAGAAATGAGGGAAATATGAAATCAGCAAAAGGAACTGTATTTAAATACGGAGATAATGTGGACACCGATGTGATTATTCCCGCTAGGTATTTGAATTCTTCTGACCCAGTGGAACTTGCCACTCATTGTATGGAAGACATTGATAAAGAATTTGTCAATAGGGTAAAAAAGGGAGATATTATTGTGGCGGATAAAAATTTTGGCTGTGGTTCTTCCAGGGAACATGCCCCTATTGCCATCAAAGCGGCAGGGATAAGTTGTGTAATTGCGGAAACATTCGCCAGGATTTTTTACCGCAATGCCATCAACATCGGGCTTCCCATTGTAGAATGCCCGGAAGCTTCCAAAGGAATTGAAGCAGGGGATGAAGTGGAAGTGGACTTCGATAGCGGAGTTATTAAAAACCTGACAAAAGGAACAAGCTTCCAGGGTCAGGCTTTCCCGGAATTCATGCAAAAGATTATTGCGGCGGAAGGTTTGGTAAATTATATTAACGGGAAATAATACATTACAAAAGGGTGGAAACCGGAAATTCGGCATCCACCCTTATAACATAATTTTATGAAATGAGAAATCAGATTTAAAGTAATCATATTTTGTCAAACATAATGAAAGGGCAAGCTATTTATATGACAAAAAAATTCAACCCCAAACCATTTCTTTTCCTGACTCTGACCATATTCTCTGCAATGATATTTTCCCTCTGTTTCCAGGATACTATTAATTATGATGAATTTTTCAGCCTGCAGTGGTGCCGTCTGGGATGGAAGGAAGTAATACAAACATTGGTGGCAGATGTCCATCCGCCTTTGTACTATTTTTTGCTGAAAATAATAACTGATTTAACGGGGGGAAGCCTGGTTGCTGCAAGAATATTTTCGGCAGTGGCCGGAATGGTACTGCTCTGGGGTGGCAGTTTATTTCTGGAACGTAATTTCGGAATCAAAACAGCATTTTTTTATTCATTCTTTCTTTATCTGAATACCTTTGGCATCCAGAAGACAACGGAAGTGAGGATGTACATGCTGGCGAGTGTTTTTACGGTTTTAAGCGGCATGATGTCATATTATATTTTAAAAGAAGAAGAGAATAAAAAGCGCTGGGTTTGCTTTACCCTTTTCAGCCTGCTTGCGGCCTATACCCACTATTATGCACTTTTGACGATGGTCTTTTTGTATGGAGGGTTGATTCTTTATTTCCTTTTTACGCACAATAAAAAGAATATCATCCGCTGGCTTCTTTGCAGCGCAGCGACCATTGTGGGGTATCTGCCCTGGCTTCCTGTGGCATGGAAGCAGACAATGACTGTGAACGGAAACTATTGGATTACCTTTCCTTCTTCCAGGTTAGCGCCCATTAGAGAACTGTTTGATGGGGAAGTGCCCTATACAGAACATATCTTCCCGGCTATTATTATTCTTCTTATGGCAGTTGCCGTTTTCAATTTTCTAAAAAGCAGGAATATAGAATGCTATTGGACATTGATGTGTGGCAGCGCTTTATGGGGTATTTTGATATTTTCCATATGGTATGCCTCCAGATTCCGGCCAATCCTAGTTAGCCGCTATTTGATTATGCCTATGTGCCTTGCAGTTCTTGGCATCAGCGGTATGGCAAAATTCCAGAATAAATATGCGGTAATGCTTGTATGCCTGCTTTGTGCCTTTTCCGGGGGAATTTGCTACCGGAATGCGTTTCGGACACAATTGAACCGGAATACATCCAAGACAGTTGAGTTTATCAGCAAGAGGGTAACCCCAGATGATGTTATTTTGTATATGCGGGATGACTATGGCTTTTTTGGAAATTGTGTGGAATATTATTTTCCGGATATAGAAAATATGGCTATAGATGTGCAGCAAATGCAACTGCTGGGCCAGGAGGAATTTGGGGAGGCTGGTACAGTATGGATTTTTGACAATGAACATTATCTGCAAGATACTCCCCAAATTAATGGCCTGGATATAGAAAAATGTGGTACTTTTGGATTTAGCACCTTAGAATTTGATATTTATTTTATATTGAGGTAGAGCTTTTATATTGCGGCACACTCACATATGAAACGGCTCGGTAAAAAATCCCATGGAAGAAACTGGCTCTTTCCCATCATGAAGATGGGTAGTATCTCCCATGGCCTGCACACGGAAATAGGCTGTGCCAGGCATCCGTTCTTCCGAAGCAAGGATTGTTACCGATGTAGGTGCCAGGAAAAAATTCTGCCAAAGCAAAGTAGGCGCAATTCCCAATAAATGGGAGAGCATCACACAGGTCACGCCCAGATGGCAGAAAATTACAATGGTATCCTCGCAATAGGTATAAGGCTTCCCTTCCGGGTTAATGTCTATGGAAGAGGTGTCCGTGCGGTAGACATTGCCGTCGCGGAGATAACCATAGTCCGACAGAAGGCTATCAATGCCGCGGCATACTTCCTCATATTTCGGCCTGATATCTTCATTTTGCTGATAAACGGAAGCTTCATACCAATGTTCTTTTTCGTAAAACATTGGCTCTTTCGTCCAGTAGGAGGGCATAAAATCCCAGGGAACGCCGTATCTTCCGGTAGTGGGGTCGGTAATAAGATAAGTAAATTCCCGTAGCCAGTCATAAACAACCGCTTTTCTGTTCATTTTTTCCAAAGAGCAGGAAGCGGTATCTTTGGCCCGTCCAAGCGGGGAGCAGTAAAATTCTTTTACCGGCCATTTGCTGACCCTTTCGGCCAGGAGCTTTGCTTCCCTCCAGCCTTTTTCCGTCAGCGTATCATTTTTATAATCTGGGTCTCCGTGTCTGATAAATATTATTCTCATAAGTATGTCTCCATTTCCTTTTCATATTTTTCATTATATGGTAAAATACTCAAAGAGTAAAGAGAATCATGGAAAGGAAGAAGTTATGGAATGAATATAGAAGAATTTTTCAGCGAGTTGGACGGATATTTTCAAAGAAATGAATTGGATAAAGTTGCCCCCTTTTTGACAGGTTCTCTGGAAAAGGCGAAAGAGGGGGAGGATTATGCCGCCTATATCACCATTGGAAATGAAATGATAGGCTTTTACCGGAGCGTATCCATGTTCAGGGAAGCATTTGATATTGCGGAGGATGTGCTTTTACTGATGGAGGAGCTGCAATTGGAAAACAGTGAGCATTTTGCCACTACCCTGGTGAATACGGCTACCGCTTACCGGGCGGCCGGGAAAGCCCAGCAGGCATTACAATATTACAGGCAGGCTTTGCAGATTTATGGCCATTTGCTGCCAGAAGGGGATTACCGTTTTGCCGGGCTTTATAATAATATGAGCATCCTTTTGGAGCAGATGGGAGAAAATGAAGAAGCGGTAGCCCTTTTGCAAAAGGCGTTGGAAATTGTAAGAAAGCTTACGGAGAGCGAGGTGGAACAGGCTACCACTTTGACCAACCTGGCGCTCCTTTATTTTAAACTGGACAGGGAAAAGGAAGCAGGGGAATCATTGAAGGAAGCGCTGGAACTGTTTGAAAAGAATGGAAACAACCAGGAGACGGATGCCCATTACAGCGCCGCATTGGCTGGTGTGGGGGAGGCTTATTACCGTATAGGGGATTACGAAAATTCCCTTGCTTCCTATGAAAAAGCTTTGGCGGAAGTGAAGAAGCATTTCGGGGAAAATCAAAGCTATGCGGTGCTTTGTGAAAATTGCGCCGCGGTATGTGACTGTTTGCAAAATGCAGAGAAAGCAGAAGAATTCCGGAAACAGGCACAACGCATTTATGAGCGGATACGGGTCTGAACATGAATGCTATTTTATACCAAACAAGAAAGGGGATAACCTGAATGAAAGGGCTGGAATTATCGGAAAGATATTATTATGCCTATGGGAAGAAAATGGTGGAAGAGAAATTCCCGAAAATAAAAGGCCGGGTGGCCGCAGGGCTGGTTGGGCAGGGGTCTGAATGCCTTGGGTTCGACGATAACATTTCCATGGACCACGATTACGGGCCTTCTTTCTGTCTGTGGTTGACAAAGGAAGACTATGAAATATATGGGGAAGCTATGATGGAAGAATACCGGAAGCTTCCCAAGGATTTTGAAGGGGCCAGGGGGAGGCAGGAAAGCCTTCATGGAGATGGACGGGTAGGGGTTTTTTGCATCCCGGATTTTTATTACAGGCTTCTGGGAATAGAGGATGTGCCCAGGGATAATAAAGCATGGATAAGAATCCCTGAGACAGCCCTTTGCACCGCTACCAACGGAAAAGTGTTTGAAGACCCATTGGGGGAATTCACCCGTATTAGGAATGGGCTTCTGGATTTCTACCCGGAAGATGTAAGGATAAAGAAAATAACAGCCAGGGCTGCTGCTATGGCACAGTCGGGGCAGTATAATTATGCCCGTGCCATGAAAAGAAGGGAAAACGTGGCGGCGCAACTGGCTTTGGCGGAGTTTACAAAAAACGCCATTTCTATGGTCTATCTTTTGAATAAACGGTATACCCCGTTTTATAAATGGATGCACCGGGGGATGCGGGAACTCCCTTTATTGTCTGAAATAGGGGATATCCTGAATTTGTTAGCATTGATGGAAGGGCAGTCAGCGGCTTGGGAAGGTCTTGGGGAAAATGACTATCTCTATACCCTTAATGGCAATGACAAATGCGTGCTGATTATGGAAGCGGTATGCAATTTAGTGCTTCAGGAACTTGCTGCGCAAGGTCTGACCGGGGAGGAAGACAATTTCCTGGAAAATCATACATTAACGCTAATGGAGAAAATCAAAGACCCTTATATCCGCTCCCTACAGATTATGGAAGGATAGGTTTTAGCATTGAAAATAAGAAAGAACGATATCTGCCTGGTACTGGCAATACTGGCCGCAGCGCTGCTCTTTTTCGGCTGGCAGCGCTATAACTATGGAAAAATCACTGAAAATGCCAGGGTAATCGTGGAACGGGAAGGTGAAATCATAGGAAATTATCCTCTCAACGTTAAAAAACAACTCACTTTTACGGATGGGCAGGGAAAAAGAAATGTATTGACGATACAGGATAGACAGGCTTTTATGGAAGAAGCGGACTGTCCGGACAAGCTCTGCGTCAAACATAAACCCATCACCAGAAACGGGGAAAGTATTATTTGCCTTCCCCACAAGCTGGTTATCCGGATTGAAGGGGGAAAAGAGGAAGAAGTGGATGTAATATTGCGATGATGAAGAAAACAGCATATATGGGGCTATTTCTTGCAGCCGCCCTTATTTTATCCTACGTGGAATCCCTGATTCCTTTCTATTTTGGAATCCCCGGGGTAAAGCTGGGCCTGGCGAATCTGGCTGTACTGTTCGCCCTGTACCGCTATGGATGGAAAGAAGCCCTTTGTTTGAACATAATGCGGGTTTTGCTCGCTGGATTTCTATTTGGAAACCTATTCACTATTACCTATAGCCTGGCAGGGGCCGCCGCCAGCTTTACCATAATGTGTGCCCTAAAAAAGCTTGGCAGCTTCAGCATCATGGGCATCAGCATGGCAGGCGCCGTTTCCCACAACATAGGCCAGATATTGGTTGCATACTTCGTAACAAAAACCGCAGGAGTGGTGTTTTATTTACCTATGCTTTTAGTGGCTGGTCTCATCACTGGCCTGCTTATAGGGCTGGCGGCAAAAGAAGTGCTGAAAATCATAACATTCGCCCAATAGCCATACTTATTTTGAAAGGAGTAATCCATCACCATGATTGCATATATAAAAGGGAAAATCATCGATATTTCAGAAGATAATTTGATACTGGAGTCAAACCAAATCGGATACAACATCAGAATATCCACTGGAACGGCAGGGAGGCTGCCTGGCATAGGGGAAGAAGTGAAAATTCATACTTATACCTATGTGCGGGAAGATGCCTTTTGGCTTTATGGGTTTCTTACAAAAGACGATTTGGATATTTTCCGGCGGCTGATTACGGTAAACGGAATCGGCCCCAAAGGCGGGCTGGCCATACTATCAGTGATGAGTGCGGATGACTTGCGCTTTGCCATATTATCCGGGGATGCCAAAGCTATTGCCAAAGCACCTGGCATCGGAACAAAAACAGCGGAGCGGGTAATTCTCGACTTAAGGGATAAAGTATCTTTAGAAGAATCCTTGGAAAAAAGCTTTGCAGGTGGGGCAAAACAAGACCTGGGCGGCGCATCCGGAAGCCAAAAAGCAGCAAAAGCCCGAAACGAAGCGGTAGAAGCATTGTCAGCCCTTGGCTATTCCCCTTCGGAGGCATTAAAGGCAGTGAAGAAAGTGGAAATAACCGATGGCATGGATACGGAAGATGTCCTTAAGCTTGCTTTGAAGAAAATGAATGGATAGCAAAGTTGCTTGCTATATTTGAGAAAGGCATGGTCATACTATGGCAAAGAGAATAATTGAGACGGGATTTACGGAAGAAGATGTAAAAATCGAAGGTTCCCTGCGCCCGAAATGCTTAAAGGATTATATCGGACAGACAAAGGTAAAGGAGAACTTAAAGGTGTATATTGATGCGGCAAAGCTTCGGAAGGATGCTTTGGACCATGTGCTTTTTTATGGCCCCCCAGGGTTGGGAAAAACGACCCTGGCCGGGATTATTGCGGCGGAAATGGGTGTAAATATGAAAGTGACCAGTGGGCCTGCCATTGAAAAGCCGGGGGAAATCGCGGCGATTTTAAATAATCTGCAGGAAGGCGATTTGCTGTTTGTGGATGAAATCCACCGTCTGAACCGCCAGGTGGAAGAGGTCCTTTATCCGGCGATGGAAGATTACTGCATTGATATTATGATTGGAAAAGGCGCTTCCGCTCGTTCCATCCGCCTGGATTTGCCCAAATTTACTTTGGTGGGGGCAACCACCAGGGCAGGGCTTTTGACAGCCCCTTTAAGGGATAGGTTTGGGGTGATACACAGGCTGGAATTTTATTCTCCAGAAGAACTGACGCTGATTATTCTCCATTCCGCCAAAATACTGAATGTGGAAATCGAGGAAAAGGGGGCGGCAGAGTTGGCGCGCAGGAGCAGGGGAACCCCCAGGCTTGCTAACCGGATGCTAAAACGGGTACGGGATTTTGCCCAAATTAAATATGACGGCGTAATTACGGAAAAAGTGGCACGTACAGCGCTAGATTTGATGGAAGTAGACCTCATGGGATTGGATAATATTGACAGGAATATATTGATAACGATTATCGATAAATTTAAGGGAGGGCCAGTAGGGCTGGATACTTTGGCAGCATCTATTGGGGAAGATGCCGGAACACTGGAAGATGTTTATGAGCCATTTTTGTTAAAAAACGGGTTTTTAAACCGTACTCCCAAAGGAAGGGTTGCCACGGATTTGGCATATCATCATTTAGGGCTTGAAATTCCCTCTTAATGTCTATATAATAAATATTGTATCGGTAATTGGATAACAGTAGCATATTTTGTGGAAGGAAGTGATGGGGCATGTCAGCAAAGACAGATACGGAAGTGGTTATCGGCGGGAAGATGTTTACATTAAGCGGCTATGAAAGCGAAGAATATTTGCAGAAGGTAGCAACTTATATCAATAACAAGATATCGGAATACAGTAAAGTTGACAGCTTCCGTCGACAGGCTCCGGACACTCAGGGGATATTGCTGCAGCTAAATATTGCGGATGACTATTTTAAGGCGAAAAAGCAGATAAGCCTTCTGGAAGAAGAAATCCAGGGCAAAGAGAAGGAATTGTATGATTTGAAGCATGAACTGATTGCATCTCAGATTAAACTGGAAAGCACGGAGAAAACAGTCAAATCCCTGCAGTCAAAAGTAAATGAAGGCGCTAAAAAAATAGCCCGCATGGAAACGGAACGAAAGGATAATAGAAACAGAGCAAAGCAAGTGGAAAAAGCGGAAGGATAAGGCGGGGGCCTTATTTCCGGTCTTATAAAAATAGGGCTGCCTTATGGGAGAGGCAGCTTTTCTTACCTTATAGGAAATTCCGTCGCCAGACGGACATATCATGAAGTGTCGAAGACACTTTTTTACATAATAGGAAATTACGCCACAGCGTTGTAAGTCGCCAGGAAAGAATGCGAAGCATTCTTTGGAGTTGGCCGCTAGGCCAACTCTTTTTTACTTTATAGGATTCGGGTGTCAAAAGCCTTGGCTGCGGAGTGCTCCGCACAATGGAAGGCGCATAACTTTTTTATAAATTATGTGAATAAGAGACTGTTGAATATATAGGGCTATGTATAAAGAAACCGTCCAGTCCGGGAGGAGGATAAGGTTGGAAAAGAAAAAAGTGGAATTGCTTGCACCGGCAGGGAATTACGAAAGTTTTTTAGGGGCAGTGCATGCCGGGGCGGATGCCGTTTATCTTGGCGGGGCAAAATTCGGGGCGAGGGCATATGCGGATAATTTTACACAGGAGGAAGTGTGCAATGCCATACGTTATGCCCATGTATATGGCAGAAAAGTTTATCTCACCGTAAATACCCTGGTAAAAGAACGGGAGTTTCCTGAAGTATATTCTTATCTTCAGCCTTTTTATGAAGCCGGGCTGGACGGGGTGATTATTCAGGATTTAGGTGTGTTTCGGGCAGTAGGAAGGTGGTTTCCTGATTTAAAAAGACATGCCAGTACCCAAATGACGGCCACAGGGCCTTTGGGGGCGGCTTATCTGAAAAAATTAGGGGCAGTAAGGCTTGTGCCCGCAAGGGAACTTTCTTTACAGGAAATAAAAGAAATAAAGAAAAATGTAGAGATAGAGGTGGAAACCTTCATACATGGGGCAATTTGCTATTGCTATTCCGGCCAGTGCCTCTTTAGCAGCATTCTAGGGGGAAGGAGCGGCAATAGGGGAAGGTGCGCCCAGCCCTGCCGCCTGCCTTATTGGACAAATGGATTGGGGGAAAAGCAATATCCTTTGAGCTTAAAGGATATGTGTACGGTTGAACTTTTAGGGGAGCTGATAGATGCGGGGATAGATTCCTTTAAAATAGAAGGAAGAATGAAAAACCCGGAATACGCTGCCGGGGTAACGGGAATTTACCGGAAATATATCGACAGATATTTGGAAAGCCCTCAGGATTATCATGTGGACAGTGAGGATATGGGAAAGCTGAAGGCATTGTATATCCGGAGCGGGATTAGCCAAGGATATTATAAGAGGCATAATGGGAAAGAAATGATAACGCTGGAAAACCCCGGGTACAACGGAAGGGATAAACATCTTGAAGAAGAAATCAGGGAATCCTTTTTCCGGAAAGATTTCCGTCTGCCAGTAACCGGGGAAGCCAGGATATTGACAGGGGAAAAGGCGGTTTTTTGCCTGTCCAGGGAGGGGGTATGTGTAGAGGCAGATGGCGGAGTGGTGCAGGAAGCGAAAAAACAGCCCTTAACCGAAGAGAGTGTGAAAAAGCAGTTTTATAAAACCGGAAACACCCCTTTTTATATAGAGGAGCTTGCGCTCCAGTTATCGGAAGATGCTTTTCTTCCGGTAAAATCGCTGAATGATTTGCGCCGGAAAGCCTTTGATATGCTGGAAGGGGAAATTATCAAAAAAAATGGTTTTGCCCCTTTGGGAATGGGATACAAAACCAGGGATGATAGGGTAAGGGAACTTATAACTCCAAAACATCAGAAAAAAGCGGCAGAGATTCCAAAACTTCATGTATTGGCACTGACTAGGGAACAATATAACGCAGCATTAAAATGCGGGGTGGAGCGAATTTATGTAAATGCCGATATATGTATGGACGGGAAGTGGCTGGAAGATTTTTTTGGGCATGATGGGCAAACGGAATGCTATCTGGCCATGCCGTATATTATCAGGGGCAAAGATAGCATCTATCTGGACAAAATAAAAACAATGCTTCAAAACCCAGCTATTTCCGGCGGGTTAGTGCGCAATCTGGAAGAATTACAGTTTATGGAGGGGCATATAGTTTCCGATGCCGGGCTTTATATTTGGAATAAAGAGGCGAAGAACACCTTAAAGGAGATATGCGAGGAATCCTATTTGCCATATGAACTAAATGGGCACGAAATAGGTGAACTTGCAGCAGGGGAACAAGGGCTGTCTATGATAGTATATGGCCGAATCCCTATGATGGTTTCCTCCAACTGTGTGGCTAAAACCGCATGCCAATGCTATATGGAAGCATTTCAGGGGGAAAAGTCAGGAACAGAAAATAAGCAAGGGGAAAGATTGAAAATTAAAAATTTTCAATCCCAAGTTTGTGCCTGCACAGACACAAACTTGACAAGCGCAAAAAGCTGCGCAGAAATGGAGTCGAAAACGGAAGGGCAGTTTAAGACCCTGACCGACCGTTATGGAAAAAATTTTCCTGTATGGCTTAACTGCAGGCATTGTTATAATGTAATTTATAACTCTTTGCCATTATCCTTACATCAGCATATGGATGCTGTGATGCAGATGGGGGTATCTGCACTGCGGCTGGACTTCACGGTGGAAAACGGGAAAGAGACGGAAAAGACCATTGCATTTTGGCAGGGGCTGCTGAAAGAGCCAAATAAGGCATCGGCAATCCCCCCATACAAAGAATATACAAACGGCCACTGGAAACGGGGAGTAGAATAATAAATGGAATTATATATTACGGAGATATCCAAATATGTCATTACTTTACTGATGGCATTATATGCGTATGAATCCTTTGCGGTGTTCCGTTTTCGGGAGGAAGAGCGTAGGGGAGGGATTTATACACGGCAAAATCTGCTGATGCTTGCGGTTCATTTCTCCTGCTTTATGGCTATTTGTTTTGAAACAGGGGATATTAGCTATCTGTTTTTTTATGTCTTCCAACAGATTGTACTGTTTGCCACAGCGGTGCTGTTTCATATGGTATATCCGGAAGCAAACCGGCTGATTATTAATAACATGTGTATGCTCCTGAGCATAGGATTTGTGATTTTGACCAGACTTTCTTATGAGAAAGCGGTAAAGCAGTTCGTGATAGTGGCTGTTTCCATCGCAGTAGCTATGGTGATTCCTTTCTTTATCCATAAGTTAAAATTCCTGAAAAGGCTGAAATGGGTCTATGCTTTGGCAGGCATCGGCGCATTGGCGGTAGTCCTTATCTTAGGAGCCTATACTTACGGCTCTAAGATTTCCTATTCCATAGGAGGGGTCACCTTCCAGCCATCAGAATTTGTAAAAATAATTTTTGTTTTTTTTGTAGCCAGCGCTTTGCATGAATCTACCAGTTTCTTAGAGGTGTTTACCACAGCAGTGATTGCCGGAGTACATGTAATTATTCTCGTGGTGTCCAAAGACTTGGGAAGTGCGTTGATTTTTTTCGTTGTATATGTGCTGATGGTATTTGTGGCAACGAAAAATCCCCTTTACCTGCTGGCTGGTGCGGCAGGGGGGAGCGGCGCCGCGGTGATAGCCTATCAGGCATTTAGCCATGTACAAGTGCGGGTACAGGCATGGAAGGACCCATGGAGTGAAATTGATTCGGCGGGGTATCAAATTACACAATCGCTGTTTGCCATCGGCAGCGGCGGATGGTTTGGCATGGGGCTGTTTGAGGGAACACCGGAATCCATACCTTTTGTGGAGGCGGATTTCATTTTCTCTGCGGTTGCAGAAGAACTGGGGATTTTGTTCGCTATGTGCATGATATTGGTGTGCATCAGTTGCTTTGTTATGTTTATGGATATTTCCATGAGGCTACATGACCGTTTTTACAGGCTGATAGCCTTTGGATTAGGCGTCACCTATATTTTCCAAGTGTTTTTAACCATCGGTGGGGGCAGTAAATTCATCCCCTTAACAGGTGTGACCTTGCCCCTAATCAGCTATGGAGGCAGTTCTGTTTTGACTACTTTGATTATGTTCGCTATTATCGAAGGGCTGTGCATAGTAAAAGAGGAAGAAGAGCAGGAAGAATTAGTGCCCCCAAGGAAACAGAAGGGCAGCAAAAGGATAGGGGCGGAAGATGCCCTAACCGGCAAAAAAGGAAAGCGGAAACGCAATAGAAGCCAGTCAAACCGGAAAAATGAAGAAGCAGACGAGGTTATAAATTAGAAAGTGAAGAAAAAGAAACAGCAGAAAAAGAAACAAATGAATATGGCTATTTTATCGGTGACTTATCTGTTTGTGGCCGTTTTTCTTGGGATGATGGCTTATATCTGCCATTATTCCGTAACCCATCAGCAGGAATTGATTAATAACAGCTATAACGGAAGGCAGCAGATGCTTACGGCCAAAAACGTAAGGGGGAAAATATATGCTAATAATGGGGAAATTCTTGCCCAGACCATAGTGGATGAAAGCGGGGAAGAGGAACGCAGCTATCCCTACGGGAACTTGTTCGCCCATGCGGTAGGGTATGCCACTCATGGCAGAGCCGGGGTAGAAGCGCTTGGAAATTATTATTTAATTCACTCCAATGCCCCGTTATCGGAAAAAGTGGCAAACGATGTGGAAGGGGTAAAATATCCGGGAGACAGCGTTTATACCACTCTGGATGTAAATCTACAGGAGGTGGCGAATCACGCTATGGGCATCTACCGGGGGGCAATTATTGTTTCTGAGCCATCTACGGGCAAAATCCTGGCCATGGTTTCCAAACCCGATTATGACCCTAATCAAATTGAACAGCTATGGGATAGCCTGGTAAAAGATACCGAAAGCGGCATACTGTTAAACCGGGCCACTCAAGGGCTATATCCGCCTGGCTCCACCTTCAAAATCCTCACAGCGTTGGAGTATATGAAGGAGAACCCGGATACTTATCAGAATTATCAATTTCAATGTGGGGGAAGCTTTTCGTCAGGGGCGGACAGAATTAACTGCTACCATGGGCAAAGCCATGGCGGTGTAAGCTTTTCCAGGGCATTTGCCAAATCCTGCAATGCCTCCTTTGCCAATATAGGGGTACAGCTAGATAAGAACCGGTTTGCAGATACATTGGAAGAATTGTTGTTCAATGGGGAACTTCCGCTGGAAATCCTCCATAATAACAGCCATGTAGATGTAAACAAAGATTCTACCAATGGGGATATGATGCAAGTTGCTATCGGACAGGGAACTACAGGGATGACACCGATACACCTGAATATGATTACCAATGCCATTGCCAACGAAGGGACGCTGATGGAACCTTATATGGTAGACCGTGTGGAAAATAACACAGGAACTGTAATAAAGCAATTTGCCCCTTCTTCTTATAAAAAGCTGATATCCCAGCAGGAAGCCGAAGCCCTGAAAGAATTAATGCGGGGGGTTGTAGAAGAAGGAACGGCCAGCAAGCTTAAAGGGCTATCCTATACAGCGGCGGGAAAAACCGGCTCTGCGGAATACAACAGCATAAAAGAAGACTCCCACGCCTGGTTTACCGGCTTTGCCCCGGCAGACAACCCACAAATCAGCGTCACCATTATAATAGAAGGGGCCGGCTCCGGCGGAGACTTTGCCGTACCCATTGCCAGAAGAATTTTCGATGCCTACTTTGAAGCACAATAAATATACTTTTTTTACCACAAAAATCAAATCAAGTGCCCCAAAGAAAATATCACTTGGAAAATAATACAAATGTGCTATAATATACGCGAAAGCAATGAGCAGTGCCAACAGTGAAAATAGCAAATCGGCTGCCCCGCAGACGAATTTGCCATTTCCACTGTTGACAGGGCGAAGCCCGCGAGTTGGGAAACCGTAGGTTTCCCAACTTACACTGCGGCCTCCCGGCATTCCTTCACCATCCCCCGAATACCACCAGCCGCCCTTCCCCTTCACACAACCTCATTATATCCATCCTTACAACAGGAGAGTTCCAAGCCCGTGAAAATAAAATTTTACAAAAACCTCTACGTAGGACAGGGAATCAAAAACCCCAATAAAGTAAAATGGAAGCTGCGGCACAATGCAGGCCAGTTGCAAGTTTACGTCATAGCTCTCGCATCGGGCAATGACCAGTTGGAAATATACCATTGTGCATTCCTTCAGCAAAAATACTACAAAAAACATCCGCCATACATTATAGGCATAGCCAAAGGCCATGAGGAGGCTGTAGACATCGTAGTGGACATTACCAAAGCAGCCCTGGCCAAAAACGGATATCCCGATTTAAAGAAATTTTTGTTCCCGGAAAATGATTAAGAGGTAAATATGCTGCACATATTATTACTGATAATGAAAATAATAGGGATTTTTCTGGTGGCGGTTATAGGTATCCTTTTGCTTGCCATTATTTTCGTACTCTTTGTGCCTATCAGATACCGCATTGTGGCGGATGGCAAGCTGGGAGCGGAAGAGCCCCTTTGGATAGAAATTAAAATCACATGGCTTATCCACACCATAAGCGCGGTTTTCTCCTATCCAGAAAACACTGGCTTAAGAATAAGGATATTAGGCATTCCCATTTTCAATTCCTCCCGGAAAAAGAAAAAAGGCTCGCTGAAAGACAAGAAAGATAAAGAAAAACGGCAAAAAGGAAAAGAAAATTCCGGAACAGAAAAAAGCTTAAGTAGCGAAGAAGTCCTGGGGAATGAAAAACGTATCGGAAGGGAGGAAAGTTTCGGGCAAAAAGAAATCTTAAGAGGGGAAGAAAGCGTAGAAAATGAACAAAACCCCGAAAGGAAAAGAAATCCCTTCAAAGAGTTTTTTGCCGCCCTTATCCGTTTTTTCCGAAAACTTTTAGAAGCGATAAGAAATATTGAGTACACAATACAGGAATTATGTGGTAAAATAAAAAGCACTATGGAGAATATTCGGTATTACGCCAACTTATTGCAGGGGGAAACCTTCCGCAGCGCATTTCAAAATGCAAAAAGGCAGCTTATCCGGATATTAAAGATGGTCAGGCCACATAAATGCAGTATTAATTTGCTCATAGGGCTGGATGACCCGTCCGGTACAGGGCAGATAATGGCGATTTACGGAATGCTTTATCCACTGGTTGGAAGGCATGTATTTTTACAGGCTGATTTTGAAGAGAAAATAGTGGAAGGCGACTTATATATCAAAGGAAAAATTACAGTTATTGTTTTTTTGATTGCCGCCTTGAAATTATATATGGACAAAAATATAAGGAAATTATTGAAAATGCTGAAAAGGGAGGATGCTTAAATGGCAGAAAATAACTTTGCAGAAGTAATCGAATCATTGATGAATGGCATGAATAGCGTATTGTCCACAAAAACAGTGGTTGGGGAAGCAACTCAAGTAGGGGATACGATTATTCTTCCCCTTGTGGATGTAAGTTTTGGAGTAGGGGCAGGGGCCAGTGCAGCAGATAAAAAGAGTGGCGGTGGTGGCGGTTTTTCAGGGAAAATGACCCCCAGCGCAGTGCTTGTAATCAAAAACGGCGCTACAAAGCTGGTAAATGTGAAAAATCAGGATACTATGACAAAAATATTGGATATGATTCCAGATATTGTAGACAAATTTACAAAACCCGACGAAAAAGAAGAGCTGCCGGATGATAAAACGGCTGTAGATATTGCTTTTCCGGAGGAAGATTAAGTTTTACAGATGTTTATTGTCTTCTTTATAGCTAAATTTATTCATCATTTGGAATGATAGGGCATAGGATAAAGTAAGGAGCATAAGCGGAGATGTAGCATGAAAAAAATGATTGGTTTTATAGCCTTTTGGATTGCAGTAGGGATGCTGCTTATGCTTCTGTTTTTCACCAGCAGGCTTGTAGGATTAATTATTTGTGCATTGCTGTTGTTGATTGGTTACAATTTCTATTATTGTGACTGAATGCAATCGGCCAATCTGTGCTGATGCCCAAGTATACTGGCCATTGTATGGCCGCATGGGAATCAGAGATAGGATACGAAGGTGTGGGGAAATGAAAAGTATGGAAAATATTTTAAAGGACGGAACTGAAAAAGATTTGAGGGAAACGAAAGCATGGTTCGTAAGGGAAGACTTGCGGCTGAAAACAGCGCAGAGGGAACTGGAAGACAAGCAGCGGAAGTTTGAGGAAGAAAAAAAATCCTTTGAAAAGGAAATGAAACAGCAGCAGCATAAAATGGATGTAGAAAAAGGCCGGCTGGAACAGGAAAACCGCTTGCTGGAGCAGAAATTGAAGATACTTCAGCAGGGCTATATCCAACTGGACGAGGACCGGCATAGGCTTCAAAGGGAAAAGGACAAGTTTAATTCCAAGAGAAGCGCATATGCTTATGAAAGCCAAGGATTTTCCCATCATTCCCAAGTGGCGGAAATGATGTTCAGCGGGGTAAACAGTTATTTGACGCTGAAAAAGAGATATAAGGATTTAATGAAAATGTTCCATCCCGATAATGTGACGGGTGACCATGAAATGGTACAGATTATTACTAGGGAATATGAAGAACTGAAAAGGGCTTATGAAATGGGAAGCCGGGCCAGATAGTAGGACAAACTGGAGGCCAACATTTTCGTATTGCCCAAGGGTTGGCTTTTGTGGCCAGCGGCCAAATAAAAAAACAGCTTTTCTAGCTGTTTTTTTATACGCTCCATACAATTTTATTTCACATCATTAAGCTCTTTCTACTAAGCCAGACCTTAAACAACGTGTACAAACATGCATTTTTTTAGCGCCGCCATTCACTTTGCACTTTACGTTTTTGATATTGGAATGCCAGATTCTGTTGGACCTTCTATGAGAATGGCTTACGTTGTTACCAAACTGGACGCCCTTACCACAAATATCACATTTAGCCATTTTAGCACCTCCTCAGAATTATACTCGCAACATTAGTATAATAGCAGATAAAACCATATATTGCAAGCAAAAATTTTATGTTATGAAAAATTATTTTGGGAAAAATATTTTTTGTAATTCAATATTTTCTTGTTTCTTTACCAAATAACGGTTATAATACATCATATATGTATATCTGGAAGCAGGACATTTTCAGGACTAAAGGTTAAGGAGGGATATTATGAAAGCTTTTTCTATGGATACCCATATGGGAAATATAGCTATTGACAACGAAGTAATTGCGCAGTATGCGGGGTCAGTCGCCATGGAATGCTTTGGTATTGTCGGCATGGCCGGCGTAAATGTGAAGGATGGTCTGGTTAAGCTTTTAAAGATGGACAGCATGACAAGGGGAATCAGCGTTTCCCTTCACAACAATAAGCTAATTCTTAACTTCCATGTAATCGTTTCGTATGGTGTCAGCATATTGGCCGTGTCCGATAATCTGATTAGCAATGTAAAGTATAAGGTGGAAGAATTTACTGGTATTGGGATTGAGAAAATCAACATCTTTGTAGAAGGTGTAAGAGTGATTGATTAAGGAGGAAATTTGTTGTGGTCAAAACAATCGACGCTGAGATGCTTTCTAAGATGTTCTTAGCTGGCGCAAAAAATTTGGAAGAGAAAAAAGAATGGATTAATGAACTGAACGTATTTCCTGTTCCGGACGGCGATACCGGAACGAATATGACCTTAACCATTATGTCCGCGGCCAAAGAAGTTTCGGCTATGGAAAAACCGGATATGGCCGTGTTGTGCAAAGCAATATCTTCCGGCTCATTAAGGGGTGCAAGAGGAAATTCAGGCGTTATTCTGTCACAATTGTTCCGTGGCTTTACGAAAGGCGTAAGGGAACATGAAAAACTGAATACGAAGATTTTTGCGGATGCCTTGGAAAAAGCTGTGGAAACTGCCTACAAAGCTGTTATGAAACCAAAAGAAGGCACGATTCTTACGGTAGCAAAGGGAGGCGCACAAAAAGCAAGGGAACTGGCTGACAACGGAGAAGAAAACTTGGAAACTTTCTTTAAAGAAATTATCCAGTATTCAGATGAAGTGTTGGAAAAAACGCCGGAACTCCTTCCGGTGCTGAAACAGGCTGGCGTAGTAGATTCTGGCGGACAGGGGCTTATGCAGGTGCTGAAAGGTGCATATGAAGCATTCCTGGGCAAAGAAGTAGATTTTAAAGTTTCCAATATTACAGCAGGGCGTACACAGACAGGCATGGCATCGAATATAGATGTACAGGCACAGATGGATATTAAATTCGGCTATTGTACGGAATTTATTATTATGCTGAACCGGAATTTCAACATTAAACAGGAAATGGATTTTAAAGCTTATCTGGAATCCATTGGCGATTCCATTGTAGTAGTTGCTGATGATGACGTGGTCAAGGTACATGTACATACCAATGACCCGGGCTTGGCAATACAAAAAGCATTAAAATACGGCGCCCTTTCCAACATGAAAATTGACAATATGAGGTTGGAGCATGAGGAGAAGCTGTTTAAAATGTCAGGAAAACAGAAAGAAGAGGCAGTGGAGGAAGAGCCTCCCCAGAAAAAGGATGTAGGCTTTATTGCTGTTTCGGCAGGCGACGGGATACAGGAAATTTTCAAGGGGCTTGGCATTGATTATATTATTGAAGGCGGGCAGACGATGAATCCCAGCACGGCAGATATGTTGGATGCGGTAGAGAAAGTGAATGCCGATACGGTCTATATCCTGCCAAACAACAAAAATATTATACTGGCGGCAGAACAGGCAGCCCATATGGCAGAGGACAAGAAAATTATTGTCATCCCTACCAAAACGGTTCCCCAGGGGATTACAGCAGTCATTAACTTTGTGCCGGAACTTTCCATGGAAGAAAATACGGAGACCATGATAGAAGAAATCAAATCGGTAAGTACCGGACAGGTAACTTATGCTGTAAGGGATACTATAATTGATGATAAAGAAATCAAACAAGGGGACTATATGGGAATCGGCGACAGCGGTATCCTTTCCAACGGTTTAGACCTTTTGGATGTTACCTTCCGCATGATTGAAGATATGATGGAAGATGATAAAGAACTCATCAGCATTTATTATGGCTCGGAAGTTGCGGAAGAAACAGCAGAAGAACTGAGGGAAAAAGTAGAGGCCAGGTATCCAAAATGCGATGTGGAGCTGCAATATGGCGGCCAGCCGATTTATTATTATATTATTTCAGCGGAGTAGAATCATAACATACTTCTGCTCCAGAATACAAAAGGTAAAAGCCCTGCTCATGTGTGCCCAGGTACGTGGCCTGCATAAGCAGGGTTTTGTTTTAGAAGTATACCACTATATCTGTCAAATTATAAAAACATATCACATATGGAAGGAGCATCCCATGGACGCCAGTCAAACCATCACCAGCTTAAAGGGAGTGGGCGAAAAAACCGCCAAGCTCTTTGCTAAATTAAATATCCGAAACATCGAAGATTTGCTCCACAATTATCCAAGGGATTACGAAACTTTTTCCCAACCGTTACTCATTCAGGATGCGGTTTCCGGGGATGTATGTTCTATTAGGGCATGTCTTGTTGGAAACATAACGGCAAAAAAAGTGCGGAATCTGACCATCATAAATTTTACGGCCAAAGATACTTCCGGAGAAGTATTCATGACCTATTTCAATACCCCTTATATAAAAAATATTCTAAAAAAAGGTTATTTCTACATTTTCAGGGGGATTCCCCAAAATAGAAACGGAAAGCTTATCATGGAACAGGCAAAAATATATAAGCCTGAAGAATATTTTAAATTGATGGATGTGCTGCAGCCAAAGTATCCACTGACTGCAGGGCTTACAAATCATATGGTGGCAAAGTCGGTGAAACAGGCGTTTGCATCCATCGATTTGGAAAAGGATTATTTGCCGGAGTGGATTCGCGGAAAGATGCAGCTTTCCTCTTACCGTCAGGCCATGGAGGAAATTCATTTTCCGCCGGATTATAACAGGATGCTGGAGGCGAGGAAGCGGCTTGTCTTTGATGAATTTTTTATTTTCCTATTGGCACTACGTAAGTGCAAGGAGCACCGGACGGATTTGGAAAGCGGCTATCCAATGATGGAAGTTGCCCAGACAAAACGGTTGATAGAGGCTTTGCCCTATTCCCTGACCACAGCACAGGGTAAGGTATGGCAGGAAATCAGACAGGACCTTATGGGAAAAAACGCTATGAACCGGCTGATACAGGGGGATGTAGGCTCCGGAAAAACAATCCTCGCTTTTCTGGCATTGCTAATGTGTGTTGCTAATGGTTATCAGGGGGCGATGATGGCACCTACGGAAGTACTGGCCAGCCAGCATTATGAAACCATGAGCAAACTGACGGAACAATATCAGCTTCCTTTTCGCCCTGTGCTCCTGACCGGTTCTATGACAGCCAAAGAGAAAAGGGAAGCTTATGAAGAAATAAGGCGTGGGGAGGTTAATGTGGTTATCGGAACCCATGCTCTCATACAGGAAAAGGTGGAGTACAAGAAGCTGGCCTTAGTTGTGACGGATGAACAGCACCGGTTTGGTGTACGGCAAAGGGAGAGGCTGGCCGGAAAAGGGGAAGGGGTACATGTAATGGTAATGAGCGCTACCCCCATTCCCAGGACATTGGCCTTGATTCTTTATGGTGATTTGGATATTTCTATTGTAGATGAGCTGCCTGCGGACAGGCTTCCGATTAAAAACTGTGTAGTTGGAACGGAGTACCGTGAAAAGGCATACCGCTTCATAGAAAAGGAAGTAGGGATGGGGCATCAAATATATGTCATCTGTCCAATGGTGGAAGAAGGGGAAACGGATGGGGTGGAAAATGTAGTATCTTATACAGAAAAGTTGAAAAGCATACTTCCATCCCGGATACAGATTGCCTGCCTGCACGGAAAAATGCGCCCGGCGGATAAAAATAGGATTATGGAAGAATATGCCGCCCATAATATTGATGTGCTTGTATCCACAACCGTAATAGAGGTGGGAATCAATGTGCCCAATGCTACCGTAATGATGGTGGAAAATGCGGAACGTTTCGGCCTGGCCCAGTTGCATCAGCTCAGAGGCCGGGTTGGAAGAGGCGACAGCCAGTCCTACTGTATTTTTATCAATGGTTCTGGAAAAAAACAAAATTTTGACCGGCTGGAGATTTTAAATCATTCCAATGACGGTTTTTATATTGCCGGGGAAGATTTGAAGCTTCGTGGGCCGGGGGATTTGTTTGGGATACGGCAAAGTGGTCTGATGGATTTTAAGCTAGGGGATATTTACCAGGATACAGATATATTGAAAGCGGCGGCAAAATATGCGGACAAATTATTGGAAGAAGATGCCATGTTGGAAAAACCAGAGAATGAAATGCTGGGAAAGTATATGGATAATGTGCTTAACGCAGTTGACTTTTGGACAATCTGACAGTAATATATAAGATGATGAATGGAAAGGGAAAGGAGAGTACTGCACCACAGTACGGTATGATATAGTGGCAAGAATTGGAATTGTAACGGACAGCAACAGCGGGATTACGCAAAAGCAGGCGGAGGAGTTAGGGATTTATGTGCTTCCCATGCCTTTTATGGTAAATGAAGAAACCTTCTTTGAAGATATTAGTTTGACCCAGGAAGAGTTCTATGAGCGCCTGGCCAATGGGGATGATGTGGTGACCAGCCAGCCTTCCCCCGAATCGGTGATGAACTTGTGGGATAAAGTTTTAAAAGAATATGATGAGATAGTGCATATCCCTATGAGCAGCGGCTTGTCCGGTTCCTGCCAAAGCGCTATGATGCTTGCCCAGGACTACGAGGGCAAGGTACAGGTGGTGAATAACCAAAGGATTTCCGTAACACAAAGACAATCCGTTTTAGACGCATTAAAGCTGGCAGGGCAGGGGAAGAATGCCACAGAGATAAAAGATTTTCTGGAAAATGATAAATTTAATTCCAGCATCTATATTATGTTGGATACATTATATTATTTGAAAAAGGGTGGAAGGATTACTCCTGCGGCGGCAGCCCTTGGAACGTTATTAAAGCTGAAACCAGTGCTGCAGATACAAGGGGATAAATTGGATGCATTTGCGAAAGCAAGGACAACCAGCCAAGGAAAAACAATTATGATAAACGCTATTAAAAATGATATGATTAACCGCTTCGGAGGAGTGGACAAAGATAGCATTTGGCTACAGATTGCCCACACGGACAATGAAGCAGCAGCAACGGCTTTAAGGGCAGAACTGTTGGAATTATTTCCGGGTTTCGACATCCACACTGACCCGTTATCCTTAAGCATCGCCTGCCACATCGGACCAGGTTCGCTGGCGGTTGCCTGTTCAAAAAAAATATAGGGAAATATCATTGGTAAGCAAAAAAGGTTATGCGGCAACGTATAGCCTTTTTTATA
>QXWV01000044.1 GCA_009911195.1 Lachnospiraceae bacterium | reverse complement strand
AGGAAATTACGCCATAGCGTTGTAAGTCGCCAGGAAAGAATGCGAAGCATTCTTTGGAGTTGGCCGCTGGGCCAACTCTTTTTTATTCCCGCGGGCAACGAGCCAAGTAGCCGCACTTGTGCGGTATTTTCCCCTTTTATTTCCACAAAATATATGCTATACTACAAAATGGATTTTTGAAAGATGATGGAAAGGATGTAAACAATGGCAAAAACAGATACCTATGATGCCTCGAAAATAACAGTTTTAGAAGGGCTGGAAGCGGTCAGGAAACGGCCGGGGATGTATATCGGAAGCGTTTCCTATAAAGGGTTGAATCATCTCATCTATGAAATTGTGGATAATGCCGTGGACGAGCATCTGGCAGGCTATTGCGATAAAATAAAAGTAACATTGGAAGCGGATGGTTCGGCAACAGTGGAAGATAACGGCCGTGGTATCCCTGTTGGGATGCACGAAAAGGGGGTAAGTGCGGAACGGCTTGTATTTACCACTTTACATGCAGGAGGGAAATTCGATAACTCCGCCTATAAAACAAGCGGCGGGCTACATGGAGTAGGCTCTTCTGTAGTCAATGCCCTGTCTGCTTATCTGACCGTTCAGGTAAAAAATGGCGGCCTTATTTATGAAGACAAATACGAGAGGGGAAATCCAATCATCGAATTAAAAGACGGGCTGCTTCCTGTCATCGGTAAAACACGGGAGACTGGAACAAAGGTGAACTTTCTTCCGGATGATACGATTTTTGACAGAACCCGTTTTAAAGAGGACGAAGTAAAAAGCCGCCTGCACGAGACGGCCTATTTGAACCCTACCTTAACGATAATATATGAAGATAAACGAAAAACTCCTGCCGAGCGCATGGAATACAAGGAACCGGAAGGCATTGTGGGCTTTATCAAGGATATGAATAAATCTAAGGAAATGGTACACGATGTGATTTATTATAAAGGGGAAAATGAAAATATTTCTGTGGAAGTGGCCTTTCAGTATGTGAATGAATTCCATGAAAATGTACTGGGTTTTTGCAATAATATCTACAATGCAGAAGGTGGCACTCATCTGACTGGTTTCAAGACAATGTTCACAAATGTAATAAATACTTATGCCAGGGAGTTGAACATCTTAAAGGAAAAAGATGTAAATTTTACCGGGGCAGACGTGCGCAACGGCATGACGGCAGTAGTTTCCATCAAACACCCTGACCCCAGGTTTGAAGGGCAGACGAAAACCAAGCTGGACAACCAGGATGCGGCAAAGGTGGTCAGCAAAGTTACCGGGGAAGAGATTGTCCGTTATTTTGACCGAAATCTGGAAACATTAAAAAGCGTGATTTCCTGTGCGGAAAAAGCGGCAAAAATACGGAAAACGGAAGAAAAAGCAAAGACTAATATGCTGACCAGGCAGAAATTTTCCTTTGACTCCAATGGAAAGCTGGCCAACTGCGAATCCAGGGATGCTTCCAAATGCGAAATCTTCATTGTGGAGGGCGATTCTGCAGGGGGCAGTGCAAAGACAGCGAGAAACCGTGCTTTTCAGGCTATCCTGCCCATCCGGGGAAAGATTTTGAATGTGGAAAAGGCCAGCATTGACAAAGTCCTTGCCAATGCGGAAATAAAGACCATGATTAATGCCTTTGGCTGTGGTTTTTCGGAAGGCTATGGCAATGATTTCGATATTTCCAAATTGCGCTATGACAAGATTATCATCATGGCAGATGCCGATGTGGATGGCGCCCATATTTCCACCTTATTGTTAACCTTATTTTATCGTTTCATGCCGGAACTCATTTACGAAGGGCATGTATACATAGCCATGCCGCCCTTATATAAGGCCATGCCATCCAAAGGAGAAGAAGAGTACCTCTATGACGATAAAGCTTTAGAAAAATACAGAAAACGCCACAAAGGCCCTTTTACTCTACAGCGCTATAAAGGGCTTGGTGAAATGGATGCCGGACAGCTATGGGAAACCACCCTGAACCCGGAGACAAGACTATTAAAACTAGTGGAAATCGAAGACGCCCGCATGGCTTCCGAAGTAACGGAAATGCTCATGGGCACCGAAGTTCCCCCCCGAAAAGCTTTCATCTACGAACACGCCACCGACGCGGAACTGGATATTTAGAGGGGCACTTGCGGAACTGGAATAGGAGGAATCTGTCATGGAGGACAGCAGAATTATAAAAACAGAATATTCGGAAGTGATGCAGAAATCATATATCGATTATGCGATGAGCGTCATTATTGCGAGAGCCCTTCCTGACGTAAGGGATGGATTAAAACCGGTGCAGAGAAGGACTTTATATGATATGCATGAACTGGGCATCCGCTATGACAGACCTTACCGGAAAAGCGCCCGTATTGTAGGGGATACGATGGGTAAATATCATCCCCATGGGGATAGCTCCATATATGAATCCCTGGTAGTAATGACCCAGGATTTTAAAAAGGGGATGCCCCTCATAGACGGCCATGGTAATTTCGGCAATATCGAAGGGGATGGGGCGGCGGCCATGCGTTATACGGAGGCCCGTCTGGAGAAAGTTACCCAGGAAGCATTCCTCTCCGATTTGGATAAAGATGTGGTGGATTTTATCCCTAATTTCGACGAAACGGAAAAAGAGCCTGCGGTGCTTCCGGTAAAAGTACCCAATCTTCTTGTGAATGGCTCGGAAGGTATCGCGGTAGGAATGGCTACAAACATCCCGCCCCATAATCTGGCGGAAGTCATTGATGCAGCCAAAGCATATATGAAAGACCCTCAAATTACAACAAAAGAACTTATGAAGTATGTGAAAGGACCCGACTTCCCTACCGGGGGGATTGTAATCAATAAAGATGAACTTCTGCCCATTTATGAAACTGGAATGGGAAAAGTAAAAATCAGGGGCAAGGTGGAAATAGAAAAGGCCAAAGGTGGAAAAACCAACCTTGTCATTACGGAAATCCCCTATCCGATGATTGGCGCCAATATCGGGAAATTCCTTTCCGATGTAGCAGCCCTTGCGGAGACAAAAAAAACCCAGGATATCGTAGATATTTCCAACCAGTCCTCCAAGGAAGGCATCCGCATTGTCATCGAGCTGAAAAAGGATGCGGATGTAAGCAATTTTATCAATATGCTTTACAAAAAAACCCGCCTGGAAGACACTTTTGGGGTAAATATGCTGGCGATTTCCGGTGGCCGGCCGGAAACCATGGGGTTAAAGCAAATTATTAAGGCTAACGTTGATTTTCAGTTTGAAGTAGCCGGCCGGAAATATAAGACTCTTCTGGAAAAAGAACTGGAGCGGAAAGAGATACAGGAAGGGCTGATAAAAGCCTGCAATGTCATCGATTTAATCATCGAAATACTCCGGGGCAGCAAGGACAGGGCAATGGTAAAGAACTGCCTTACGGAAGGAAATACAGAAGGCATTAAATTCAAGTCAAAGGAGTCCAAGATAATGGCTGCCCAGCTTAGGTTCACCGAAAAGCAGGCGAATGCCATATTGGATATGCGTTTATATAAATTAATCGGGCTGGAGCTGGAAGCTTTAATCAAAGAGCACGAGGAAACAATGGCGAATATTTACCGCTATGAGGATATTCTGGAGCGCCGGGATTCCATGGCACAGGTCATAATCCAGGAATTAGATGCCATAAAAAAGGAATATGGCAGACCCCGGAGAACCGTAGTGGAAAATGGGGAGATTGCCGTTTATGAGGAAAAGAAAGTGGAAGAAATGGAAGTGATGTGCCTCATTGACCGTTTCGGCTATGTAAAAACCATTGACATGTCCACTTATGAAAGGAACAAAGAAGCGGCTGACGGGGAAAATAAATACGTCTTCCCCTGTAAAAATACAGGGCGCATCTGCGTCTTTACTAACTTGGGGCAGCTACATACTATCAAAGTATTGGATATTCCTTTTGGGAAATTCCGGGACAAGGGAATTCCCCTTGATAATATCAGCAACTATAGCGCGGAAAAAGAAACGATTATCCTTGTGACGGGGCAGTCGCAACTGAACCTTTACCGGGTGGTTTTTGCCACCAGGCAGTCCATGCTAAAGGTTGTGGACGGCGGGGAATTCGATGTGGCGAAACGGACAGTGGCGGCCACGAAACTGCAGGAGGGGGATGAAGTAGTCTCCGTAGCCATCCTGAAAGAACAAAGCAATATTGTGTTGCAGACGGCGGGGGGATATTTCCTGCGCTTTCCTGTGGAGGAAATACCGGACAAGAAAAAAGGGGCTGTAGGTGTCCGGGGGATGAAACTGGGTAATAAAGATTATGTGGAAGAGGTATATTATACCCAAAATACTACAGAGCATTTCATTGAATATAAAGGCAAAAAGCTGGAATTGAATAAAATAAAATCGGGGAAAAGGGATACGAAGGGAATAAAGCCAAGGATTTAGGCGTATTTTCTTGCTATGATATTCTTATTGCAGAAAAAAAGATTGACCAGAAACACAGAAACGATTATTATGATAGAAAGATAGAAATTTAATTCGAGGATATTACCATAAAGCAAAGGGTTTATTATGAGAGTAATTGCAGGAACAGCAAGGCGCCTTCCGTTAAAAACGCCGAAGGGAATAGACACACGGCCAACAACGGATAGAATAAAAGAAACGCTATTTAATATTTTGCAGCCATATCTGGAGGATAGTATATTTATCGACTTGTTCAGCGGAAGCGGGGGAATCGGTATTGAGGCCCTCAGCCGTGGGGCAAGGCATGCCTATTTTGTGGATAATAATAAGGAAGCATTTTCCTGTATACAGCAAAATGTACGGTTTACGAAAATGGAAGAGAGGGCAACGCTTTTTAGGCAGGATGCCTGTGGCGCACTAGCCCTCATTCATGAAAAGGAAGCGGATATTATTTTTATGGACCCCCCTTATGGGGAAGGATATGAGGAAAGAGTGCTGGCTGCCCTGGCGGATAAAGCCTATGTAGCAAATGATACATTAATTATTGTGGAAGCGGACCTTTTGGAAGATTTTTCTTTTTCTGCTTCTTTGGGGTATGAAATTATACGGGAAAAAACATATAAAACAAACAAGCATGTGTTCTTGAAAAGAAGGCAGTAAAATTGAGAGGAGCAAGGGGAAAAATGAAGGCTGCTATTTATCCGGGAAGTTTTGACCCGGTTACATATGGACACCTTGATATAATTCGTCGTGCTGCGGATATTTTTGACGAATTAACAGTAAGTGTGTTGAACAATCAATTAAAGACTCCATTGTTTTCTGTGGAAGAACGTGTTAAGATATTAGAAGAAGCGACAAAAGATATACCAAATGTGAAAGTGGATTTTTTCAGCGGCTTATTAATTGATTATGCAAAAGAAAAGAAGGTGCATGTGGCCATCCGTGGACTACGGGCGATTACCGATTTTGAGTATGAGTTACAGATTGCCCAAACCAATAAGCTGCTTTCCAAAGGAGAACTGGACACGATGTTTTTGACCACCAGTTTGGAATATGCCTATTTGAGTTCCAGCAGCGTAAAGGAAATTGCCAGCTTCAATGGGGATATATCCATGTGCGTGCCAGAGTTCGTGGCACAGCTTATTTATGAAAAATACGGACATAGATAATACTGCAAAAAGGGGAACTGCAGTAGTGGGAGAGGTTACTATATGAGCAGCAGGATTGAACAGTTAATTGACGAAATCGAAGAGTACATTGACAGTTGTAAATATCAGGCATTGTCCAATACGAAGATTATTGTGAACAAAGAGGAGATTGATGAACTGCTTCGGGAACTTCGGATGAAAACTCCTGATGAAATTAAACGCTATCAAAAGATAATCAGCAATAAAGAGGCCATCTTAAATGATGCCAGGACGAAGGCGGAAGCTTTAATCAATGAGGCTACCGTACATACGAATGAACTGATTAACGAGCATGAAATTATGCAGCAGGCTTATGCCCAGGCTAATGAGGTAGTGAGCCTGGCCAGCCATCAGGCACAGGAAATACTGGATAATGCTACCATTGAGGCCAATAATATGAGGGCGGCAGCGATTCAGTACACGGATGATATGCTGGCGAATCTGGAAAATATGATGGTACAGACAATGAACATGACAACATCCCATTATGAGAGTTTTATTAATAATTTAAACGGATATGCGGAGGTTATAAGGTCTAACAGGGCAGATTTGCGTCCGCAGGAAACGGATTCACTGCTAGGTGGGGCGGAAAACGGGGCAGACGGTGAATCCCTGAATTTGGATATGCTGAAATAGGGCAGTTAAATAGTAAAAATAATTGAAAACCGGTTTCGCCCTTAATGACGGAGCCGGTTTCCTTATTCCTACATGGAGGCAACTAGCATAGTAATTAACATGAATAGATTTATTAAAATATCGGTAAACAGCATAGCCTGTTTCCTTCTTTTTTGCCTATTTAATATGCGCGGATATGCAGCGCAGCCGGTAGTGGTGGTGCTGGATGCAGGGCACGGAGGGGAGAACCTGGGGGCGCAATATAACGGATACACGGAAAAGGATATGACGCTGACAGTGGCATCCGCAATGAAGGAAGAGCTGGAAAAATATGAAGGAATAGAAGTCCATATGACCCGCAGTGGGGATAAGGATATGAGCCTGGAAGAGCGGGCGGAATTCGCGGCCTCAAAAAATGCGGATTTTTTGTTTTGCCTGCATTTCAATAGCTCCCTGGAAAGAAACCTTTTTGGTTCGGAGGTTTGGATATCAGCATTTGGTGAAGAATACCAGAAAGGGTATGGGTTTGCCAGCGCAGAGCTCGACCTGCTGGAGGATATGGGGCTTTACCCCAGAGGAATCAAGACAAGGATGAATGATGACGGGGAAGATTACTACGGGATTATCCGCCATTCTACGGCAAGGGGAATACCTTCCGCGTTAATAGAACACTGCCATTTGGACCATGAAAAGGATATGCCGTTTTATACTTCTAAGGAAAGGTTAAAGCAGCTTGGGGTTTTGGATGCCACTGCTGTGGCGAAATACTACGGATTAAAATCGGAAGTGTTAGGCGTTGATTATAGCAGTTACCGGAAAGAAGAGCCCCCTTTTCCCGCTGCACCGGTGAAACCGGACCTTACGGAACCGGATGTATGCACTATAGATGTTGACGATGTAAATGAAGACACAGGGGATGTAACAGTCTCAATATATGCTGCTGATTATGACAGCTATATATTATATTACAGCTATAGCTGGGATGGTGGGAAAAATTTTTCCGAATTACAGGCATGGGAGCCACGCAGCAAAGATATTCTTACCTTTATGGCAAATATACCTTCGGGCACTGTTCCTGATTTGGTAGTAAAGGTATATAATAAGTATGATATTTCTTCCGAAAGCAACCATGTTTACCTTCCTTCCATGCTTTATGGGGAAGAAGAAGTGCTAATGCCTGGCGAAGAAAAACCATCGGAATCCCAGAAGCCATATATGGGGGCAGATGCGGTGGAGGCTGGCATTATGACCGCCCAGAATAGCCCGGAAACGCTGCCGGCAGCGGAAGATGCAGGAAAACAGGCGGGAAAAGATGATGATGCCAAAACGGTTACCAAGCCGACCATACTATATTTTCTTCAGGTGGCTGCGGTTTGTTCGTCCATTCTACTGGTACTGGTCCTGTTAGCAGGAATCCTTTTGAAAGGACGGCGCTCAAAGAAGAAACGAAGAAGGAAAAAATAGTTGCCAGAGGAAATAGTAAAGCAAAGTAATGCCGGAAAGCATCAGTTTATGAAACATGTAATTTTTTAGGGAGAGGTCGGTATTTTTTATCATACTGTATGTCTGGGCAATACAGGAAAAACCGCCAAAAGGCAGCAAAAGAAGCACAATAAGGGGGGCATGGCTGCCAATGCGGCTGATGCCGCTGGTGATTTCCAGAAGGCAGTTTATTATCGCACCAGAATCTATGCTGGAGAGAGAACCAGCAGGGAGGAATGCCCTGGGCACCAAATTCAATAGATTAAAAAGCACCATATATCCCCCCAGCTTGGCTATGCTGTAAAGCCCCGACAAAATGGAATCATCCAAGGTATCTAACAACGATATGGGGGCAGCGCCTTCTGCGGCGGAAAGAATGCTTTTTAGTTTGCGGGCAGGGCCAGGATGGGATGGAACTGGAATGCGGACTCGGTATATTGTATGCCTTAAAAAAATGCCATAGCACAAAGGCAGGCCATACATGCCAAAAACATAGGGGAGAACCAGCTTAAGCTCCAACGTAGGGAGCACAAAGCTGATAAAATATACAGGGCCGATATTATTGCAGAAGGCCAAAAGGAAAGATGCTTCTTTCTTAGAAACCCTATGCCCTGCATATAAATCGGCTATGACCTTTGCCCCCATAGGGAAGCCGCAGAGGAAGCCAATAACAATGGCATAAAGGCCGTTTAAGCTTATTTTGAAAAAGGGCATAAGAAAAGGGCTGACCGCTTTGACCACATGTTCCGTTAAATTCAGGCGAATCATGATTCCCGATAAAATCATAAAGGGAAGCAGCGTAGGTACCATCCGGTTAAACCAAAGCTGTAGGCCAGTCAGGGAAAAAGCAAGGCTTTCCTTTGGGAAAGCGAGCAATAGCCCGGTCAGGAGAAGAAATGTGAGGGTTAGGAAAAATGTTTTGATTTTTTTTCTCAAGAAATCACCCTTTTCGTAAAGCAAAATCTAATACAAGTATATGATATATATGAAAAAATAGAAGGAGAATGGAAATGCTTCGCTTAGATAAATTTCTATGTGATGCCAATGTAGGCAGCCGCAGCCAGGTAAAGGTTTTTCTGAAGCAGGGAACGGTAAAGGTGAATGGGGAAATCATCAAAAAACCAGAGTACAAAGTAAAGGAAGGGCAGGATAAAGTTACTTTCCAGGGGAAAGAAATTGAATACCATAAATATGTTTATTATATGCTGAATAAGCCGAAAGGGGTAGTATCCGCTACAAAAGATAACCTTTGCGAAACTGTAACGGACCTATTAAAAGATAGTGGGTATGACGGTCTTTTTCCGGTAGGGAGGCTGGACAAGGATACGGAAGGGCTGCTTATTATGACAAATGACGGAGAACTGGCGCATCGCCTCCTTTCGCCGAGAAAGCATGTGGATAAGGTTTATTACGTGGAACTGGATAATGCGCTGACGGAAGAAGGCAGGCGCTTGCTGGAGACAGGTATAGATATAGGGGAGGAAAAACTGACCTTGCCTGCAAAAGCAGAACAAATTACGGATACCAGCCTTTACCTGACGCTCAGGGAAGGGAAATACCATCAGGTGAAACGGATGCTAAAAGCCGTAGGATGCCAGGTCACTTATTTGAAAAGAATTGGCATGGGAGGGATTTCCCTGGACGAACATCTTCCTTGCGGATGCTACAGGGAATTGACAAAAGAAGAGAGGGATAGGGTTCTTCTGCAATAAAAATACAGAAATGAGGATTAAAATGAAATTTTTAAAAGGTTTACTGTACAGTATTTTGATTCTATTGTCACTTATTAGTCTGTTCATTATAATCTGTGCGTTCCAGCCCAATCTTTCGGATAAGGTGGCCGGCCTTTTCCAGAATAAATTAGGGAATGGTACTTCTCCTTATGGGGAAGATATGGCTCAGGAGGATATGCTTCCAATGCCGGAGGGCAGCGGCGCCGCTGATGGCATAGCCGATAGCATAGCCGATAGCATAGCCGATGGCATAGCCGTTGGCTCGGATGATGCCGCGGTGCATGGCGGAACGGGGAATGCCACAGGTTCGGATAATGGGGAAAACGGAACGTTGGAAAATCTGCTGGGAGAAGATATCAATTCCGGATATGTGCCCCCGGAAAGGGAAGCGGTCAATGTTCCAGAATCCGTCACTGGACGGGGGGGATACACCCCAGTTCAGGAAGTTGCCGAACAGATTGATGAAGAAGAAGCGAAGGAGCTGCAAAAAAAATATACTTACGGTGAAACAGGGGAAGATTTAAGCTTTGATACGGAATATTATCCTTATTATGGAATGCTTCCGGAAAAGCTGCAATCACTGTACCGGCAGATTTATGCCAATGCCATGGCGGTAAATGGAATTTTTAATCCAATTGAAAAAGTAAACCAGACAGAGCTTCGCCATACATTTATGGCAGTATTTAATGACCATCCTGAACTGTTTTGGCTGGATTCCGCCTATAGGGCAAAGTTTGCGAGAAACGGGGAATGTGCAGAAATCGCCCTGGAATTCAACTATCTGGTGGATAACCTGGATGAAGCTAAAGGCGAATTTCAAAGTGGGGCAGAAAGTATCCTATCAGGCGCCCGGAATCTGGGAAGCGACTACGAGAAAGAGCTATATGTGCACAATGCCCTGTTGGACCGGATTACTTATGATATGGGTGCACCGCTTAATCAAAGCGCCTACAGTGCTTTAGTAGGAGGGCGCACCGTCTGCGCCGGATATGCCAGAAGTTTTCAATATTTAATGACAGAACTTGGCATCCCTTGCTATTACTGCACCGGATATGCGGGGGAAAGCCATGCCTGGAACATTATCCGTTTGGATGGGGAATATTATAATGCGGATGCCACCTGGGATGATACTAACCCTGATAAATATGGCTATTTTAATAAAACAGACAGCGAATTTTCCACTACCCATAGAAGGGAGGATTTATCCGTTTATCTTCCGGCCTGCAATGGAACAAAATACAGCAACCTGGAGGATTCCACGCAAGAATCATCTCCCGAACAGGCACAACCCCAATATGTGGATGAGCGAAGAAGCCTGAATGAAATCGGTTTCTCAGAAAAAGATGTGCTACGTAGCCTGCAGGAATATTATGATGATTGTTACAGGCAGCTAACAACAGCGGGCGATTTCATTGAGTTTGTTAACATTGTAGACAGCGAGGACCTTTGGATGGAATGCTACCGGGCCTATGAAAGCGATAACTATTCGTTTGGGTATATGGACAGGGTGCTGGAAGAACTGGGGGCAGGAGGATGCGAAGTGGATGTGGAAGCAGAAAGCCTGCAGGATGGCAGGGTTCTTTTATATCATACGATTACATTTTTTTAACGAAGGAGATGAACACCGGATATGGAAAGCATTTTAAAAAACAAATACTATTTGTATTTCACTGAATTTTTTGCCGGGATGTCTGTTATGGCGGTGGAGCTTGGAGCCAGCCGCCTGTTGGCGCCATATTTTAGTTCCTCGCAGATTGTATGGACGATTATTATAGGAACAATAATGATTGCCATGGCATTGGGGAATATCTGGGGCGGCAGAAGCGCTGATAAAAACCCCAATCCTGACAGGCTGTATATACGGCTGATTATTGCGGCCATATGGATAGCGGCCATACCAGTGGTGGGAAAATATATTATTTTAGCGATTTCTGCGGTACTGATTATGACTGTCAATAATAATTTCCTTATACTGGCAGGTTTTGTAGCTTGCATGGTGATTTTTGTATATCCTCTGTTCCTTTTAGGTACAGTAACCCCTTCCCTGGTGAAATATACGGTGGACAGCTTGGATGACAGTGGGAAAACGGTAGGCACTCTAGGGGCATTTAACACTATCGGGAGCATCATTGGTACTTTTATGCCCACCTTTGTAACCATACCGGCGGTAGGAACATCCATTACTTTTTTGATTTTTTCGGGAATCCTACTTGTGCTTGGCCTGGTATATTTTATGAGCAAAAAGACAAAGGGAGGGGCTTGCGCCATAGCCATCATTCTTTTTATCCTTTGCAGCATTTTAGGGCATTCCGGCAGTTTTGCGTTTTGGGAAAACAGCCTCATATACGAAGGGGAATCCATCTACAATTATTTGCAGGTAAAAGAGACGGAGGATAGCGTTATTCTTTCTACCAATGTACTATTTGGCGTACAGTCCATTATGAAAAAGGACGAGTCCCTTACAGGCATGTATTATGACTATGCCCTGGCTGCCCCGCTAATGGCAGGGATGGAGGGGAAAGAGGCGGGGGATATCCTTATCCTTGGGATGGGAACAGGCACTTATGCGAAGCAGTGTATAAATTATTTTGAAAATGTATCTATTGAAGGGGTTGAAATCGACCAGAAGATTACCGATTTGGCAGGAAAATATTTTGCCCTTCCTGACACCGTAGATGTGACCACCTATGATGGCCGCGCTTATCTACAGGCCGTGGATAAAAAATATGATGTGATTATGGTGGATGCCTATCAGGATATTACAATCCCTTTCCAGATGTCTTCCATAGAATTCTTCTCCATGGTGAAAGAACATTTGAAAGAGGACGGTGTCATGGTAGTGAATATGAATATGCATTCCGAGGAAGAAGGAAATATTAACGAATACCTTTCCGATACGATTGCTAACGTTTTTGATACCGTATATACTGTGGATGTACGCGGCTCTACCAACCGGGAACTTTTTGCTGCCCAAAGCGGGGAAATCTTGGAGACTCTGGATGAAGGTATCGGACATTTAAGCAACGGGGAACTGGCGGATATGATGCACCATGTTTCGGGGGAACTGGTGAAGTATGAAAAAGGGGAGCTTTTGCTCACAGACGATAAAGCCCCGGTGGAGCTGCTCGGAATGAGCGTAATTGACGGACTGATTCAGCAGGAAATCGGATACTACAAACAAATATTTGAACGGGATGGAATCCAAGGCATCCTAAACTCTATGTAAATTTGATGGGAAGACGCTTGAAGGCCGCTAGTATAAAAGTCACTTACACAAGCTTTTATACTAGCGGCTTTCAAGCGCCTTCCCATTCGGGCTTACCTTTCATTTTGTGAAATGTAGTCCTTGATGGCTTCAAAACTTTCTTTGCTGATGACATGTTCTATGCGGCAGGCATCGGAGGCAGCCGTTTTACCGTCTACCCCCAAACTTTCCAGCCAGCCGCTTATCACCTCATGCCGTTCGTAAATCATATCGGCAATGGCTTTACCAGACTCTGTTAAATAGATGAAGCCTTCCTTGGTCACTGTAATATGCTTTTTTTCCCTTAGATTTTTCATTGCTACACTAACGCTGGATTTTTTAAAACCTAATTCTTCTGCAATATCTACAGAACGCACTACCGGATGGGATTTACTGAGTATTAATATAGTTTCCAGGTAATTTTCTGCTGATTCATTTACATTCATAATGGGGATTGTGCGCTCCTTTCATTATTGGCTTGTCTTTTATTGGATTAAATATAGCAAAATGGAAAAGGAATGTCAACGAATAGAGGGGGACAGGTAAAATACCTGGTAAAATATTCGCTTTTATAAAATGAATAATATAAAAGCGAAAATGTTATTGACAACAGACATTAGTTAGATTATACTAACTAATGAAAAAAATGGATATAAAACATTTTCAGACAAACCACTCATATGAAAGAAAGAAGGGAATAAATTATGCCGTTATCAATGGTAAGTACCGGGAAATCTAATGTGATTCGTAAAGTAGGCGGTAAAGAGGAAACGAGAAAATTTTTGGAAAATCTAGGTTTTGTGGCAGGTGGAATTGTAACTGTAATATCCACTGCCGGTGGAAGCATCATTGTTAATATCAAAGATTCCAGAGTGGCCATCGGTAAGGATATGGCAAATAAAATCATGGTAATGTAAGGAAGGAGAGAATATGAAGACTTTGAAGGAAATCCCTTGCGGGAATACGGTAAAGGTTACAAAGCTAACCGGGGAAGGACCCGTGAAACGGCGTATTATGGATATGGGAATTACGAAAGGGGTAGACATATTTGTCCGTAAGGTAGCGCCTTTAGGTGACCCGGTGGAAGTCACAGTAAGGGGATATGAATTGTCGCTACGTAAAATGGATGCTGATATGATTGTGGTGGAGTAATTTTTTATCCTTATATGTTAGTTACAACTAATTTTTGATAGTTGCATGAATCAAAGGGGATATATCATTTGTAAAAATAAGAAGATTGAAAAAAGCGATAACGCGGAAAGAGGTAAAATATGTCAATTACAATTGCATTAGCGGGCAACCCGAACAGTGGGAAAACAACATTATTTAATGCCCTTACCGGTTCCAACCAATTTGTTGGGAACTGGCCAGGAGTAACTGTAGAGAAAAAAGAGGGGAAATTAAAAGGGCATAGAGATGTTGTCATCACGGACCTTCCCGGTATTTACTCCCTCTCGCCTTATACTTTGGAGGAAGTTGTGGCAAGGAATTATTTGATAGGGGAGCGCCCTGATGTCATCATCAATATTGTAGACGGAACCAATATTGAGCGAAACTTATATTTGAGCACCCAGCTTATGGAATTGGGCATTCCTATGATTATGGCCGTCAATATGATGGATATTGTAGCAAAAAATGGAGACAAAATACATATGGATAAACTGAGTAGGAAACTGGGCTGTGATGTAGTTGAAATATCCGCATTAAAAGGAACAGGTATCCAGGAAGTGGCCGAAAAGGCAGTAGCCCTATCCAAACACTGCAAGAAAAATTTTCCCGTCCATCCATTTGCCTTTGTGGTGGAAAAAGCGTTGGAAGAAATCGAAAAAAAATTAGGGCAGGATATTCCAGATGTCCAGAAACGTTTTTATGCCATTAAACTGCTGGAAAGAGATGACAAAATTTTTTCTTCCATGTCCATCATGCCTGATATAGAGGGTATTATCAATCAATTGGAAGAAACCATGGAGGATGATGCGGAAAGCATCATTGCCAATGAAAGATATGTTTATATTTCTTCTATTGTAGGAGAATGTGTTAATAAGGCCAAAAAGGGAGAATTGACGGTATCGGATAAAATTGATAAGATTGTAACAAACCGTTTCCTGGCATTGCCTATTTTTGCGGCTGTAATGTTTGTTGTGTATTATTTTTCGGTAACAACAGTGGGAAGCTGGGCAACCGCTTGGATGGGGGACGGAGTATTCGGGGATGGCTGGAGCCTGTTCGGGCTGGAAATCCCGGGCATTCCTGCCTTGGCTTCAGCATTGCTGGAGACACTAAACTGCGCGGATTGGCTGCAGGGGCTTATCCTGGAAGGCATCATAGCAGGTGTAGGGGCTGTACTTGGCTTTGTTCCTCAAATGTTTGTGCTGTTTATTTTTCTTGCCTTTTTAGAAAGCTGCGGATATATGGCCAGGACTGCTTTTATTATGGACAGAATTTTCCGCAAGTTCGGCCTTTCCGGAAAATCTTTTATCCCTATGCTCATCGGAACAGGCTGTGGTGTTCCCGGAATAATGGCATCCCGTACCATTGAAAATGACAGGGATAGGAAAATGACCATTGTGACCACTACATTTATTCCCTGCGGGGCAAAGCTTCCCATTATCGCATTGATTGCCGGAGCTTTATTTGATGGGGCATGGTGGGTAGCCCCCAGCGCTTATTTTATGGGAATCGCGGCGATTATCTCCTCCGGGATTATCCTGAAAAAAACGAAACTTTTTGCCGGAGAGCCTGCCCCCTTTGTGATGGAGCTTCCCGCTTATCATATGCCTACTGTTTCCAATGTGTTGAGAAGCATGTGGGAGAGGGGATGGTCCTTTATGAAAAAAGCGGGAACGATTATACTCTTATCGACGATTATTATTTGGTTTACCACTTATTTTGGTTTTGTGGATGGGCAGTTTTGTATGCTGGAAGATATGGAGCTGAACCATAGTATTCTAGCCAATATCGGAAACGGAATTAGCTGGCTGTTTATCCCTTTAGGATGGGGTGATTGGCGTTATGCAGTGGCGGCTATTACCGGCCTTGTCGCAAAGGAAAACGTAGTGGGCACTTTCGGGATTCTTTTTGGGTTTGCGGAAGTTGCGGAAGAAGGAACTGAAATCTGGGGAATGCTGGCAGGCAGCATGTCTGCCGTAGCTGCTTATTCCTTCTTAGTATTTAACCTTTTATGCGCCCCTTGCTTTGCGGCTATGGGTGCAATAAAGCGGGAAATGAATAACATCAAATGGTTCTGGTTCGCCATCGGCTATCAGACACTTTTCGCTTATGTAGCTGCCCTTTGCGTTTTCCAGATAGGAATGTTTATCACAGCCGGCATCATTAGCATTGGTACGATAACCGCTATCTTGCTGATTATCGGTTTCCTCTATTTGCTCTTACGCCCGTATAGAGAAAGTGGCACACTAAAACTAAATAGAAATACAATAAATAAAATGATGACTATAAAATAAAAAATGTGGAATCGTATATATAAATAAGATTCTTTGGCAAAACGCAAATGACAGGAGGAATTTATGGGAACATTCATTGTTGGTTTGGTTGTTTTATGCGGCATATTATTGGCAGTAAAAAGTATCATAAGAGATAAAAAGAACGGCAAATCCATTCAATGCGGCGGCGACTGTGGACATTGCGGCGGCCGTTGCCATTAAAAATATTTATGCTTCATTTCCAAGTTCTAATGGCGGCTCCATACTTTACTGGGCTGGGCGCTGGCCGTTGGATAGCGGAACAGTAAGGTACGCAAAGCTTTCCAGCAAAAAGGGTATAAGGGCCAAAAATAGCTCATGCCGCCAAACACCGGGGTAGTTATAACGGAGTATAACACAAGGACGAGCCCTCCCAGGAATCCCCATATCCCAAAAAGGGCGGTTATTATTACCAAAAACAGCCGGTAAACCCTAAGGCCGTCGCTGAATTCTATGCTGGCCAATGACAAACTGGTCAGCAGGGTGACGGCAGCATAAAATAAAATTTCAATGGAAGCCCAGTTTAGCTCCACAGCAATATCCCCAATAATCAAGCCTCCAATAATGGATAAGGAGCCGGAAAATCTGCTGGAACTGACAGAGGCGGAATATTTAAACAAATCCAGAAGAAATTCCACCGCAAAAACATAAAAAATAATGGTCGGACCAGGAAGGGCTTCTGTGGACAGTATTCCCCATTGTTCCGAAAAACCTGGAAAGTATACGGTAAGAAGGAGAAACAGGGGCATGAGAATAAGGCTCACCGGTATGCACAGAAAACGGATGAGCCGGAAGTATGTGCCTACCACAGGGCTTTTATAATAGTCTTCCGGGCTTTGCATGAACTGAAAAACCGTACAGGGCAAAATCAGTACCGAAGGGGAATTATCCACAATCACGGCGATATGCCCTTCCATAAGAAAGCTGCAGGCCACATCCGGCCGCTCCGTATAGTGCATGCATGGCAGGGGATGAAACCAACGCTTTTTTACAAGCAGTTCTTCCAGGCTTTTGGCTCCCATGGTTAGAGAAGTGACGGATAGTCCATTAAGGGACTGCTTTAACCGGGATAAAAAAACCTTATTCACACTGCCATCCATATAGGCTATGGCCACATCGGTTTTGCTTTCCCTTCCTATGGACATCATTTCAAAGGTCATCTTTGGAGAACGGATACGGCGGCGGATAAGATTGGTATTAAAGAGCATGGTTTCCACAAAGCCATCCCTGGCTCCCAAAGTAACCCGCTCCGTATCCGGCTCGCTGACATTTCTGGCAGGATAGGTACGCACATCCAGAAGAATTGCCTGGGCAAACCCATCGATAAACAATGCGGAAGGGCCGCTTAAGATATTTCGGGTAATATCTTCCCAGCTACTGCTAAGCGCAGCCTGCGCATAACCGATTTTAGCATTCAGGTATCTTTCGATATCTTCTATTTTGCTATCCTTCATATAAAGGGGATTTTGTAAATCCGAAAAAATCTGCTGCAGCAGTTCCACCCGGCAAAAGCCGTTGATTCCAATCCAATACCCTTTTGTTTCGCCCAGGAATAAATTTCGGGTAACGATATCAAAGCTTTGAGGGATGGGAAAGATTGACTGTATCTGTTCTATATTTTTTTCCAGACTGGAAGAAAGCTCCATGGTATGAACCCCTTTGCTAAAAATTATTTTTCTATATTTTGTACATCCTTTGGGCATTTTATGCGGCTTACCAACTTGATTTTGCCTGATGTGATATAAGAAACGGGGTTGACTGAATGGGCACAAAAGCATATGATTAATTTTAGACTGCTTGGGGAAATAGGTGAAAGTCCTATACGAGCCCGTCGCCGTAAGGCAAACGCAATACCATCGGCCTGACTAAATGCCACACTTTAGGAATTGCCATTGGAGCAAAGCTCCGAGAAGGCTGGCCATTGGAGTGCCAAGTCGGAATATCCAGGCAAAAATTCTCTCTTTAGCCGCGGGCGCCGGTTCTGAGAGGAAATAAAAACCAAAGGAGATAATACTATGCAGAGAAAACATGGAAAAAAATCATTGTCATTCATCCTTTGTATTGTGCTTATTGTGGCTATGGCACTGTTTACAACTGGCTGTAATGGGAAAACAGGAAATGCGGACGGAGCGACATCCACTTCCGATGGGGAGGAAATGGCTGTTTTGGCGGACGGAAGTGTGCTGGGGAATGGGGAGAAGGTATTTCCTCTTACCGTAGTGGATAAGGAAGGCAAAGAAACCCAATTTGAAATTCACACGGATAAAACAACCGTAGGGGATGCGTTAATGGAATTGGGCCTGATTGCCGGGGAGGAAGGGCAGTACGGGCTTTTTGTCAAGACAGTGAACGGTGTGACTGCCGATTACGATACGGATGGGGTCTACTGGGCATTTTACATAAATGGAGAATATGCACAGACAGGGGTGGATGCCACTGAAATAAAGGAAGGGGAGAATTACTCTTTTCAGGTGGAATAACTGTGAAAATTTCAACGAAAGAGATGGCAGTCTTTGCCATGCTTGGAACTGTTATGTATATTTCCAAGATTATTATGGAATTCGCGCCGAATATCCATCTGTTGGGGGTCTTTACTATCGCTTACACCATTGTATATAGGAAAAAGGCATTGTACCCTATCTATATTTATGTACTTTTAAATGGCATTTTCTATGGCTTTGCCACATGGTGGATACCATATCTTTATGTATGGGCTGTCCTTTGGGGGGCTACTATGCTCCTGCCAAAGAAAATGCCGAAAAAAATACAGCCCCTGATATATATGGCAGTATGTGCCATGCATGGCTTTTTATTTGGAACGTTATATGCGCCAGTGCAGGCGGTATTGCATGGCCTTAGCCTGAAAGGAACGATAGCATGGATTGTAGCCGGGCTGCCCTGGGATTTTATTCATGGAATCAGCAATTTTTTCTGCGGGATATTGATTCTCCCCATTGCTTCGGCGTTACGGTTTGCAGAAAACCATTTGAAAAATAATTCATAAATTCCGTTTAGGATTCTATTAAGGTTTTATTAAGTATATTGAGTTACTGTTTAAAATGTGGTACGTTTTATAGTAAAGAAACGTGTCCGTGGTAAATGGTAAAAAACGGAAACAGGCCGCGGCACGGGATGGGAGTACAGATGAAGAGCAGATTATACTATATATTATTTTTAGTTTATGTCATTGCCGCGGCATTTGTTTTATATGTGAACGGCGTATTTACCGGAGGGGAAGGTTCTTTAGTAAATTTAACGATTAACATTGCCTTTTTAATCATTATAGGCATTTTATTTGTCATTTCGGCTATCAGTTTCAGTAGGCTGAGTTATATTACGGATGAATTGGTAGCTTTCACAAGCAGGCTTCAAAAAGAGTATAAGGATGCAAACGGCAAAAATCTTTGGGGTAATTATCAAGAGCGGAATGATGCTTTTGAAAACGAGGAACTAAGGACTGCTTTCAATAAATACCGCCTTAGAATTAAAAGCCTTCGGACGAAGCGGGGAATTTCCGCCCCTTGTGATATAGAAGAATATATCAACGAAGACCTTATGGACAGGATAAGCCTGAATTTCTTCAATTCCGGGCTTTCCGGAACTTTAACCGGTCTGGGAATCCTGGGAACTTTCCTGGGGCTTTCGCTTGGGCTTGGCTCTTTTAGCGGCAACGATATTTTTACCGTTTCCGATAACGTAGGGGCTTTGCTTTCGGGCATGAAAGTGGCTTTCCATACTTCAGTATATGGTATCTTCTTTTCCTTAGTATTTAATTTCATTTACCGCAGCATTATGTCGGATGCTTATGAAAAGCTGGAAGAATTTTTATGTATGTTCCGCCAGACCGCACAGCCCCATGCCGCAAGGGAAGATGAGGCTTCGGCCGCTATGCTTGTTTATCAGGCAAACATGTCCAGTGCCTTAAAACAAATGCTGGAGATGATGAAGGGAACGTCGGCAGAGCAGACTGCAGGGGTAGGACGGATTGTGGAGCAGTTTACCGGCCAGATGCAGACGGCTCTGGATACCGATTTCCGAAAGCTGGGCAATGCATTGAAAGCCGCCGGGGAAGCCCAGACGGTAAATACCGCCAACGCCAAAGAACTGATAGATTCGGTGGCCGCTTTAGTAGAAGTGAACCGCAATGTACAATTGGCCCTTACCAAGGTTATGGACAGGCAGGAAGAATTTGCCGGCCAGTTAAAGGAACAGAAGGCAAAGCTGGAAAATACATGCAATGAAATTAATGAGGAAATTTCCAGCCAGTTATATGCATTTGACCAGATGAGGAGCCTGTATGAAAAATAGACGAAAGAACAGGGAGGCTTTCGCAGAGCATAGCTATTGGCAGTCCTATTCGGACATGATGGCAGCGCTTTTGCTAATGTTTATCCTGCTGATAGCCATTACCCTATCCATTTATAAACAAAAGACGGAAGATTTGGACAAAACCCGCCTGGAACTGGATACTGCCCGGACGCAGCTAGATTCCGTGATTACGGATTTGGAGAATTCCAAAGCCGAAGTGGAAAAGTCCAACGAAGAACTGGCTGCCTCGCTGGCCCAGCTACAAGATGCCTATGCCCAGGCGGCTTTAACCCAGGAGGAATTAAATAACGCTTACCTGGAAATCGAAAACGGGAAACAAGAGTTGGCGGCAACAAAGGATGAACTGCGAAATATTGTAGGAATCCGCACGGATATTATTGGCGCTTTGCAGTCCGCTTTCAATAATTCCAGTATGAAAGTGGATGCCCAAACGGGGTCGATTACCTTTTCCTCCGATGTGTTATTCCGCTACAACAGCGCCACCCTTACTGCTGCGAGCAAGGAAACGCTGCAAGAGATTATCCCTATGTATTTGGATGTCCTTTTACAGGACCAGTTTAGGGGCTATATTGCGGAAATTATTATCGAAGGGCATACGGACACCGATGGCGGCTATCAGAGCAATATGGAATTGTCTTACGAACGTGCCAATGCAGTGGCGGATTTCTGTTTGAATAAAAGAAATGGCTTGAGCGAAGAAAAAATTGAACAGCTTCAGCAGATTCTCACCGTTAACGGCAAATCCTGGAGCAATCCGATTTATAAAAAGGACGCTTTCGGCAATGCAACGGAAGAGGTGGATATGCCTTCATCCCGGCGCGTGGAGATTAAATTCCGGCTGAAAGAAGATGAAATGATTGAAAAGATATCGGGGATTTTGACACCTGCCCCTTAACTATGAATAATTTCCTATAAGGTAAAAAAACAGCAGGCCCTGTATGAGCGGCCTGCTGTTTCTTCATATAATTCAGTAACGGTATTCACCGGGCTGGTATAAGAAGGTACGTATTTTGCAATCCCGTCCATAAGTAGTAGTATGGCAGCCTATGGAAGTATTCCGGGTTTCTTGCTTTGCTTCTTCAAAAATCTGGGCAAAGTTTTCGATGGATTCCTTTTCCTTCGTTCCGGAATAAAAAGCATCCCGGGGTTCACGCCTTATTTTACCCACACCGGATACAGCCGCTACCGACTGCACCATAAAAATACCTGAAAATCCTTTTGCTGCGGTAATCCCTCCTTGGAAATGTATTTAAACAGTTGCTTTATTCTTATAATATATTTCGTATAAAGAGCCAAAAAACTTTACATCTATTATTTTGTTTTTAGTTGTGGTAAGATATACAGGATAGATTTTCACTTGTTGCTTTATTTTTGCTAAAAGCGGGAAAAGAAGTTGCTTTTATGAAAAATCCAGCACAGAAATGGGGACGGAAATGTTAGAAAACATAGATGCGGTAATTTTTGATTTGGATGGCTCTTTAGTGGATTCCATGTGGATGTGGTCGCAGATAGATGTGGAGTATCTGGGAAAGTTCGGAATTGAACTTCCAAAAGGGCTTCAGTCGGATATTGAAGGGATGAGTTTTAGCGAAACGGCGCAATATTTTAAAGACCGGTTTAAACTTCCCGATTCTATCCCTCAGATTAAAGAGGATTGGAATGTCATGGCATGGGATAAATACAGCCATGAAGTGCCTTTAAAACAAGGGGTGGGAGATTTTCTTGACTGCTGCAAAGAGCGGGGAATCGCCCTTGGAATCGCCACCAGCAATTCCAGGGAGCTGGTGGAGAATGTGGTAGGGGTGCATGGGCTGAAAGGCTATTTTTCCTGCATTATGACCGGATGCGATGTGGCAAAAGGGAAACCGGCCCCGGATATTTACCTGGCTGTAGCCAGGAAACTGCACGTGCGGCCGGAGCGATGCCTCGTATTTGAAGATATTATCCCCGGAATTATGGCGGGCAAGGCTGCTGGGATGAAAGTATGCGCTGTGGAGGATGCTTATTCCATCGCCCAAAAGGAGGAAAAGAAAGCGGCGGCCGATTATTACATCAAAGATTTTTTTGGCCTGTTTGAAGAATATAAAAGGAAACAGATTTCATGAATGGATTTTTACCGACAACAAGAGAAGAAATGGAGAAGCGGGGTATTGACCAGCTTGATTTTGTTTATGTCATTGGAGACGCTTATGTAGACCACCCGTCCTTCGGCCATGCGGTGATAAGCCGTGTGCTGGAGGCCCATGGCTATACGGTAGGGATTATTTCCCAGCCGGACTGGAAGGATGAAAAAAGCATTACCATACTGGGAAAACCCCGGCTAGCTTTCCTTATATCCGCCGGGAATATGGATTCCATGGTCAATCACTATTTTGTATCAAAAAAAAGGCGGCCAAACGATGCTTATACGCCGGGCGGGGAAATGGGGAGAAGGCCGGACAGGGCTACTGTTGTATATGGCAACCTAATCCGCCGTTCTTATAAGGATGTGCCGGTTATCATCGGCGGGGTGGAAGCGAGCCTGCGCCGCCTGGCTCATTATGATTACTGGTCCGACAGCTTTAAGCGTTCGGTATTGCTGGATTCCCAGGCGGATTTGATTTCTTATGGGATGGGCGAAATATCCATTGTAGAAATTGCAGATGCATTAAATAACGGGATTGCCGTAAAAGACATTACTTTTATTGCAGGAACGGTTTATAAGACAAAAGATATTTCGGGCATTTATGACGGGCTCATGCTACCTTCCTATGAGGAAATGAAAATGCGTCCGGCAGCCTATGCGGACAGCTTTTATCAACAGTATCAGAATACGGATTCTTTCAACGGCAAATATTTGATAGAACCTTACCCAAACGGAATTTATGTGGTGCAAAACCCTCCCACAAAACCGTTATCCATGGAGGAAATGGACGCCGTTTATGATTTGCCATATCAAAGGACTTACCATCCTTCCTACGAAGCGAAGGGCGGAGTGCCCGCCATTACGGAAATAAAGTTTTCCCTTATCAGCAGCAGAGGATGCTTCGGCGGCTGTAATTTTTGTGCCCTGACCTTCCACCAAGGAAGGATAATACAGGCCAGAAGCCACGATTCCCTTATAAAAGAAGCACAGCAAATGGTAAAAGAACCGGATTTTAAAGGGTATATCCATGATGTTGGAGGCCCTACGGCGAATTTCCGCCATCCATCCTGCGAAAAACAGCTATCCGCGGGCGTATGCAAGGGCAGGCAATGCTTATTTCCAAAACCCTGCCGTAATCTGGTGGCGGACCATAGCGATTACCTCCAGCTTTTGCGCAAACTGCGAGACCTTCCCGGCGTAAAAAAAGTCTTTATCCGTTCAGGGATACGGTTTGACTATCTGATGGAGGATAAGGATGACAGCTTTTTCCGGGAACTGGTGGAATACCATGTGAGCGGACAGCTTAAAGTGGCTCCAGAGCATATTTCCGATGCAGTACTCCGTGAAATGGGGAAACCGGCCAGAAGGGTTTATGATGCCTTTGTGAGGAAGTACAATAAATTAAATGAAGAGCTAGGGAAAAAACAATTTTTAGTTCCTTATCTGATGTCTTCCCATCCAGGCTCTACGCTGAAAGAAGCAGTGGAACTGGCGGAGTATCTAAGGGATTTAGGTTATATGCCGGAACAGGTACAGGATTTTTATCCGACCCCTTCCACCATATCCACTGTCATGTATTATACCGGCATCGACCCGGTGAGCAAAAAGAAGGTTTATGTCTGCCGCAATCCTCACGAAAAGGCAATGCAGCGGGCATTGATACAGTACAGAAACCCTAAAAATTATGAATTGGCATACGAAGCGTTGACTAAGGCGGGAAGGGAAGATTTAATTGGTTTTGATAAAAAATGCCTGATTCGTCCAAAATATCCGGCAAAGCACAAGGCGGGCGCGAATAAAACAGCATACCGCCCCGAACCTCAGAAGGGGAAAGCAGGCAAGAAAGCCAAAGCCTATGTCCATGAGGACAGCGGAAAAAATAGGGGCAGGAAAGTGGCTGCAGAAAACTCCCGAAAAATGGCGGCGAAGCAACAGCCAAGAAAGAAAAAGAAAGTAATACGGAATGTGCATAAAAAGAAATAAGGAAAACCGTTATCTGGAAAGGATATGGGATTTATGGCAAAGCAAACGGGAAAAAAGAAAATTATCATTATAACAGGGGCATCTTCCGGGTTTGGGATGGAATTTGCCCTTCAGCTAGATAAACTGTTTCATTCTGCAAAAAAACGCTCCTGTACAAAAAATGGGCATGGAGATACCGAAATGTGGCTCATTGCCAGGCGGAAAGGGCGGTTGGAGGAGTTGTCGAAAGCCCTGTCCACCCCCACCAAAATAGTTGCTATGGATGTGACAAGGGAGGAAGACATTTTGGCTTTTAGGGAAATGCTGGAAAAAGAAAATGCCTCCATTAAGATTCTGATAAATTCTGCCGGTTTCGGTCTAATGGGCAGATTTGATGCAATCAGCGTTGAAGAACAACTGGAAATGTTGGAAGTAAACTGCAAAGCCCTTACCCGGTTGACCTATGAATGTATTCCCTTTTTATGCAAAAATGGGCGCATCCTTCAGCTAGCCTCCAGCGCCGCCTTCGTTCCCCAGAAAAATTTTGCCATCTATGCGGCCACGAAATCTTATGTATTAAGTTTTTCCAGGGCTTTGCGGGAAGAATTGAAAGAAAAATCCATCTGGGTAACTGTAGTTTGTCCAGGGCCGGCAAATACGGAATTTTTTGACCGGGCAGAGAAATATGATTCCACACTGGCCATAAAAAAGCTGACCATGGTTTCCCCGGAAAGGGTGGTGAGGGAAGCCCTGTTGGATTCCCATCATAAAAAAGCGCTTTCCATATGCAGTTTTCCTATGAAAGCGTTTTGCATTTTATCAAAAATAGTACCTCATGGATGGATTCTGTGGACCGTAGGGCTTATAGGGAAAAAAGCAGCAATACATGATTGATTGCCAATCTACCTTTGCTGTTTTTAACATGGCGCTTGGCCCGCCATTTGCAGGAATAATGAAAAAGGCAGGAAAAACAGATGTGGAATAGGAAAGTTGCCAAAGGGCAATATGGATATCTGAAAAAACAGAAGATATGGAGCACCGCCAGAACACTTATTTTATTTGCTTTATCTCTCTCCATTTTTGCTATTGGGATAAAGAGCACTGGCTCCAAGGAAAACCTTCTCACAGTGGTTGCCATTCTAGGCTGTCTCCCGGCAGGCAGAAGTGCGGTCAATATGATTATGTTTCTGCGGACTCAAGGCTGTTCCGAAGAAGTGATGGCACAAATAAGAACCGCTTCCGACGGTATGATACAGCTTTATGACATGTTTTTTACTTCTTATGAGAAAAATTATCCAATCAGCCATATGGTAATTAATAACCATGTGGTTTGCGGTTATGCGGAAAACCCCAAAATGGACAGCCAAGGCTGCGAAAAGCATTTGAATACCTATCTAAAGAAAGGGGGCTGCAAAAGTGTGGCTGTAAAAATTTTCGTTGACCTTGAGAAATATTGTGAAGGGATTAACAATTTGAAAAGGCAGGCAGAAACAGAACCGCCCCGAAAGGAAGGCCATCTGACAAATGAAGAACAGGAGATTCTTGAAAATCTTTTGTCCATTGCTTTATAAAAAGGTGCTTGGCAATTTGCATAAAATAGCATATGCATGCAGTTTACATGCAGAAAGGAACGGTTAATATACAATGATAAAGATATGGATAAATGAAAAAGATGCCGGGCAACGGTTGGATAAATATTTACGCAAATATCTGGCCAAATCCACCTCCGGTTTCCTATATAAAATGCTTCGGAAAAAGAATATCACTTTAAATGGGAAAAAGGCCGCCGGAAACGAAATGCTTCAGAAAAAAGATGAAATCATTTTATTCCTTTCCGATGAAACCATATTGAAATTCGGCGGGATTGTGCCTAAAGGGGGGGTTTATGACGGGGAAGGAACTAGTTTGCTGCAAAAAAGCCCACAGGAAGAGCAAAGGCTGGAAATGCGCTCCGAACAGTATCAAAAGGCTTATGAAGCCTTCGGTATGCTTGAGATTATTTTTGAAAACGAACATATCCTTGTGGTGGATAAACCGTCAGGAATGCTGACCCAGAAGGCTTCCCAGGAGGATTTATCATTAAACGAATGGCTTATCGGCTATCTCATGGAAAAAGGGGAAGTCAATAAGATAACGCTGCATACCTTCAAGCCTTCTGTCTGCAACCGGTTGGACAGGAATACAAGCGGCCTTGTCCTTTGCGGGAAAACTTTAGCCGGAAGCCAGAAAATCAGCGCTTTGCTCAAAGAGCGGACTTTACGCAAATACTATTGTATGTACGTGAAAGGCAATATAACAAAAGGGGCGCAAATCGAAGGTTACCTGAAAAAAGACAGACAGGCTAACCGGGTAGAGCTTTGCAAAGATGCGGAGGATGAGGATGCTTCTTATATTAAGACCATATATAAACCGTTAAAAAATTACCGCAATATGACTATGCTGGAGGTGGAGTTGGTTACAGGGAAAACCCACCAAATCCGAATCCATTTGGCCAGCATAGGCCATCCGGTTCTGGGAGACTATAAATATGGGTATTTGGAATTCAATGACCGCTATAAAAAGAAATATGGAGTAACTACCCAACTGCTACATGCTTCCCGCCTGGAATTCCCACAGATGGAAGGGGAATGGGCGGATTTGTCTGGGCTGGTATTGACGGCTTCTAACCCGAAGATATTTCAGATGATAGATGAGAGTTCAGAAATGTGAGGACAGGGAATGGCGACATGGAATTCCAGGGGGCTTCGGGGCTCCACTTTAGAAGATTTAATAAACAGGACGAATGAAAAATATTTGGAGAACGGCCTGGCCCTAATCCAAAAGATTCCCACACCCATTACACCGATTACTATCGACAAGGAAAACGGTCATATTACTTTGGCCTATTTTGACCAGAAGAGTACCGTTGACTATATCGGTGCGGTGCAGGGGATTCCGGTCTGCTTTGATGCCAAGGAATGTACGAAGGACACCTTTGCCCTTCAAAATATCCACGAACATCAGGTAGAATTCATGCGCCAGTTTGAAAAACAGGGCGGAATCGCTTTCTTCATTATATATTATACACATAAAGAAGTGATGTATTACCTTCCTTATGAAATGCTGCGTTTTTTCTGGGATAGGGCAAAACAGGGCGGGCGGAAAAGCTTTCGATTTGAAGAATTGAACCCTGCCTACATTATGCAGAAAAAAAACAGCGTGTTTGTTCCCTATCTGGATATGATACAACAGGATTTGGATGACAGGGATTAGATGGCAGAATCAGAAAGGAGTTTCATCAATATGGGAAAAAAATTGGTACACACGCCGGAAGGCGTAAGGGATATTTATGGGGAAGAATACGCGGGGAAGCTGCAAATCGAAAGCCTTATTATGAAAAAAGTAAGAAGCTACGGCTACGAAGATATCCAGACCCCTACCTTTGAATTTTTTGATGTTTTTTCCAGAGAGGTGGGCACTACGCCTTCCCGGGAATTATATAAATTCTTTGACAAAGAGGGGAATACCTTGGTATTGCGCCCGGACTTTACACCGTCTATGGCCAGGTGTGCAGCAAAATATTTTATGGACAAAGATATTCCCATCCGTTTCTGTTACAGCGGGAATACCTTTACAAACAACTCCAATCTGCAAGGGAAATTAAAAGAGGCGACGCAGATGGGTGCGGAGCTGATTGGGGAATCCTCTGTGGAAGCGGATGGGGAGATGGCCGCCATGGTCATTGAAGCCTTGCTTTCCACCGGGTTAAAGGATTTCCAGCTAAGCATCGGGAATGTGGAATATTTTAAAGGCCTTTGTATGGAAGCCGGCCTGGACGAGGAGACCGAACTGGAACTGCGGGAATTTATCTCAGGGAAAAATTATTTTGGAGTCGAGGATTTGCTCCGGGAGAAACAGGTTTCTGGGGAATACCGGGAAGCTTTGTTGCAGGTGACAGATTTGTTCGGCACCTATGAGGCATTGGGGCAGGCAAAACTGCTGGTGCACAATGAACGTTCCCTTAATGCAATAAAGCGGCTGGAAGCGCTTTATCAGGTGCTTTGCTATTATGGCGTAGAGAAATATGCCTCTTTTGACTTAGGAATGTTAAGCAAATATCATTATTATACAGGGGTTATCTTTAAGGCTTATACTTATGGCGTGGGGGATGCAATTGTAAAGGGGGGGAGGTACGATACGCTGCTTGGGCGTTTCGGAAAAGAAGCCCCTGCCATTGGTTTTATGGTAGTGGTGGATGACCTGATGGCTGCCTTGGAGAGGCAGGGAATCGAAGTGGCACTTCCTCCAAAAGCTGAAATTATGGAATATTCCCCGAATACTTACCAGGAAGTCCTGGCCAAAGCGCAAAAGCTCAGGCAGGAGGGGAAGAAGGCCATAATGATACCTTGTGGGAAATCGGAAGGAAGGATGGATAAAAAGTGATGGAAGAGACACGTTATCTTACATTTGCGTTAGGGAAAGGGCGTTTGGCAAAAAAGACATTGGAATTATTGGAAGAAATAGGAATTACCTGTGAGGAAATGAAGGATAAAGATTCCCGGAAGCTGGTTTTCGTCAATGAAGAAAGGAAACTCCGCTTTTTCCTGGCAAAAGGCCCCGATGTCCCTACCTATGTGGAATATGGGGCGGCTGATATTGGGGTTGTGGGCAAGGATACTGTGCTGGAAGAAAACCGCAGGGTATACGAGGTTCTGGATTTAGGCTTCGGCAAATGCCGCATGTGCGTATGCGGGCCGGAAAGCTCCAGGGAATTGCTGCAGCATCATGAGCGGATTCGGGTAGCCAGCAAATATCCTAATATTGCCAAGGACTATTTTTATAATAAGAAGCATCAGACGGTGGACATCATTCGCTTAAACGGCTCGGTAGAGCTTGGACCCATGGTAGGGCTTTCGGATGTGATTGTGGATATCGTGGAAACTGGCTCAACATTAAAGGAAAACGGCCTTACCATTTTAGAGGAAATCTGCCCTTTGTCCGCCCGCATGATAGTGAATCAGGTGAGTATGCAGATGCAGACGGATAGGATTAAAAGGTTGATTAATGAGATAAGGCAGAACTGGGAATTGGAAAAAGTGCGGAAGGAGTATAAGGATAAATGAGGATTGTAAGGCTGACGAAGGACGCGAAGAAGGATTTGCTGGGTAACCTTTTGAAGAGAAGCCCTAATAATTATGGGCAATATGAAGCAGTGGTGGCGGAGATTGTCGCTAGCGTGAGGGATAAGGGGGATGAGGCATTATTTTCTTATACGGAAAAATTCGATAAGTGCAGGATTGATGCTTCTAATATAAAGGTTACAGAGGAGGAAATCCGGGAAGCGTATGGGAAGGTGGATGCAGGGCTGATAGAGGTGATGAAAAAGTCGGCGGAAAATATACGGGTTTTTCATGGGAAACAGATGCACAATTCCTGGATAGATACGAAAAGCGATGGTTCTTTATTGGGGCAGAAGATTACGCCTATCGGAACATCAGGAGTATATGTGCCGGGAGGGAAGGCTGCCTACCCTTCCAGCGTATTGATGAATGTAATTCCTGCCAAGGTGGCAGGAGTGGAAAGGATTATTATGGCCACCCCGCCCGATGGGGATGGGAAGGTATATGCGGGAACGCTTGTGGCAGCGGATATTGCAGGAGTGGATGAAATTTATAAGGTGGGCGGCGCCCAAGCCATCGCAGCTATGGCTTTTGGAACGGAGAGCATACCGAATGTGGATAAGATTACCGGCCCGGGGAATATCTTCGTGGCTTTGGCAAAAAAAGCCTGCTTTGGATATGTAAGCATTGATTCCATTGCAGGCCCCAGTGAAATATTGGTCATCGCGGACGAGACGGCCAATCCCCGTTATGTGGCGGCGGATTTGCTTTCCCAGGCGGAACATGATGAACTGGCTAGCGCCATTTTGATTACAACCAGCGCAGAGCTGGCAAAAGAAGTGGATAAAGAAGCAGCCCGGTTTACCGAAAGGCTTTCCAGAAAGGAAATTATCCAAAAATCCTTAGATAATTACGGGTATCTCCTGGTTGCGGATACGATGGAAGAGGCCATAGAGGCCGCCAATGAAATTGCATCCGAACATGTAGAAATACTGACACAAAACCCTTATGAAATTATGCCAAAAATAAAGAACGCCGGAGCGTTGTTTTTAGGGGAATATTCTTCGGAGCCATTAGGGGATTATTTTGCAGGGCCTAACCATATATTGCCAACCAACGGAACAGCCAAATTCTTTTCCCCTCTAAATGTAGATGATTTCATGAAAAAAACAAGCATTATCGCTTATTCAAAAGATGCTTTAAGGGCAGTGCATGAGGATATTGAACTATTTGCCAAAAGCGAGGGGTTGACGGCTCATGCAAATTCTATTAAAGTAAGATTTGAAGAATGATTTTGCATCGTCCGGCCTGGTCAGTCAAAAGAACGGGGCGGTCAAACGGCGGTAATGGAGGATTGGTATGGAAAGAAAATCAGTCATAGAACGGAGAACGAAGGAGACGGATATTTTTGTCAGCCTGAACCTGGACGGAACGGGGAACGCGGATATACATACAGGAATCGGTTTTTTTGACCATATGTTGGATGGCTTTGCCCGCCATGGATTTTTTGATATTAAAGTAAAGGTATCAGGGGATTTAGAGGTGGATGGGCATCACACGGTAGAGGATACCGGCATAGTCCTTGGACAGGCCATCAAAGAAGCCCTGGGCGATAAGTCAGGAATCCGGCGCTACGGTTCTTTCATCCTTCCTATGGATGACGCTTTGGCCTTTGTGCTGTGGATTTGTGCGGGAGGCCCTACTTTAGCTACGAATGCGAATTTCCATCCGAACGGATAGGGGAATTGGATACGGAGTTAATCCGGGAATTCTTTTATGCAGTCTCCTATTCCGCAGGAATGAACCTGCATATAAAAATGTTGTCCGGGCTAAACGGACACCATATGGCGGAAGCCATGTTTAAAGCTTTTTCCAAAGCCTTGGACGAGGCGGTGTCCAAGGATGGGCGGATAGAGGATGTCCTTAGCACAAAGGGAAGCCTGGCTTAGACGATTGTATTGCAAAGGAGAAGGGTGTATGGATAATCAATATAAAAAATTAGTGCCTTGTATTTATCTATACAAAGGGAATGCGGTAAAAAGCTTATCGGATATTACCATCATTGACACAAATCCGGTGATGCTGGCAAAGTATTACAGCGATAATCATGGGGATGCGCTTCTTGTTTTTGATATGTCGAAGGGGGATGCGGAACACGAAGAAGCGCTGGATATTATAAAGGAAATGTGTAAGGAAACGGAAATACCCATTATTGGTGCCGGGAATGTCCATCGTATGGAAGATATAAAAAAACTGCTCTATGCGGGATGCAAAAAAGCGGCTTTGAATTATTCCAAACAGGAAAACATTGCCATCACGGAAGAAGTATCCAAAAAATTCGGGAGGGACAAAATAGCGGCATGTTATACGGAAATAGATACAATACTGGAAAACAAAGGACTATTGGATGAATTTGTGGATGAATTGATTCTGGTCAATGCCGCCGCTTTGAGGGAAAGCATCCATATCTGGGATGGAAATGCACCGATTTTGGCAATGCTGCCGGAAGTTTCTTTAGACAAGCTGATAGAAATCCTTTCCGATTCCGCTATATGTGGTATTGCCGGACATGCTATCAACGAAAATGCAAAAGAGTTATCAGCGATTAAAATTTTATGCCAGGAAAACGGAATAAAAGTTAATACCTTTGAAGCCACTTTCCAATGGGCGGATTTTAAATTAAATTCCGATGGACATATTCCGGTTGTTGTACAGGACTATAAGACAGACGAAGTACTGATGGTTGCTTATATGAACGAAGAAGCCTACCGGATGACCATTCAGACAGGGAAAATGACGTATTACAGCAGAAGCCGAAATGAACTCTGGATAAAGGGCGACACCAGCGGGCATTACCAATACGTAAAATCTTTAACGGCGGACTGCGATATGGATACTATTTTGGCTAAGGTATCCCAAGTGGGGAATGCCTGCCATACCGGAAGTTATTCCTGCTTTTTTAACGAAATCGTTAAGAAAGAATATGAAGAGGCCAATCCTTTAAAAGTATTTGAATCTGTTATGGGCGTCATTAAAGACCGGAAGGTTCACCCCAAGGAGGGTTCTTATACGAATTATCTGTTCGATAAAGGGATTGATAAAATTTTAAAAAAACTGGGCGAAGAAGCTACGGAAATCGTTATTGCTTCAAAAAACCCCAACCCCAATGAGATTAAATATGAGATTGCTGATTTTCTTTATCATATGATGGTTCTCATGGCGGAAAAAGGGGTCAGTTGGGAAGAGATTGTAGAGGAGCTGGCCAAACGGTAGAGCCGCAGGCCAATGGTAAAGATAAATATCATAGATATATAATATAATATCATAGATATATAATATAATATCATAGATATATAATATCATAGCAGGCAACGCGTTTGGCCGGTACAGAATGTACTGTCAAACGCGTTGCCTATTATAGTTGTCTCCAGGAGTCAATACTCCCCGCTGCAAGCGATGGGTTATTGACCCACCCAGCCGCCATTTGGCTCGCTGCCCACAGGAATAAAGGTGAAAATTAAGTATCGAAATATTATTGAAAAATTTTGGAAGTAATGATATGCTATTGGCAATTGACAAAAAATGCAGGAAAATACTAAAATTTTACTTGCGGAATAATAGAACAAAAATTTCTACAAGGAGAAAACAAATGAAACGGTTAACAGCATATCTGATGGCATTTTGCTTGTTTGCAGTGAGCGTTATTCCGGCTCATGCAGCACAAACAGGAGCAATTACAGGAGGAAACCAGGCATCTGATTTCGTAGACCCGGAAAGCAAAAGCCAGCCAATTCCGCCGGATGGGACTCCAACTGCATCCGGTTCTGGAATAGGGGAAATTGACGGAGCGGTGCAGGCTCCATCTAATGAACCGGATGGCAGCGGGGCGACTAATGGCACAGTACCGCCTTCCTCCAATGGAACAGATGGAAATACCACCCAGATACCTTCCGACGGAACAAACGGGGGTACAGTTCAAACTCCTCCCGATGGAGTAAACGGGGGCGCAGTCCAAGCCCCTTCCGATGGAGTAAACGGGGGCGCAGTCCAAGCCCCTTCCGATGGAGTAAACGGGGGCGCATCACAGGCTCCTTCCAATGACGCAAATGGGGGAGTATCGCAGACTCCTTCCGATGGGGCAAATGGAGGAACGGTTCAGCCTCCTAACGGGGATGGAACAGGAACTGGGCAGGATACCATGAATCCAAATCCTGAGGATGAACAATTGCCGGATGACTTACCGGATGCAATAAATCAGGTGGGTGAAAATGTGGAAAACAATACGCTGCAGGGAACGGCATGGAATGATAAAGCAGCAGCTTCCGGCATGGCGGGCGGAATTGAAGTTATTTTGCGAAATACCCTCCCCATAGATAAAATGGCCATAACAGTTACGATAGAAAAAGATAATATCGTAATTGGCAGCCAGGTAGTTTCCCTGGAGAATCATCCGGAAAAGCATTCCGTTTATTTTCCTGTAGAGCCGGGCACTTACAGCCTGAAAGCGGCAGCCCCCGGATTTCTTACATTTGCACAGGATATTTCAGTGCAGGGAGATGTTAAGAGCGCGGAGATACATACTGGATTTATAAATTTAGATAATATATCCTATTCCAGCGGTACAGTCCATCCCGGGGTAATGCTTATCGGGGATGCCAATGGGGATGGAGTTATTGATGATAAAGATAAAAATGCTATTATAGACGCGATAAGCGGGGAATGGAATGGCAGCTATGTGACAGATTTAAATGGGGATGGGCTGACAAATCTTGTGGATTTGCAGCATTATGCGGACAGCCGTGCAAAACTAAACGGTGGTGTGGATACAAGTGCGTCTGTGGCCAGCAGCGTTTCCCCCAGCATGATACAAATTAATATCAATGACGCTACTACCAAAGCGGATGGCAGCATGGCTGAACTGCTGATGGGAAAAGGAGGAAGCGTTATTTTAAGCAGAAGCCAGGGCGAGGCAATTTCCGAATCGGCTCCTGTTGAAATTGGGTTTAATCTCCAAAGCCAGGGGGCAAATGGTACAGTTGTAGAACAGATTGAAATTTCCACGGGAGCGGATTCTATACAAAGCGGATGGATTATTGTGGAAACGGATACTGGTGTCAAAACAGCACAGATTATAGGTGGAACAGTGGGTGAGCTTCAAAGCGGGGAGCCGGAAGAAATCTTAAGTGGCCTGTCCATGGCAGTTCCATTAGCAGCCAGACCTGAAAACGGGGAAGGGCTGCTAGTTGTAAATCTCGGAAAACAGATAGCCGTAAAAAAAGTATCTTTGCGCATCACTGGTTCCGGAAAAGGAACTTTGGCAGAGATTACGAAAGTAGAATTTTTGAATGATATGGAAAAGCGCATTCCTGAACCGGAGCCTAATATTCCAAGAAACCTGTCGGTAACCGGTGGGGATAAATCTTTTTCTTTATCCTGGGAGCCCCAGGTGAATATTACCGGATATGAAGTGGAAATCAGCTATCATGGACAGACTGAAACGGTGCGTGCCGCTTCCAATAGCCTGGAAGTAAAGTCATTCCAGAATGACAAACTGGTCAATGAGGAATCCTACGAGGCTCGCGTGCGTTCCGTTAATGGCACATGGACAAGCCCTTATAGCGACAAGATACTTGCTGTTCCAAAAGTTACAAGCAGGCCAGACCCACCGGACAATTTAAAAGCAGTGGGAGGCCGTGGCTGCATCCGTATGAGCTGGAAAGCGATGAAAGATACGGATACCTATAATGTATATTATAAAGAGTCCGGTGAGGGAGCTTTCCAAGCAATCACTGGTATAGAGAAAAACCAATATGAAATCAAAGGATTAAAGGATGAGACCACCTATGAAGTATATGTAACGGGCGTGAATGTGTTAGGGGAAAGCAACCCTTCCTTGCACTCGGAAGCAACCACCATTACCCTAAAACCGGCACAGATGCCCAATTATAAGTTGTTGAATGAATCCAATGGCACAGGGGTTGTCAGCGCCCATATTGCCAGTGTGGCCCATGGAAGGGGGCAAATGGAATCCAGCCTCTTGGATAAAGACAGCCAGAGCGCCCTTGGTACAGTAGATAAGGACTTTAGCTCCTACTATCAAGTCATGGACTGGGATGACGGAGCGGAATATGTGGGGGCAAATAAAGGGCTTTTATTCACCTTTGATGATTATTATAAAATGAGTTATATCGCTTTTGCCGAACCGGAAGATATTGCTTCCTATGGCAAAGTATCCGTGTTCTACTATGATACTGAACATCCAAACGGAACTTTTGCCCAGAATGTATCCGTATCGCAAAGGACGGACAGCAATGGCAGAAAATATTATTTCGTAAAACTGGCACAGCCTATTACCACAAACAAAATCCGGTTAGGCTTTGCGCGCGGTTACGGTTTGCGGAATATCGCTATAGCGGAAGTGAATTTTTATCATTATGACAGCTTGGAAGATGATATATTAGCTTTATATGGCGATGATTTACATACCACTTTGAAGGAAGGTGTTACTGTAGAAACAATTGATGCTTTGCAGGCACGTTTGGATACGGTAGATGCCAAGAGCGGGGAATATCATCCGGAACGGGCCGCATTGCAAAGAGAACTGGACAATGCCAAAGGTTTATTGACTACCGGACTACGGGATATTGTATATATTCATACCGAAATTTCGGCAGGCAAGGATGGCCATTTAGGATTTAGCGGCTTGAACGGATGGCAGCCCTTAGGGGTTACCGCTTACGAAGGGGAACAGATTGTTGTATATGTAGGGCATGACAAGCTGAAAACCGGTTCCAACTCGGCATTAAAGCTGATTGCTACCCAATACCACGCGGAAGCAGGCAGTTTTGCGTCGGAAGTGGCCACATTGAAAGTAGGAAGAAATGAAATTACCATTCCATCCATTCAATCACTGGCCTTTGAAGGCGGTGGAGCGCTTTACGTCCAATATACAGGGAACAACGAAAATGAGAAGTATGCAGTACGGGTAAGTGGCGGGGCAAAAGAACCGGTTCTTGACCTCTATGGAGTTTCTGACCCTCAAGAGAGAAAGAATCTTATAACCGCTTATGTAACAGAACTGGAAGAGCATGCAGCAAACCAGGAAATACTCCATGCCCAAGTACATGAAACTGCTGGTGATGGATTTAATGTGAATCGGGTCTATGACAACAAAAACTGTATTTTAGGGGCAACGGATATTGTGCTGGATAAGATGATGCTGTCCGTATCGGCGGAAAAAATTCTGGCCGGGCTTGGCAGCGGGAGTACCGAGGCACGGGCTGACCAACTGGAGAAATCCTTGTCTGCCATGGAAGAAATGATGGATTTCTTCTACCATCATAAGGGGTTGAGCGAAGACCCTTCTGCACCACAGACGGACCGTATGCCTGCCCAACATCTGAATATCCGGTATATGCGGATGTTTGCCGGGGCATTTATGTATGCTTCCGGAAATCATATTGGCATTGAGTGGGATTCGGTTTCTGGACTGTCTTCCTGTGGCTCCTTAACGGCAGATGCGGATGGACGCTATATCAGCGGAAACTATTTCGGCTGGGGAATCGCCCATGAAATCGGACATAATATAAACCAGGGAAGCTATGCTATCGCGGAAGTAACCAACAATTATTTTGCACAGCTTGCCCAGGCGAAAGACAGCGATGATTCTGTCCGCTTCACTTATGAAAATGTATATGACAAAGTAACTTCCAATACGGTGGGCAAGCCTTCCAATGTGTTTACCCATTTGGCAATGTATTGGCAGCTCCACCTGGCCTATGACAGGGGATACAATTTTAAAGTTTATAATAGTTACCAAGAGCAGCATGACAACCTGTTTTTTGCCCGTGTGGATACTTACAGCAGGAATACTTCCCTTGCTCCTGGAAATTTGAGCCTGAATGGGGGAAGCGACCAGAATTTCATGCGCCTTGCCTGTGCGGCTGCCGAAAAAGATTTAACGGAGTTCTTCATTCGTTGGGGATTGGTACCCGATGGCGATACCACCAGCTATGCCGGACAGTTCCCCAAGGAAGAACGGGCATTGTATTATCTGACGGATAATGCCAGGGTTTATGAGATAGAGCATGGGGTTAGCGGTTCTGTAAAAGATAGCAATGTTATCGGCCAGGGCAGCACAGTGTCCGTAAGCGACAAAGTAACAAATGAAGTAACTGTTTCCATTCAAAATACCGCGAATCCGGATGTTATTCTCGGTTATGAAATTATCCGGTATTTTTATCAGGACGGGCAACCCATACGGCAGGTGGTGGGCTTTTCCACAGAACCTACTTACCGCGATTATGTATCCACCATTAATAACAGGGTACTAACTTATGAAGTAATAGCGGTGGATAAGTTCGGATACCGTTCCAATGCCGCACGGATTGGTGATGTAAGGATTTCCCATGATGGAAGCTATGATAAGTCCTCCTGGGTGGTAACTACCAATATGGCCTCGGCGGAGGATGAAGCAAATAAAGATATGACGGCAACAGAGGATGAGCCTTGTTCACCAAACCCGGAGCCGGCGGTTTCAAAAATAATTGATAACGATTATAGTAATGTTTATTCCGGCTATACGGCCAGCAGTGATGCGGTCATCACGCTTCAGCTTGGCCAGGTGCTTGCTGTGTGTGGACTTACCTATACTGTTCAGTCATCCACGCCTATCGGAAACTATGAAATTTTAATTAGCGTGGACGGCAGTAATTGGACAACCGTTAAGACGGGAACTTTTGATGGGAAAAAGGACAGGCAGACCGTTTATTTTGAAAATGCTGCCAAAGACCCCTGGATTTGTACTTATGATGCCGCTTATGTCAGGTTAAAAGCCACAGGGCAGAATAAGGCGGATATTTCGGAAATTGATTTACTTGGCCCGGCAGGCGACAGCATTTCCTGTGGAGTGGAGGGGAACGGGCAAGACCCGGTCGGCATTCTTGCGGAAGATTACGCCTATACGGCCGAAAAAGAAGGCGGTATTATCCCGGCAGGCTCTTTAATTTTCCTTGGAAACTATAAAGGAAACCCTGCCTATAATGTAGTGATGATATATGACGAAGAGGGCAATCCTGTAGGAGGCGTGGATTCGGATAATGTATTGAAGGCGGAACAGATTATTCTGGCAAATGTACCGGAAAACGGACTTCTTGGTGAAGTGAGCGATGGTATTTGGATTTATTGGATAGAGCCGGAGAACGGGCAACTGCCTGACCTTACCGGAAAAACAGTCCGGGCACAGCTATACCGTGTGGACAATGCCCTAACCAACGAAGGGCAGCGGCTTGTCAGCGATGCCATGCCTTTGCAAATACCGGATAAACTGAACAAAATCACTTTTATAAAAGACACCGGGGAAAAGGGAGATAAAAAGTGAAACGAATCAGGAATATACTATATTTGATAGTGGCTGTGCTTGGAATTTCCATTCCATTCCAAGCATTGGCTGCCGGCCAGGATACGGTAACACTGAATCAGGAAGGGGAGAACGTGGATGTACTCCTGGCAATGAGCGATGCAGAAAAAGAAAATATCACCGCAGTTTCCGTATCATTGCAGATAAGCGCCCAGGACAGCGGGCAGATAGCGGTGGATTTTGAATTTTCCCCGGAGCTTGGCAATGGGGAATATGGATTTAAGTATAAGGAAAACGGTGACAATACCGGAAGGCTGGATATCTATGCGGCAACTGGAACGGCCAAAAGCCTTTTTAGCGAAAACGGACTGGACTTGGGCAGCCTTAAAATAACGTCGAAAGACCCTTCCCAGACGATTCCTGTTACAATCAGCTATTATGATGGTTCCTTTCAAACGGCAAATGCCGCGTATGGAAGCAAAACTCCTATGGTGGAGCAGGAAACAGCCTCTGTAAGTATGCAAATTGGCAACGGAACCGTTACCCCTCCTCCTCAGGAGGAGATTCCGGGAACAGGGGATGAGAATCAAACACCGGGGACAGATGGTTCAGGGGACGGTGGCAGTTCCGGCGGCAGCAATATGGATGACGGGCTGTATGATGATACCACCCAGTTTACCAATGACCCATCCAATGCCCAAAAAATCCCTTCCTCCATCATCCAAAAGGAAAATATGGTGCAAGGGCTAACTGATTTAAGCGCTATGGCAGGGCAGCCCGGCAACAAGCTTATGGTAAACAAAAATTCGGCCAAAACGGAAGGGAAAGTATCCATTGTTGCCCCTAAAGACGGAATGGACAGTATCCTTGTTTCAAAAACGGAAAATAACGATTCTTACAGCGAGACAGGGAACGTGGAAGATACACAAGGGCTGGAAAGCAACACCACGGAAATTAAGCTGGACAAGGAAAACGGCGGTATTGTGGGGCAGCATAAAAGTAGTTTGAGTAAGATTTTGCCAATGGTAGGTTTGGGTATTGCTCTCATACTTATCATAGGGTGTATCATTTTTGCAGTTGTGAAAATGAAGGATGAAGATAGGCGGAAAAGAAAGCGCAAAAAGAAAAAAGCCGCAGAACAGAAAAGAAAGAAAAGCGCCAGGAACAGAAAAAGGAAAAAAAGACATAGTACGGCAGTTTGATTAATATAATTAATAAAGACTTTTGCAGGAAATCAGGCATGAGTGTGATAAACAAATATAAAAAAACGGTTGCTGTAGTATTACTTTTATGTGCTATGTTTTTTGCCGGCAGAGGGGTAGGATACCTGACGGAGAAATTTACCCAGGGAAAAGGGGAGGGTGTGAATTCGGTAGGCTCTTCCCATATTTCTGCTTCGGAAAACTGGGGTCTTGGAGGATACGGGGATGGGGCGAAGCCTACCGGAATCGCTTCGGCTGAAGAATTAAAAAAGTATGATGCCTATTTCATAGGGGAAGGGGAGGAAAAGATTATCTACCTTACCTTTGATGCGGGATATGAAAACGGGAATACAGAAGCAATACTGGATGCTTTGAAAAAGCATAATGCCCCGGCCACTTTTTTTGTGGTAGGGCATTATTTGGAATCTGCGCCGGATTTGATAAAACGGATGGTGGAAGAGGGGCATTGTGTGGGCAATCATACCTATCACCATCCTGATATGTCGCAGATTTCCGATATGGCGTCTTTCAGAAAAGAAATGGAAGATGTGGAAACCTTATTTTCCCAGATAACAGGGAAAGAACTTACAAAATACTACCGTCCACCCCAAGGCAAATACAGCACGGAAAATCTGAAAATGGCAAAAGAGCTTGGCTATCAGACTTTTTTCTGGAGCCTGGCTTACGTGGACTGGTATCAGGATAAACAGCCATCCAGGGAAGAAGCCTTGGAAAAGCTTACGGGGCGCATTCATCCAGGGGCAATTGTATTGCTTCACAGCACATCTCAGACGAACGGGGAAGTATTGGATGAACTGCTTGGAAAATGGGAAGAAATGGGGTATCAGTTCCGGCCATTGGCAGATTTGACGGATTAAAGCCAGGCTTTTGATGTTTGGGAAGGTTTGCCGGGCGTCCGCTTTTGTTCTAAAATAAGCTGGTATAACATAATTTGTAGTAAGAGCAAAAAAGGACAATGAGCTAAAATGGGGAAAATTACTACAAATCAAAAATTACAGTTGATACGTTCCATAAGGGAAGAAAGTCTGGATAACCGGATGAAAATGAGGCACCGGGAACGGCTTTTGTATGGAACAGAAGGCAAAATAGGCGATGAAATGCCATTATACAGCAAAGGGTATTATGGAAATGGGGAACGGGAATTGTACGCTTTGGAAGAAGGCGGTATCCCAGCAGAAGGTAGTTCCTTTTCTTCCTTTAAACTCCGGCTGATATTGGCAGTTGCCTTTTTTTGTGTTTATCTGGTAGCAGATGCTGGTGGAGGAACGATTGCCGGAATTTCTACAGATGCCATGAGGGAAGAGGTGAATAAAGATTTTGATGCGGGTTTGGAAGAAGTAGTATTTGATTTTGAGGACAATTTCCCGTATACTCTATTTAAGTGACACCCAATTCTTTAAGTAGAAGTATATAAAATAATTTAGGAGTACAGGTAATAATTATGAGTAAGCTTGCATTAAGAGATGAGATACTGCTTCAGGTGGAGAAGCCGGCACGTTATATCGGAAATGAAGTTAATGGGATAATCAAGGATAAATCTCAGGTCGATATACGCGTGGCCATGTGTTTTCCGGATGTGTACGAAATCGGTATGTCCCATTTAGGGATTCAAATTTTATACGATATGTTTAACAGGTTCGATGATGTATGGTGCGAACGGGTATATTCGCCCTGGGTGGATTTGGATAAAAAGATGAGGGAGGAAAATATCCCTCTTTTTGTGTTGGAATCCCAGGAACCGGTGAAGGATATGGATTTTTTGGCAATCACCATCCAGTATGAGATGTGTTATACTAATATTTTGCAGATTCTTGAACTGTCCCATATTCCATTGCGGGCAAAGGACAGGAGCCTGGAACATCCTATTGTAATTGGGGGAGGGCCATGTGTTTATAATCCGGAGCCGATTGCCGCATTTTTTGATATGTTTTATATCGGCGAAGGGGAAACCCGTTACCGGGAGTTGCTTGATTTGTATAAGGAATGCCGAAAGCAGGAAAAATCCAGGGAAGACTTCCTGCGGGAAGCGTCGAAAATACCTGGCATATATGTGCCCATGTTTTATCGGGTGGAATATCATGAGGATGGTACCATTCAGTCTATAGGGCCTGTGGAGGAAGGGATTCCGGAAAAAATATTGAAGGAAGTGGAAATGGATGTTTCCCATACCTATTATCCCGAAAAACCGGTAGTTCCTTTTATCAAAGTAACCCAGGACAGGGTAGTGCTGGAAATACAAAGAGGATGCATCCGGGGCTGCCGTTTCTGCCAGGCGGGGCAGATTTACCGTCCGGTGCGGGAGCGGGATTTGGACATGCTGAAAAACTATGCCCTTGCCATGCTCCAAAACACAGGACATGAAGAAATTTCCCTAAGTTCGTTAAGCTCCAGCGACTATTCCCAATTGCCGGAACTGATAGACTTCCTGATAGAAAAATGCAGGGAAAAAAAGATTAACATTTCCCTCCCTTCCCTGCGCATTGATGCCTTTTCTCTGGATGTTATGAGCAAAGTACAGGATGTGAAAAAAAGCAGCCTGACTTTTGCGCCGGAAGCGGGAAGCCAGCGGCTGCGGAATGTCATCAACAAAGGGCTGACGGAGGAAGCGATTTTAAATGGGGCAGCCCTTGCCTTCCAGGGCGGGTGGACAAGGGTGAAGCTTTACTTCATGCTGGGTCTGCCTACCGAGACTGAGGAGGATATTAAAGGAATTGCCGAGCTGGCAAATAAAATCGCGGCAGTCTTTTTTGAAACCGTGCCGAAGGAAAAAAGGATAAACGGCAAAGTACAGATTGTAGCCAGCACCTCCTTTTTTATCCCCAAGCCATTTACCCCCTTCCAGTGGGCCTCCATGTGTACGAAAGAAGAATTCCTGGAGAAAGCCTACGCTACCCGGACGGCGATTAAAGGCCAGTTGAACCAGAAAAGCATAAAGTATAACTGGCACGAAGCGGATATCAGCGTGCTGGAAGGCGTATTTGCCAGAGGCGACAGGAAAATTGCCGATGTGATAGAAAGGGCTTACAAAAAAGGATGTATTTTTGATGCATGGAGCGAATTTTTTAAAGGGGATGTGTGGATGGAAGCCTTTGAAGAACTGGGGATAGATATAGCCTTCTATACTACGCGCAAGCGGGAATTGGATGAAATATTCCCTTGGGATTTCATAGACTGCGGTGTGAGCAAAGAATTCCTGCAAAGGGAATGGAAAAAAGCATTGGAGGAAACAGTATCCCCAAACTGCCGCGCCAAATGCCAGGGATGCGGTGCAAACCGTTTCGGCGGCGGAGTCTGCTTTGAAAATACTGGGAAAGGATATGGGAACGGAAATGAAGGTAAGGATTAAATTTGCCAAATCGGGAGCAATGCGCTTTATCGGCCATCTGGATATTATGAGGTATTTCCAAAAAGCGATTCGCAGGGCGGACATTGATGTGGCCTATTCGGAGGGGTTTAGCCCCCACCAGATTATGTCCTTTGCGGCTCCTCTGGGAGTGGGGCTTACAAGCAACGGGGAATATCTGGATATAGAGATAAAAACCCATGCCGGGGCAGAAGATATGAAACAGCGTCTCAACAAAGTGATGGTGGAAGGAATGGAAATCCTCACCGTTACTATGTTAAAAGAAGATGCCAAAAATGCCATGGCCAGTGTTGCCGCTGCGGAATATACCGTCAGATTCCGCCAAGGCTATGAGCCCGGATTTGACTGGCCAAAGCGTCTTATGGAATTCTATCACAGCCCTTCCATAATGGTGACAAAAAAGACGAAAAAAAGTGAAATGTCGCTGGATTTAAAGCCTTACATTTACCAACTATCCCTACAGGAAACGGAGAAGGCTCCTGTTATACGTATGCTGGTAAATGCCAGCAGCTCCGGAAATGTGAAGCCCGGGCTCGTGATGGAAGCCTTCCTGAAAGCAAATGGGGAAGAACTTTCCCCATTTGCCTTAGAAATCATCCGGGAAGATACTTATGCCGATACCGGAAAAGAAGGCGAGCCGCATTTTGTTCCTCTGGATGCTATAGGAATGGAGTTTTAGATTATCATGAGCAAGAAATATATTATTATCAGACAAGAGAGAAAATTATTATCCCTTCTTTTTGAGGACAACCGCCTGCTCCATGTTAAAACGGAGGACGAGAAGGGAGGTATTTTAGGAAATATTTATGTGGCCAAAGTAATGAATATTGTAAAGAATATTCATGCCGCATTTGTGGAAATAGCCCCTGGCTTCCCCTGTTTTTTAAACCTGGAGGACATAAAAGAACCGACACTTCTCAACCGCCCTTATGATGGCAGGATTGTTTCCGGGGATGAAATCATAGTCCAGGTTTACAAAGAAGCGGCAAAAACCAAGTCCCCCGCCGTCAACTGCGCCATATCCCTGGAAGGAAGGTACTGTGTGGTGTCGGTAAGAAAGCCCGGCATTTCCTATTCCACCAAGCTTTCCGATAAAGCAAAAGGGCGGATAGGGGATGCTTTAGCTCAGGAACATATTCTGGAAGAGTATGGAAAAACATGGGGAATTATTATCCGTACTAATGCGAAAACCCTTTTAGGGCAAGAGAATACTCCGGACAGACTTCTTTTTTTGATAGAAGAAATCCGGCAGCTTGCCAGGCAGCTTCAAGAGATTATGGCCTATGCCCCCCACCGCATCTGTTATTCCCTCCTTTACCAAACTCCAGCCTCATATCTTATTGGACTCAGGGATGAACCGGAAGGGCAATATGAGGAAATCGTAACTGATGACCAGGAAATCTATGAAACTGTTTTGGCCTACCGAAAGGCGAATCCGGCTTATCATCTTCCAGAAGTACGTTTCTATCAGGACAACATGCTGCCTTTGTATAAGCTTTATAGCGTAGAAACCCGCATACAGGAAGCTTTAAGCAAAAAAGTATGGCTCAAGTCCGGTGGCTACCTGGTCATAGAACCTACTGAGGCTCTGACTGTCATCGATGTAAACACTGGAAAAATGATAACTGGAAAAGATACGGAGCAAACTTACTTAAAGATTAACCTGGAAGCGGCACAGGAAATCGCCCTCCAGCTTTCTTTGCGCAATATATCAGGCATTATCATTGTAGACTTCATCAATATGCGTCCGGAAGAACATAACCAAAAACTGATGTCCTTTCTTGGCAATCTGTTAAAAAAGGACCCGGTCAGAACCAAGCTGGCGGATATAACCGCTTTGGGCCTGGTAGAAATTACAAGAATGAAAAAAGAGAAACCTTTATATGAGCAGTTCCATAAAGGAAAGAAGGAGAATATCCATGAAGCTGATTAAGATGGAGAAAGTAAAGGACGGAAAATATCTAAAAAACTATGAACTGACTTATCAAAATAAAGCAGGAAAAGAAAAGACATATGAAATTGTAAGCAGAAAAGAGCTTTCCGGAATCGAAGATATTGGCAAAAAAGTAAGCGGCCTTTCCATTGCAGCAGTAAACAATGGAAGACTCCTGCTGTTAAGGGAATTCCGTATGGGAGTCAATCAAATCGTTTATAATCTGTGTGCGGGCATGCTTGAAGAAGGGGAATCCTTTGAGCAGTGCATCAGAAGGGAACTCTATGAAGAAACCGGATTACATCTGAAAAAAATCATTGACATCCTTCCCGCATCCTATGCGGCGGTGGCAATTTCCGATACAAAAACCAGTATTGTATTTGCGGAGGTGGAAGGGGATTTTGAAGACCATACGTCGGAAAACGAATGGATTGAAGCCCGGTTTTATACGAAAGAGGAAGTAAAGGAACTGCTAAAAACTGCCCAATTCAGTTCCAGGGCGCAGATTATTGCATATTTCTTTGTGCAAGGGGCTCTGTAGAGGCTGTAAAATCGGACAGTAAAATTTTGCAAAAAAACCTTGACAACCTTCATAATTGGATGTTACACTAACGAAGTATGCCGCATAGATAGGCTTAAAGTGTATTTTTTATGGTTTATTGTTTGGTAAAACGTTAATAAATACCGCCGACTCTAGCGAGTAAAGCAGGCTTTGCCTTGTATTATAGGAGGTGCAATATGTACGCAATTATTGCCACAGGAGGAAAACAGTATAAAGTTTCTGAAGGCGATGTCATTCAAGTAGAAAAGCTTGATGTTGAGCCCGGAAACGCTGTGACATTTGACCAGGTCATCGCTATCAGCGATAATGGGCTTAAGGTTGCCGGTGACGTAGCTAATTCATCTGTATCCGCTACCGTTATGGAGCATGGAAAAGGAAAGAAAGTAATCGTTTACCGTTATAAGAGAAAAACCGGTTACCATAAGAAAAATGGGCACAGACAAGCATACACTCAGGTTAAAATTGACAAAATCAATTTATAAGTATCATGAAATTCATAAACATTATGAATTAGCACTATGAATTGATATTTTAACATTCCAGGTAAATGCTGAAACATGACGAAAATAGTAATCGAGAAGTCAAAAGCTGGAGAATATAAGGGTTTTACTTGTAAAGGGCATGCCGGTTATGCATCAAAAGGCAGCGATATTGTTTGTGCTTCCGTATCCGTTTTAGTGATTAATGCCATAAATTCCATGGAAAAGCTGGCAAAGGAAAACATGAGCGTAGACGCCGATGAAAAAGCGGGGATGATTCGCTGTAAGCTAAATGGGCCGCTGTCCGAAAGAGGAAAACTCCTTATGGATTCCATGATACTTGGCCTGTCAGAAATTGCATCGCAATACGGCAGGCGATATCTAGCAATTAAATTCAAGGAGGTGTAATACCATGTTAAATATGAACCTTCAATTTTTCGCTCACAAAAAGGGTGTTGGTTCGACAAAGAACGGCAGGGATTCCGAATCCAAAAGACTTGGTGCGAAAAGGGCTGACGGACAATTCGTAAAGGCAGGGAACATTCTGTACAGACAGCGCGGAACTAAGATTCATCCCGGTATTAATGTAGGCAGAGGCGGCGATGACACTTTGTTTGCTTTAGTAGATGGCGTACTTAGATTCGAAAGAAAAGGAAGAGATAAAAAACAAGCTTCTGTATATCCTGTAGAACAATAATACGAACGAATCGGCTTCAAACATAACTGGTGTTTGAAGCCGTTTTTCCTTATAGCATACACAGAAATGGGGTTAAACATGTTTGCAGACAGAGCAAAAATATATGTAAAAAGCGGAAAAGGTGGCGATGGGCATGTCTCTTTCCGCAGAGAAAAATATGTTCCAACCGGAGGCCCTGACGGTGGTGATGGCGGCGATGGCGGAAGCGTTATCTTCCAAGTGGATGATGGCCTTAATACGCTGGCCGATTTCAGGCATATACGCAAATATGCTGCCGGGAATGGCGAGAACGGCAACAAGAAAAACTGCCGCGGCAAAAACGGCCAGGATATCGTTATTAAGGTGCCTTATGGAACTGTCATCAAAGAAGGGGAAAGCGGAAAGGTTATTGTGGACATGTCAGGGGATAACAGGCGCATTGTCCTTTTAAAAGGCGGGAGGGGCGGCAGCGGAAACCAGCATTATGCCACCAGCACCATGCAGGCACCAAAATATGCCCAGCCGGGCCAGGAAGCAAAAGAGCTGGAACTGCAGTTGGAATTAAAGGTGATTGCCGATGTGGGCCTGGTTGGATTTCCCAATGTGGGGAAATCCACGCTTCTTTCCCGCGTCAGCAATGCCCGCCCTAAGATTGCCAATTACCATTTCACCACCTTAAACCCCAACTTGGGTGTAGTGGACCTGGAGGATGCCAAAGGCTTTGTTATGGCCGATATCCCTGGGCTTATTGAAGGGGCTTCGGAAGGCATTGGGCTGGGATATGAATTTCTGCGCCATATTGAGCGTACCAAAATTATGATTCATATCGTGGATGCAGCAGCTTCAGAAGGCCGTGACCCTATCGCGGATATCTATGCTATCAATAAGGAACTGGAATCCTATAATCCGGAAATTGCCAGCCGGCCTCAAGTGATAGCCGCCAACAAAATCGATATGATGGGCAATAACATGGATATGGAAGGCAGAGGCAATCCTATTGAGCGTATCAAAGAAGAATTTGAGCCAAAAGGAATCAAAGTATTCCCTATTTCTGCGGTCAGCGGCCAGGGCATTAGAGAACTTTTATATGCAGTGGGAAGCCTTTTGGAAAAAATGGATGATAAGCCTGTAGTTTTTGAACAGGAATTCTTCCCTGAGACGGTACGTGCCGGAGAGGAGCCACATACGGTATCCTATGACGAAGAGGAAGACGTTTATATTGTGGAAGGGCCACGCATTGAGAAAATGCTAGGCTATACAAACCTGGAATCCGAAAAAGGGTTTTCTTTCTTCCAGAATTTCCTGAAAGATACCGGTATTTTGAAGGAATTGGAAGATTTAGGCATCCAGGAAGGGGATACCGTCCAAATTTATGGGCTTTCCTTCGATTATTACAAATAGAAAATTTCAAACAAGAAGAATGGAGTACTATTTATGACAAGCAAACAGCGAAGCTATTTAAAAAGCCTGGCAAACAACCTGGATTCAATTTTCCAGTTGGGCAAGTCCAGCCTTACCCCGGAATTTGTGGAAGCGGTTTCCGAAGCTTTCAATACACGGGAATTGTTAAAAATTACTGTATTGAAAAACTGTATGGATGACCCAAAGGAAATTGCCGAGACATTGGCCGGGCGCACCCGCTCCCAGGTAGTGCAAATCATCGGGCGCAAGATTATCCTATATAAAGAAAGCAAAGAGCATAAAAAAATTATCCTGCCATAAAGGCTATTGGCAACAGTTTGGCAAAAGGTTTCATTTTTCGGACGGGGAGGATACTTTCAGTGGAAAAAGGGAAGAAAAAGACAGGGATTATGGGCGGTACTTTTAACCCTATTCATATCGGGCATCTGCTTTTGGCTGAAAATGCCAAAGAAACCTTTGGGCTGGATGAGATTCTGTTTATCCCCAGCGGCCTTTCTTATATGAAAAGCACAATGGAAGTAGCGCCGAAAAATATACGCTTGGAAATGACGCGGTTAGCCATCGCGGACAATCCTTCCTTTGTTCTTTCCCCTGTGGAGGTGGAGCGGGAAGGCAATTCCTATACTTGCGATACTCTGGATGTACTCCGCAGGGAGAAGCCGGAAACTGATTTTTATTTTATCGTAGGGGCAGACAGCCTTTTTGCCATGGAAAACTGGAAACAGCCGGAAAAAATATTCCATCACTGTACCATCCTTGTATCCGTCAGGGAAGGGAGCGATGATTATCAGCTTATGGCGAAAATATCATACCTTAAGGACAAATTTCATGCCGATATCAGATTAATTGATATGAAAGAAATAGCAGTTTCCTCCACCGATATCCGATATAGGATACGCATGGGCAAATCGGTCCGCTATATGATGCCGGACAGTGTGATTGCCTATATACAGAAACATCATCTGTACCAGTAGGAAAATGCGGGAAAGGAGCTAAAATGGAGTCCAAATCGTCGAACCTGAAAAAAATCCGGAAGGCTATGGAAAAATCTTTAGATTCCAAACGTTTTGAACATACCCTTGGAGTGGAATATACGGCAGCAGCCCTTGCTATGCGGTATAACGAAGATATTATAAAAGCCCAGACCGCTGGTCTTTTACATGACTGCGCCAAGTGCATGAGCAACGAAAAGAGGTTATCCATTTGCAAAAAGCATAATATCAGTGTGAATAAAATAGAACGGAAAAACCCTTTTTTGCTCCATGCAAAAGTAGGAAGCTATATTGCCATGCAAAAATATCATGTACATGACAGCGATACGGTAAATGCCATCCTGAATCATACCACCGGAAGGCCGGATATGTCTATGTTGGAAAAAATCATCTATGTGGCCGACTATATTGAACCAGGAAGAAAGCAGGCCCCTAACCTGACGGAAATCAGGAAACTGGCCTTTACCGACCTGGATGAAGCCTTATTCCGGATTTTAGAAGACACCTTGGTCTATTTAAGGACGGTAGATGGCGATGTGGACCCGATGACGCAGAAGACATATGAATTTTATAAGTCAAAAAAGAATGCAAATGTCTTATCATGCAGTTTATGATAAAAGGTAAAGAAAGGAAAAAGAATGAACAGCAAAGAAATGACAGCCCTTGCCATTAAGGCATTGGAAGAGAAAAAGGCAGAGGATATTCAAGTCATTGATATCAGCGAAATATCGGCCATAGCCGATTATTTCATTATTTCCAATGGTACAAACCGCAGCCAGATACAGGCGCTTGCGGACAGTGTAGAGGAAAAATTAGGAAGGGCGGGAGTCTCGTGCCGGCAGATAGAAGGGTATGACACCGCCAATTGGATACTCATGGACTTCTTGGATATCGTGGTTCATATTTTTGACAGGGATAACAGGACTTTTTATGATTTGGAAAGAATCTGGAGGGATGGAAAACAAGTGCCCCTGTCCATACTTGAGGAATAATAATTGATGAAAAAATATATTGGTGACAAAAAATTTTACCTGATGGTCCTTTCCGTGGCTGTCCCCATTATGATTCAAAACGGCATCACTAATTTTGTCAGCCTGCTGGATAACATTATGGTAGGGCAGATAGGTACGGAACAGATGTCAGGGGTAGCAATTGTAAACCAGCTTTTGTTTGTATTTAACTTATGCATTTTCGGAGGGATATCCGGCGCCGGTATTTTCACTGCACAATATTATGGCTGTGGCGATGAGAAGGGAATCCGGGACACGTTCCGTATGAAGCTGCTAATCAGCGCTTTTATTACCATTACCGGCCTGATTATTTTTACCTTTTGGGGAAAACAGCTAATTACATTATATCTGCACGAAACAGGGGAATCCGGGAATCTGGAGGTTACTCTGCTATATGCCCGCAAATATTTAAAGATTATGATGGTGCAAATGATACCGTTTGCCATTATCCAGACATATTCCGGTACTTTGCGGGAAACCGGCGAGACCATGCTGCCTATGAAGGCGGGTATCTTTGCCGTATTTGTGAATCTGGTTTTAAATTACATATTAATTTTTGGGAAACTTGGTGCGCCAGCCTTGGGCGTGGAAGGTGCTGCCATCGCAACTACGGTATCCCGTTTTGTGGAACTGGGCATTGTGGCTGGATGGACTCACAAAAACACCCAAAAGAATGGCTTTATCACAGGCGCTTACCGGAGTTTGCGCATACCAAAAGGCTTAGTATGGAAAGTGCTTATCATGGGCATGCCTTTAATGATAAATGAAGCGCTTTGGTCCAGCGGGCAGGCAGTGCTGATGCAATGTTATTCCGTCAGAGGGCTTTCTGTTGTAGCCGCCTTTAATATTTCGTCCACCATATCCAATGTATTTAATGTGGTGTTTATCGCTTTGGGCAATTCTGTGGGCATTATCATCGGCCAGTTGTTAGGTGCCGGAAAAATGGAAGAAGCGAAGGACACTGTCAGGAAGCTGATGTTCTTTGCCGTAGGGGGATGCGCTGTCATCGGTGTGACATTATCCCTTTTTGCACCGCTTTTCCCTATGATATACAATACTACCGAAAACATCAGGGAGTTGGCGGCTAAGTTTATTATTGTTTCTTCCATGTGCATGCCTATTTACGCCTTTATGAACGTAGCCTATTTTACGCTCCGTTCCGGAGGGAAAACTATCATTACATTTTTCTTTGACAGTGTTTACTCCTGGGTGGTCAATATACCATTGGCTTATGTATTGTCCCGGTTTACGGGTATGCATATCATACCCCTTTATTTTATTTGCCAGTTTGTTGATATCATAAAATGTATCATAGGCTACATACTTTTGAAAAAGGGTGTATGGATGAATATGATTGTAAAAAATGACGCCATATAGACGGCGTCATTTTTTTGCTGTTCCTTATTCTTTGGCTGGATTATCCGTATTCATATAAAATGAAATAAGATACAATCCACAAATACCCACTAATGCATATACAATCCTGGAAAACCAGGACATGTTACCAAAAATAAAAGCTACCAGGTCAAAGCTGAAAAAACCTATTAATCCCCAGTTTACAGCACCTATAATCGCAATTGTCAGGGCAGTAAAGTCTAACGCTTTATGATTCATTTTTTAACCCTCCTTCATAATAAATCTAAGGTAAAATGCACCCTATCGCTTTTTATTTTCCCCTAAAAATAGAATTCCATGCATAATCATAAACTTTTTTTAATAAAATGTTTAAATTATCATTGACAAAAAAAATAAGAGAGAGTAATATAATTCAGAAATGGAGTTCTTAAGCCATTAAAAAATATTTTAGGAGGGAAAATTATGAAAAGATTTGACAAAGTTATGAGCCTTGTTATGGTTTCTGCAATAGCTGTATCTTTATTGGCCGGATGTGGAAATTCTGACGCAGGGGCGCAGGCAGATAATGCTGCATCTGAAACTAATAACGAAGCAGCCGCATCTGAAACAGATACTACTGAAGCAGATGATAATAGTGCCGCTGCCGACAGCACCGCTTCTGGGGCATTTAAAATCGGCGGTATCGGCCCTACAACAGGAAGCGCTGCCGTATATGGCGTTGCCGTACAGAACGCAGCCCAGCTAGCAGTGGATGAAATCAATGCGGCTGGCGGTATCAACGGTGTATCCATCGAATTCAAATTTGAAGACGATGAATGCGATGCGGAAAAATCGGTAAACGCATACAATACCTTGAAGGACTGGGGTATGCAGATGCTGATGGGAACCGTAACCAGCGGTTGCAGCGTAGCGGTAGCTGAAAAGACATCTGGGGATAATATGTTCCAGTTGACCCCTTCAGGTTCTTCCGTAGATTGTGTAAAATATGACAATGCATTCCGTGTATGTTTCTCCGACCCTAACCAGGGGGCAGCTTCCGCCCAATATATCGGTGAAAATTCGGTAGCTTCCAGCGTAGCGGTAATTTATGACAGTTCCGATATCTACTCATCCGGAATTTATGAAAAATTTGTATCCGAAGCAGCAAACCAGCCTTTTGAAATTGTATCTGCAGAAGCATTTACGGCGGACAATAAAACGGATTTCTCCGTTCAGCTTCAGAAAGCAAAAGATGCTGGCGCTGAATTGGTATTTTTGCCTATTTATTATACCGAAGCTTCTTTAATCCTTTCCCAGGCATCTACCATGGGCTATGAACCGATTTTCTTCGGCTGCGATGGCCTGGATGGTATCCTGAATGTGCAAAACTTTGATACTTCTTTGGCAGAAGGCGTTATGCTCTTAACTCCTTTCGCGGCTGATGCAGAAGATGAATTGACACAGAAATTTGTAACGGCATATAAAGAAAAATTTGGCGATACGCCGAACCAGTTCGCGGCTGATGCCTATGATGCTATTTATGCAATCAAAGCAGCCGGCGAAAAGGCAGGGATTACACCGGATATGGATATGTCCACAATGTGTGAAGCGATGAAAACGGCAATGACGGAAATTACTTTAGATGGACTTACCGGTGTCGGAATGACATGGGATGCCTCTGGAGAACCGAACAAAGCCCCTAAGGCAGTTAAGATTACAGACGGTGTTTACACAGCAATGTAATTGAAATGGGCCGGATGCTTTTGTTCCGGTACCAAGCCGATGTATTATGCAGCCAAAGAGGGATGCTGAAAGCTTTTCCAAAAGCTTTTGCATCCCTTTTTAGTAATAGTTCACTGCTAATACACCCATTTATACTATTTTCTGTTATTTCTTTGACTACAAAGGAATTTAATGATATAATAAATTGCGTTATTGCGCAAGCAGGCCATCAATCTCCTAACGGAAATTGGTAATATATAATTGAATCTCGTAATGTACAAAATGACGAAGAGGTGTTTTCTTATGAGTTTTATTTCTTATTTGATTAATGGTATCAGCCTTGGCAGCGTATATGCAATCATAGCCTTGGGATATACAATGGTATATGGCATTGCCAAGATGCTGAATTTTGCCCATGGGGATGTTATCATGGTGGGGAGCTTCGCCGTATTTACAATAGTAAGTACCTTAGGTCTGCCGCCTGTTCTGGGAATCCTGGTAGCAGTAGTGATATGTACTGTGCTGGGCATGGCGATTGAACGTGTGGCTTACAAACCGCTCCGAAATGCTTCGTCACCTTTAGCCGTACTGATTACCGCAATTGGGGTAAGCTACCTGCTCCAGAATGTGGCTTTGTTGATTTTTGGTGCAAATACAAAATCCTTTACATCGGTAGTCGCCATCAGCCCGTTAAAGCTGGCAGACGGCCAGCTAATGATATCCGGGGAGACAATCGTTACCATCATAGCCGGGATTGTGATTATGGTTTGCCTTACTTTATTTGTCAACAAGTCCAAGGCAGGCCAAGCCATGCTGGCAGTATCGGAAGATAAAGGGGCTGCCCAACTGATGGGCATTAACGTAAATGGTACGATAGCCCTTACTTTTGCCATTGGTTCTGCCCTCGCAGCAATCGCAGGCGTATTACTATGTTCCGCATATCCTTCCCTGACACCGTATACAGGGGCAATGCCGGGAATCAAAGCCTTTGTAGCCGCTGTATTTGGGGGGATAGGCTCTATACCGGGCGCTATGATAGGCGGTATTCTTTTAGGCATTATTGAGATTCTTGGAAAAGCATATATTTCTTCCCAGATGGCCGATGCCATTGTTTTTGCGGTTTTAATTATTGTACTTCTTGTGAAGCCGACAGGGATTTTAGGGAAAAATATTCAGGAAAAGGTGTAAGGTGCCGCTTATGAAAAAATGGAAGATGACCAAAACAGCAAAAAATAATTTCGTAACGTATATTATTGTGCTGATTGCATATATCGTAGTACAGATACTTTTAAAATCCGGGAATATGTCCAGCCTTATGGAAGGGCTTCTTGTTCCTCTTTGCATCTATGTGATGCTGGCAATATCCCTGAACCTGACAGTAGGTATTTTGGGCGAACTCAGCTTAGGCCATGCTGGTTTTATGTGTGTAGGGGCTTTTTCCGGCGCATTTTTTTCCAGATGTATGGATGGTGTCATGCCAAACGGAATAAGATTTTTTATCGCCCTTCTGATAGGGGCAGCCATTGCCGGAATTTTCGGCATTCTCATCGGTATTCCGGTACTTCGGCTGAAAGGCGATTATCTTGCAATCGTTACCCTGGCATTTGGGGAAATTATAAAAAACCTGGTAAACGTCCTTTATATAGGAAAGGATAATAATGGGTTTCATTTTTCCATGAAAGATTCCATTTCCCTACATTTGGGCGAGGAAGGGCAAGTCATTGTAAATGGGGCGCAGGGCATTACAGGAACTCCCCATGATGCCAGCTTTACGGTGGGAATTGTCCTGATTTTCCTTTCCCTGTTTATCATTCTGAATCTAATTAATTCCAGGGATGGCCGTGCTATTATGTCCATAAGGGATAATCGCATCGCAGCAGAATCCACTGGCATCAATATTACAAAATATAAGCTGATGGCTTTTTCCATATCCGCTTCGATTGCAGGGGTAGCTGGTGTGCTATATGCCCACAACTTATCCACTTTAACGGCATTGCCGAAAAATTTCGGCTATAACATGTCCATCATGATTCTGGTATTTGTTGTTTTAGGCGGCATTGGAAATATAAGAGGCTCCATTATTTCAGCCGTTATCCTGACCTTGCTTCCGGAACTTTTAAGAGGGCTTAGCGACTATCGTATGTTGATTTATGCCATCGTACTTATTGCAATGATGCTGTTCAACTGGAGTCCGAAAGCAGTCGAATGGAAGGATAAGCTAAAAGAAAAATATTTCTCCAATATATCATTCCGTAAAGAAAAGGAGGTTAAATAGGATGTCTTTATTAGAGGTAAGAAATTTAACCATTTCCTTTGGCGGGCTTAGGGCTGTCGATGATTTTAATATAGAAATAAAAAAAGGGCAGTTATATGGCCTGATTGGGCCCAATGGGGCTGGAAAAACTACGGTATTCAATCTTTTGACCGGTGTTTATAAACCGGATGAAGGGATTATCAGGCTGGAAGAAAAGGATATCACGGGATTAAAAACCATAGACATCAACAAAACCGGAATTGCCCGGACTTTCCAGAATATCCGCCTGTTTAAGGATTTAACTGTACTGGACAACGTAAAAGTAGGTCTTCATAATCATTATCATTATTCCACCATTGAAGGTATATTCCGCCTTCCGAAATATTATAAGGTGGAAAAAGCGATGGATGAACGGGCGATGGAGCTTTTAAAAGTATTTGAACTGGATGGGGAAGCGGATTATTTAGCTTCCAATCTTCCTTATGGGAAACAGCGTAAGCTGGAAATTGCCCGTGCCCTGGCGACGAAGCCGAAGCTGCTTTTGCTGGATGAACCGGCCGCAGGCATGAACCCCAACGAAACAGGGGAGTTGATGGATACCATCCGTTTTGTCCGGGATAAGTTCGATATGACCATATTGCTCATCGAACATGATATGAAGCTTGTTTCCGGAATCTGTGAAGCCCTGACTGTATTAAACTTTGGGCATATTCTGGCACAGGGGCAGACAAGTTCGGTTTTGAATGACCCGCAGGTAATCACTGCATATTTAGGAGAATAGGGGGAAATAAGAAATGGCTATGCTGGAAATCAGGAACCTGGAAGTATACTATGGTATGATTCAGGCAATCAAAGGTATTTCCTTCGATGTTAAGGAAGGGGAAGTCATTGCCCTTATTGGTTCTAACGGTGCAGGCAAGACAACCACTCTTCATACAATTACCGGCCTTCTTTCTGCTAAAGCAGGAACAATTCGGTTTGAAGGAGAAGATATTACAAAAGTTCCCGGGTATAAAATCGTTTCCAGGGGGATGGCACATGTTCCTGAGGGGAGAAGGGTATTTGCCCAGCTTTCCGTGCTTCAGAATCTCCGTATGGGAGCTTACACAAGAAAAGATAAACATGAGATAGAGGAGACGCTGAAAACGGTATACAAACGTTTCCCCCGCCTGGAGGAGCGGCAAAATCAGATGGCCGGTACCTTAAGCGGCGGCGAACAGCAAATGCTCGCCATGGGCAGGGCATTGATGTCCCATCCGAAGATTATCCTTATGGATGAGCCTTCCATGGGGTTGTCCCCTATCTTTGTAAACGAGATATTTGATATTATAAAAGAAGTCAGCGCAAGCGGCACCACCGTTCTTTTAGTGGAGCAGAATGCCAAAAAGGCCCTTTCCATCGCTGACAGGGCTTATGTACTGGAAACAGGGAGAATCGTCCTAGAAGGCAATGCCAATGACCTTTTGAATGATGATTCAATTAAAAAGGCATACCTTGGCGAGGCATAAAGAAAATACCAGAAAATAATTTTGTCATTTTGGAGGATAGAAATGAATAATAAAGTGGTTATTACAATTGCAAGGCAATATGGAAGCGGCGGACGTACTGTCGGGGAAATGTTATCAAAGGATATGGGTATCCATTATTATGACAAAGAACTTATCAAACTGGCATCGGAAGAAAGCGGCATTAATGAACGGCTTTTTGTCAATGCCGATGAAAAAGTAAAGATGACAAAATTATTTAAAATGGTGAAAAACATCTATACCGGCCAGTTAATCCCTCCGGAAAGCGATAATTTCGTTTCCGATAAAAATTTATTCAATTACCAGGCTAAAGTGATAAAGAATCTGGCAGAAGAGGAATCCTGTGTTATTGTTGGCCGTTGTGCCGATTATGTCCTAAAGGACTATGATAATGTTTTAAGCGTATTCGTTCATGCCCCAAAAGATTATTGTATGGAGCAAGCGGCAAAAAAAGTCAGCATGCCGTCCAAAGAGCTGGAAAAATACATTGCCAAAATTGATAAAAGCCGGGCGGATTATTATAAGTTCTATACTGGACGGGAATGGACAGATGCAAGAAACTATGATTTATGCCTGGATAGTTCTAAGCTTGGCTTTGAGCGGTGCGTAGAGGAGATAAAGGCTTATATAAAGGTACGCTTCCATGAGTAATTCTTTAAAGGGAAGAGGGTCAGGCAATTATAAAATTTTTATGTTGAAAAAAGCTTTCGGCAAATATGATGCTGAAAGCTTTTTGTGGCATTTGCGTTGAATATTATTTGCGTTGTATATTGTTTATGTTGTATAATGTTTGCGTTGTATAATATTTGTATTGAATATTTTTACAGATTTAACCTTTAAACTCATCGGCACAGTCGGAAAATTCCGAACACTTTTCCCAAAACCTGGCAATCATCTACAATGATAGGCTCCATCGTATCATTTTCCGGCTGTAGTCGGATATGGCCATCTTCTTTATAAAAAGTCTTCACCGTTGCGGAATCGTCAACAAGCGCAATCACGATATCTCCATTGGCTGCGGTATTGCAGCAATTGACAAAAATCTGGTCGCCATTGTATATTCCTGCGTTAATCATCGAATCGCCCTTAACTTTTACGGCAAAAGATTCCCCAGAAGGCACAAATTCTGCCGGAATAGGGAAATAGCTTTCAATATTTTCTTCTGCCAGGATGGGCTGCCCTGCCGCCACGCGTCCCACCACCGGAAGGCTTACCATTTCCGTCCTGACTGCCTGGAAGCTGTCATCACAGATTTCTATCGCGCGAGGTTTCGTAGGGTCTCTGCGGATATAACCGTTTTTCTCCAAAGTCTCCAAATGGGAGTGAACCGACGAAGTAGACTTTAAATGAACGGCTTCGCATATTTCCCTGACTGCCGGCGGATATCCTTTTGTAAGAATAGAGTCTTTAATAAATTCTAATATTTCGCTTTGCTTTTTTGAAATTTTCCCATATCCCATATGAGCAATCCCTCCTAATCTTTCTTTACTCCTTTTTCGTAAAAGTGTCCTCAATGTATAAAGCCTCAATTTTGATTTATGATTGAAATCTGACTTCTAAGTATGTTTTTAGAAATAATTTTAATAAGTATACCATATCTCATAAAAAAAAGCAAACGTATATTCCAAATATTTGTTCGATTTTTATCAAAAAACTACTTGACACCCGAATATGTGTTCGCTATAATTCAATTATAAAGAACACATGTTTGCAACATTTGTTCGTATATAAACGCCGGATGAAAAAATCCGTGCAGAAATGAGGCATAAAATGAACAAAAGTGAAAGAAGAATATGGAATAATAAAATCAGGCGACAGCGGGAGAGGAAAAGGCACATTTTTTTATCGGCTTGTACTTTATTCCTTATTATAGTACTTTCCTTAACGGCGAGCAGCTTTTTATCCCACGCTAAAACAAATAAAAAAATGCCCTGTAAATATTACAAGAGCATTATGATAGAAGAGGGCGATACCTTATGGTCCATCGCCTTAGATAATATATCCCCCGAAAGTGGCAATATCGCAATATCCGCCTATATAAAAGAGATTATGAAAATGAACGGATTACAAAATGACAGGATTACTGCAGGGATGTATCTCGTTATTCCATACTTTTCCGATGACGGGTTTTAATAACGGAATTTTATGGCTCCCGTAATTTTACGGCATTTGCCGCCTTACGCCGCCGTTCATCTTCCAAGGCCGCATAGTGTTTTTTCGTGGTATTAACATCTTTATGGCCCAGAACATCGGCGACTAAATATATATCGCCAGTCTCCCGGTATAGGGAAGTGCCATACGTACTCCGCAGTTTGTGGGGGGTGATTTTCTTTAAGGTAGTTACCGTTGAAGCATATTTCTTTACCAGATTTTCTACCGCCCTTACCGTAATCCGCCGGTTCTGTATGGATAAAAATAGTGCATGTTCATGTCCGGATAAAGGAATGATATGTTTTCGCTGCTCCAAGTAGTCAAGCAAAGCCTTTTCCACTTCCTCCCCAAAATAAACAGCGGCTTCATAGCCTCCTTTTCTCCGGACTTTTATGCCATTATTTTTGAAATCCACATCCTCAATATCCAGTCCCACGCATTCAGAAACACGGATACCCGTTCCAAGAAGGAGAGTAAGCAATGCTGTATCCCTGACCTTTGTTTTGTCATGAAACCTCTTTTGGTTTTTTGTCAGTTTGTCCCCGTCCTCTACTTCATCCAGCAGAAGGGCTACCTCGTCGGCATCCAGACGGACGATTTCCTTTTGATGGAGTTTCGGCATAGGAATCAGGGCAGCCGGGTTTTTTTCTATCAGCTCTGACTGGTAAAAATAGTTATAGAAGCTTCTAAGGGAAGCCAATTTGCGGGATTTTCCCCGTTCGTCATTGGTGATTTCCCGATTGTCTTTTTGATAATAAGCCACATACTCTAAATATTCCTCAATATCTTCCCGGCGGATGCTATCCAGAATCGAAAGAGGAAAATCCTTTATTTCCATTTGGCTGCAATAACTGTTGTTCTTTTTCATGTACTCGAAAAACACCCTTAAATCATATGCATAAGCCAGCCTTGTCCTTGCCGAAGTATTATTTTCAATCCCGCGGAAAAACTGCCTGCAAAAAGAAGGGAGTTCGGCAAGCACATTCCTCATTTTTATTGTATTGAGTTTATTTTGTTCCTCATGGTAATTGTTTTTACTATCCATTAAGCTCCCAACCTTTCAACTTGCTGTTACGGATTGCTGTAAACATTCTTTCTTTAACTCCTGGGTTTTCGATGTTTAATTGTTTCAGCAGCCCTTTTACATACTCCCTCTTTGTATTGCCATCGGCTGGACATGGGCTTTTCACAACAGGAATTTGGTGCTTATTCACAAAGCCTATGACATCGGCTTCATTCATATACATCAAAGGTCTGATTACCGTAAGTTCGGTCCGGTCCAGATAAGTGACTGGCGAAAAAGTATGAAACCTCCCCTCGAAGATTAAAGACATGAGCATAGTCTCCACTACATCGTCTTTATGATGGGCATAAGCAACTTTATTGCATCCCTGTCTTTTAATCGCATCATTCAATGCACCTTTTCTCATCTTTGCACATAAAGAACAAGGATTTGTTTCCTTCCGGTCTTCAAATATAATCTGGGCAATATCTGTCTGTACAATATGGTATTCTATGCCCAAAGAATCTGTAAGTGCCTTTATTTCCTCTAAATTCAAGTTTTGGAAGCCCAGGTCCACTGTTATGGCACATAACTTAAAATGGAACGGATAGAAGCGCTGTAAGCCGCAAAGGGCATGCAAAAGGGTAAGGCTATCCTTTCCCCCTGATATGCCTACTGCAATATAATCGCCTTCCTCTATCATATGATAATCATCCGCCGCTTTTCTGACATAGCTTAGTACTTGCTGTAATTTCATTACTTCCTCACATTCTTCCGTTATTATGATATGTGAATATCATAGATATTCTCATATCATAGATATTCTCATATCATGGATATTTCCTGTTAGCCAATTTATTATAGCATTTTTAGGGAAGAATTCATATCAAATTCTTTTGTTTTTATCATATCCTTGGCCAAAAAATATGCTATAATATATAATATAGATGAAAAACGATGCTTTGAAAAACGCAAAAAAATAGAAAAGAAGTAGAAGGAGAGCCCAAAACCATGAAATTCCGTATTGATAAAAAATATATCCACTGGGGCTTTACGGCCTTTTTAGTAATCGCTGCCAGTATCCTGTTTTATTATTTATTATTTCATAAGGAAAGTATTTCCAGCGGGTTTCATACATTTGCCACGATTACTATGCCTATATGGGATGGTTTGATTTTAGCCTATTTGCTGACTCCGATATTAAACAGCGTGGAGAAACGGCTGTGTTCCCTTCTTTGTGGAAAATGCCATGTAGAAGATACCACCCGCAATAAAAAAAGAATCCGTATGTTGTCCATATTGATAACGGTAGTTATAGTAACCTTTTTAATCTATAGCTTTTTTGCAACCATTATCCCCCAATTAATCCACAGCATACAAAGCATCATCCTTCAGTTTCCTATTTATATTAATAACCTGACCATTTGGGTACAAAAACTTTTAGCAGATAATCCGGATATTGAAGCCGCAGTTATCGATATGATGGATGAGTACTCTGGAGAACTGAATAATTTTCTGAATTTAAATCTGCTTCCTAAAATGAATGAACTCATCCGGGATGTATCATTAAGTTTTTTAAGTTTCTTAAAAACACTTTGGAATTTGATTATCGGTTTCATTATTTCCATATATATATTAGGAAGCAAAGAGCTGTTTGCTGGCCAGGCAAAGAAAATTGTTTATGCGTTGTTTGAAACGGATGCCGCCAATGCCATTATCTCCGATGTTCGTTTTACCCACAGGACATTCAGCGGTTTTATGGTGGGAAAGGTGATTGACTCCATCATTATCGGTATCATTTGCTTTTTTGGAATAAGTATCATGGACATTCCCTATGCCATTTTAATTAGTGTCATTGTAGGTATTACGAATGTTATCCCATTTTTTGGCCCATATTTAGGGGCAATTCCCAGCGCCTTGCTGATTCTTATGGTAAACCCTTTGCAATGCCTGTATTTTATTATTTTTATCCTTGTTTTACAACAGTTTGACGGCAATGTACTGGGGCCAAAAATCCTTGGGGATTCCACAGGGCTATCCGGTTTTTGGGTGATTTTCTCCATCACTTTGTTCGGCGGTATATTCGGCATCTTAGGCATGATTGCAGGCGTTCCCGTTTTCGCCGTTATATATGCAGGTATTAGGGCGTTCATTAATCAATTGCTCCTTCAAAAAAAGCTTCCTACAGATACTGCGGACTACTTGAATGTGGGTTCGATTGAAAAGGGAAAATTCATTCCTTATGAGGTCAAAAATAAGGCAGGATTTCCAAATTCCGATTCTGATTCCAATGAAGGGCAGGGAAAGAACAAGAGTATCATTCATCAGTTTTTCCGCTCTAACAAAGATGAAATCGACACAAAATCTAAAGGGCAGGATACGGATGATAACAACTCACAAACTTAAGTTTCAATTTTAAGTTTCAATTGGAGAATGCTAAAGATTGTTTAAAGGAGCACAAAAATGCGTTTTGTAATTCAACGGGTAAAAAATGCCGAGGTGAAGGTAGGGCAAAAAGTTATAGGTAAAATTGAAGAAGGTCTGTTGGTGTTTGTCGGAATATGTGACACAGACACTAAGCAAATTGCTGACAAAATGGTAAGAAAACTAGTTGGCCTGCGGATTTTTGAAGATGAAAACGGAAAAACTAATTTAGATTTAAAGGCCGTAAATGGAGATTTGTTAATTATTTCACAATTCACATTATATGCGGACTGCAAAAAAGGGAACCGCCCATCCTTCATCCGAGCCGGTGCCCCGGAAATGGCAAACCAATTATATGAATATATCCTGGCCCAATGCCAAATACAAGTACCGGATACCCAGCATGGGCAATTTGGTGCTGATATGAAGGTTTCCCTTCTCAATGATGGCCCATTCACCATTATATTGGATTCCGATGATATCATTTGATATGCAAAAATCAATGCATGAAAGGAAAGAAAAAACAATGATTGCCTTTGGACTGATTATCGCTTTTTTATTAGTTTACTTCATAATATATTCACGGCAAGTAAAAAGAAAAAGGGAAGATACACCAAATTCAGTGGAACAGTTCCATAATAATTACTCAAAACGCTTCCAGGGAAACCAGGAAGACTTAAGAAATCCCCAGCCCAAACGCGACACCTACACCAAATATGTCACCAAATACAACAGTACCGAAGATTACCGCGAAAAATAAAATGGCTGTCAATATGATTGGACATGCCAAAATCTGGCCATCTCAAATACAAAGCCTATACAATATAGGAAATGGCCAGATTTCTATTATCACCCCTTATTAACTCTTCGTTAAAGCTGTCTTTTGCGAATAGTTATGTGTGCTTTAGTTCTTACTCTCGAAGTCCTCTACAAACTGTGTAATCAATTTTACAGTTCCATCAACTCCAAGGACACTGCTGTTAATGCATAAATCATAG
>QXWV01000043.1 GCA_009911195.1 Lachnospiraceae bacterium | reverse complement strand
ATCATATCCTTGGCTTTAGCTTCCGTCAAATCATACCTTTTCATAATACGCCTTATTTTTGTATCAATATCCCCATAAATAAAAAGATGAACACAATTACGGTATTCATTCAATGCATAATCTGCACAGCGTCCTACAATGACGCAAGGGCCTTCATCCGCTATTTTTTTAATGGTATCAAACTGGGCTAAAAAAACTTTATGGCTGATGGGCATATCTACGAAAGAAGATGCGTTATAGCCAAAAGAATAAGTATCCATTACCAGATTATAAAGAAAGGAATTAGTAGGCCGTTCATCGTGGTTTTGAATCATTTCTTCACAAAATCCACTTTCCTTTGCTGCTCTAGTTAAAAGTTCCTTATTGTAACACTTAATCCCAAAATAGGCCGCTACTTTCTCCCCGATTTCCCTTCCCGCAGAACCAAATTGGCGGCCAATCGTAATCACAGTATTCATAGTGAACCCTCCTCTACATTTTTCATTTACTTTACTGCTTTCATGTTATATACATATTATATATAATTTGCTCTGAAAATTCAACAAAAGATAGCATATATATTATAATCAATTTATATAATAATCATAAAATATTCAGTAAATGATTAAAGTATTCCGGCAATGGGGCATCCGTTTCAATATATAGACCCTTGTGGGGATGTATAAAACCAAGAATTTTGGCGTGAAGACATTGCCCTTCCAACCGGAAAGAGGATTTCCTTCCTCCGGCATAGACTTCATCCCCCAGCAAAGGGTGTCCTATACTGGACAGATGAACCCTTATTTGATGAGTCCGCCCTGTTTCCAGGCTGCATTCCACATAAGTAAATCCGGGAAACCTTTGCAATACCTTATAATGGGTAACCGCCATCTTTCCATTCTTTTCGTTGACAGCCATCCTTTTCCTGTCTTTGGGATGCCTTCCAATAGGGGCATTTATAGTTCCTTCCTCCTCCTTCAAGGCTCCATAACAGATAGCATGGTATTTACGCGTAATAGAGTGGCTTTTCAGTTGAGATGCAATGCCGTTATGAGAAAAATCGTTTTTACAGACAAGGATAGAACCCGTTGTATCTTTATCAATGCGGTGCACAATCCCGGGCCGCAGCACGCCATTTATCCCCGATAGATTCCCTTGGCAGTGATACATAATAGCGTTGACTAATGTGCCGCTGTAATGTCCGGCGGCAGGATGGACTACCATCCCTTTCGGCTTATTCACTACAAGCACATCGTCATCCTCATATAGAATATCTAAAGGAATATCTTCCGGCAAAATATCGGGTTCTATTGCCGGAGGAAGCACAAGCCTAATTTCATCCTCGCACTTTAAACGGTAATTTGCTTTCACTTTTTCCTGATTTACCATAATTTGCTCATTTTTTAATAATTTTTGGATATAAGAGCGGGACAGCGAATCCATAAGCCCATACAAAGCTTTATCAATCCGTTCTTCTTCCCACTCCTCCGTAACCTGAAAGCAAAACTCCATTTTAATAACCATGCCTTTCTCTCAACCTACGAACTTTGAGCCGCAGGCACAAATTAACATGTAAAAATTTATACATGTGAAAATTTATTTTTCACACTAATCCCCATGCATATCACAAGCCTGCTTGTGATACTGCTTAAATGGAAAATTGTAAAATCTTTAATTTTTCAATCTAACACTCATTTCTTATTCTGTCATGTCTTCTTCGCTAAAATAGATTTCTTTTATAGCATTTAAAATATCATCATCTGTAACCGAAGTATCAATTACCGCTTTTCCTACTTTCTTTAACAGTATAAATTTGATTTGCCCTGCATGCATTTTTTTGTCTGACTTGGTCAGTTCAAGAACTTTCTCCGGACTGATACCGTCAACGGAAATTGGAAGATTAAAAGGAACAAACATATCCCTGATTTCATAATATTCATCCATGCTCAGCAGTTCATGTTTCCATGAAATATATGCTGCGGCCACACAGCCTAATGCCACACACTCCCCATGGTATAAGTCAAAATTCTTAGCTTTTTCTATGGCATGCCCTATCGTATGGCCAAAATTAAGAAGCGCCCTCTCCCCCTGCTCTGTAGGGTCTTTTTCCACTACCAGCTTCTTTATAGTACTGCTCCGTACCACCATTTCTTCCAGTATGGCAGGCTCACGGTCACATATTTCATACATGTTTTCCAAAAGCCATACATAAAAAATATGGTCTTTAATCAGCCCATGCTTCATAATTTCTGCAAATCCGGAGAAAAATTGCCTATCCTCTAGCGTTTTTAATACAGAGACATTCATATATACAAGCCTTGGCATATAAAAAGCGCCCACCATATTTTTATAGCCATCAAAATCGACGCCTGTTTTTCCGCCAATACTGCTGTCCGCTTGGGCTAAAAGAGTAGTTGGTATCTGGATAAAACCAATTCCCCGTAAATAAGTAGCTGCCACAAATCCTGTTAAGTCCCCCACAACTCCCCCGCCTAAAGCGATAAGAAGGTCTTTCCTGTCAAATCCTTCCTTTATCAGGAAAGCATATATTTCCCTGACCGTATCCAGGGTTTTGCTTGCTTCTCCGGCAGGGAAAGAAAATATTACAGCTTTTTTGCACTTATCTTTTATTTGCCCCAAAACTTCCTCTGCATATAGCTTTTCCACATTGGAATCAGTAATAATACATATTCTGTGCTCTGTTGCCTGCAATACCTCCAACTCCGATGCAAGCCCCAGGAAATCCTGGGAAAAAACAATATCATAACATGGTTTTTTTCCGTAATTTATTGTTAATCTCTGTGCCATAATAAAAACCTCCTAAAAAAATTGTATGAAAAAAGCTTCCCATGGCCGGGAAGTTTTTCGTTATCACTCTGCCGCCTTGGCAAAAGACGACCCGTAAATATTTATTTATTCATAGATACATCAAAAGCGCCTGACAATAATTCCTGGAAATCACCGGAAATATCCACACTTGCAGGTGTAATAATAAATATGTAATGGGATATCTTCTGAAGATTCCCGCTGATTGCAAAACAGGAACCAGAAGTAAAATCTATAATCCGCTGTGCAATATCCACATCCAACCCTTCCAAATTCAACACTACTGTCCGATTAGCCAGCAATGTCTCTGTAATCTCCCTGGCATCCTCCACTGTAGTAGGCTTAATGACACACACTTCCATTCCTGCACCAATCATTTTCCGAGGCTGCCTTGTCATAGGTGTTATTTTGGGCGTTGTCTTTTTTACAGGTTCTTCTGCTATCGTGGGTTCTTCCTTTATGGTTACATTTTTCTTTGGCTGTCTTACTTCGGAAGGTTCATCATAATAATCATCATCATAATAATCATCTTCCTCATCATTCAATTTCATATAATTCAAAAACTTGTCCATTACTCCCATGTTTAACACAATCTCCTTATAACCGGCCATCAGACCGTTTCATAATGCCTTTCGCCAAATATGCCTGTTCCCACCCGAACATAGGTAGCCCCTTCTTCCACGGCTACCTCATAATCTCCGGTCATACCCATCGATAAAACATCCATATTAACATTATCAATGTTTTTCCCAGATATGTCAACAGATAATTGATATAAGCTCCTAAAGTATTTCCTGTTTTTTTCAGGGTTTTCTACATATGGTGCGATTGTCATCAATCCTTCTACCTGAATCGACGGCAAACAGGAAATTTTCTGTACGAGAGTTATGGCCTCTTCGGCAGATGCGCCAAACTTTGTTTCTTCCCCGGCAATATTGACTTCAACCAGAATATGTGCAGTAATATTTTTCTTAACCGCTTCCTTGCTGATTTCCTCTGCAAGTTTCAAAGAGTCTACACCATGAATCAGATATGCTTTATCTACCACATATTTTACTTTATTTCGTTGGAGATGCCCTATCATATGCCACTTAATATCCTTGGGCATCTGCTCATATTTATCTACTAATTCCTGTACTTTATTTTCCCCAAAATGCCTGCACCCACAATTGTAAGCATCCTTCAGCATAGAAACTGGTTTTGTTTTGCTGACTGCAATCAATGTAACCGCCTGCCTACTGCGGCCTGACCGCTTGCAGGCAGAGTCAATCTTACTTTCCACTTGTCTGATATTTTGAGATAGTTCTTCCATTTTATGACTATGCTCCTTTCAACGTCCAGAAACCATTAGTTAATTACGAAACCATTAATGGATTAGCTCATCCTCACTTACCGTTGTGGCATCCAAAACTATATAATCGTACACATTTAATCCATATGCTGTATTTGACTGCACAATAGAATATTCATCATTATTATAAAGAATATTAATCTGCTTAAAATCGGCATAACCTTTATTGATGTTATAAACGCCAATAAGGCTTCCTCTCTTGCTCAATGCATATTTTTCGGTGGAATCCGGCATAACAATATATTCCCCTATCTGCAACAAATCATTGTCCAAATAGTACTCTTCATCGGTTTCATTATAAATTGTTGTTTCAACAAATTCAGTGGTCGCTTCCCCCTCCTCAGTATATGTTTCACGAAGCACGCCGCTAGAGGCACTGTTTCCTCCTTTTGTCACATAAGCTTTGGGTACAATAAAAAATTCTTTTTCTACAATAGAAGAATTGGGAATTTTTAATCCGTTTTCGTCTTCAAGGATTAATTCAATATCCACAAAACGGTCATTCGCAAATGTAATCATAGAATTGGTAAATGTAAGCTGTACAAACGTATCGCCGCTTTCATTGGTAAAGGATTCCACTTTCCCCCAGGATATTTCCTGGTTTTTAAGAAAACGCACCTTTACATATTCGGCCTTTAACAATTCTTCCGCCCTTTCCTGGTCTGTTTGAATCACCAATGACCAGTCTTCATTAGAAGAAATTTTATAAACAGGGTCACCGGCGGCTATCAGGTCATTGCTTAACAACTGGTTCTTCTCATAATTTTTTTTATCAAACAATTCTACTGTCATCTGTTCTAAAGTCAGTTCTTCATACCCATCTATGGAATAAACAACAATTCCGGCCAAAGAAGCTGTACACTGCTTAATCAGCCCTGCCAATTCGGAAGACTGCAGGGAATCAATGCTTTCCAGGATACTGTAGTTGGAAAGCTTCACCACTGTTCCTTCCATATCATATTTAAAATCATAAACCGTACTAAAGTTCCGGCGGTCAAAGCTATTGGTAAAACCTACAATTTCTGTTTTTAATTCCGCCAAATCGGTCGGGGACAAAGAATTTTCTCCTGTGGCACCTGTACCTATATAATCAGCCAGCTTCCCTGATTCATCCACCGTGTAAACCAAATCCCCAACGGCTACCCTGCCCCCTTCTCTGGCAAAATAATTGATATATCCCGCATCTGTGGCATTAACCACAGTTTCATCCCTTATAGCAATCCCTTCGTATATATTATTGGTAGACAAGGAACCCGCCTGCACTTCATACCAGACAACATGTCTGGATGTAAAATAAGTGAACACACAAAATACAATATAGACAAAAATCACGGCAAAAATCACCATTCCAATATTGATATTAAGCGGCCTCCTATATTTTGTTATTTTATTCTGATTCTGGTTGGCCAATTAAAAACCTCCTTTGGCAATCCCCACCCATTATACACATAGAAAAGCCCCGGCGGAAATCCGAGGCTTTTGGCTGCAAAGGAACATACCGCAAAAACTTATTATAAATCAAACGGTTATGCGCATTTATCATAACTATTCAGCCAAGATTTTGCATATATCATTAAAGAGACATCATAATCTTTGATTTCATATCTGCAGGCATTTCATCCTCATCCAACGATATACTTATGAAGAAATCAACCCCAAATACATTCCCTATTTTTTCCAGTTTATCAATCACCGGAGTAACGTCTTTGCCTTCAAGGCAAGCTATTTTCAAAAAACTGTCCAAATACATCTGCTGCAAATCATGGTCCTGAGAAAGGATACCACAAATAAATCCTATAAACTCATCACTATTTGTAATTAAATAATCCGATACATTAATCAAACGCACTTTATTATTCAGTTCAAACATATGCTTTGTGCTTTTATCCAGGTATGTAATATTCCCTGAAGCAGTTTTTACCTCCGCATTTACCTTGTCCAGCAAATGCTTTGTTTTGCCTTTTCCCTTTTTGCCTGCTATTAATTGAACCATCGGTGAACCCTCCTAAAGTAAATTCAGTCTGAACAAATCAATTGGTAGACCTATTCTTATTATAGATGATATTATCTTAAAAAACAACTGCTAATTCTTTATTTCATCCAACAAATCCGTCATTTCGTCATATAGGGTATCGCGGGTTTCGGAACCCAAAATAACAGAAATATACTGTCCGCCGGAAGAACTGCGTGACAAAAGAATCAGGCAGCTTTTAGCAGCCTTTGTAGTACCGGTTTTGCCGCCCACAACGGTTATCGTATCCGGCGCATCCTTTTGGCCTTGCAGATAAAGGTTGGATGAATTAACGCTCAATTCTTTGTCATTCCCTGCGCTGTCCTTATAAACGGTAGTATAAGACGGTGTGCTTATTATTTCGCTGAACAGATTATATTTCAGCGCCTCATTGAAAATCAAATACATATCATAGGCAGTCACATAATGGTTTTCCGCTGTCAGCCCATGGGAATTGACGAAATTACAGTTTGTTGCGCCAAGGGCTCTGGCTTCCTGGTTCATCAGGCTGCAAAAAGCCTCTTCCGAGCCGGATATCCCTTCCGCAATTAAGACTGCCACATCATTGGATGACTGGATGAGCAGCACATGCAGCGCCTGGGTGAGGGTCATCTTATCCCCTTCCTTTAAGCCGCAAAGTGTTGCACCTGGCTCAGTAATCTTTACATTTGCCGAAGCTGTCAGCAAATCATCCGGTGAACCGTATTTTAAAGCTACCAGTGCAGTCATTACTTTCGTAAGGCTGGCGGGAGCCAATCTTTCATGTGCATTTTGGGCATAGATTGTTCCGCTTTCATTGACAGAAAACAGTGCCGCTGCCGCTGCCTGTGACATATCCACATCCGTTCCTGCCGATACATCCCCATCTGCCACACACAATTCTTTTGCAAAAGGTATTGCTGTATCCCCCCGCTCTTCCACAGAATCCATACGGTAACTACTGACCGGATAATTCGGGGAATAAGCCATTTCGTATGTTTCGCTTCCGCACCCCACCATGAGCATACTGCTCAAAAGCATACCGCCCAGGCACATATTAACCTTAGGCGTATTGCGTTTCAAAAATGTGCCAATGCTGGAATGAGGAAATCTTCTATTTGTACATTTCACGCCACTCTAAGTCTCCTCTATCCAAAGATTTAATTAACAGTTCCGCAGAGGCTAGATTGGTTGCCAGAGGAATATTGTGCATATCACATAAACGCATCACGTTATTTACATCCGGCTCATGGGATTTAGGTGCCATAGGGTCTCTGAGAAAAATCACTAAGTCTATATCATTTTGCTCAATTTGTGCGCCTATCTGCTGTTCTCCCCCCAGATGCCCTGCCAGATACTTATGGATATTCAGATTGGTTACTTCTTCTATCAACCTTCCCGTTGTCCCTGTTGCGAATAAATCATTTTTATTTAAAATCCCTTTGTATGCAATGCAGAAATTCTGCATCAACTGTTTTTTTGCATCATGTGCAATAAGTGCAATGTTCATATTTCATACCCTCTCTTCATTAATTTTTTTTGCATTGTAATCCCACATTTAAAACAAAACCTACCCCAATATATAAGCTGACCAAAGATGTCAGCCCATAGCTGACAAAGGGAAGCGTTACCCCGGTATTAGGCAAAAGACCTGTATTTACCCCAATATTCAAAAAACCCTGAAAACCAATCAGGCCTGCCATACCCGCGGCAATGATGCTCCCTGCCAAATCCTTTGCCCTTCCTGCCACCCTAAAGCATTCCAGGGTAATCAAGATAATCAGGACAATAACGGCACATGTGCCAATGAAACCAAATTCTTCTCCAATTACTGCAAAAATAAAATCTGTTTCCGGCTCTGAGATGAAATTACCGTTTTTAACGGAACTGATAACATTTGTCTTATATCCTTTCCCATATAGCTGCCCGGAACCAATAGCCATTATGGAATTCAACTGCTGGTATGCTTCCGTTGTTGAGTATTTCTCCGGATAAAGCCATGCATAAATACGAGTCTGCTGGTAAGGCCTTATCAATGTCTGGTCCGGCTGAATCACAATACTGAATATAATGACAGCAGCCGGAACAACTACTGCCAGAATGCCCGCTACCAGCTTCCAGCTAATTCCCCCTACAAACATTATTACGCAAAACATAACCATCATAACAATTGTTGTGGACAAATTCGGTTGTTTATAGACCAGAATCAGCGACGGCAGCATAAATAAACAGCATAAAGCAATAATTGTAAAAGAATTTATCTTCTCCTTATGTTTCATTATAAACTGTGCATAAAATAGAATCAACAAAATTTTAGCAATTTCTGATGGTTGGAATTGAATTCCGAATAAAACAATCCATCTTTGTGCCCCGTTGACTGTTACCCCCAGTGAAGTCCTTACCAACCCAAGAAGGGCGATGTTACCAATATAAAAAATCCAATACAGCTTTAACAGCACAGAATAATCAAAAAGCGAAAGCACCACCATAAAAAACATACCGAACATGAATCCGGCTATCTGTGTCTTTTGCAACGATTCATCGGCACTGCCTACAGCAAAAATGCCTATCACGGTGAGCAATATCACTAAAATTATTAATTTAAAATCATAATCCCGTACTCTGTATTGTTTTAACATTGTGTCCGATATTTCCTTCCTGTTGCTAACATTGACCTTTTTCTTCCCTGCCATTCAGGGGAATTTCCCAAATCCCTCCTTATTTATTCAAATCAAGGATTGGTATGCTTGCATAAAGCGACTGTGTTTTTCCCCTGCCTTTTACCCCGGTTTTTGTAATTTGTATTTCCATGCTCTGCGCATCGATTTTCATATATTTTGAAATAACCTTTGCAATATCCATCTTTATCATTTCCATCATCTCCGGAGAGCAGTTCACCCTATCGGATATGAGCAATATTTTAAGCCTGTCTTTTGCAATTTCCCTGGAGCTTTTTTTTCTAAATATTCTTCCCAAATCCATAACCGAACCTCCTTAATTTTTATGGAATATACCAGTTACCCTTGTCCAAAAAGAAATTGTCTTTTCAAAATCAATAAATGGTATATCTTCCCCAAGCACACGCTGGCAGATATTCTGATATGCACGTCCTGCCATTGTGCTGCCCCCCACAAGAGGTTCCCCTTGATTTGTTGCGATTACTACATTTTCATCATCAGGAACGATACCGATAAGCGGAATGGACAAAATATCCACTACATCCGCTGCTGTCATCATTTCGCCTCTTTTTACCATATCATATCGAAGCCTGTTGATAATCAAATCAATCTGTTTAAATTCCTTGGCCTCCAAAAGCCCGATAATCCTATCCGCATCGCGAATAGCAGAAACCTCTGGTGTGGTAACTACAAGCGCCCTGTCCGCCCCTGCAATGGCATTTTGGAATCCCTGTTCAATACCTGCCGGGCAATCCAAAATAATATAATCAAACTGCTCCTTTAACTGCTGGACCATTTTTACCATTTGCTGCGGGGATACTGCTGATTTATCTTTCGTCTGCGCGGAAGGCATAAGGTAAAGGCTTTGGTGGCGTTTATCCTTGATAAGTGCCTGTTTTACCCTGCATTTGCCTTCTATGACATCCACCAGATTATAAACAATACGGTTTTCCAGCCCCATCACTACATCCAAATTCCTAAGGCCGATATCCGTATCAATGAGGACTACTTTCTTCCCCATGGCTGCCAGACCTGTTCCTACATTTGCTGAAGTGGTAGTTTTCCCAACTCCGCCTTTCCCTGACGTGACGACAATTACTTCACTCATAACTTAACCTCCTATATGAATTCAGTTGTTGATTCGTCCCCTAAGCTTATTGCAAAATATTAACATTTTATAATGGCAAATCGCTTAGTAATTCTTTGGTAATAGGCTCCATTATGACCTTATTATCTTTTACGTATGCTATTTTCGGCTGTACTTTTGGTTTTATCGACCACTTCATCTGCTTGCCGCTTTTATATTTGAAATCACCGATTTGTAACCTTTCCGGTGCCATTTCAAGCGCTGCTACAAAATGCCCTTCGTTGCCGTTTCCCCCGGCATAGGCTTTCCCAAAGAGCCCTCCCAGTATCACGATGTCTTTCGTTGAAATAATCGCACTGCCGGGATAAACATCCCCCAGCACAACAATGCTGGATTCCGTTTCCAATATCTGCCCATCTTTGAGCGTACCCCGGTAAAAGTGTCCATCATTGTCTTCCTGGCTGTTCCTGTATTCCAGTTGTTGTATCGCTTTTAAATAATTCTGGTTTTTTTCTTCATCTTTTCCCACCAGGCACACAATATGTAAATCGGAATTTTCACAGATGGCATTCAGCACCATCCGTTCTTCTTCCTCATTAAGGGTTCTCCCTTCCAAGGAGATTGCCATCTTTGCATTTTTAAAAAAATTGCGCGATTCCCTGAACTTAAAAACCACTTCATCCAACAGCTCAAGGAATGGAATCTCTTCATTCAAGATACGGAAATCCCATTTTGAAAACTTTTAATGATAACCGCGTTTCTCATGATGAAACCATACTCCTTTCTGGAAATGCCCTATTTCCTGCTAATCTGCATTGAGGCTTCCTTCCGCAAGTTTTTTTGCCTCATTGGCAATCTCTTCCTCATCCGCCAGATTATAATAATATTTTACCACATCCTTGGCAATCTGGGCAGAATAGTCGGATGTATATCCGTTGGCAACCCTGACCGCCATCGCTATTTCCGGGTCCTCATATGGGGCATAGCAGACGAACACGGCATGGTTCGGCCGGCTTTTGCTTTCCTGGGCAGTACCCGTTTTGCCGGCTACCTGGACGCTTAAGTCCTGGTAATAGCTTTTTCCTTCTATCACCTTGCGCATGCCCGTATGGATGGCATCCCAATAAGACGCATCCATGGTAATTGTATTGCGTACCTCGGCTGTATAGTCTTCCAACTGGGTTCCGTTGTGGTCCGTCAGCTTGTCCAATAATGTTAAATTATAACATGTTCCGCTGTTAGCTACTGTTGTAATGTATCGCGCAAGCCCTACAGTGGTGAAGTTATTCGTTCCTTGCCCAATAGCGGAACGCACTGGGTCAATATCGGAAAGCTGAGGTGCTGACTCTTCGATTTCTATGCCCGAAGTCTCGGTAAGGCCATACATATCTGCATATTTTTCCAACTGCCGTAAACCCACATCCGTGATATACCGGTCACCTACCGTACCTAGACGGTATCCAACCTCATAGAAAAAGATATTGCAGGAATGCTGGATACCCCCCACCACATTCAAGGAGCCATGCCCACTCCTCCGCCAGCAGTGGGGCGGCTGCTGTTCAATTTTGTCAAACGTACCTGTACAAACCACAGCGGTAGAAGTATCTATCACTCCCTCCATCAGCCCAGCGGTTGCGGATACCATTTTAAAGGTGGAGCCGGGCGCTGTTTTCTGATATGTGGCATAATTAATCATAGGAGTGGACAAATCATTGAGGAGGGATGAAAAATATTCCGCATCCACCCCATTAGCCATACGGTTATTATCATATCCTGGATAGGAAACAAGGGCAAGCACCTCCCCCGAGTTCACGTCGGTTAAAACAAGGGATGCGGAATGGGGGTCCAAAGCCAACTGGGCCGGCGTAATATCTAAATTACGGATACGTTCCAGCATAAATTCATAAGGAGAAACCAGGCCCGCCGCAAACCGGTTAATTTCCTCTTCTTCCACATTGATAATATCCTGTTCCAGCAGAATATTGCATACCTGCCTTCCGGATATGATGTTATCCCGTATCATGTATTTGTATATTTTTTTATTAAAATTAGTACTATTTTCAATGTTTTCAAAAATATAGTTCAAAAGCTGTGCATAAATTTCTTCCGAATCCGAATACTGGCTGTCCAAATCCAGTTTCGTCACATCAATCCAGTTCTTGGATATAACATAATTCAAATATTCATGCAAGCTAATCACTTCTTCGTTTGTCCATGCAATGTATGTGTCATCGGAAGTATCCACCTGGCTTTCCATAATAATCCCATTGGAATATAACATGGACGCAATAAAGCTCTCATAAACCTGATAATCTATGCTCAAATCCTGATAAGGCGTTTTTATTACCGTCAATTCTTCCCGAAGCCTTCCCATGACCTCCTCTTTGCGTGCTATGAAACTTTCATAAACCTCTTTCTCATTTTCCCCTGCAGAAATATCTGCAAAATGGGATGTATTGATAACATTGTTATCGAACAGGGCAAAATAAACGTCATCAATAGGAATCGGTATATCCCCCCCTGAATTTTCCGTAGGGGTATACTCTTTAATGTTGCGTATTTTCGCCAGCAATATACTGGCCAGCTTTGCTTCCAGTATATTGTATACCGTTTTCTGAAGGTCTTTATCCAGAGTAATATATAAATCGTTGCCAGCTACCGGCTCTACCCGATTACTCGTTTCAATTACCTTGCCCACATTATCCACAACTACATCTTCTGACCCTTTTGTACCTTGTAGCTGCGCTTCCATTGACAGTTCAATGCCCGACTTCCCTACTGTGTCATTTAAATCATATTTAGGGTTTTTCTCTTTTAATGTTGTAAGTTCTTCTTGGGAAATTTTCCCTGTATACCCAATCACCTGGGAAAAATACACGCTGTCCACATAACGGCGCACCGTATCCTCCGCAACGGAAACCCCATCCAGGCTGTCACTGTTTTCCATCACTACCGCAACGGTCTCTTCGCTCACATTATAGGCTACTGTAGTAGCAATATACTTTTGAAAGCTGTTAGCGTTCATTGCATAACGCACAGCCAGTATTTTCAATATTTCCTCTTTCGTATACCCCATTCCCGGCACAAAGGATTTCCTGTCATCCGGGTTCTCATAGTTCCCAATTCCAAACCTATCGCTGGCGCATAGGTCATAAACCACTTCCTCGGCCGTCTTTGTGGCATATTTATACTCCATCTCATCAATTGTGGCAAAACCGTAAACATCCGCCAGGAAACGTTTTAACTGCCTGTCCTCCACAGCAAAAGCATAGTGGCCGTCATCATCAAGAATCACATTAAAATCATTGACACTGCTGTCACCATTTTTCTCAATCATCTGAATCAGGCGGTATATTGTAGCATTCAAATTAGCATTTTTATTTCGCCCGGATTCATAAACATCTTCAATGGTCACATTGTAGGCCAATTCATTATAAGCAAGTATATTTCCATTCCTGTCATAGATGTTTCCTCTGGTGCTGGCTAAAGACCTGACCTTTGTTGTCTTCAACTGAAAATCATTCAGGTAATTTTCTCCATTGGCTATCTGCAAGTCAAAAACACGGTAAATCATCGCCGCACCTAATGCGATAGCAATAACTGTCAGGACAATCAGACGTATATTCACCATATTCAGGAAATTTTCTTTCAATTGTCTAAACAAACTTCTTTGCGCTCCTTTGTTCGCTATCCTCCAACCTCTTGTTAATCCAAAGGATTAATGGGTAAAGGATAATAGTTATAAACGTGGTATAAACGATTTCAGGAAGGATAATGTGGACAAAATAATACCCTATATTGAATTTCGTCCTCATTAAAAACAGCAGCACATAACAGATAAAACCGTAAAATAAATCGCTGACAATGATAAGCGCCATAGGTAATTTCACATCCTCCGGATAAAATATACGGTTAAACTTACCATTTGTATAACCTATATACATATAAATCAAAGCGTAAAAACCTAAGACCTCCCCGAAAAAAATATCAATGAAAAGTCCGCTGAAAAAACCAATCAGCAGACCGCTTTTTTCTCCTCTCATGAAGCCGAAGGAGGCCGTTAGTATAATCATCAGGTTCGGTACAATGCCTCCAAAGGAAAAGGAGTGGAATACTGTGCTTTGAAGCAGGAAGCAGATAAAAATAAGCAAGCCCACTACTGTTATTCTTTTCAATATTCTCCCTCCTTTCATAGACTTTACAACCACTCAGCCTTTGGCCAAACAGGCAAGCATCATTTTTCTTCCATCGACTGCTTCAACTGCAGAATGACAAGGACTTCTTCCAGATGTTCAAAATCTACTGCCGGGGTAAGCTGGCCCGACTTCGTAATATTATTTGCATCCACATTCAAAGTGCTGATATAGCCAATTAGTATATTGGGAAGATATTTGTCGCTGATATTAGACGTTACAATTTTATCCCCTTCCGCCACTTTATCCGCGCTGTCCACCAATTTTTCAAAGCGGATGACCCCACTTCCGTAAAGCTCCAAATCCCCAGACACGAGAAGATAATCGGAAGTGGCCAGCACTTTGCCACTTACGTTAGAATTATCCGCAATAATGGCTGTTACTTTTGCCCAGTTAGGCCCGGTATCCGTCACCCGTCCTACCAGCCCGCTACCGGCAATGACATTCATATCTATGGACACGCCGTCTTCCTCCCCCTTGTCAATGACAAAGGAATGAAACCAGTTCCCGGTATCCTTTGCGATAATCCGTGCCCCTATTTTCTCATAGCCTTCATATTGGGAATCCAACTGATATAATTCCCTTAAATTTGTCAATTCATAACGGTCTTGCTGTAAAATCGTATTTTCTATGGTAAGCTCATCAATCTGGGCTTTTAACGATTCGTTCTCCGCAAGCAAAGACCTAATCTGCACCAGTTCCTCTGAACGGTTGGACAGCCATCCCCCTACGGAACTTATTCCATTCTGGAAAGGTATGACCACGTAGCCCACTGCCGTATTCAAAGACCCGCTGAAAATATTTGTATTGAATGTGAGGATAATTGTACCTGCACATATTATTGTTAAAATAAAAAGGAGATATTTACTGGGTAACGTAAACTTTTCTCCTTTTCTTTTTACTATTGGACTCATTTACCTGTTCCTTCAATCACAGACGCTACCGTTTTATAGTTATCCTCTTTGATGATTTTTGCCAGCCCCAATGCAACGCTGCTCATGGGATTTTCCGAAACTTGAACCTTTAGCCCTGTACCGCCGCTTAACAGTTCAGACAAATGGTTTACCTGGGATGCCCCTCCGGTAAGATATACGCCATGCCTGTAAATGTCCGCCGCCAGTTCCGGGGGAGTCCGTTCCAGAATTACCTTAACATTATCAATAATTGTATTAAAATGCTCTGTCAGGGAATCATCCACAAGAGCTGTAGGTATTTCCCTTTCCACTGGCAGCCCGGTTACAATATCCCTTCCGTAAACTACTGCCGCCTTTTCTGCTTTCTCCAAATCCTTCAGGGATATTTTTACATTTTCCGCTGTTTTGCCGCCTACAATCAAGCTGAATTCCCTGCGGATAGCGGAACGGATAGCATCGTCAAATTTCTGTCCGCCTACTTTAATCAATCTGCTTAAAACAATGCCTCCCAAAGAAAGGATGGAAATCTCTGTGGTGTCATAACCAACATCCACTACCAGTACCCCTTGGGAATTCTTCACATCAATATCCATACCCAGGCCGTCAGCCACTGCTTTTTCCACCACCATCACTGACCTGGCTTTTACGTTGGCATCCTTAAGGAGATTATAAAAGGCTCTCCTCTCCACATCGGTGACATCTGTAGGAACTGCAATATAATAGTCGGCCGGCTTAATATTATGCCTGCATAAATCGCCGATAAAATATTTGATTAATGTCTCCATATGTTTCATATCCGCAATTACACCATTGCTCAAAGGATAGGAAATATGAATGGTTCCCGGAGCTTTCTCATACATCTCAAAAGCTGAATTGCCATAAGCGAACAACGTATCTTTATTTTCTATGGCAATCATATTTTTTTCAATCGTTACGCTGTCATCATTCCTGTTATAAATTTTAATATTGCTTGTCCCTAAATCAATACCAAATGCATTGTTTCCCAAAGTGATAAACCCCTTTCTATAGTAACCCGGCTTCCCTGAAGCTCATATATTTGTTATCCCCGATAATAATATGGTCAATCAACGGGATATCCATCATACCGCCTATTTCTTTAATTTCTTCCGTCACGCGTATATCTTCGCTGCTGGGAACAGGGTCCCCGCTGGGATGATTGTGCAGAAGCATGATGTGTACTGCTTCTTTCTTAAGCGCTGTGACAAATACTTCCCTTGGCGAAAGCAGGGATAAACTGACAGTACCTATCGATAAAAGTTCTTCCCCAAGAAGCTGTTCTTTATTATCCAGCAAAAGAAGCATTACCCGTTCTTTTTTTTCATGGCGCAGTTTCTCCATGTAATAGTTCGCTACAGAGGCGGGATTTAAAAACCGCAGTTCTTTTTTTGCAGCGGCCATTGCCATCCGCATGGACAGCTCGGCAAGGCATTTCAGTTTTACCGCTTTTACCTGTCCAATCCCCTTGATTCCCATAAGTTCTTTAAGAGTGACATGGTATAGGCCGCTTAATCCATAGGACTTTACAGACGGAAGGGATAATATTTTATGCCCTATTTCCACCGGCTTCAAATCTTTTGTACCTGTCCGTATAATAATGGCAAGAAGTTCCGCTTCTGTCAATGCCGAAGAGCCTAAGCGCAAAAATTTCTCATATGGCATATCATTTTCTGCCGTATAGCCTTCTTTATTCATTTTTTACCTTTCCTGCTTGCTTCTCCGGGCAAGGGAAAGTTTTCATACCAATACTAGCATAGCTAATATTCATATTATCACACATTGCATTTTATGTACATAAATTTCCATTAATTTTTTCCAAACTTTTCTTGTAAAAAGTATATATTATCCCATTTTCAGACAATTTTTAACCTGTCAGACGATATGACATGGTCATCTAAAAGCTGCTGTATGGATTTCATAATACCAAATTTGGCATGAAACCAGGTAAGCCCGCCTTGAAAGTATACCGCATAGGGCGGTTTGATAGGGCCATCCGCAGAAAGTTCTATGGATGAGCCGGACACAAATGCTCCGGCTGCCATAATCACCTGGCTGTCATATCCGGGCATATCCCAGGGTTCAGGGGTTACAAAGCTGTCCACCGGCGCGGCTGCCTGGATTCCCTTGCAAAAGGCGATGACGCCCTCCGGCGAGCCGAGGGTTACCGCCTGGATTATATCATGCCTTTCTTCTTTTCCGTTGGGTATCACGCAAAAACCCAACTTTTCATAGCAGTTAGCAGCAAAAATGGCACCTTTTAATGCCCCTGCAGTCACTGTGGGCGCTAGAAAAAGCCCTTGGTAAAAGGAGCTTAAGATTCCCAGGGAAGCCCCCACTTCCTTTGCCAGTCCGGGAGAAGTCAGCCTACAGGCCGCATTTTCGATACAGTCTTTCCTGCCTGCGATATACCCGCCGGTGGGGGCAAGTCCTCCGCCTGGATTTTTTATCAAAGAACCCACCACCATATCAGCCCCTACATCGGAAGGCTCCATTATTTCCACGAATTCCCCATAGCAGTTATCCACCATACAAATTACATCCGGTTTGATTTCTTTAATAAAGGAAATCAGTTCCCCTATTTTTTCTACGGAAAGAGTGGGCCTCGTCTGATATCCTTTAGAACGCTGGATAGTTACAATCCTTGTTTTTCCATTCAGCGCTTTTCTGATATTTTCATAATCAAAGCAGCCATCCGGCAACAAATCTATCTGCCGGTATGTAATGCCGTATTCCGCCAGGGACCCTCTGGAAGGCCGGATACCAATAACTTCTTCCAACGTATCGTAGGGCTTCCCCACTGGGGAGAGCAATTCATCCCCTGGCCTTAAGTTGCTCATCAGCGCCAATGCCAGCGCATGGGTTCCACATGTAATCTGCGGACGTACCAGGGCATCTTCCGTGTGGAAAATCTTCGCATAAACTTCTTCCAGGGTATCCCTCCCCAAATCGTTGTATCCATAGCCGGTAGTTCCAAGCAGGCAAGCTTCACTTACTTTGGACTCCTGCATGGCTTTGATTACTTTCAACTGGTTATATTCCGCAGTGCGCTCGATTTGACCAAAGCGGTCCTTGAGGCCCTCAATGATTTGCTCCCCATAGGCAAGTACTTGCGGTGAAATGGCCAAGGAGGTGTATAGCCCTTCTGTTTCGGCTGGGGAAGATGCCGGATTTGGCTTTAGCGTGTGGGCTTGTGGGCCATCGGGTTTCCTTATGTCCTTTATATTCATGTCCATTTTGCATTCCTCGTTTCTGTATATATATTTGGGGGTAAATTCTTCAAGAGATAATCTTCGCAGGATTCACCACAGCTTCTCAATTGATTTTTAGACACCCATATCACATCCCGTTCCCGCCGAAACCATGTTAGCTGTCTTTTGGCAAAATGGCGGGTATCCCGCTTAATCAGGTATATAGCCCTTTCCAGGGAAATTTCCCCTTCCAGGTAGCTTAATATTTCCTTATATCCAAGCCCCTGCATGGATACCATATCCTTGGTGCATCCCATATTCCGTAAACGGTTTACTTCCTCTACCAGACCTGCTTCTATCATTTGCTCCACCCGTACATCAATATTTTGGTATAAAATATCCCTGTCATCGGTGAGTACAAAATAGGCTGCATTATAGGCCGTTTCCTTTTTTCTTTCGTTTTCGTTATGCTCCGATATTTTCCTTCCTGTCATCATATGGAATTCCAGTGCGCGGATGACACGTTTCCTGTTGTTTTCATGGATGGCTTTTGCCGATTCCGGGTCCGCTTCCTTCAGCATGCCATGGAGATAAGCATTGCCTTTTTCTTCGGCCAGCCGTTCCAGTTCCTTGCGGTAGCTGGTGTTTTCTTCACTTTCGGTGAAGTCGATATCGTATAAAACCGCCTGGATATAAAAGCCGGTCCCGCCTGTTATTATGGGGATATTTCCCCGTTCATAAATGCCTTCCATGGCCTTTTTTGCCATTTTCTGGAAAAGGACTACGTTGAAGTCTTCCTGCGGTTCCAAGACATCAATAAGATGGTGGGGGATTCCTTCCATTTCCTCCGGGCGTATTTTGGCACTTCCAATATCCATGTGACGGTATACCTGCATGGAATCTGCGGAGAGTATTTCCCCTCCTACCGCTTTGGCCAATCGGATGGACAATGCTGTTTTACCCACTGCAGTAGGGCCGGTTAAAATAATGAGCGGTGGTTTTTGGTTTGTCATCGTACTTTCCATTCGTTATACAATCCTTTTAAACTTTTTTTCCAGTTCATATTTACTCATAGAAATAATAGTCGGCCTTCCATGGGGGCAATGATAAGGGTCTTCCAGCATAAGGAGCTGGTCAATCAGCGCTTCCATTTCCGAAGTGCCCAAGGACATATTTCCTTTTACGGCAGCTTTGCATGCCATAGAAGCGATTTTCTGGCGGATAATATTAGGCGTCCCTTTCATAGGTCCATCGGACAATTCGTCCATCACTTCGGTAAACAATCGTGCTTCACCGTATCCATATAAATCGGCAGGCACGCCGCGAATCGCATATTCATTGCCGCCAAAGGCTTCTATTTCAAATCCCATCTCTTCAAAATAATGCATATATTCCTTGAAAATTCCCTCTTCCTTCCCGGAAAGAGTGATAATAATGGGCGGGTTCACTATTTGGGATGGTATCTGTCCACTTTTTAGCTGTTTCATTAACTTTTCGTATTTTACTTTTTCGTGGGCTGCATGTTGGTCGATAATAAAAAGCTTATCGTGGAATGCCACCAGCCAATAAGTATCGAAAACCTGCCCCATAATGCGGTATTCGCTTTTGGCCTCTTTGGTCAGCATTTTTTCTTCAAAAAAGTTCATCTGTACGGTTTCCGTTAAAGGCTGTGAATCCGATAAAACCCTGTTTCCCGGCCTTTCCGGCATCTTTGGCACTTCCCTATTATCCACAAAAAAAGCATCCTCATCCTCCGATGCGGCAATGTTTCCTGGTACTGGATTGCCAAACCCTTCCGCCTGGTAGGCGCTTTCCTCTGCCACTGCTTTTGCCCTGCCTGTTTCCGGGAAATTATCTGTTTGATTTCTTGGATAATGATTTTGATAATTAACCTGAACATTTTCCTTAAATAAACGTTGCTTTTCAAAAGGCTCCGGTATGGCTTCAGATACCTCCCCTGTGCTGTCCTTTTTCCTTCCGTCCTCTTCTTCCAAACGTATTTCAGGTATCAATTCGATGCTGTGCAGCTTCTCCCTGATATGTTTTTCAATAAAATCGTACAGCTTCATCCGGTTGGTAAACCGGACTTCCATCTTTGTTGGATGTACATTCACGTCAATATCTTCAGAATCAATGGTAAAATGCAGCACTGCGAAAGGAAATTTGTGCTGCATCACATATTTCCGGTATCCTTCTTCCATAGCTTTTCCGATTACGCTGCTTTTAATAAACCGTCCATTCACAAAATATATTTCAAAGTTCCTGTTCGCCCTGTTAATTTCCGGCTTTCCAAGGAAACCGGACATATGAATCCCCTGTTCTTCCACATCGATAGGAACTAGCCCATCGGAAATCCCTTTGCCGTATATACGGTAAATAATCTCCTGTAAATTGCCGTTTCCCGAAGTATGAAACCTAAGCTGCCCGTTATTCATATATTTAAAGGAAATCCTCGGATGAGACATCGCCATATGTTCCATCAAATCGGAAATATAACCGCCCTCCGTTTGTGGGTGCTTTAAAAATTTTTTTCTTACCGGCGTGTTAAAAAAGAGATTCCGGACAATAACCGTTGTACCGTCCGGCGCGCCTACTTCTTCCGTTTCCACTTCTTCCCCGCCTTCTATAAGACAACGGATACCTGTGAGCTTTTCTTCCGTTTTTGTTATCAGCTCCAGCCGGGATACAGCGGCAATGCTGGAAAGAGCCTCCCCCCGGAAACCTAAACTGACAATGCGGGATAAATCATCCGCCGTCTGGATTTTACTGGTGGCATGGCGCAAAAAAGCAAGGGGAACCTGGCCGTCATCAATGCCGCATCCATTGTCCGTTACCCTTATAAAGGAAATCCCCCCTTCTTTTATTTCCACCGTAACAGCCGTGGCCCCTGCGTCCACTGCATTCTCCAGCAATTCCTTCACCACGCTGGAAGGCCGCTCCACCACTTCCCCGGCAGCAATTTTATCTATAGTTTCTTTGCTCAATATGTGAATCTGTGCCATAAGCTACTCCGTTTCCCCATGTTCCGCCATCCCCTGCCACCGGTTCTTCAGTTTATTTTGCAGCCGGTATAAGGTATTTAATGCATCCAAAGGAGTTAGCGTGGTGATATTGATTTCCTGCAGTTCTTTCAGAACATCTTCATCGGTTACCGTATCAAAAAAGGATATCTGCTCCAAATCCACTTCGTCATACCTTTTCTTTGGCGCTTTTTTATCCTCCCTGTTATCTATGACAATACTTTGTACTTTTTCCGTAATGTCATTGTCGCTGAGCTGCTCTACAATTTCTTTCGCCCGGTCAATTACCATATCCGGCACACCAGCCAGTTTGGCTACCTGTATCCCATAGCTTTTATCCGCACCGCCTTTTATTATTTTGCGTAAAAAAACAATATCGTCCCCTTTTTCCTTGACGGCGATGCAATAATTATTCACATTATTCATTTTGCCTTCCAGCTCCGTCAGCTCATGATAGTGGGTGGCAAATAATGTTTTTGCCCCCAAATACTTTCGGTTGCTGATGTGCTCTATCACCGCCCAGGCAATGCTTAACCCGTCGAAAGTGGATGTTCCCCTGCCGATTTCATCTAATACCAGAAGGCTTTTGGGCGTGGCATTGCGCAAAATATTGGCCACTTCATTCATTTCCACCATAAATGTACTCTGTCCGCTGGCTAAATCATCGGAAGCGCCCACCCTGGTAAATATCCGGTCCACGATACCGATGTTGGCATCGGCGGCAGGAACAAAGCTTCCAATCTGTGCCATAAGTACAATTAGTGCAGCCTGGCGCATGTAAGTAGATTTCCCGGCCATGTTGGGACCTGTAATAATTGCGATGCAGTTTTTATTATTATCCAAAAAGGTGTCATTGGCGATGAACATTTCATTCACAATCATCTGTTCCACTACCGGATGCCTGCCGCCTTTTATATTGATGACCCCCTTTTCGTTCATTTTGGGCCTTACATACTGGTTTCTTTCCGCAACAAGGGAAAGGGAGGCAAAAACATCCAGCGCCGCCACCGCTTTCGCCGTTTTCTGAATCCGTTCGATTTCACCGGCTATGGTATCCCGGACACGGCAAAAAATATCGTACTCCAATGAATAAAGCTTATCTTCCGCATTTAATATAGTATCCTCCAGCTCTTTTAGCCGGGGGGTGGTATACCGTTCCGCATTGGATAAGGTCTGCTTGCGTACATAATCTTCCGGAACCATACTAAGGTAAGAATTGGTCACTTCAAAATAATAGCCGAAGACCTTGTTATATTTTACCCTTAAGTTCTTAATCCCTGTCCGCTCCCTGTCTTCTTCCTCCAGGGAAGCCAGCCAGTTCTTCCCTTCCGTTTTGGCATTGCGCAGGTTGTCCACGGTATTGTCGAAACCATCCCGTATCATCCCCCCTTCCCTTACAAGAATGGGCGGGTCATCAATAATCGCACGGTCAATTAAGGTAAAAATATCCGTCAGGCCGTCAATATCCTTTTCAATATTCAAAAGCAGTTCACAGTCCAAATCCTTCAGAACCGTTTTGATATGGGGAAGCATTTCCAAGGAATTGCGAAACGCTATTAAGTCACGGGGATTTGCCGTCTTATAGCTCACCTTCCCCAACAGCCTTTCCAAATCATAGACGGGATTCAGATATTCCCTGATTTCATCCCTGGCCACGGAATTTTGGCATAATACATCCACCGCATCCTGCCGCATGAGAATTTCCTTTAAATCAACTAATGGCTGCTCAATGTAGCTTCTCAAGGTTCTGGCACCCATGGCAGTCTTCGTTTTATCCAAAACCCACAGCAGGGAACCCCTTTTCTGCTTCTCCCTGAGAGTTTCGATTAATTCCAGGTTTCTTCTTGTGGAGCTGTCCAAGAGCATATATTTGCTCGTAAGGTATGGATATAGATGGGTGAAATGGGCGAGGGAGCTTTTCTGGGTATCATACAGATATTGCAGCAATGCCCCAGCCGCCGTCATACCTACCGGAAAATCTTCGATTCCCAAACCTGTAAGCACTTGTACATGAAAATGGCGCATCAGGCATTTCCTGCACCCGTCATCATCAAAGTAGTGGGCTTCTAATGGGTAAACGGTAATGGATAAACGATTCCTCATATCATCAATATCTGTTCCGCTCACCATAAAAGCATCGTTGCAAATGATTTCAGAAGGCATATATTTATTGACCTCATCCATCAGTTTGCGGACATCATCCACTTCCGTCAAATAATATTCCCCAGTAGTGACATCCGCGATGGAAAGTCCTATTTTATTAGGAAAATAAGCAATGCTCATCAGGAAGTTATTCTTTGTTTCTTCCAAAGACTGTATGTTCAAATTAGTTCCCGGCGTAACAATCCGGGTCACTTCCCGTTTCACCAGCCCTTTAGCCTGTTTCGGGTCTTCCACCTGTTCGCAGATAGCCACTTTGTATCCTTTAGATACTAATTTGGTCAAATAGCCATCCACCGCATGGTAAGGAATACCACACATGGGCGCCCGTTCCTCCAGGCCGCAGTTTTTACCGGTTAAGGTAATCTCCAGCTCTTTGGATGCTGTCAGCGCATCCTCAAAGAACATCTCATAAAAATCCCCCAACCGGTAGAACAGAATACAATCCTTGTATTCCTGTTTGGTTTCCATATATTGCTGCATCATAGGCGTTAATTCTGCCACTTCTATTTCCTCTGCTTTTCTTTAGAATAATGTGGATATGCATGATATTGCGTATCCGTTCATAATATAGCACAAAATATAGGGAATGTAAATTCCTTTCCGTGACTATACCCTTTCCCCTAAGTAGTAAAACCCGTGGCATTCTTTCAGATGTACATTTACTATTTTACCAATAAGCGATACATCTCCGGGAAAGTGCACAATGGTGTTGTTGGAGAGGCGTCCGGTCACCAGGGTATTATCCTGTGCGTTGATTTCTTCCACTAAGGCGGGCAGAGTTTGACCCTGTAGGAGGGCAGTCCGGGCTTTAGCCATTTCCTGGACTGTCTTTAGCAGCTTATCAAAGCCTTTTTTCACCACCTCTTCCGGCACTTGATTGGGCATGGAAGCCGCAGGGGTTCCGGTTCTTTTGGAATAAATAAAGGTGAATGCATTATCATATTGTACTTTTTTAACCACATCAATGGTTTCTTCGATATCTTCCATTGTTTCTCCAGGGAAGCCTACGATAATGTCGGTAGTAATGGCCATATCGGGGATTTCCCTGCGGATTTTTTCTGCCAGTGCCAAGTACTGCTCCTTTGTATAGCGCCGGTTCATCGCCTGCAAAATAGGGGTGGAGCCGGACTGGAGAGGCAGATGGAGATGGCGGCATATTTTTTTTGATTCTTTCATCACCTGAATCAATTCGTCGGATAAATCTTTTGGATGGGAAGTCATGAAACGGATTCTTTCGATACCCTCTATCTTTTCCACTTCCTTTAGGAGTCGGGCAAAGCTTATGGGATTTTCCAGGTTTTTCCCATAGGAATTCACATTTTGCCCAAGCAGCATAATTTCTATGACACCATCCGCTGCCAATTTTTTGATTTCATTCAGGATATCCTGGGGAGTGCGGCTTCTTTCCCTTCCCCTGACATAGGGCACAATACAGTAGCTGCAAAAGTTGTTGCAGCCAAACATTATATTAATGCCTGATTTAAAGGGATATTTACGCTCCACTGGCAAATCTTCCACAATCTGGTCTGTCTCTTCCCATATATCTATGACCATCCGGTCCGATTCCAGCATAACATATAGTAATTCTGCAAATTTAAAAATATTGTGTGTGCCAAAAATTAAATCCACAAACCGATAGCTCTTTTTTATTTTTTCGATAACACTCTGCTCTTGCATCATACAGCCGCACAACGCAATTTTCATATGGGGATTTTTCTTTTTCAGGCCGTTCAGGAAACCAAGCCTTCCGTATACCCGCTGGTTCGCATTATCCCTGACAGTGCATGTATTGTAAATGACTAAATCTGCCTCTTCCGTATCCGTTTCCCGATAACCGGCACTTTCCAAAACCCCGGCCAACTTTTCGCTGTCTCTGGCATTCATCTGGCAACCAAAGGTTTGAATGAAAAAGGTTGGCCAATGCCCTGTTTTTTCCATTTGTTCCCTGATAAGCTGCCGGCATTTGGCCATATAATAATATTGCCTGACCGGTTCTTCTACGGGAGGTTCTGAATTTAAATCTATGTTATCTACATTTATTTCATTGTACATTTTCTGACTTTCCCTTCCTAAAGTTTATGGCAAATTACTTGGGCTAACCCGCCAAATGAATTTTCAGCCTCCAAGGAAGAATGTACCTTCTAAAACTGTGCACACTTTTGCTCCTCACTGGAATTCATTGGAAATCCTGTATAAATAAGCATTCCCTTTTTTCCCAACCCGTTCCGTTATTCCCAGATAGGCAAGTATATGCAATACCATTCCGGCAATTTTCATAGGAATCTTAGCCGTTTTGGATAAATCCTTAGAGGTGAATACATCGGGAAGGCTTTCCGGCAGGAACTGGAGGTAGTCCTCCCTTCCATATACTGACACTTCATCGAATAAATCCACTGGTATCCGGTCATAACGGCAGGAGCCTTTTTTGCGGTCTTTGCTCCAACCGTTTAACAGACGGTATTCCTCCATGTCGATTAAGGGAAAAATAAAATGAAGATTTTCATTTTTTAAATAGCTCTTAATACGGTAAAGTTCGCTAAAAGCCCGATAGGCGCTTCCGGTCAGGGGGCTTTTCCTCTTGGGCGATAATTCCCCTGTTTCTTCATCAATCCATATAAGCCATTTCGTATGAGGGATGGGGTAAATAAGGGTAACCGGATATTCCTCCAAAAATGCATCCAACTTTGCCCGCATTTTATAAAAATTGCCGTTCTGGATTTCTAAAATGTCCTGCCCCGTATAGATATCCACCACATAATTCTTAAGAAGCACTTCCTGCATTTTTTCATCTGGGGCATAATAATTCTTTAGCACCGCATGAACCGTTTTTTCTTTCAGCGTTCCGATTCCTTCCCGCTCCCTTTTCTTCCCAACCACTTTATTTTTTGCGGCTTCAAACCGTTCCCTATCCATAGCAGTTAACGGATTCTTTCCGGAAACCCTATTTTTTTCTGCACCTTACGGAGTGTTTTTGTAGCATAGTAATTGGCTTTTTCCGCATTTTCTTTAATTACGCCGTCAATATAAGCTTTATCCTTCATAAGCCCATAAAAGCGCTCCTGTACTGGTTTCAGTACGCCAACAACCGCTTCCCCTACCGCGGGTTTGAATTCGCTGTAGCCTTTGCCATCAAACTCTTTCTCCGTCTCTTCCGGAGTCTTCCCGGTACATGCACAATAAATTTCAATCAAATTCTTAATGCCCGGCTGCTCATCCCTATACCTTACCGAAGCCTCCGAATCTGTCACTGCCCGTTTGAACTTCCTGATAATGGTATCCGGGTCATCCATCAGGTAAATACTGGCATTGGCATTATCGTCCGACTTGGACATCTTCTTCTCCGGGTTTTGCAGGCTACGGATGTTCGCCCCAGCCTTCCCCATATAAGGCTCCGGCATCGTAAACACATCTCCATAAATGGCATTGAACCGCTGCGCGATATCCCTTGTGATTTCCAGATGCTGCAGTTGGTCTTTGCCCACCGGCACCACATCCGCCTGATATAGCAGGATATCCGCCGCCATCAATACCGGATAAGTATAAAGGCCAGCATTGATGTTATCCGCATGCTTTGCCGCCTTATCCTTAAACTGGGTCATACGGTTCAGTTCCCCTATATACGTAAAGCAGTTCAATATCCAGGCCAATTCCGCATGCCCGGATACGTGTGACTGGTAATAGATGCAGTTCTTCTTTGGGTCAAGCCCGGCCGCAATATATAAAGCCAATAAATTCCTTGCCCTTTTGCGCAATTCTGCCGGCTCCTGGCGAATGGTAATGGAATGCATATCCACCACCGAATAAAAACATTCATATTCATCGCTCAATGTCACCCAATTTTTTAAAGCCCCAAGATAATTGCCCAAAGTCAATGTTCCTGTGGCCTGCATCCCGCTAAAAAGCACTTTCTTACCGTCTATCATATCAATTGCCTCCCAATGATTTCATTTTTGTATAAGTTTAGCATTGCTTGTCCTATTCGTCAAGTTATGCGGCTGTAGATGCCGCCATACCAAAACAGGAGGGCCTTTCGTCCTCCTGTTTTATGAACATTAACCTTTTATGATTTTTTTTCTTCACATCCGCAAGTACTTCCGGGTGAAGGGAACGGGCCAAAGCCTCCCCTGCAGGAATCTTCCCTATCCCTATCTCTGTCTCTGTCCCTGCACCTACCGTCATTCCTTGCATCTCTCCCGCCGCATCCGCAGTTATCGGGAATATCTCTGTCTCTGTCACATCCTCTGTTATTGTTATTTCCACAACAGCAAAGCAAAAGTAATAAAACTAAACAATTATTCATATTTTTCCACTCCTTTTTGCTATGCTATATCTTATGCAGCCAGAGCAGAATAGTTCCAGTCAAATCCCCTTCCTTTAAAGGACATGCCTCCTGATATAAGCAAAAGTGCTCTCTTCCCCTTTTTCCGCCAGCATATAAAGCAGCTTCTCCAAAAGCTTCCTCGTCTTCTTATGCAGAGGTGCCGGTTCTTTGGCAGATAAATAATATTCCAATGGAGACTGGTCCGTATATTTTTCTTTTTTGTATACTTTACTGGCCGCAATACGGTCCATCAGCATTTCTACAATGTAACGGTTTGGCATAGGCGCAGGTGCCATACCGCCTGGAATATTTTTAGTGCTGTAGTCCAGCCAATATTCATAATGATGTTTATTGCGTCCCTTATGGTGTAGCCATGCGCTGGAAAACCCTATGTCTTCCCTTTCCGCATTGTTAGGGCTTCTGTCGCCCTGGTAGTATTTTGCCCCTACCAGGAACTCGGTCGGGCTGTATTTGGAGAGGTCATGCGCTATTCCCTGGTAATATAGCCCAACCTTGAAACAGCCTTTCATCACCAGGTATTTATGGTAAGTAATAGTTTTTAAATGTTCCCAAGCCTTCATTTTACTAAAATGCGCTCCTTACATATTGGTTTCTGTTGTAGGGTTTTACACCCTCTATCTGTTTGGACTTATAAATCCGTATGGTACGGGATGCCACATCCACATGCTGCTGCTCTTCTTCCGGTCTTTCGGCCATTTCCACATTTCCACCCTCCCCGGTATCTATAAGCAAATGCCATTCCATTCCTTTTGGTAGCTGGGGAAGGGCAAAGGAATGGGAAACCCAATGCATATTATATGCCACATAGAAGAAACAGTCTTCTTCCCCCTGGCGGTTTTTCGCATAAAAACCGCAATACATCGCCCCAGCAAACCTGCTGTAATGGTTTAACTCCGGCCTCCATGCTTCCTCACCATGGTAAGACAAATCTGGATAACCGCAGCCAATATAATCCAGTATTTTTAACTCCGAAGGGTTTCTAAGAACCGGATGGTCTTTTTTCAGCCGGACCAACTCCTTAAGATAAGCAAAAATTTCATCCCCTATTCCGTTCCGATTCCATTTAACCCATCCAATTTCATTGTCCTGGCAATAAGGATTATTGTTCCCTGCCCTGGAATTACAAAATTCATCACCGCTGTAAATCAAAGGAGTCCCTTGAGAAAGCCAAAGCATAGTCAATGCATTTTTCATCTGCCTCTTGCGCAAAGATACAATGCCTTTCTTTCTGGAATTCCCCTCTATCCCGCAGTTCCAGGTACAGTTATCATCATTTCCGTCTGAATTTTTTTCACCGTTTGCATCGTTATTCTTTTTCTCGTAGGATACCATATCCGCCAAAGTAAAACCGTAATAATTTGTCACATAATTAATAACACCATGCTGCTTGGGATTGCGCCTTTGAAGCTCCAAAAAGCAGCCCAATGTATTATCATCCCCCTTTAAAAAACGGCGTGCCGTATACATATAATCATCCGAATAGGAGGCCAGGTTGCGGAATTTCGGCATTTCGTTTTCTTCATAAATCTGCTCATAAGGGAAATGATAGTAAAACAGCTTTGTATCTGTCAAAAGCGGTTCCGTACCAAGAACCTGAAGAGGTATCCTCTCCCCCTTTAGATGTACGCCATCTATATGGTATTCCGTTACCCAATATTTAACTACATCCAAAATCAGCCCCTGTTTCACCGTATTAGGGAAATAGAATTGCATAATCACTTCGATATGATTTTTATGCAATGCCTTAACCATATCTTTGAATTCATCTGCCGCATTTTTATCCGAACTATAAGCCGCTTTAGGGGCAAAATAATAGCCTTCTTTATAGCCCCAACAATTGTATTTTATGGGCACGCCTTCTTTTATGGATAAATCTGCTTTCATTTCATATGGATTATCCAACATTGCCTTTGGAATCTCAATCTCATCAAATTCGTAGGCCGGCATTAGTTCCACCGCTGTAATCCCCAATTCCTTTAGATGGGGAAGCTTTTCTATAATTCCCCGGAACGTTCCTTTATGAGCCACCCCGGAAGATTTGTGCCTGGTAAATGCCCGGACATTCAAGCAGTATAGGAAGCTTTCTTCATAAGGAATTTTCAAAGGCACATCTTCCTCCCAGGAATATCCTTCATCCAGAAACCCACCCTTTAACATTTTTTCCCGCCTGCCCCATTTTTCATGCCCATGAATGCTTTTCGCATAAGGGTCCGTAAATACTGTTTCACCGTCATAAAAATTATATGCATAGCGTTTGATATCCAAGTCTTTTATAGCCATGCTATAAATAGAACCAAACTTATTCTGTGAATGAAAAGGAAGCTTTTTCTCCCTTCCTGTCTTCTTATCATACAGAATGATTCCACAGTCTTTTCCATTCTTCATCACTACAGAAAAATAGGTATGATTACATTCTGTCATTACGCCTAACGGGTACGGTTTGTTTTTCTGCCTGCTATCCATTGTGTACATTCATAAACCCCCATTCTTGCCCAGCTTTTGCTTTCTAATTTTATTGGTATATTAACAGTTATCCCCATAATATAACTGTTGCAAACACTGGCTTATCCTCAATTTGTCAATATCAAAAAACCAGATTTTATATATTATAGCATAAAATTTTTTCCCTGTCTAAAAATACACAAAATTTGTTGATTATTATTCTTTCCGCTAGTACAATGAAAAAGAAGTATCTTGTCAAAATATTTTTAAACTGAGATTTTACAACACAAATACCCAACGGAAAGGAGTTTTTATGCGTAATTTAAATCTATCCCCTTCAGAAGGCGCGGAAGATGAAGAAATGACTGTAGAATTGGATTTGGATGACGGTTCTCATGTAGTCTGCGCAATTATCACTATTTTAGAATGTCAGGGCAAAGATTATATCGCCCTTCTCCCTTTAGATGAAAACGGGGAAAACGATGATGGCGAAGTATGGTTTTATCGTTATCATGAAGATGAAAACGATGTGAATGCAGAGCCTGAGCTGGAATTCATTGAAGATGACGAGGAATATGAACTGGTTGCCGATGCTTTTGACGAGTATCTGGACAATGCTGAGTTTGACGAGCTTGTAGATGACTGAAAAGAAGAATTTCGGGCGAGCTCTTTAGTTTTTCCAAAAAGCAGGATGGTTGACCAAAGGTAAGGATTTCCAGCCTTTCTTTGGCCCTTGTCATGCCCACATACAAAAGCCGCCTCTCTTCTTCCATCTGCCCAGGCAACACCGCCTTGCTGTGGGGAATTACTTTTGCATTGGTATCCGGAATAAAAACAGTATCGTATTCCAACCCTTTTGCGCTATGCATGGTAATGAAAGTCACCCCTCCTTCTTCATTTTGTCCTTCTGACTTCTTTTTCTCCCCATAGTTTTCCATATAAGCCTTCCATTCATCCAAAGAGGCGAATCCACGAACCATCCCTTGTATGCGGCCGGCCATTTCCGCCCATGTTCCTGTTCCGTCTTTTTTTCCGGTTAAATACGAGTCATATCCTGCGGACTTTCTAATGTAGTCCAGGGCCAAATAGGGTCTTAGTCCATAAATCCGCCTCAAATCCGTAAAAAACTCACTTATCCTTTTTTGCATATAAGGAACATTTTGATAATAGTCCAAAAGTTTTTCCTCATTGACCTGGCTATCCTCTGCCGCCTGCCGATGAATATAGCGGCAAGGTCTATTCATAATCCGGAGTAAATCCGCCCTCTGCCCGATTCCTGTTTCTGAAATATCTTTGGCCAAATGCAGATAAGCAAGAAAATCCTTGCATATGGGATGTTCCCACAAATTTCCGGTTTTTCCATGTACATGGAAAGGGATTCCTGATTGGGAAAACAGCCTTGTCAAACCGTTTGCCTGGGAATTCGTGCGATAGATTACTGCCGTTTTCCCCTGCTCCTTTAAAGGCAATTCTTTCATAGCTTTGACCAGATATTTGGCTTCCTCTTCCCATGAACCAAAAGTGCAAAGCTTTACCGCTGCCCCGCCTTCCTTAGCCGCTTTCAGACATTTGGGAAAACGGTCTTTATTTTCCTCAATCAATAAAGTGGCTGCTTGCACTATACTTCCCCTACAGCGGTAATTGGTATCCAGGAAAATCTGGGGAGCTTCCGGATAATCCCGTATAAATTGCTGCATTACTTTCGGTCCGGCTCCCCGGAAGCCGTAAATCGACTGGTCATCATCCCCTACCGTAAAGAGATTGTTTCCCGGCGCTGCCAGCTCCTTCAAAATCCGGTATTGAAGCGGGCTGATATCCTGGAATTCATCCACTAAAATATGGGAATATTTATTTTGCCAAAATGACAAAATATCCTGATTCCGGGACAGCAATTTATAGCATAGGATTATCATATCATCGAAATCCAGCCGATTTCTTTCTTCCATAATCTGACAATATTCCTTAAAAATAGAGGGGAACTTTTTCATAATGTCCTCATCGGACAGCGCCAGGCATGGCATCCCCAACGGATTTGGAGGATGCCATGCATCCCTGTTTTTACTGGCACTTATTTCTTTGAACAGATAATCCATTGTATCGCCATCCACTTCTTCCTCAATGCCGCATACTGCCAGGCTGTGCTTTAGCAGTTCTGCTTTTTCTTTTGCCGATATGGGCTGATAATTTACCCCGCCATTTCCTGAATTGTTCAGTATATGATAATATACTGCATGAAAAGTACCGAAATTCACCGCCGGATAGATTCCTTCCGTCAGTTTCGCAAACCGCTGCTGCATTTCCAAAGCTGATGCTTTTGTAAAAGTGATAACGAGGATTTTTTCGGGGGAAACCCCATGATGGCAGATTAGATGACGAATCCGCCGAATAATCAGATAAGTTTTGCCTGCCCCCGGCCCTGCCAATACTTGCATAGGGCCATGGGCATGCTCTATCGCCTGTTTCTGCGCGGGGGAAGCCTCCCCCGCCTCCTGTTGATAATTCGTTTTATTCACAGGCATTCTTTAACAGTTCAATGCCTTTCCTTATTCTGCTTATGGATTCCTCCTTGCCAAGGATTTCCATAATTTCCGTAGCGCCGGCAGGCGTCATCTGTTTGCCGGATACCGCTGTACGGATTGGCCACATAACATAACCGTTCTTGCAGCCCATTTCCTCCACATAGGATACGAGCATCTGATACAAAGAATCGTTGTCAAAGGCTTCTTGCGCTTCGATTCGGGGCAAAAGCGCTTCCAACACTTCCAGGGAAGATGCTGCTGTTGTCTTCATCTTCTTATGGGTATACATGGAAGCGTCATAAGCGGGCAGTTCCTGGAAGAAATCTACCATTTCCTTCATGTCCGGAAATACTTCAATACGCGTCTTAACCATTTCAGCTATTTTCTTAAGGTTCAAATCCTTTGTGATGGCTTCCTTCAAGTATGGCTCCGCCATGGTATAAAAGCAATCAAACTCCATCGCCTTCATATATTCCCCGTTCATCCACTTTAACTTCGTAAAATCGAATACTGCCGGAGATTTTGAAATATGCCGGTAATCGAAAATTTTAACCAGCTCTTCCAGGGAAAATATTTCTTCATTCCCTTCCGGACTCCACCCCAAAAGGGCTACGAAATTTACCACCGCTTCGGATAAAAAGCCCTGCTCAATCAAATCTTCATAGGAAGAATGCCCACAACGTTTGGAAAGCTTATGATGTTCCTCATCGGTAATCAACGGGCAATGCACATATACCGGCACTTCCCATCCAAAAGCTTCATACAGCCGGTTATACTTAGGAGAAGAAGAAAGATATTCATTCCCCCTCACCACATGGGTAATTCCCATCAAATGGTCATCCACTACATTCGCAAAATTATAAGTGGGGTAACCATCGGATTTAATCAGTATCATATCATCTAATTCCGTATTGTCCACCGTAATATCCCCATATATCTCATCCTGGAAAGTGGTAGTCCCTTCTGTAGGGTTGTTCTGGCGGATTACATAAGGAATACCGGAAGCCAGCTTTTCTTCCACCTCTTCTTTGGATAAATACAGGCAATGCTTATCATATACATTGATTTCTTTGCCAGCCACGGTGCGGTTCAAAGTTGCCAGCCTTTCTTTATCGCAGAAGCAATAGTAAGCTTCCCCTTTATCGATAAGCATCCTGGCATATTCCAAATAAATGCCTTTTGCCTGGCGTTCACTTTGAATATAAGGCCCCACCCCTTTATCTCGGTCCGGCCCTTCGTCATGAATCAGCCCTGTTTTTTCTAAAGTACGGTAAATAATGTCTACCGCCCCTTCCACATATCTTTCCTGGTCAGTATCCTCTATGCGCAGGATAAAATCCCCACCCTCATGTTTCGCTATCAGATAGGCATAGAGGGCTGTCCTCAAATTGCCCACATGCATACGTCCGGTAGGGCTGGGAGCATATCTTGTCCTTATTCTTATCATCTATTTCTCCATTCCTTTCCCTGTCTCCATTTCGGGTATTTTCTTCGCTGCAGCCGCCTTAAAGCCTGCCACTTCTTTTGTGGCTTGGGGAATCGGTATATTGGTTCCCGCACCTGCCACACAGCCACCGGGACATGCCATCCCTTCAATCAAGCATCCGTTCTTCTTTCCCGCTTTGGCTAACATAAGTATTTTCCGGCATTCCGCAAGGCTCTCTGCATGCTCTATATTTACATCCACATCGGGATAATATTCCTTTATGCATTCTTCAATAGCATTGGCCACGCCCCCCGCTACACCATATCCGCGGCCTGCACCGGTGGCATCCTCCATCTTCGCTTCCGCACTGATATTTTCCAGGTCAATCCCTTTCGCTTCAAACATCCCGGCCAATTCTTCAAAAGTGATAACAAAATCCACATCGGAACGGATGGTCCGCCTGGAGGCTTCCAGCTTTTTGGAAGCACATGGGCCGATGAAAACTACGCTGGCATCCGGGCAATCTTCTTTCATTTTACGGGCAGTAGCAACCATAGGCGTCAAAGCATTGGATATCTTATCAATGGTTTCCGGGAAGAACTTTTTGGCTAATACTGACCAGGACGGGCAACAGGATGTCAGCAAAAAAGGCAGTTCCTTCGTAGCCACCGAGTGGACATAATGCTCTGCTTCCGCCATAGCCCCCATATCGGCGCCGATTGCCGTTTCGTAAACATCAAAAAACCCCAGTTCCTTTAATGCCGTCTTTATCATATCCGGAGTTACATTTTTCCCAAACTGGCCTACAAAAGCCGGTGCCACCTGTGCAATAATTTTCCTTCCTGACTGCATGGCACGAATCAACTGGAAAATCTGCGATTTATCCGCAATAGCACCAAACGGACAGTTTACCATGCACTGTCCACAAGAAACGCACAAATCCGCATCAATTACCGCCCTGCCCTTTTCATCATTTTTTATGGCATTTACCCCGCAGGCCGAAAGGCATGGCCTCACCTGATGGGAAATGGCATCATAAGGGCAGATGGTTTTACATTTTCCGCATTTAATACATTTCTCCTGGTCGATTATCGATTTTCCGTCCTTCATAGAAATAGCCCCCCTTGGGCATACTTCCCGGCACGGATGGGCAACGCAGCCCATACATCTGTCCGTCACTTCATAACGGTTCTCCGGGCAGGCATTGCATGCAGAAGGAATCACCTGCATTAACGGCGGCTCATAATATTTTTCATCGATATTGCTTTCCGCCAGCCCCTGCGTTACATGCACTGGTGCATTTTCCGGCCTAAGGGAAAGCCCCATGGCAAGGCGGATACGTTCCCTGATAATGGCCCGCTCCCTGTAAATATTGCCATACTGGGATTCATCATAATCTACTATCTTATAAGGCAATGCTTCTACATCATTGATTAAATCTTCCGAAGTATAGGCAAGATTAGCAACTTCCTTAAATATGCGCCTGCGTATCTTCCGGACTTGTGTATCAATACCTCTCATTGCTCCAATGCTCCTTTCTTCCTCCCACAAAGTTAAATGTCCTGTAATTATCCATCTCATAAAATGAACAGACACGAGATTGTTAATTATTTATCAGAATTCTTTTCTACTATTTTTACACAAAAGAAGCAAGAAATCAAGGAAAAAAACTTTTCCTATGCAAAATACCGGTTTCTTCCCTTCTACGGGGTTTTCGGCAATCAAAACCGCATTTATAAAAAGATGCTTCCCACCTGAAAAACAATAACCGAAACCGTCCATGCGAATATAAGCTGGAAAATAATCATCCCCAACGCAAATTTCCACGAATTGCTTTCCTTCTTTATAGTAGCCACCGTGGCTATACAGGGTACATACAACAGGCAGAAAATCATAAGGGAAAAAGCATTTAATGCCCCAAAGCCTGGATTTATGCTTTGAATATTCTGGACAATCGCCCGCATCCCAGCCTGGGAATTAGCATTCGCCACTCCAAACAGAACTGAAAAGCTGGAAACTACTACTTCTTTTGCTGAAATGCCGGAAATAAGCGCCACTACAATTTGCCACATATTTAACCCTGCAGGGGCAAGTACCGGCACAAGGAAACGGCCAATAGCCGCCCCAAAACTATCCGAAGGCTCTTCCACCATGCCGCCAGTACCGAAATTCAGCACAAACCAAATGATGATAGAAGCTATAAAAATAGTAGTTCCCGCTTTCGATAAATAATCCTTCAGCTTATTCCACACATAAATCCGGATAGTGCGCGGATTGGGCCTTTTATATTCCGGGAGTTCAATCAGAAGGGAATTATTTTCCTTCCCCTTTTCCGCCTTATGGATTATTTTAGCAACCAGAATCGCTATTGCCATCCCTATCACATACATGGAAAAGGCCACCACAGCCGCATATTCCGTAAAAAACATATCCGAGAACAAAACATAAATAGGTAATCTGGCGGAACAGGACATAAAAGGGGTGACAATCATCGTTTTCCTTCTGTCATGCTCCGTTTCCAGGGCACGCGTTGCCATAATTGCCGGAACCGTGCAGCCAAAACCCAAAATCATGGGAAGGAATGCTTTCCCGGAAAGCCCTACCTTTCCCATAATGCTGTCCATTACATATGCTACCCTGGACATGTAGCCGCTGTCCTCCAAAATAGCCAGCGCAAGGAATAAAATAAATATATTGGGGATAAAAGTAAGGATTCCCCCGACTCCGGAAATAATTCCATCCACAATCAAGGACTGTAGCCAACCAGCCACATGGACGGCTGCCAGGAAACCGGAAATGCCTTCCGATATGGCATCCAGCCCCACTTCAAAATATCCTTTTAAAAAATCACCTACTGTAAAAGTCAGAAAAAAAACCAATCCCATTATAAGCAAAAACATAGGAACTCCCCAAACAGAATGGGTAAGCAGCTCGTCCACTTTATCGGTAAGTTCTTTCTTTTTTGCTTTGTGGAACAATGTTTCATTTACAATATTTTCTATGTAAGCATATTTTGCCTGAATAATTTCTTTTTCATAACTCCGGTCCACCACATTGGTTACAGAAATAGGATGTTCCTCCCAGACTTCTTCATCTTCCTCAAGCATTTTAATAGCATGCCATCTCACCGAAGAATGGGTGGGATAATGCGCCTGCATCATCACCTCCAGCTTGGCAAGCTTTTCTTCAATCACTTCCCCATAGTCCAGTACGCTGCCTTTTGAACCCTCTTCATAATGGTGGACTACTGCATGCAGCAAAATATCCAGACCGGTTCTTTTTGCCGCGGAAACAGGCACCACCGGGATATCCCCAAGCAATTCCGGCAGACGGTGCAAATCAATTTCCATCCCCCGCTCCTGGACAATGTCCATCATATTCAGCGCCAATACCATAGGCTTACCAAGTTCCAAAAGTTGCATCGTCAAATAAAGATTCCTCTCTAAAGAAGAAGCATCCACAATATTGACAATCACCTCAATATCATCGTCCATGACACATTGTCTGGTCACCTTTTCTTCAATAGTATAGCTGGTCAGGGAGTAAATCCCCGGCGTATCCACCAAAGTCAAATGAAAACCTTCGTATTCCGCCTCCCCCTCCATCCGCTCCACTGTCACACCAGGCCAGTTTGCCACTTTTAATTTTGAGCCAGTAATAGCATTAAATAAAGTGGTTTTCCCACAGTTCGGGTTTCCTACAAAGGCCACATGAACCGTTTTATCCTTATCTATCATTTCCCTGTCAATCATTTTGAACCTCCCCCTTTACCTCAATGCCGGAGGATATATGTTTTCCCAGCGCCAGCCTGGTTCCCCTCACTTGGATAATCAATGCTCCGCCCTTTTTACGGTTTAAAATCTTAACCTTCGTTCCGTCATTTAATCCCAGCGCCTGAAGCCTTCTCGTAATGGGCTCTTCCACATAGACCCCGTTCACTTCATACACACCGCCTTTTTCGCCCTCATAAAGTGTCATTTTTACCTCCATGTGTTCACATTACTTGAAAATCATCAAGTCAGTAGATACTTCTATAATAACACAGGTAAATTATAAAATTTGATATATGGAATGTCAATATAGGAAAAAATATGGAAAATACAAACACGCCCAAAAACAGCTATCATATATTATATTAGAAATATTCAGAATCTATGAAAGGAGAATTATGCAGGATTACAATTTTAACGAATATTTTGACCGTTTTCCGCTGGCTATGGCCTATGTACCCTGGCAGCATCTTACACAGATATATGAAGATTTGGATAAAGCCTATTGTACCGGCACTATCTTCCCCGAGTTAACCAAACCTTTTACAGGAAGGAGATGTGTGCAATGAGCCATAAAATGAATACGGAACAGGAAAATATGCTCCGAAACATCGGAATTGTGGATTTTGTAACAGTAGAAATGACAGAATATTTGGATACCCACCCTTTTGACCGTGAGGCAATGGAATACTTCAACCATTATATGCGTATGAAAAACCAAATGATGCGCGACTATGCAGTAAAATTTGGCCCGCTCTCCCTTTCTGTCGCAGATACTTGCAGCAAAGAATGGAAATGGGCACTACAGCCTATGCCTTGGGAAGGAGGATGTTAAGATATGTGGAATTATGAGAAAAGGTTACAATTTCCAGTAAAAATAACGCAGCCTAATGCTCAGCTTGCCCAGGTAATTATCAGCCAGTTTGGTGGACCGGATGGCGAACTGGCCGCTTCCATGCGTTATCTCTCCCAGCGCTATACCATGCCATATAATGAAGTGGCTGGGCTTCTAACGGATATTGGTACAGAAGAACTGGCCCATATGGAAATGATTTCAGCTATCGTTTACCAGTTAACGAAGAACCTTTCCATGGAGGAAATCGAAAAATCAGGCTTCGATAAATATTACGTGGACCATACGCTGGCCCTCTGGCCTCAGGCAGCAGGTGGCATACCCTTTAATGCCTGCGTCTTCCAATCGAAAGGGGATGCAATTACGGATTTGACGGAAGATTTGGCAGCAGAACAAAAAGCCCGCACCACCTATGACAATATCCTCCGCCTTGTCCATGACCAGGAAGTATGCGACCCTATACGCTTCCTGCGTGCGAGGGAAATCGTGCACTTCCAGAGATTCGGTGAAGCCCTCCGCATTGTTCAAGATAAACTGGATTCCAAAAACTTCTACGCATTCAATCCTGAGTTTGACAGGTGTAAATGTTAGGAAAAAGTTCATCTTATATAGTATAAATAAAATTCAGGTGAAAGCAGCGGCTATTTTAGGCTACTGCTTTCACCTGACTTATATCATAGGATTAGGGTGTGTAAGTTCGCAATGTGAACTTGTAAACTTTGTAAATGGGATTGTTTAATGGGATGTATCCACAATAGCAATTCTGGAATCCCCTTGTCTTGCCTGTTCTATTACGGCCGCCTCAAGCTTCTGGAAAGAGCCATAAGAGGAAGTAGCTCCCGTCAGGGCATCAATCTCCCCTTCCCCCTGTCCATCCAAAAGCTGACCTGCATAATAGCGGGTATATTCATTCGGATAAGTACCAGTATCATGCAGCATTGCCTGCATATATGTATTATCCCAGCTCTTTATAAAGCCACTGGCATTTTCTGCGTTATATTCTACCGAAACAATACTTCCACCTTTAACCATAATCGTAATGTATTCTTTCCAGCCATGGCTGAACTCAGAAGCTTGGGCTGTATAATAACCGTCCTGAAGCCCTGTCTGTTTGCTCATGTGAGATAAAGAAGTAAAAGAAGTGTAAAAAATTTTGCCGTTCCCTATCCGGCTGACTGCCGGACGGGTCGGGCTTTAGTCGGGCAACTCTACCTTGCCGACAAAAGAGTAATAGATTTCGATTTCCTGTCTGCGGAGCTTCCCCCGGCGTTTCCCGTCAAGGGATTCCGATTCGTGGATTACGATTTTCTCCACAAATTCCCGTAGCAGGGTAGGGGTGAGTTCCTCAAAGCTGGTGTACTTGCGTACCACTTTCATAAACTTTTCAGCGTTTGCCGTGGCTTCCAGCGTCCTTGAAAGCTCGCCCTGCAGAACGGCGGCTTTCTCTTTCAGTTCCTTTTGCTCGGCTTCGTAGTCTGCCGAAAGCTCCGTGAAACGCTCGTCCGATATGCGCCCGGAGCTTTCGGCTTCGTAGTCTGCCGAAAGCTCCGTGAAACGCTCGTCCGATATGCGCCCGGAGCTTTCGGCTTCGTAGTCTGCCGAAAGCTCCGTGAAACGCTCGTCCGATATGCGCCCGGTCACGCTGTCCTCATACAGCCGCTTGAAGATAGCGGAGAGTTCCGCAATCCGTTTTTCTGCCGCTTCCAGTTCTTTCTTCTTGGCAGCGTTCCGGCGTTTGCTCCCGTCCTCGGTCTGCTCGGTCAACAGCTTCATAAACCGGGCTTCGTGCTTGGCGGCATAGCTGGTGACTTTCCGCAAATTCTCGGTCACTCCCTCGGTCAACAGGTCGGTGCGGATAAAGTGCGCCGTACAGTCACGGGTGCGCTTCTTGTAGCTGCCGCATATGTAGCAGTCCTGCCGCCGCTTGTCTGTCTGATACCTCTGCTGGTACATGACGCTGCCGCAGTCGGCACAAAAGAGTATGCCGGAGAACAAGCCCACTTCATCATAGCGGTTGGGGCGTTTGCGCTGCTTGCGTAGTTCCTGCACACGCTCCCATGTGTCACGGTCTATGATTGGTTCGTGGTGGTTCTCAAAGATTGCCTGCTTTTCTTCGGGGTTCTCCTTGCTCTGTTTTACCTTGTAGGACACTTTCTCGGTCTTGAAGTTCACAAGGCAGCCCGTGTATTCCCGGTTTTCAAGGATATGCGCCACGGTGTTTGTCGCCCACTTGCACTCATAGCCGGGGTGGTAGCGGCGGGTGCTTCCCGTCCGGCGGTATTCCAGCGTTCCCGGCGTGGGTGTCTGCTGTTCCGTAAGCATACGGGCTATCTTGGTCGGACCGTTCCCGGCAAGGCAAAGGCTGTAAATCTGCTTCACCACGGGGGCGGCTTCCTCGTCAATGATGAAATTTTCGTCCTCGTCCATGAGGTAGCCGTATACGGGCTTGCTTGTGACGGGCTTCCCGCTCATGCCTTTTGAGCGTTTCACGGCTCGGATTTTCTTGCTCGTATCTCTCACCAGCCATTCGTTAAAAATGTTACGCAAAGGGGCAAAATCGTTGTCGCCCTGTGCGCTGTCAACGCCGTCATTGATTGCAATGAAACGGACGTTTTTCTGTGGGAAAATCATTTCCGTGTACATTCCCACTTGTAAGTAGTTGCGCCCTAACCTTGACATATCCTTTACAATGACCGTTCCCACAAGCCCCGCTTCAATGTCGGCAAGCATGGACTGGAAGCCGGGTCTTTGAAAATTTGCCCCGGAATAACCGTCGTCCGTGTACCATTTCAGATTCCCGAAGCCGTTCTGTTTTGCATAGTTTTCAAGGATTCGCTTCTGGTTGGAAATGGAATTGCTCTCGCCTTGCAGCTCGTCCTCATGGGATAATCTCGGATAAAGGGCGGTAATGAGTGTCTGGGTGGTCTGTCTTGACATAATATCCTCCGTTTCCGACAGCCAGCCCACTATTCCGTAGGTCTATTATACCATAGGTTGGGGCTGGCTGTACAGTCCTTTTTGCTACTTTATGGCACATAATGTCGAATTATTTTCAACAGGGAATGTCACTTTACATGGCATGGGCGGCTCGTTCCCCGGCTGCGCTTTCGGCTTCCAGCACTTTCATCATCTTGTCGGCGGCGGTGGCGGTAGTGTCCTGTTTGAAATAGCCGGAAACCACAAGGACGGTGTTCCCTCTGCGTACCTCGGTCACACAATCCGGGCGGCGGTCTTTCTTCTTGGTGTCGGTCATAGGCAAATCTCCTTTCCATTCAGCAGCATTTTAAGCTGTTCCATTTTCTCCCTTGCTTTCGCTTTTCTGAAATTCTTCCCGGTAATGCAGACAGGGCTGCACATTTCAATAAGGCGGTCATAAATGCGGGCGTGGGCGGTGTCCTCCGGGTTCTGCAATTCCTCCAGCGTCAAATTCGTGGTGACAATCAGCGGCTTTTGGCTGCGGTATCGGCTGTCAATCACGTTGTAAACCTGTTCAAGCCCGTATTCCGTGCCACGCTCCATGCCAAAATCATCAAGGATAAGCAGAGGGAAGCTGCAAAGGCGGGAGATATATTCGTTACGGTCTTTGAAACTGGCGGCAAGGTCATTGAGGATAAGGGCAAAGTTCGTCATGCACACGGAAACCTCTTTCTCCATGAGGGCGTTGGCGATACACCCGGCAAGGTAGCTCTTGCCCGTGCCGACTTCTCCCCACAAAACCATTCCATGATTCCCGTCTTTTATCTGCTCCCATTGTTCCACATAGCGGCGGGCTTTCTCCATTTGGGGGCATTTGCCGTTGTCGTTCTCAAAAGTCCATTCCCGCATAGCCGGGTCTGTGAAGCCCTTTCTTTTCAGCCGTTCCACTTCCTCCCGGTGCTTGTGTTCCCGGTCTGCGGCTTCCAGTGTTTCCCGGCGTTTCCGCTGGCAGTCACATTCTTTTGGGTGTCGGTCACGTCCGAAAAGCGTCTTTCCCTCTGCAAAATAGGCTTCTTTGGGCTGGTGGCAGCTCCCGCAATATAAAAGCCCGTCCTCCCCGGTGTAGTCCTCCGGCTCTGCTTCCTGTGCCGTGGCAAGCCGGAAAATGGCGTTATCGTAATCACTCATAAAATCGTTCCTCCTTGTTGATGGTCTTTTACGCCCTGTTTACGGGGCGTTGTGTCTATGCTGTCAAAGGCTCTCGCCCTCCTTGTAGGTATAATCGGGGATTCCTTTCTTCCCCGTGCCTTTCCTGTCACGCCCCGCCCACATACGGACAGCGGCGGCATGGTTGGCGTACTCTTTCCCGATAGCAGCCATGTACTCGCTCATTTCCTCAATGAACCGTTCCAGCCTGTCCGGGTATTCCTCTTTCAGCTCCGCATATTCGCTTTCAGAGAGGAAAATATTTTTATATCTGCCAATGGCTGCGGGCGGCTCCCCACTCACTCCCTTTAGTTGGTTCTCTTTTAGTTTGTTTATAGTAAGTTGGTTAGGGGTCGGTTTTCCGTCCAACGCAATGGTCGGTTTTCCGCCCTTATGAGGGTCGCTTTTCCGGCTATCAGAGGGTCGGTTTTCCGGCTGTATGGGGGTCATATGGTCGGAAAACTGTACCACTGGCATTTGCGGTATTTTCACATAAAGGCGGTTC
>QXWV01000042.1 GCA_009911195.1 Lachnospiraceae bacterium | reverse complement strand
CGGCGTTCCCTCACCAGAAGCCCGGCAGCGTCCAGCTCGTTCAGTGCGCTTTTTATGGCGGTGCTGCCTTTATCCAGTGTTTCCGTTATCTCCGAAACGGGGTAGACAATGTACGTCCTGCCCTCGCTGTCCTGCCAGCCGTTCTTCTGTGAGAGGGTGGAACGGTCAAGAAGCACCGCATAGAGCAGCCTTGCAGTATATGACAAGTCCATTTTCAGCAGAAAATAGGGATAGGGCAGAAAACGGGGCATTATGGTGTCGGATGTGATGTATTCGGTTATGGTTCTCACCTCCTGTCTGTGGCTTCTGTTACGCAATGAAAGCGGCTTTTTCGGGGGTAAAGGATATAAATATCGTCTACCCTTTGAAGGCAGTCAAAAAAGCCTTGATTTACGGGGGTTTGGAATATCCTAAAGCGTGACATTTATCCCTCTGTTTCCGCTTGCGCTGTGTAGCCTTGATTCTTTTCATGCGTCCGGCGCAATCCGGGCAGTATTTCCCCCGGTTGGATTTGGGGAGAAAATACCCGCCGCACTCGGTACAGCGTTTCCTGTCTGCCCGGTGGAGTAGGGCGGCTTCCAGTTTCCCGTCCAGCGGCAGCACGGCGGCAATGAACCAGCGGCATATAAGAGAATAGCTGATACTCTGCACACATACGCAAGGCTCGCCGTTATCCAGCAAGATACAGTTGCCGTTGTCATAGTTGCAGCACTCATGCACAAGACGGCGGGCGGCTCTGTACTGTGGGTAGTCCATGTATAGGCGTTTACCGTTCATTATCCCGCCCCTTTCCCCGTTCCGGCTCACGGCGCAAGATTTGGTCAATATTGCTTTTGACGGTCTGCAATTCCCGGACGTTCTCTTTCTTCTCCCGGTACTCGTTGTAAAGGGCGTTC
>QXWV01000041.1 GCA_009911195.1 Lachnospiraceae bacterium | reverse complement strand
AGCTGCTCAATCTCGGTCTGTAATGCTTTGGACGCTGGCAGCTTGGAGATTCCCTGTGCCTTGAAATACCGGGCGGCGGATTCGGAAATGATAAACTCGCTTTCGTGCTGCTCCCGGTAGGCTCGCTTTGCTTTCTCCGATTTCTGCGCCCGCAATCCGTCACGGGCTGGCTTGGTCTTGATGTAGGCTAATAACTGTTTCTGCAAGTCTTTTTTCTCCCGCAAGGTGCTTTCCACGGCTTTCAGTTTCCCGGTGGTTTCATGCAAGCCCGCACTGGCGGCGGCAAGGGCGGCTTCCAGTTCCTCCGGGGAAGAAAAGCCGGATTCTTCGTAAATGCTCATGGTCGCCGCCATTTGTTTTAGGTTGTGGACAGCCGCCCAGCGGTCATATCCTATGCCCTTGCCCTCGGCTCGCTTGGCTTCCCGGTCTACCATGCGTTGTACGCCGTCCTGTTTCGGTGCGTTTATGGCGGCTTTATTTCGCTGTAAACGGTCTTTTATGCTGCGGGGGTATTCCTGTTTGGGTAGGGGCTTTTCGGCGGCTCTTGCGGCGTTCTGTGCGTTTATAGTGAGTGCTTCCAGTACGGCGGCACGGTCAAAATCATCACCCAATTTCCGGGCGGTGATTGGCTTCGTCCTGTCCGGCGTGAGATATGACAACCTCCCCCGGCTCTCCTTGACGGTCACGCCTTGCTGTAACAGCTTCCCGGAAAAGTCCTCAAAGGAAACGGCAGAGGACAGGGCGGTGCGGATCGTGCGCCGCAACTGCTCCTTGTCCGTTTCAAACTTGGTCTGTTTGGGCGGCTCTCCTGTAGCGGCAAGGGAAGCATTTTCTTTATCCAGTGCGGCTTGTCCTTTCCGTTTCGCCCAATACTCACGCTCGGTAATGCGGTTCTTGCTCCCGCCCAGTAAATCAATCTGATA
>QXWV01000309.1 GCA_009911195.1 Lachnospiraceae bacterium | reverse complement strand
CTCTCAAGCATTAGAATACCAAAATCAAATGGCTCTCAAGCGATAAAACAGTGGCTCCGAAGCGCTAGAATATTCAGTACACGGTGCTGCTGTGTTTCGTTCTCTTCAAGACCGGGAGCCTCTCGAAATCCATATGGGGCGCTCACTAAAATACCGTTGTAAAATATGCTGTTGAATTTTACATCAAATCAGGGTATACTAAGGGCAGGAAAGGAGAATGTGATTATGCCGAATATCAAACCAATCTCTGATTTGAGGAATTACAGTGATGTGCTCCGTGACGTATCTGTGGGCGCACCGGTCTTTCTCACCAAAAACGGACGCGGGCGCTATGCAATCATTGACATGCAGGACTATGAAAAAACACGGGCCACCCTGAAGCTCATGGGCGAGCTTGCAAAAGGGAAAAAATCTGGAGAGGAAAAGGGATGGCTTTCGTCCTCGGATGTGAGAGCACATTTCCGGGCAAAAGCTAATGAAGAATAACATCCACTACTCCCCGGAAGCCCAGAACGACCTGGACGAAATCTGGGAGTATATTACCTTTGAATTATGTAATCCGCAAGCCGCTGAAAACACCGTAAACAAAATCATGGACACTGTTGACGAACTGGAAAATTTTTCAGAAATCGGCGCTCCGCTGTCCTCTGTGACAGATATAGAAAGCGACTACCGATTTCTCATCAGTGGAAATTACATGGTTTTCTACCGTGTGAATGGGCAGGATGTGTACATTGACCGTGTTCTCTACGGCAGACGGGATTATCTTCGGATTCTGTTTCCTGATTTGCCGCAGAATGACAACGAAGGATAAAACAAAATATAGTAACGATGGAACCGCTGGCTGACGCTGGCGGTTTTTTATTGCTCCGGGCCAAGCTGGCCCGAAGTCTGGAAGGAGGGATACCATGCCGGGACGGGCTCCACGCCGCTACAAGATGGACGAAAACGGAACCGTGCGCTCTGCCTTTCACGGAAAACTCCCGGAGGAATTTACGGAACAGGACATGCTGGCCTTTGCGGCTGACACGGACCTTCTTCTTTTCCAGAAGGTATCAGAAGAAACCCTCGCCGTCATCCATGCGGCGGGCTATGACTATCAGGGAGGGGCCGTCATACCCCGGCCCGGAAAGGAGGAAACAGACATGGCAGAACAGGAAACAAAGATTCCGGCGCAGGAACGGCTTTCCATCAGGAGCCAGTTGGAGGCAGGTGCAAAGGAGGCAGAGAAAGAGAACGCCTCCCGCGCCCCGAAGAAGGAGAAAGCCCCGAAAACCCCGGAACGCTAAGAACGGCTTCGGGCCAACCTGGCCCGAGGCGGAAAGGAGGCTCTTATGGCCTATGTGCCGGTGCCTAACGATTTAAACCGTATCAAGACCAAGCTGGCCTTCAACCTGACGAAGCGCCAGCTTATCTGTTTTTCCATAGCGGGCGGGATAGGCGTACCCTTTTACCTGTTCACTCGCTCCCATATCGGGAACAGCCTTGCTCTGTTCCTGATGATAGGGCTCATGCTCCCGTGCTTTCTGTTCGCCATGTACGAGAGGGACGGCCTTCCCTTTGAGAAGGTACTACGCAACATTATCCGTGCAAGGTTCCTGACGCCACGGGTGCGGCCCTACAGAACTGAAAATTTCTACGCTTTTTTGAACCGAAAGGAGGAAAAGCCGATTGCAAAAACAACCAAAGGCGAAACGGCCGGCCGCAAGGGCAAAAAAGCCTGACCGCCAGTACGCCACAAAAAAGCCCCGGGCGGGGAAAACGTCCGGGCCCCAGACCGCCCAGCAGACGCTTCCTTACCGGGAGATGTACAAGGACGGTATCTGCCGGGTGGACGGAAGGCTCTACACAAAGAGCATGGAATACGAGGACATCAACTACCAACTGGCGCAGGCAGACGACCAGAGCGCCATTTTTGATGGGTACTGCGCTTTCCTCAATTCCTTTGACAGCTCCCTTCCCGTCCAGCTTTCTTTCATCAACCACCGGAGCCGCCCGGACAGCAAATACCGGGTGAACATTCCCCGGAAAACGGACAGCTACAGTGGGATGCGTGACGAGTATGTGGAGATGCTGGAAGGCCAGATTGCAAAGAGCAACAACGGTATTGTGCGGACGAAGCTCATTACCTTCGGCGTCACCGCCGACAGCCCCACGGCGGCAAAGCCCCGGCTGGAACGGGTGGAGGCTGACATTGCCGGCAATTTTAAAAAGCTGGGAGTCCAGTCGAGACCTCTCACTGGTCTGGAACGGCTGGAGATTCTTCACGGCCAGCTCCACCCCGGCGGCACGGAACCCTTTTCCTTCACATGGAGCCAGATTCCGGCCACCGGGCTTTCCACGAAGGATTTTATCGCTCCGTCCAGCTTCGATTTCCGAATGAGCCGCCTTTTTCGTATGGGGGCTACATGGGGCGCCGCCTCCTATATGCAGATTATGGCTTCGGAGCTTTCCGACAAGCTCCTTGCGGAGTTGCTGGAGGTGGATGCGGAAATGACCATCACCATGCACATACAGACGGTGGACCAGGCGAAGGCTATCAAGACCATTAAAGGGAAGGTTTCAGACATTGACAAAATGAAGGTTGAGGAACAGAAGAAGGCGGTCCGCTCCGGCTACGATATGGACATCCTGCCCCCGGACCTTGTGACGTTCAGCCAGGACGCAAAGAATCTGCTGACCGACCTGCAGAGCCGCAACGAGAGAATGTTTCTCCTGACCTTCCTTGTAGTGAATACGGCGGCCACTCGCCGGGAACTGGACAACGACCTTTTCACGGTCTCCGGTATCATGCAGAAATACAACTGCTCCCTGAAACGGCTGGACTTCCAACAGGAGCAGGGGCTGATGTCAAGCCTCCCCCTCGGCCTCAACGGCATAGAGATACAGCGGGGCATGACCACCAGCTCCACCGCTATCTTTGTGCCCTTCATGACCCAGGAGCTGTGCATGGACGGGGAGGCGGTCTACTACGGCCTGAACGCCCTTTCCCACAATGTCATCATGGCGGACCGCAAGAAGCTGAAGAACCCTAACGGGCTGTATCTTGGCGTGCCGGGCTCCGGGAAGAGCTTCGCCGGGAAACGGGAGCTTGTGAACGTGTTCCTCGCCACCAATGACCGTATTATCATACTGGACCCAATGGGGGAATATTCCCCTCTGGTGCGCCAGTTCGGCAGTGATGGGCTTGTGGTGGAGATCGCGCCCAACAGCCCCCACCATATCAATCCAATGGATTTGGATGTGAGCGTGGACGACGAGGTTTCGCCCATCAGCTTAAAATGCGATTTCATCCTCTCCCTGATGGAGCTCATTGTGGGAGGCAAGGATGGGTTGCAACCTGTGGAGCGGACCATCATTGACCGGTGCGCCCGGATGGTTTACCGGGATTTCCTCAATGACCCGGAGAGGGTGCCGCTCCCTACCTTGCAGGATTTCTATGACCTTCTCTGCCGGCAGACGGAGGCGGAGGCCAAACGGCTGGCAACAGCCCTTGAAATTTATGTATCCGGCTCCCTGAACATTTTCAACCACAAAACCAATGTAGGCTATCAGGATGCCCGGGTGGTGTGCTTTGATTTGAAGCGTCTGGGAGCGGGGCTCCGCACTATTGCCATGCACATCATCAACGACCTGATGAACAGCCAGGTCTCCCACAATTTCGCCCGGGGCCTGTCCACATGGTGCTACTATGACGAGTTTCATGTACTTTTGCAGGACGAATTGACTTCCAGTTATTTTGTGACCATCTGGAAGATGCTCCGCAAAAAGGGCTGCGTCCCCAGCGCACTGACCCAGAACGTGAAGGACCTCCTTGCCTCCCGGCAGATTGAGAACATCTTCGAGAACAGCGATTTCATGGTGCTTCTCTCCCAGGCGCAGGGAGACCGGCAGATTCTGGCGAAGCAGTTGGGGATAAGTCCCCACCAGCTTTCCTATGTGACGCACAGCAATTCCGGGGAGGGCCTGCTGTTCTTCGGGAACGTGACGATTCCCTTTGTTGACCGTTTCCCCAAGAACACGAAGCTCTACTCCATTATGACCACCCGGCCCGAGGACAGAAAAGCAGAGGCCGCAGAGGAATAGTAACCGGGCTTCGGGCCGAGTTGGCCCGAGGACATGACCAGGCCTGTCGGCACACAAAACCGGCGGGCTCTTTTTATGCACAGACCCGTGCAAAGGAAATTTGCCGCTAAGGCGACACACGGGCCGTGCGGCGAGTAGGGGAAAGGTTTCCCCCTACACGATTGCAGGAAGGAGGTGCGGTTATAGCTACCACATCAGGCATACCACCCGGGAAACGGGTCAAGCGGGGGCGGCTTCTTTTTGCCGAGAAAGAAACAATCCGGCAGGACGGACAGACTTCCGGCGCAGCCTCGGGCCAACCTGGCCCGAAGCCTCAAAGCACTGGAAAATTCAAGCAGGACGAGGAACGGGAGCAATTTTCTTCCCGTCTGCAAAGGAACGAGCCTCACGAACTGGCAGACAACGGGCAGGGGAAAACGGACAAAACCGGAGCGGACAGCCGCCGGAAAACAGCGGCGGAATCCGGAATGGAGGGCAATCGGGAGAAAAAGGCGGAATCCAAAGCGGAGAACCGCGGGGAAGAATCCCATGCCTCCAAAGAAAGAAAATCCGGCCAGGAGAAGAAACTGGAACGGGCGCAGGCGAAAGCGGAGTACTCTTCTTTCCGGCTGGAACGGGCAAAGAACCGTCTGGCGGCGCAGAAGCCCTATAAGCCTCCCGGTCTGGCAAAGCGGACGGCCACGGCGGCAGGAACCAGTGCGTGGTCCTACGGGCACCGGAAGATACATGAGGCAGAGCATGAGAATGTGGGCGTGGAGAGCTCCCATAAGACCGAGCTTCTCGGCGAGTCCGGAATCCGCAAGGCCAATCGTTACATAAAACGGCGAGTCCGGGAGCACCCCGCCCGGCAGGCGGCGAAGTGGGAGCACAAGGCCATGAAGGCTGACGCAGAACTCCATTATCAGCAGATAGCCGCCGAACATACGGAGCTCCAGAGCAACGCTCTCTCCCGCATGGCACAGAAATGGAAAATCAAACGCCAGTATGCGAAAGAGGCCAGAGCGGCGGCAAAGCAGGGAGCAAAGGCGGCGGGAACGGCGGCCAGTACCACGGAAAAGGCAGCGGCGAAGCTGGCTCAGTTTGTCCGCAGCCATAAAGTCGGAACCGTGGTAGTCCTGCTGTTGTTCGGCATTTTCCTGATTATCAACTCTGTCTTTTCCGCCCTTCCTTCTCTTGGTGAATATTCTAGCGCTTCGGAGCCACTGTTTTATCGCTTGAGAGCCATTTGATTTTGGTATTCTAATGCTTGAGAG
>QXWV01000308.1 GCA_009911195.1 Lachnospiraceae bacterium | reverse complement strand
GTGGTGGCTCTAAAATGTTAAAATCCGAGGTGGCTCTCAAGCGATAAAACGGTGGCTCCGAAGCGCTAGAATATTCAATTATTGTTTTTTGCATTATAAATCATTACTTCAACTCACTTTCAAATTTTCTTATTTTGCAACAAATCTATAAACCGCATAAATTACCCATATAAGCCAAGAATAAGTTCATGCATCAAGCACAATACTTATTGTTAAATATCCAACAGCAACTATAATTGCTATTATCCAATTCATCGTTCTTTTTTTATCCATTTCAATTCCTCCAAAATAAATCTTGATTTGATTCTTTGCCAATCACTTTTTTCTCCAATAAAAATATCATCCCACTTTGTTGACTGCAAGTTTAATTGTAACACAAGCTCCACCAGAAGCAATATTTGAAAGTTCCAAACTTCCGCCGTGTTTCTGGCTAAGGACACGGCTTGTAGCCAATCCCAGGCCCATATGCTCTCCTGTTTTATCATCAGAATAAAGAAAGGTGTTCTTTTTACGGAGCATTGCCCTTGAAAAACCTTTGCCATCGTCTGATATGGTTATCATAAGCATACCATCGGTAAGGGAGTACCCAAAATCCACCCTGCTTTTGGCATATCGAATGGCATTAGAAAAGATATTCTCGACAATACGGTAAAAGATCTGCTCGTCTAATTTCACCTGACATTCGGATATGGCAGAATGGTATGCAACCTCCAGGCTATGTTGTTCCGCAAGAAACGAAAGGCTTTCCGTAGCTCTTCTTAAAAAGTCCGGTAACTGAACTACGGAATACTTTGTTTCCGTTTCTTCAATGGCATTCAGGTCACGGATATAATCTGTATAATGTTCAAGCCGTTTTGCCGTTACCGCAAGGTTAGACAGTGTATGCCGCAATTCTTCGTCATTCAGATTTCCATCTGCCAGGCATTGCTGCATATATTCCACATATCCCTCAACAATCGCAATGGGATTTCTTAAGTCATGTGCCACTGACGCCTGCAGGATTCTGCGCTGCTCAATCATGTTCCATAGCTGACGGTTGTTATCATAGAGTGCCTGCCGCATTTCTTCAAAAGCGATGCAGAGCCTTCCTAATTCATCATTCCTGTTATAATTAACCGTAAAATCAAGGTCTTGCTCCCGGATATGTTTTGTTGCATCGGCAAGAACCTGAATGGGCGGTGACAGTTCTTTCCTGTAAAACCACCATGCGCACAGTATGATACCTGTAATAGAATAGACAAAAGGAAACAGCACCATAGAAATGCCTGCCACCCTGTATACTAACTTTTGCTTTGGGCGAAGCGTTGAGAAACTGGTCTCGATTTTCTCTATTATGAATTCCGTATTCTCCAAAGTTACATCCACTCCGGTAGGAACGAGCATATTCACCTGGGCAGGTTCGTCAAGGATAACCCTCTGCCCTCCCTCTAATACCCTCCCGTCCGCTGTGACCGTCCGGGTATTCAGCCAGACTTCCTGAGAATCGGGAAGTATCACTTTTTGTATACGGTAGCATCCATAAATCGTCATGACAGATGCCGCAAAAACAAGAAACATGGTAGCGGCTACCGCACAGATAAAAGCTCTTTTCATTGATCCGGGTTTCCTCATTTTTTCCATCTGTAACCCATCCCCCAGACTGTTTCGATGTATTCCCTGCCCGTAGCTTCCTTCAGTTTATTCCTAATCTTTCGGATATGCTCTTTTATGACTCCACTATCTCCTTCGGCATTCAGCCCCCACACGGCTTCATAAATCCGCTCCCTGTCGAATATCTGATTGGCGTTGCACATCAGAAACTCCACAATATCAAACTCACGGTTTGACAGGCTCAGCGGCTTTTCCCCATAAAAACAAGTACGTTCTGCAAGATTTACAATCAAGCCCTGAGAAGAAACGATTTTAGGCGTACACTTGCTTCGTTCATCCCTTCGCAGGTGAGCCGCCACTCTTGCGGTCAACTCTTTCAGGCTGAACGGCTTGGTTATGTAATCATCACCGCCAACCTGCAGGCCGTTTATTTTGTCCTGCTCCGTAATCCGGGCTGTCAGAAACAAAATGGGGCAGACGACATTCTGACGGATCATTTTACATAACTCCAGTCCGTCTATTTCCGGCATATTGATGTCAAGCAGAATCAAATCCGGATAGACATTCAGCATGGATATTGTCTGCTGTGCATTTTCCGCTACAAAAGCCTCATATCCACACTTCTGTAAGTGACTTGACAATAACTCTGTCAGCATTTTTTCATCATCAACAATGAGTATTTTGTATGCCATAGCAGCCTCCTCTCCCAGAATATGATACAATCAAAAAGTCAAAAAGTGGTCAATTTCCTGCTTTTCAGAGCGTTCTCAACCGCTTTTTTTATGACAGTGCTTCATCACTCCCCACTGTCTGCAATAGAACAATACAACATATGAAAACCATACTCTGCTTTTCCCATTAAAAGACTTCATCCTCCGGTTCAAAATATTCCAACAGGGAAAGATACAATTCCTCTGGACGGTCTGGCAGGTAATCCTCATAACTGCAAATATCCTGCTCTGTATGGTTCATGTATTCCACCTGCACACGCCATGACGAACTGCCCTCCGGCTCTTTTGGGGGCTGAATTTCCAGTCTGTCCTCCAAATCTTCCATGAAAAAGCCTTCTTCCCACTCAAGAAACGGGTCATAATCTTCCTCATCAGGGTTCAGGCAATAATCCTGCTCCCACATAAATATTTCCAGTGTATGCACGATGTACCGCAGCAGCTTCGCCATCTGACCGCCCTCCAACGTGACAGACTGCTCACTGCCCTCTGCTTGAAAATCCGTCATGGTAAGCACACGGCTTTTCCGGTCAATGGTAAAACGCCGATCCGCCAGCTCCATATCGCCGTATCCATCATAAACCTCTATATGTACTTCAAAAGACAATGTATTGATGACAAGCTGCTTTTTCATGGCATTGCGCTCCACATGGGGAAAGCATACATTATAAATCTCCCTGGCCATGTCCGCCACTTCCGGGCAGTCATCTTTCATTTTAGCTTTCAGCCATTTCTTCTCACTCTCTGAAATCCTCCGCATCGGGAAATTCATCAGCCTGTTTATATCCATTGCCGCCGCTTTCTCCGCAACACTTAAACGGGAACAGGCTTTGCAGATATGGGCTGCGTGGCCTTTCCCGGAAAACTTCTCATTTGCCTTGTATTCGCCGCATATTTTACAGTAATGCCCGTGCGGACGGTTTTTCTTCTTTGACATCGCAAATCCCTCCGTTCCTGCACCTATTATACAGTGAACCGCTAAAACTTCAAAGATAGCTGCGGGTTATTTTAGAAATTCTTTATGCCGGATATGCTGCCCCGGTTGACGCATACAATTGTCATGAATAAAAAACAGGCTTCCCCTACCCGTATGGAAACCGGGTAAGGAAAACCTGTTCTTTCTTTGCTTTATTCTGCTTCCGTCAATTCAAGCTGTTCAAATTCTTCATCTGCCATATCCCGCAGTTTTCCGATCACCCTGCCGGACAGCTCCAGCATATCCGTATCCTCCAGATACGGCAAAGCCCTCTCAATATCCTCTATGACCTCGCTCCTGCTTTCCCCTGCAAATACGCAGATTAAATTGCTTTCTTCCACGGTAAACCTTGTATTCATATCCTTACATCTCCCTCTGCTTATTTTTTATGTTTTCTTCCTGCTCCCTGCCCTGTCCTGCCACCTGCGCCTTTTTCTCCGCAAGGCGGGCTTTTAAGGACGGTTTTGCGGCTGGCCTGTCCTGTGCCTTTTTGTTTTCCTCTTTCTGCGCTTTCTCCCCTGCGCCGTTATTCAGCACATTATCTACCATGTTGTAATTCTGTTCTTCCATTTCCTCGATCTTGGCAAGGGGCTTGTACTCCGCCAGCTTTCCAAGCAGCTCCATAGCCTGCTTTCTCTCCTCCGGCTCCGTTCCGTCCGCAGCTATGTCGGCAAACCACAATGCCATGTCACAGGTATCTCTCTGATTCAAGGCTTCCGCAATCTCTGATACGTTCTCCGTCATGCTCTGATTATTGTCATGGTAGAGGGCTGTGTCATAACCGTAGATAAAACGGTCAATCTCCACCGCAAGCTGTTCCGCAGGTGTCAGGTCAGGCATACGCATTTCCCATACCCTTGCTTCCATTTCTTCACTCATGTTGCCGTCTATTTCCATTTCCGGCAGCTTCGCCACAAGCTCCGTGATCATTTCCATCGCTTGGGGATTCCCCTTTATGTCAGGGATATACTCTAAAATGTCAAGGTCAATCCTTTTCCCGGATAAAATGTCAATCCCAACATCTTCAAATGCCTCCGTTCCAGGCGTATGGATATGGATGCCGATTGCGGGGATTCCGTTCATGCGCTCCGGCGGTATCTGTTTCCAGATTGCCACAGCTTCCTCCACGGTAGGGATATTCTCATAAAACTCGCCCAGATTGTGGAACTCGCCGCACTCCGCAACCGTCAGCGTCACTTCTGTTTCCGCCTGCTCTTGGGATAAGGACACCGGCTCTTTCTCCCTGGCTTCACGCACTCCCTCCAGATAGTCCTCTACCTGTGGAAGATAATTTTCCAATGTGCCTGTTCGCTGTGCAGTGATTGGATTGATGTCAACCTTTATGCCGCCGATATAAATCCCGTCATCATTGTTAAAAGCATTAAACAGATCGTCCTCACGCTCATTGGTGGAAAATTCCACCACCACATCAAGGTCAGAGCCTTCCAGCTCCAAGCCCCGGCTTCGGCTCCCGACTACCGCCACATCTATAATCTCCGCTTGGATAACATATTCATCAATCTTTGCCTGCACATGGCGTTTTACGGTTTCCTCAATCTCTGCCGGGTTCATTTCGCTGATCTCATGGAACAGCTCATTCGTCTTTGCCTTGAAATTTTCAACCACATTTCCCTGTGCCTGCGGTTCGATGCGGTTTGCCGCTTCCACTTTTTCCATCAATCCATCATAATCAATCGGTATCAGCTCATCATTATCACGGATATTTCCCCTTATGTCGTTGTCAAAAGGATTTTCTTTCAAATCCGTCAGAATGACGTCAAGGGCTTCTCTGATACTGACATCGGGATTGTCATATACGCCCCCGTCTATCTCCTTATAGTCAGCGCCCATAATGGAATAATCATAGCCCCCGTCAACCTCCTGAATACTGATGAAGCGGTCTGCTACCTGGAAAGCAAGCTCTGTTTCCTGTTCCCCTTTTAAGGATTTCTTCATCTGCGCAAGCACCTGGTCTTTTTCATCTCCAAGGTCAATGATCTCGTCCTCATCCTCCATATCCTCAAATAGCTGTGTTTTATCTGGCTTATTCTGTTCGGATTGCGGCTCTGCCTGTTTTGTATCCGGCGTTTCTCCCTGCTGCGGCTCTGGCTGTTCTGTTTCCTGATGTTCTTCCTTCTCCGGTTTTGGCTGTTCTGTTTGCGTTGGCTCTGGCTTCGGCTGTTCCATATCTGCCTGCACCGGCTCTGACTTCAAATCATTCTGCCTTGCAGAATGATTGACATCATGTCCAGAAGTGTCCGGCTCTTTCTCCTGTGCGGCAGACATTTCTTTTTCCTTCTCCAGGACTTCCCTGCGGAACAAATCAATAAAACCGTCCAATACTGCCGGGTGGCTGCTTACGATCAGTTCACGGTTTACATCTATCCCATGCACAAGATTTTCCGGAATGTAAAACTCCGACGCCCATGCTTTGTTATCCCTCGAAAAGCGCCCATCCCATTGATTTTGTCAAGATTAGTTGACACATTTTCCTCAAGGATTTTGTATCCTATGCTGCTTCTTTCAGGGAATCATA
>QXWV01000307.1 GCA_009911195.1 Lachnospiraceae bacterium | reverse complement strand
GCAAAAGGAGGATGAGGAACTAAAAAAAGCTGCATAATCTTTCGACTTTTTTTGTCCAAAGTATTGACATAGGTCCAACGTAGCGGTCAATCAGCAGCCGGATTTCTTTTGATAAATCCATCCTGTCCAGTTCGCCGGAGTATATGTCCGACTTGCGGAGAATCGCCTGATATTCCCCGTCATTGCTCACGATACCGTTCATGACGCTGTGCATGCGGGTGTCCATCAATTGGTATAATGCAGAATCTTTTTCCAATCCAATCCCTCCTTCCGTGGTGTCGTAGCTTACCTCTGTTTTGGCGGGATTGCAAGTAGAAAAAGAAAAAAGCCGGAAACCGCTTGTAGCGTCCGACTTTTTTTGATAAAATATCCATACGGGGTACTGCCATAACGGGATAGGCGGTCAGTCCTTCTTCGCAGAGGGACTATCCCTCTGACAACGGGTAAAACCGGGAAAGGAGGGATTGCTTATGAGTGACTATGAACTGCTGACGGTTGTTCTGATGATCCTTGGAATCATCGTGTCAATCCTGATTGCTTACATAAATCACACAAAAAAGTAACCGCCCCCAGCCAAAGGATGCGGTTACTTTTTTAGAAACCAATTTCTAAGGGCTGACCGTCTATCGGCAGTATTCCCTTTTGTGTTTTCATTGTAGCAGATTCCCCTGCGTCTGTCAAACGATGCGGAGTGTTTTGCTGAAATCATTTTATGCCGGATTCCGCAT
>QXWV01000306.1 GCA_009911195.1 Lachnospiraceae bacterium | reverse complement strand
GGGGATTTTGTCGAATCCCGTTTGTCGAATGTCGAATTGGGTGGGGTAAATGGGGTAAAGAGGGGTAAAAGTCATCAGAATCTAACAGCGGCACAGGCGGCTATCTTGAATTGATGCCATAGGAATTTGGGTACTCGCAGGCGAAAGTATGGAAGAATGGCTTAAAATCAAGGGTTTTAAGGCTTGGTGGGGTTCATCACGGTGGGTGGTGGGCCCCTATTTTTTACGTTTTTGATGCCGCTGAAAAGGTGGCGATAGGGCGGTGTTTTATACTATCACGCAAAAGTCGGGAGTTTCCGTGATAGTATCGAGTTTTGCGTGAAAGTATGGAGTTTCGCCTGTTTGTAGAAAAATGCTGTTGAAATTTGGCGATATTGTTATTTTAATGAATATTCTGTCAATAGGAAAACAGACAGGGTATGCGCGGAGTAAGGGAAAGCGCATACCCTGTTTTTTTGTTGCCCCTTATGTAAGGCCGCCGCTATTCGTTTCCCTCAACCACACCGTATTCAATGAGAATATTTTCCGGCGCGTTTGGGGGAATAACCTGCCCCGTCATTACATAGCTGTAACGCTTCACTTTGCGGTAGGGCTGCACAGGCTCCGGCGCAAAGGAGGTGGTC
>QXWV01000305.1 GCA_009911195.1 Lachnospiraceae bacterium | reverse complement strand
TCCGCCACGGCGCGGACAAGGGCATCCGTGGCAGCGTAGATGTCCGGGGCATATTCCACGGCGGCCAGTTCGTGCTTCCTGACGTCATTATCAAGGTTCCCGAAGGAACGGTACAAGGTATATTTCATGGGATGTCCTCCTGTCTTTTCCGTTTTTTCCCTGCTACGGATTTCATTATATGCGGAAAAGCTGTCCCGGTCAATCAGAGAAAATGTCGCTTTTTGTTTTCCGCTGTCGGAGGTGAATTTACCCTTGGGGTAAAAAGGGTAACTATCAGGCAAAAGTATACTTTCACGCAAAAGCCGCTGGTTTCCGTGATAGTATACAGCGGAAAGGAAAAAGGGTGTAGGGTATTGTCGAAACGAGAAAAAAGCTGTCCCGTTTTTTATGCCCGGAGCCTGCCATGTTCCTGTCAGTCGTCAGGGAATTTAGATTTGAGCATTGCTTCCGCCCTATTTGCGCGCTCATGTTCCCGTCTCCATAATTCATTATTTATTTCTATGTTTTTGACACATGCAAGGAGCGTAAAAAAGAGGGCTGTCCGTAAATCCTCTTCGGGAACCTGTGCAACGGCGGTCATGAGTTCGTCACGGTCCGTTATCCCGGCTAATGATTTGAAATCTTCAAAAGTGAACATACTTTTCCTCCTCCTGTGTGATAGGTCTATTATAAAGGCAGTCTGTGAGGAAAGCAATAAACAGAAAAATCATTCAGAAAAAGGCGTAAAAAATTTTTTTGAAAAAAACCGAAAAAAGTGGCCCAGACTATCCGTTTGGAGAGTGGACATAACGGAAGAAATGGCGTAAAATAAGGCATATCTGTGGATTCACGATATGTCCGCAGCATAG
>QXWV01000304.1 GCA_009911195.1 Lachnospiraceae bacterium | reverse complement strand
CAAGCAAGCAAGCAAGCAAGCAAGCAAGCAAGCAAGCAAGCAAGCAAGCAAGCAAGCAGCATAGCTGCGCCCTTTTTTACCCCGTTACTATTTTTACATATGCAGAAATGACAAAGCCGTTTAAGAGGCATGGGTATCCCCATGTCTCTTAAACGGCTTCTTTTAATCCAAGGATGGCACGCAGAGCGTGGCTGACTTAGATTTGTGGAGGGAGAAGGACATTTGGATAAAGGATACATAGCGCCGGAGGCCGCCTTAAAAAAGCTGCGTGTGGCAAAGGGGCTGGGCCAGGCAGTCTATATTTACGGGGCAACCGGCTATGGGAAAACGGAGCTGGTAAGGCAGTACCTGTCAAGGCGCAGATACCATTATATTTCCTGTGCGGAAGACGCTGCAGGGCTTATGGAGACGGCGGAAACAGCACAGGAGGCAGCGTCACATAGTTCCGGGAAGGAAAAAGAGGCGCAGCCTCGGACGGTCATGGTAGTAGATGATATGCACCTGCTGAAAAACGCAGAGGGGCGGAAGGCTGTCCTTTCCCTTGCGGGGCGTCAGGATGTATGGTTCATCCTGATCTGCCGCAGCCCCATACCGGCATGGCTGATGCCGCTTTATATCAAAGGCGGTTTCCTCGTCATCACGGAGGATGACCTGCGGCTTGGGGAGAAAGAGATAGCCGCTTACATGGATTCACAGGGGCTTACAGCCACGGAAGAAGAAGTGGCATTTGTGGCAGTAAGGAGCCAGGGCAACGCCTACACGGTGCGGCACACCGCCCTGAAAATGCTGGAGGGTATGCGCCCCGGCCCGGAGATGGCGGAGGAGATCGTGGAGGCTTTTGCCGCATACCTGGAAAGCCATGTGATGGTGCAGTGGGATTCGGACTTACTGGAATTCCTCATGCAGATAAGCGTCACCGATGAGTTTACCCTGCCCCTTGCGGAGATGGTCACAGGCAACCGCCATGCGCCGGAGCTTTTGGAGCGGGCGGTGGAGACCGGGAATTTCCTTTCCTGCAGGGACGGCACCTACCGCCTGCGCCCACAGCTTATCCGGGCGCTGCGCAGAAGGGCGGCAAAGGAGTACAGCCCCCAGGAGCGGGCAGACCATGCCTACAACGCGGGGCTGTATTACGAGATGCAGGGGCAGATCGTGCCCGCCCTTGCCATGTTTGAACAGTGCGGGAATAAGGAGCGTATCAGGGAGCTTCTGATACGGAACGCCCGTTTAAATCCCGGCAACGGCCATTACTTTGAGCTGCGCCGTTACTATTTACAGATGGAGGAAAAGGAACTGGAAGAAAGCCCCGTGCTGATGGCGGGGATGAGCATGCTCTATTCCCTGATGATGCAGGAGAAGGAAAGCGAATACTGGTACCGGAAGCTGGAAAAATTTGCATCCACCGCGAAGGGCGGGCAGAAGCGGGAGGCTGTAAGCCGCCTTGCCTACCTTGATATCGCCCTGCCCCACCGGGGGAGCGCAGACATGATTGATATTATGAAAAGGATGCCTGCCCTGATTTTTGACCGGGGCATGAGCCTGCCGGAGTTTTCCGTCACAAGCAATTACCCCAGCACCATGAACGGGGGCAAGGACTTCTGCCACTGGAGCCGGGAGGACAGGAAACTGGCGGCGACAATCGGGAAGCTGGTGGAGCGGGTGCTTGGCCGGTACGGGAAAGGGCTTGTGAAGGCCGCTTTGGGTGAGAGCTTTTATGAAAAAGGGGAGGACGCCTACGAGGTCTTAACCCTCCTTGCCCGCGCGAAGATGGAGGCGGAGGGCGGCGGCATGATAGAGATCGCCTTTGCCGCCGTGGGCTTACAGGTGCGGCTTGACACCCTGCAGGGGGAAATCCAGACGGCGGCGGAAGTGCTTGCCTCTTTTGAAAAGGGTGTCAGGGGGCAGGGGGCGGTGCAGCTCCTTCCCAACATAGGGGCGTTACGATGCCGCCTTGCGCTCTACCAGGGGGATAAAGAAGCAGTGTCGGCATGGATGGCGCAGGCCCCGGACGAGGACAGGGAGTTCTGTGTCATGGAGCGTTACCGTTACCTTACGAAGGTGCGCTGCTACCTTTCCATTGGGGAATATTTAAAAGCACAGGCACTGCTGGAGAAGCTGCGCTATTACACGGAGAAATGCAGGCGCACCTATGTCCGCATGGAAGTATGCCTGTTAAGCGCCATAGCGAAATACCGGACGGGCGGGGCGTGGAAGGAGGAATTCCTCTCCGCTTTGAAGGAAGCCTGCGGCTATCGCTTTATCCGTTTTATCAGCGAGGAAGGTGCGGCGGCGCAGGAGCTGTTTGTGGCGGCGGGGAAGAGCTTTCTGGAAAAGGAGATACCGGACAAAGAGTGGCTTTCCCGGCTGATGGGGGAAACGGGGAAGGTGGCGGTGCGCTACCCGGTGTACTTAAAGGGGCAGCTTGCGAAAGCGCCGGACTTCTGTGAGGCGGCATTATCCGTCCTCCGGTTACAGGCGGAAGGAAAGAGCGTGGGGAAGATTGCCCAGGAGCTTTCCATGAAGGAGGCCACGGTGAAGTACCATGCGAAGGAGAACTACCGGAAACTGGGCGTGTCCGGCAAGGCGGACGCAGTGCTGGCGGCGAGGAATTTAGGGATTTTATAAGAGGGGACGCCCCTTTGAAGATAAAAAGGAGTCATATATTATGGGAAAATGGTTTGGAAATACTACATGGAAGCAGAGAACAAATGTGTGGAAAATACACCGTGCGTTGGGAATCCTGCTGGCGATGGCACTGGTTTTCCAGATGGTGCCTTTTGCCAGCACTGCCGTATCCGCCTCGGAGAATAGCGGGGGCGGTCTGTGTACACACCACAGGTCGCATACGCCGGACTGCGGCTATAAAGAGGCGGAACCGGGGCATGGGTGTACCCATGAGCATACGGAGGACTGTTATAGAATCGTGGAGGACTGTATCCACGAACATGCAGAAAGCTGCTATCCGGCGGACAATGCATCGGAAAGTGAGGCAACGCCCGCTGACGCAGAGGAAAAACAGCCCACGGAATGCAGCCATTCCTGCAGCGGGGACAGCGGATGTATCACAAAGGAACCGGACTGTCAGCATGAGCATGACGATTCCTGCGGCTACCGGGTGGGAACACCGGGAACGCCCTGCACCTTTATATGTGAAATCTGCAATGGCGGGATATCGGAAGATGATGGGAAAGTGAATATTCTAGCGCTTCGGAGCCACTGTTTTATCGCTTGAGAGCCATTTGATTTTGGTATTCTAATGCTTGAGAG
>QXWV01000303.1 GCA_009911195.1 Lachnospiraceae bacterium | reverse complement strand
TTTATGGATGATGATATATAAATTTAAAAATATATCGGGAGATATATTGACAAATTTCAAATATTGAGATAGGAGGACTTTACAATGAAAAAGACTTACAAAATCGAGGTAGATTGTGCCAACTGTGCAAATCTGATGGAGGATGCAGCCCGTAAGACTGCTGGTGTGCAGAGCGCAACAGTAAACTTCATGACACAGAAGATGATTGTGGAATTTGACGAAGGGCAGGAGCCGAAAGAAGTTATGAAGAATGTGCTGGATGCCTGCAAGAAAGTGGAGCCGGATTGCGAGATCTTCCTGTAAGCCAGAGCTGCCCATGACGAGGTGACACCCTGAGAATGCCCGGTTGCAGTTTTGGGGTGTCATTTTTATCAAGAACGATTAAACAGTTAAGCATATTTTGAAAGGAGTTTTTACGATGCAGGAATTAGTAATCAGCATATTGCTGACAGTTGTTATTATAATGGCTGCTGTACTTCTTATTTTTATCGGCAGCCGCAAGGATGGTATGACAAAAAAACAAAGAATTATGATGATACGGATATTGATTAGCGCCGGAATCTTACTGGCACTCCAGTTTGTTTCCGCAGAAATGTTTGATACAGTTGACGAATATTTATTCCCGTCCGCAGGGAGATGGATTCGTTTTGCGTGCTATCTGAGCAATTATTTTATCATTGGATATGACATTTTAAGGAAAGCGGCAAAAGGCATCAGAAACCGTCAGGTATTTGATGAAAGTTTTCTGATGGCGGTGGCTACTATTGGGGCGATGGCACTGGCTATTTATGAGAATGGTGATTATCTGGAAGCGATTGCCGTTATGTTGTTTTATCAGATTGGTGAATGGTTTCAGGGCTATGCTGTGGGTAAGAGCCGCCGCAATATCAGTAACTTGATGGACATTCGTCCCGATTATGCGAATGTTGAGAGAAATGGGAAATTAGAGCAGGTTGATCCGGATGAAGTGGGGATTGGTAGTGTAATTGTTGTTCAGCCGGGTGAGAAAGTACCGATTGATGGAATGATTGTTGAGGGTGCTTCCAGTCTGAATACCAGTGCATTGACTGGGGAAAGTCTGCCGAGGGAGGCAAAAGTCGGTGATGAAGTAATCAGCGGATGTATCAGTATGACAGGGGTATTGAAGATACAGACAACAAAAGAGTTTGGAGAATCTACGGTTTCTAAGATTTTGGATTTGGTGGAAAATGCAAGTTCCCGGAAATCAAAATCAGAGGATTTTATTTCAAAGTTTGCGAAAGTCTATACTCCGGCTGTCTGCTATTCGGCATTGGCGTTAGCACTGCTTCCCCCGGTTGTCCGTATGCTTTTTATGGGGCTGTCTGCGGATTGGGGTGTCTGGATTTACCGGGCATTGACATTCCTCGTTATCAGTTGTCCTTGCGCTTTAGTGATTAGTATTCCTTTAAGTTTCTTTGCGGGAATTGGAGGCGCAAGCAAAGAGGGCGTGTTGGTAAAGGGTTCCAACTATCTGGAAATCCTCTCCCAGACAAAATATGTTGTTTTTGACAAAACCGGAACCATGACAAAGGGTGTCTTTGAAGTAAACGGTATTCATCACTCTACCATAGAGAATGAAAAACTGTTAGAATATGCGGCGCTTGCAGAGAGTGCTTCTTCCCACCCAATCAGTAAGAGCTTACAGCGGGCATATGGAAAGGATATTGATAGAACTCGTGTATCAGATATACAGGAAATCAGTGGAAATGGTGTCACAGCAAAAGTAGATGGAATGGAGATTGCTGCCGGAAATGATAAATTGATGAAACATTTGAACATACATTATCGGGATTGTCATCAGACAGGCACGATTATCCATATGGCAATCAATGGGAAATATGCAGGACATATCGTGATTTCTGATATTATAAAACCTCATTCTAAAGCGGCTATTGCGGAATTAAAGAAGGCAGGAGTAGATAAGACTGTCATGCTGACAGGGGATGCAAAGAAAGTGGCAAATCAAGTTGCCAACTCACTTGGAATTGATGAGGTTTACAGCGAACTTCTTCCGGCTGACAAGGTAGAAAAGGTAGAAGAACTTCTGCGGGTGAAGCTGGGCAAGGCAAAGCTGGCATTTGTTGGTGATGGTATCAATGACGCACCTGTGCTTTCCAGAGCGGATATTGGTATCGCTATGGGGGCAATGGGTTCTGATGCGGCAATCGAAGCAGCGGATATTGTTCTGATGGATGACGATCCGATTAAGATTGCAAAAGCAATCAAGATTTCAAGAAAGTGTCTGCGGATTGTGTACCAGAATATTACGATGGCGCTTGTTGTAAAATTTGCCTGCCTTGCATTAGGAGCTGTGGGAATTGCGAATATGTATCTGGCAATCTTTGCAGATGTGGGCGTCATGATTCTTGCGGTGCTGAATGCTATCCGTTGTCTGTTCGTGAAAAAACTGTAAAGGAAGGAGGGGTTCCTTTGGCAAAATATCAGGACGGTCATTTTTGTGAAGAATTGAATGAAAGCAAGCTGTATATTCTAACGGAGTTTTTTAAGGTGCTTGGGAACCCTACCCGTATCCGAATCCTGCTCCTTTTAATGGAGCAGGATTCATGTGTCAGTGATTTGGCGGAACAGCTTGGAATTACGCAGTCTGCGGTGTCCCACCAGCTAAATCTTTTAAAGTCAAATAAGCTGGTGAGGCGGCGCAGGGATGGGAAAATGATATTTTATGCTTTAGTGGATGAACATGTGCAGATGATTATTGAAAAAGGGACGGAGCATATTCTGCAACGGTGAAAATGAGGTGAAGATGAAATGACAATGGATGAATTAAAGCCAAAGCAAAGCGCTTTTATCTGCTCTGTGGGCGGAAGTGGCGCACTTCGGCACCATTTACTTGATATGGGGCTTACGCCTAAAACGGAGGTTACACTCCAAAAAATTGCACCAATGGGCGATCCGGTGCAGATTGAACTGAGAGGATATGAATTGACTTTGCGGCTTGATGAAGCACAAAAAATCACAGTGGAAAAGGTTCATATCAAAGCGGAAAAAAATCATGCCACACAAAGAATACCAGCAGTAGAGCATCCGGGAGTCGGGGAGCTTGGCAGGGCAAAAAGCTATCATGTCCATAATGCGGCGAATGAGATTTCTGAAGGGGCAAAAGTCACTTTTGTATTGGTGGGAAATCAGAATTGTGGAAAAACTACTTTATTTAACCAGCTCACAGGAGCAAACCAGCATGTAGGAAATTTCCCCGGAGTAACGGTTGACCGTAAAGATGGAACAATCCGTAAACATTCAGAGGCGGTTGTTACAGATTTACCGGGTATCTATTCTCTTTCCCCCTATTCCAGTGAGGAAATTGTGACAAGGGATTTCCTGATGGATACGCACCCGGATGGAATTATCAATATTGTTGACGCTACCAATATGGAGAGGAACCTGTACCTTACCATGCAGCTCATGGAGCTTGGTATTCCGATGGTGCTGGCATTGAATATGATGGATGAAGTACGGGCAAACGGTGGTTCTGTCAGGGTAAATGAACTGGAAGAAATTCTTGGTATTCCGGTAGTACCGATTTCCGCAGCAAAAAACGAGGGAATTGAGGAACTGATTGACCATGCACTTCATGTGGCGAGGCACAGGGAAAGTCCCGGCAGGGTTGATTTTTGTCCGGCGAGTAACGATGAACATGATTCTGTGGGCGCAGTACATCGGTGTATTCATGCGGCAGTACATATATTGGAACCGGAGGCAAAGGAGAAAGGGCTTCCAGTCCGTTTTACAGTTACAAAACTGGTAGAAAATGACCGCCTGATTAAAGAGAAACTTACTATTTCGCCAGAAAAGGCTGACATATTTGAACATCTGGTGTCTGTTTTGGAAACAGAAACGGGGCTTGACAGGGAGGCTGCTCTTGCAAATATGAGGTTTTCATTTATTGAGGCTCTGTGTGCAAAAACCGTAGTCCGTCCTCGTGAAAGCAGGGAACACAAGCGCAGCATGGCGATAGACAGGATTTTAACGGGAAAATATACGGCGATTCCTTGCTTTATCGGGATTATGGCACTTGTATTTGTTATGACATTCAGCTTTGTTGGTGCAGCATTATCTGATCTTATGGGTATGGGAATTGATGCGGTGATTGCTCTGTTTGATGGGCTGCTCACAAAGGCGCAGGTCAATCCAGTGGTTCATTCCCTTGTGATTGATGGCGTTTGCAGCGGTGTGGGAAGTGTACTTAGTTTATTGCCAACGATTGTGACGATGTTTTTCTTCCTTTCGATTTTAGAGGATACTGGATATATCGCAAGAGTGGCTTTTGTTATGGACAGACTGCTTCGTAAGATTGGTCTTTCAGGGAGAAGTATTGTTCCTATGCTGATTGGTTTTGGATGCTCGGTTCCTGCGATTATGGCTACCAGAACACTTTCCAGTGAACGGGATCATAAAATGACAATTTTGCTGGTTCCGTTTATGAGCTGTACTGCCAAGTTGCCAATTTACACTTTGATGATTAGTGCGTTTTTCCCAAGAAGGTATCAGGCGCTCATTATGGTGGGATTGTATGCTTTAGGGATTATCTGCGGTATTTTATATGCGTTACTTTTAAAGGGGACAAAATATAAGGGAGCGCCGGTTCCTTTTGTAATGGAGCTTCCAAACTATCGGTTTCCTTCAGCAAAAAGTGTGTGGCAGCTTATCGTGGAAAAGGCGAAAGGATTTGCTAAGAAAGCCTTTACAATTATTTTTGTAGCTTCTCTTGTAATCTGGTTTTTACAGACCTTTGATATAAGGCTGAATGTTGCGGCTTCTGCGGAAGAAAGCCTGCTGGCACTATTGGGCGGGGTAGCTGCTCCTTTATTTGCACCTCTTGGATTTGGAGATTGGAGAGTTTCTACGGCATTGATTACCGGATTTACTGCAAAAGAGAGCGTTGTGTCTACGCTGACGGTTCTTTTAGGTGGAGATGTATCTTTGCTTGGAACATTGTTTACTCCTTTTACCGCTTTTGTATTTCTTGTATTTACATTATTGTATACGCCATGTGTGGCGGCGGTTGCAACAGTCAGGAGAGAAATGGGCGGCATAAAGGCGGCAGTTGGAACGGTAATAGTTCAGTGTTTCATTGCATGGGCGGTTGCATTTATTGTACATAGCATAGGAATTATTTTAGGGTTTGTATAAAAAAACTGCTGTAATGGTTAAAATCAGCCAAAAAGAACATGGTTATGGGAGTTCACGATAAAACAGTTATTATTTACGGAGCGAAAGGCTATGATTAAGAACATACAGAAAAAAATGGGTGTTCTCTCTGCAGAACGAAATTATAAACCAGTTCATTTACTGCTGATGTTTTTCATTTTTTCAGTGGTAGGATGGGTGTGGGAGGTAATGCTTGGATATGTGACAGGAGGGGTGCTTGTCAACAGAGGAGTGCTTCATAGTCCATTGCTTCCTATTTATGGAAAGGGTGTAATATTGATTCTTGTACTGTTAAAGAGGTTTAGGAAATATCCGGCAGCAGAGTTTGCGGGGATTATCCTTTTGTCAGGCTGTGTGGAGTATTTTATCTCATGGTATCTTGAAATGGTCTATGATGGCAAACGATGGTGGGACTATTCGGATTACTGGCTGAATTTGAATGGAAGAATCTGCGCTGAGGGTTTGATTTTGTTTGGGTTTGGGGGAATGTTTGTGGTGTATGTTGCGGCTCCGTTTCTGGATAATAAAATGCAGAAGATGAATCCCCGGTATCTGACGATACTTGCGGCTATACTGTTGGTCATTTATGCAGGAGATTCCGTTTACTCTGTGAAGTACCCTAATACTGGAATTGGAATTACAGAATGTTCTGCCAATGAGAAAATAGATTATTGCTTTATTACGCCAATAATAAAGAATTAAAGCAAACAGGAAAATTTTTGTTTTCGTAGGGATAGGAGAAGTCGATGATGAACATAGCGAGTTTTGTGGTGCTTGGTATTGTAGCTGCTCTGTTGGTAATTGCTATTAAAAGCTTCCGAAAAAAGGGTACGGATGGATGTGATGGGAATTGTAGTGCTTGTGTCTACTCGTGCCATAAGGAGGATTGTAAACTGTGAAAAATAATTTCAGTGAGCAGGGAAACTTGCTTTTGAAGCATATTGATACGGCAGATGCTATTTGTGTGGGAGCTGCTGCAGGTATGTCTGTTGCAGCGGGCTATGATTGTGCGTATCACAATGATAAATATTTTGAGAAGTATTTGGGTGAATATTCTAACGCTTCGGAGCCACCGTTTTATCGCTTGAGAGCCATTTGATTTTGGTATTCTAATGCTTGAGAGCCACCACAACATCTAGTGGTCTTTGATA
>QXWV01000302.1 GCA_009911195.1 Lachnospiraceae bacterium | reverse complement strand
CTTAAATTGCACTGCAAGGATGCCTCTGACTTTGCCTTTACCATTAGTGACGCTTTGACACTTGCACTCTCGTGGTATGATATATAGTTTCCCACGCCAGATTGCCCAAGGGCAAGCAGCAGTGCAACATTGATGGTATCGGCAGCTAAAATAATGCTATTTGTACTATCTAAGATACATAAATACAGCATCCTATAATCCATAAATGGTATGTTTGCCGTTTCTGACACCGCACCACTTTTGAGTAGTTTATACTTGCTCATTATCTGACCTAAATTGCCGTTTAGTCTATTAATTCTATTGCTATCTGTCTAATAAAAATTTTTTATTTCTAAAGAAAGTTGGTGATAACAATAAATATATTTGGTTCAGATGCAATAATTGGAGATTTCCAATTAAGCAACTATGGTTTAATCCTCGCTTCATTTGAAGACCCAAATTCAAATGATGAAGAATTAGGAATGTGCCATGAGACAATTGAAGAATATATTGGACATAATCCAATCCCAAAGCTCCTTGGTGCGTCATATGATTCAAAATTAATGCCTACTGCTATCATTGTAAAAGACCCGCGAATAAACACCAAAGAAAATGATAAATATTTTACTGAACACGAATGCCGCGAAGTCTTAAGGCAATTAACTGGTTTTCGTGGATATAAACAAATGCAGATACTCCCTTACGAATTTGATGAAATATTATTTTTTAATATAAGGGTTGTCAATGTCAGATATCAAAAAATTGGGGGGCATGTAGCAGGTATAATCTTGGATATGGAATGCGATTCTCAGTTTGCATGGTCTAATGACTTTCACTATACATTTAACGCCTCCCCTTCCTCTAGCGTAATTTTATTTAATAATTCTGACAATCTTTATGATTATCTACTCCCTAAAGTAACAATAAAGGCGAATTCTAACATATCAAATTTATCAATAGTAAATATCCTTGATAACAATTGGACATCTACTTTTAAATCTATATCTGCTGGGGAAATAATCACTATGGATTCACAGCACAATACATTAACATCTTCAAATATAGAAAGGATTGTCAGCAATGATTTTAATATGCACTTTATCCGGCTTGTCCCAGGTAAAAATGAATTTGTAGTAAATAAAGACATACAGATTTTATTCACATATAAAGTGCCCAGAAAGGTGGGATTTTTATAAGCATTATATTTGACAAAGATGTGTTTGGCAACCTTGTTCCGCCTGCTTATATCCTTACAAAAGCGAACAATGACAGGATGCATGTTATTGAATGCACTGAAAAGAAATATTTTCTTAAGTTTAATGCCCCAGATGTGATTCAGTTCAAAACATATATGTTGATAGACGAAATGAAGAACCTGGCATATGACTCTATTGTAGAAGGCAAGTTTATAGAAGTCGATGGGCTTGGACGCTTTATCATATCAAATATAACAACAGAATCAAAGGGGAATAATTTTGAATACAAAGACTGTGAAGCAATTGGCATTGAAGTAATGCTTGGACAAAAATATCTTGAATTATTTACTATTAATATGGGAACAACCGAAAGTATAGATGGGGTCAAATTTTATAACCTTGCAAACCCAGATAAAAGCCTACTGCATCTTGCCTTAGAAAAGTGTCCTGGCTGGAAAATCGGACATATAGATACTTCTCTTTTAACAATGGAAAGGTGCTTTGAAATTACTAGACAAGATATATATTCATTTTTAACGCAGGATGTAGCAAATGCTTTTCAATGTATATTTTTATTTGATACGCTTCATCAAATAATAAATGTATATGCCGAGGATACGGTTGGGAATAATACTGATATTTTTGTTACTTATGATAACCTTTTAAAGAATACAAATATATCATCTTCTGTTGATGACATAAAGACATGCCTGACTGTCACCGGCGCAAATGATTTAAGCCTCCGTGAAGTCAATATGGGTTATGACAAAATTTATATGCTTGATTATTATAACTCCCTCGAATTTATGAGCCATGGGCTATATGATGCTTATAATAAATGGGTAAAGAAATGGAATGGCAGCATATCTACATACTCTTCCCTCCTATCCCAATACCAAAATTATTATAATCAGATAAATGACCTCACTAATAAAAAAATGCCATCAAATCCAGACAGTACAAACTGGGCAGAATATGGTTTAGTCCCCTTGCAGGAAAAGCTTAAAGCATATGAGCAAAGACAAGCCATAATGATTAAGGCAGGCCAGGGAGATAAAAACCATAAAGATTATAATAATTTATATCTCCCTGTGTTTAATGCGATTAATGCCATTAAGACTCAGATTGCCATAGTCGAAAACCAGCTTTCCTCCTTAAAATCCCAGCAGTCCTCTATCGGGACACAGATGAACAATATTATTTCATCTATAGACATGAAAAATAATTTTAGCACAAATCAACTAGAAGAACTGGATAAATTTATCAGGGAAGATGAACTTTCGTCATCTAATTTTGTGGTTACTGATACAATGACGGATTCTGAACGCATGGATATGTTGAAAGAGATGCTTGGATTTGGGCAGAAAGAATTGAGGAAAGTATCCCAGCCACAATTACAGTTCAGCGCGGACATGTTAAACCTTTTTAAAATGGATGAATTTAAAAATTGTTCCGCCAGTTTTGAGCCAGGCAATTACATTAATATCATCATCCGTGATGACTATATTGTAAAAGCAAGGCTATTGACTATAGATGTAGATTTTTATCATCCAGATAATTTTTCTGTCACTTTTGGCAACCTGAATAAAGTAAAAGGAAAAAATATCTATACTGATACTATGGATGCATTAGACACCGCCGCTTCTGTTGCCACTACGGTTTCTTTCAATAGCAGTAATTGGAATAAGGCGAACAAGGAAGCTGACAATATATCACAGATAATTTCTGGTGGGCTTTTAGCTTCCGGGAATTATTTAAAAAATGGAGATGACTCAGAACTTGTTATTGATGGGCGTGGAATTTTTGTAAATACAACTTCGGGGAAATATGCAAATATGGATTCCGTCTTCCTTGGCGGTGGACGTTTGCTCTTTACTGATGACAACTGGAAAACTGTATCTATGAGTGTAGGGCGCGCCGATGTGACAATCAAAGGCCAAACAGAATCCCGCTTTGGAACTTTTGCGGATTTTGTTCTTGCCGGGTATATAGGGGGCTCCACAATTGAAGGTACGGAAATTTATGGCGGCATATTGCAGTCACAGAATTATCTTGCCGGCAAGACAGGAACAAGGATTGACCTCAATAAAGGAATCTTTGAATTCAATGCAAACGGTGAGTCAAAGCTAACGTTAGACGAAAATGGCATCCTCACAGTGAAAGGGACTGTCAAAGCGGAAAAAGGATGGATTGGCGGAAAAAATGCATTCTCTATTGAAGACGGGAAAATATACTGCCAGAAAAACTCATTAGCTTCAAATGCAAATGGTGTGTATATTGGAGTAGATGGAATTGCCCTTGGAGCAAATAACGTATTAAAGATGACAAGTGATGGAACATTTTATGCGGAAAAGGGTTACTTAGGTGGCACAAATGGATTTGTATTGGAAAAAAATAAACTGTATAATGGGAAATCTTCTATCGCCGATGCCGCAAACGGGATTTACCTTGGCACGGATGGCATTGCGTTGGGTGCGAATAGCCTATTCAAAGTTACCCCCCATGGGTATATCACTGCAAAATCAGGTGAAATTGGAGGGGCTATAATCCAGAATGACTCAATCCGTGCATCTAACGAAAACTGGTGGATTAATTCCAATGGACAGGCAAGTTTTGAGGATGTATATATTAGTGGTGTGAGAAATAATAGCAGCTTTGGAAGCATCGGATACAACAATGGTGTCACATGGGGAAATTTCAACGGGTCTTCATATTTTAGCAGTAATGTTGGTTCTCCATTTGGAGGAACTTGCATATCACACATCCAGTCAATTTCCGCAGATCATATTAGAGTAAATTATTTGGATGCCATGAATACAGATATTGGTAATTTGAAAGCTAAAGATGCTGAAATTGAACAGTTGGTTGCGAAAAAAGCAAATGTAGAAGATTTAAATGCATATAGGCTAAAAGCAACTAAAATTACAGCTGAAGAATTGACTTTTCAGGGGAGAAATACAGATTGGAAGCGAGTTAAAATTGTAATAGGTACTGTAAATAAATTTACACCCGTTACGAATATTCATGGAGAAGTTGTTCAGGTTCTTAAGGAGGTTAATGTTAAAACAGAGTTTGCTTACATAATGTCAGCAGAATAGGATAATCTTAAGAGGTGATTTATGACTAAAAACTATCAAATTTTAAAAGAACAAATCAATTATGCAATTAGTAACAGTGGTCTCGACATTGGAGCTGCTTATTTCATTGTGAAGGACATTATGAACAACTTGGAGCATTTATACTATGCCCAAGTCAACAAAGAATGCCTAGAAGAAGCAGAAAATAATAAAGAAGAAAATCAAGATAACTTAAATGAAAAACAAAATGGGACTGAATAATTTATTACTCTAAAAAAGGAGGATTTATAATGCCAACAGATGCAATCACTCCCCTTATACAGCAATATACAGTTGATTTTGCAAGCAATAATAATTTCTTATTTGTAAAAGGAATACAAGGCGATGGATATGGAACAAGATATGTAGATATCTCACTTATGAACAATGGTCAACCATATATAGTAAACAGCGAAGCGGTTACCGTAGTTATCAGGGGCACAAAACCGGATAACAGTGTAATTTTTAATGAATGTGAAATATTAGACAACAATACTATCCGTGTGGAAATTACCCAGCAAATGTCTGCCGTTACTGGAAAAAGCAATTACGAAATATCAATCATGTCTAATCTGGAAAATAGGACTCTTACTTCTTTCCCATTTTATATTATTATATCAAAATCATCTTTTGATATTGGATATGTTGTGTCTTCCGATGAATTTGCTTTACTGGTGGATAAAATAAACCAAGTACATAAAATACAGTCGGATTTATCGGATTTAAAATCCACTATGGAGGAAGCAACACAGGACTGCAATACCGCTACCGACAATTGTATTGATGCCACAGATAAGGCAAAAGAGGCTACCAATAAATGCACAGAGGCTACTGATAATTGCGTTGACATAACCAATATTGCAAATGAAACAATTGATGCAATGAATACTTTACACAATACTGTATCGGATGCAGAAGATATTAGAATTGTGAATGAAAATCAACGTATAGCAAGCGAAAATATTAGAAAGCAGAATGAGGTTGACCGTCAAAATGCCGAAGAGCAAAGGCAAAATGCTTTTAACGATGCAATGGTTGATATTACTTTAGCAACCAACAACGCAAATGATGCCGCCACATCTGCTAATGCAGAAGCTACAAATGCAAATAGGGCTGCTGAACGTGCAAACAATGTTTCTACTGATTTAGAAAATAAGGTTGCATCAGGATATTTTAATGGCAAAGACGGGAAAGATGGTATTGATGGCAAAGATGGTGTTGTTACAACTTTAAAAGGACAAATCGCTTTTGAAATTGAAAATGGAGATTTGTTTGTATATTACAGTGATGGGGATAATCCGCCTGATGCATATATTGATGAAAATGGATGTTTGATTCTTGCAATTGAATAATCTATAAAGAAGGACATTGACGCATTAAAATATAATGTTGCAGCCCTTAAGCAAAGGCTCTCTTCTACTGAATTTCCAATTACCACCTTAAATTGGGAAGGGATTGGTTCTGTGAAAAAGCAGATTGATTATGCATTTAATGGCTTTACTCCTAAGATATCTGATAACAATAATGCTTCACAGTCATTGGATATATTAATCTAAAACATCTAAGGATATAGGCAGCAACATAATTAAAACTTTTGATATTCCCCAGCCAGCATTCTCAATCGTTGATGGGGAACTTTTTGTTTCTTATTAAGAATATTAGGAGGTACTTATATATGCCAAGACAAAATTTAGGCAGAGTTAAAGGTGATAAAGGAGACTCTTTTACATTTGATGATTTTACTTCAGAACAGTTGGATGGAATTACACCTAAAATGTTATTAGGCAACGTAACTACATTAGAACCTGATGAAAATGCTGCTGTTAGTATGCGTAAAGAAGGGTTGAAAAATTATGTGGATTTTTCAATCCCCCGTGGTAAAAATGGTGCGGAGATTAAAAATATATCTGCCGAAAATGTAGAAATGGCTGATAAAACAACGTTAGAAAGCACTATGGCTACCGTCAATGAGAATGTGGATACAAATAATACTGAAATTAACAAAATTAAATCACCTGCTTTTGATGATACCGTTAGTACATATACAGCTTTAAATACTTCTAATGCCGCCGCAGAAACAGCCAGCAATGCAATAAAAAGTAAAGTTAGTATATTTACTACCCTATCAAATATAAAAAAGAGCTTTTCTGCAATTGTACAGGGGCTAAAAATACTTGCTACAAATGTAGGAATGATACAGGGTATAACATCAGACCTGAATTCCGAATCCGATTATATAGCTGCATCCAGCAAAGCACTTGCTACATTAAACGGCAATTTAAGTATTGTATTAGAACCCAACTTTTGCGGGCAAGGCAGCGGTTGTATCACATGCGACCCCGCTGCAAAAGCAATAAATATAACCTGCGGGATGCACAGTGACGTGCCTTT
>QXWV01000301.1 GCA_009911195.1 Lachnospiraceae bacterium | reverse complement strand
GACGGCAGGTATTTTGAGCTTACCGACAGGGCGCAGAATTTCTACCGCGTATCCATAGGCAGGATGTTCCGCAGCCGCGAGGCGGCTTTGGCATCCCTGCGGGGGAACGGGGGTGTGCAGGATGCGGATCGTATATGATGACGCGATGCAGGGGACGATGGCGGCGGCAGTCGGGGAGTTCATGGATGCCCTTAACGTGGAAGGGATAGTCCGCTATGAATGGGGGACGGGCAGGGTGCAGATGTCTATGCTGAAAGAGAGGCTCGGCGCTTATCTGGAGCCTTACAGGATGGGCATCGGGAATACCGTCACCCACGCCTACGGCATCGGAAACAACTGCCAGTACCCGGTCTATTACCACCCGGAAGGCGTGGACGAGATACAGCAGTGTGGATACATCAACCTTAACACCGGCCTGTACGGTGAAGGGTATGTGAGCTGTGAGGATTACAACGGGAAGCGGATCGGGGCGGCATACGAGGTCAGGACCCGCGGCGTGAAGAAAAAATGAATGCAGGAAAGTGGAAGGAGATGATTGATATGGCGATGCAGCAAAAATCACCGGGAAATGCACACCAGAAGCGCAACTGCTGGCAGCGGGGAAATGGCTCCTACAGCATGAGGGGCGAGCTGCGTCGGGGCATTTCCCTTAACAAGAAGTACCTGAACAGGAAGGTCCGGCACAGCAGTAAGCAGGCGTTAAGGCACGGCGAATACAGGCGCGTGTGCAAGACCTTACATATGGTGGAGTTCTCGTAATCCGCCATAAATTTTCGGGAGGGAAAGGGATGCTGACG
>QXWV01000300.1 GCA_009911195.1 Lachnospiraceae bacterium | reverse complement strand
AAAATAAAAGAACAGATATTCGCAGTCCGCGACAGCGGGGCGGCCAACATGTGTGAGATGGCGGCGGTGCAGCGGGCCGCGTTTGACAGGGGCTTTTATGAACTGGTGCTTTTTATCGAGGAAAACAGGGAGTCCTATTGGGATTTTATCCTTACGGGCAAGGAATGACACGGCGGGGCGGATTTCCGGGAAGGGATGCCGCCCACCATAATGTACACAATTCCCAGCCATTATCTTTGGTACATTTATGAAGCAGATA
>QXWV01000299.1 GCA_009911195.1 Lachnospiraceae bacterium | reverse complement strand
TTTGAAGGGGCGATACTTTTCGAGATCGACTACACACCGAAGGGAACAAAGGAAATGAAGACCGTCAAGGTCTGGGCAAAGAACCGGCTGGACGCATCAAACTACATGATACTGAACCACATTTGGGGAAAGCAGCATGAGATCAGGGTTGCAACAGCCAACTTTTTGAAATAAGGGAGGAAAAGAGGATGAGGGCAGAAGATACATTACAGTTCATGGCGGATTTTTACCCGTCAATATTCCCCACAAGGAAACACTGCTTAAACCATTTATTCTGCACAATAGGGAACGGGTACAGATGGGTGAAGGGCGAGCTGGTGGAGGACGATGATAAAAAATACAACAGGTACCGCCTTGTAAAGCCGGTAAGGAAAGCGGAGTTCGAAGATGAGCGGGACTGGTGGGTAAGATACCGTTTTGAACTGGAGATGCATGAGGAGACAGGGAAGCGGATCAACCCGGATTATTTCTTCGAATGGTCGCAGCCAAGCAGGGAATATTCCTACATCTACCATTTCCCCAAAAACATCAGGCCGGACTGGAAGGCGCTGCTGGAGGAATGCAGGCAGATGCTTAAGGAGGATGGCGTGGAGATCTAGCCGCGCCATAATGTACACAATTCCCGGCTGTTATCTCTGGTACATTTATGAAGCAGATATAAGTGGATAATACCTGCGTTCAGAGGTAACATGTGTCTAACAAAAGGAAAACGGAGGGAAAAAGGATGGTAAGAAAAGGGGTGATCGGGATACCGCAGGACGGAAGGATGACAGCCTGCAGCTATACGGTAAAGCATTATGAGGAAGGGAGCGTTTTCGGGATTGACGGCGGGAGGATTTCCAAACTGGCCATAAAGATAGACGGGAAGACCACCTGCTGCTATGACAGGGGATGGGACCGCGAGCCGGAGGATGACGCGACAAAAGCGGCTCTGGCGATCCTGATCATGGAATACAACTAAGGAGGGAAAAACACGATGAAGGAAATTTACAACGGATATGAACTGAGTACGGCATGGGATGATGAGGCGCTTGGGTTTGGATTCAGCGTCCATGACAAAAAGGGCATGGAGGTTTCCAAAAGCACAGACCCATATTTTTATGAAGAGAACGCACTGACAGCGGCGAGGGCAGCGGCA
>QXWV01000298.1 GCA_009911195.1 Lachnospiraceae bacterium | reverse complement strand
TACAGGGTGGATTACTACGAATGGAACTACACATTTTCAGATTTGTTACCGAGGCAGATGCTTTCGGTGGGGAAGGATGCGGAGGAAGCCATTGCAAACGTAAAGCCGAGGGCGGACAGCGACGCGAGGAATTTTTCCGCAAAAGAAATAAAAACGGTCATGGGCCATAAGATAATGGTCAGATAAAAGCACATACATAGCAGCAGAAAGGGTTCCTCCGGGAGCCCTTTTCTGCTGCGGAAATTTAAGGGAAGGAGGCGGTATCAGTGCAGAGCGGAAGGAAACCCAAGCCCACGGCGGTCAAGGCGCTGGAGGGAAACCCCGGCAAGCGGAGCCTGAACACGGGCGAGCCGAAGCCGGAAAAGAAAGCGCCCCGCTGTCCGGCATGGCTGGAGGGCGAGGCGAAAAAAGAGTGGAAGCGGATGGCGGGGCAGATGGAGAAGCTGGGCATCCTCACGGAGATCGACATGGCGGCATTCGCCGGGTACTGCCAGGCATATGCGCGCTGGAAGGAAGCCGAGGAATTCATCACCCAGCACGGCACCATCGTAAAGACGCCCTCCGGCTACTGGCAGCAGGTGCCGCAGGTATCCATCGCCCAGACCTATCTTAAGATCATGAACCGTTTCTGTGAGCAGTTCGGCCTCACCCCTTCCTCCCGGAGTCGC
>QXWV01000297.1 GCA_009911195.1 Lachnospiraceae bacterium | reverse complement strand
GGCGGACAATGGAGAAGATAAGGAAAGCGACACGATGGAGCTTTTGCTCTTTAAGGGAGGCGGGGGATAGTGTTTGATGAGGAAAAGGCAAAGCGTACCGTTGATTTCATAGGCTGCCTGAAACATACCAAGGGGAAATGGCGGGGGCAGCCCTTTGACCTGCTCCCGTGGCAGGAGGCCATCATCCGGGATGTGTTCGGCACGGTGAAGGAGAACGGTTACAGGCAGTACAACACTGCCTATGTGGAGATTCCCAAAAAGAACGGGAAATCGGAACTGGCGGCGGGAGTTGCCCTGTATATGACCTGCGGCGATAATGAGTGGGGCGCGGAGGTCTATGGCTGCGCCTCTGACCGACAGCAGGCATCCATCGTCTTTGACGTGGCGGTGGATATGGTGGAGCAGTGTCCGGCGCTGAAAAAGCGCATCAAGCCTGTTATGTCCGTAAAGCGTTTGGTGTATAAACCCACCAATAGTTTCTATCAGGTGCTTTCCGCGGAAGCCTACACCAAGCATGGGCTGAACGTCCACGCTGTTATTTTCGATGAGCTGCACAGCCAGCCGAACCGGGAATTATTCGATGTCATGACCAAAGGCTCCGGCGATGCAAGGACGCAGCCCTTATTCTTTTTAATAACTACAGCCGGGACGGACAGACATTCCGTCTGTTTCGAGCAGCACCAGAAA
>QXWV01000296.1 GCA_009911195.1 Lachnospiraceae bacterium | reverse complement strand
CAGTTGCGCCTGAACCAGTGGGTGAAGCAGTCCACCAGATGGATGCAGATGGAGAAATGGGATGCCTGCGCCTTCCCGGTGGATGAGCGGGAAGTGCTGGGGCGGGAATGCTACGGAGGCTTGGATTTATCCAGTTCCATTGACATCACCGCCTTTGTATTGGTATTCCCTCCGAGAAATGACACGGAAAAATATATTTTACTTCCGTACTTCTGGATACCGGAAGAAAATATGCGCCTGCGTGTGCGCCGTGACCATGTGCCGTATGACGTGTGGGAGAAACAGGGATATTTGCAGACCACGGAGGGCAACGTGATCCATTATGGTTTTATAGAA
>QXWV01000295.1 GCA_009911195.1 Lachnospiraceae bacterium | reverse complement strand
GAGGGGCTTGGCTTTACGGTGGTTCCCTTCGGGCAGGGCTTTAAGGATATGTCGCCGCCCACCAAGCGGCTGATGGAGCTTGTGCTGGAGAAGAACATCGCGCATGGCGGCCATCCCGTCCTGCGGTGGATGATGGATAACATTTTTGTCCGCACGGACCCGGCAGGGAACATCAAGCCGGACAAGGAGAAGTCCACGGAGAAGATAGACGGCGCTGTAGCCACCATCATGGGATTAGACCGGGCGATACGGAACAGCGGCATCAGCACGGGCAGCGTATATGATGAAAGAGGGATTCTGACAATTTGATGTAGGGAGGTGCCTATGAAACTACCATCCATTTTTGGAAATCATGGTGCGAGGGATAAGCCAAAGGACAGCTACGGCGGTTCGGCTTATTCCTTTTTCTTTGGGAGAAGCACCAGCGGAAAGAATGTCAACGAGCGTACCGCCATGCAGACCACGGCGGTCTATTCCTGTGTGCGGATACTGGCGGAGGCCATTGCGTCTTTGCCAATCCATGTGTACCGCTATACAGAGACGGGAAAAGAGCGTGTGTATGACCACCCATTATATTACCTTCTCCATGACGAGCCGAACCCGGAGATGACTTCCTTCGTGTTCCGGGAGACGCTCATGAGCCACCTGCTCATATGGGGCAATGCCTACGCGCAGGTCATCCGGGATGGGAGCGGCAGGGTGCTTTCGCTGTACCCGCTTTTGCCGGACAAGATGGAGGTTGACCGTGACGGGCATGGGCGGCTTTTCTACACTTACACCCGGAACACTGATGAGAACCCGAATTTTAATGAATACGGGCGTGTGCGCCTTAAGCCGGAGGATGTGCTGCACATACCGGGGCTTGGCTTTGACGGGCTGGTGGGGTATTCACCCATTGCTATGGCAAAGAACGCGGTGGGCATGACGCTTGCCTGTGAGGAATACGGTGCGTCCTTTTTCGAGAACGGGGCCACACCGGGCGGGGTGCTGGAGCATCCGGGGGTACTGAAAGACCCGGCAAGGGTAAGGGAGAGCTGGCACGCTGTTTATGGCGGCTCCAGGAATGCCGGGAAGGTCGCCGTTTTGGAGGAGGGCATGAAGTACCAGCAGATCGGGATTCCCCCGGAGGAAGCACAGTTTTTGGAGACGCGGAAGTTCCAGATAGACGAGATCGCGCGGCTGTACCGCATCCCGCCGCACATGGTGGGGGATTTGGATAAGAGCAGCTTTTCCAATATCGAGCAGCAGTCTTTGGAATTCGTGAAATACACCTTAGACCCGTGGGTGATCCGGTGGGAGCAGTCCATACAGAAAGCCTTGTTCCTTCCGCAGGAGAAGAAGGAGTATTTCGTGAAGATGAACGTGGACGGCCTTCTCCGGGGTGATTATGAAAGCAGGATGAAAGGTTATTCCATCGGCATCCAGAACGGATTCATGTGTCCGAATGATATACGGCGGCTGGAAAGCATGGATCTGATACCAGTGGAGGAGGGTGGTGAATTTTTTCTCACCAACGGGAACCTATGCCGATTAAAGGACGTAGGACTTTTTGGGAGAATTCCGGGGGAACAGGGGGATTCCCCGGAGACTTAAACCACAGGGATATTTCAGGCAGAATGATACAATGGATTTTTGTATTTTATATTACGCCGGATATCCGCAGAAGGGGATTCCGGGGAAAAGCAGCAGTGGGATTGGTGTGT
>QXWV01000294.1 GCA_009911195.1 Lachnospiraceae bacterium | reverse complement strand
GTCGCGAAACTCATATACATCATACGGGGAGATTTTATTTTGTCAAAGTTCAATTTTCATTCTCTATAGGAATGCTTAATCGGTATCCATATTTGGCTTAAATAGTCGTTATCATATACATTTCCATTGCTATACCATTCTATTTCCGGGCATTGTGCATGTTCAAACGGATATTTGACAAGCCATTCTTCATTAAGGTATTGCCAACCTTTTTGTATTGCTTGCGGAACGGAACCTCTACAATCAAAAATTGCCCATGTAGCAGTTGGAATATTGATTTCAATAAAGCCTTGTGGCAATTTTTGATTGGATATAGTCATAATAGAATATTCAATTTCATTTAGCTGTTCATCATAAGTGCCAAATAGACCAAATATTCCTTTGGTGGTAGCAGTATCTATCGAAACTAATTTTGCAAAGATACCATTACGTTGACATTCATTCCAAAATTCTGGTATTTTTTTGAAATGAAGATTATTCTCGCAAGACACAATAATACTTTTTCCTACTAATCGAAAACTGTCTTTTTGTTCAAGTTTCCACGAATATTTATGGCGTTCCAATATCTGCATTTTTGGAACAACTTTTAAATTTAGCAAATGTTTTCCGACACTTCCTCTTATTTTTGGTACTGTATGGATAGTATGATACACTTATTTGTTATCTGTCGCAAATAAATATATTGAAAATGTATGAATGAGAAAAATTCCGTAGTAGTCGGCATTGTGCCGTAATGTGTATAACTGGCTATCTCATGGGATTGTGGGTAACTCTATTTGCAGGACGTGGGAAAGCTGCACTTTAGCTTTTCCATGTCCTGTGAATAGAGTTATCCATGATTCCATAGCCTGTTATGCACATTTCCACAATGCTTGTCTTTTGGTCTTTGATTTCTTTGGTTCGGAATAGTGTGGTGCTGGCGGTCTATCTCTTGTTTTCGGTTGCTTGCTTCTTTATCGTACATGAGCATTATTTTAAGGGAAGAAATATTTTGAAAGTGCATCCGCCGCCAGTGGTATCAAATAGCCGGATTCGTCCGTTCAGTTTACTGACTAATTCATTTGCAATACTAAGTCCGAGTCCAAAATGTTCTCTTTTGGTACGGGATTTATCACATTGATAGAAGCGGTTAAATATAAAAGGTTTATCCTTGTCACTGATTCCCATTCCATGATCAATAATTGTAATTATCAATTCATTTTTTCCTGCTGATGCATTTAATGAAATTTCGGAATCAGGTGGAGAGTATGAAATGGCATTATCAAGAAAAATACTGATAATCTGGTTTAATCGGTCTGCATCAGAATAAAGCGGCGGACAGCATTCATCTGGTATATGAAGCTCCAGTAGTATATTTTTTTTCCTGCAAATCTGTTCAAATTTTGTATAAAGGTTTATCAGTAACGTATCAATATTGATCTCATCCATGTGAAGAGACCAGTTTCCGGCATCAAGGGATGAGAGCAGGAGCAGGTCCTGAATAAGTCTTGACATCCGTGATACCTCTGAATCAATCATCTGTACATGATTTTTAATGGTATCTGGGACACCCGGTACAGATTCAATCATTTCAGCAGAGGAAAGGATTGATGCCAATGGAGCTTTGCATTCGTGCGAAACAGCAGCAATAAAGTCTTTCTGGCTCTGCATGGCTTTTTCGGTGGGGCTAACGGCTTTTTTGACCAGTATTTTGGAAAGGAAGACAATGGAAGCAAGAACACCACACCATATGCAAAAATAATAACCCAATTCCGGTTTTAACAATGCGGCAAAGCTGGAACATTCTTTCACGACTACAACTGTATATATGGCATTATGGTCTGTTACGATTAGGGAACTTGCACAATAATGTTTTTTCCCATTTATGGCTTGGATTGTATAAGTGCCGCTTTGCCTGCTGTAATAATTGTCTTCCAGACGGGAAGGGTTATAGGTAAAATCTCCTTCTGTATCCAGCAATATGGTCAAAAAGGTATCAATGATATCCGTATTGTTTTTTATATATTCACTCTGGTAAAGAGAATGCCCGGTATCAGATAAAAGCTGAAAGTACATATCCCGTTTTCCTTCATAAAGCTCCAGGCATGTCCGATAGTCAGATTCATGTTCTAATTGGAGGATAAGGGTGGTCGCCATTCTGTTAAAGTAAGCCAGTTCCGAATTCTTCTTTGTCTTTATGTTTTCATGGATCATCAGAAAAAATACGATAGAAAAGATGAACATGAGAGAACTGATCAGCAAAACATAAAGATTCCTTTTAAGACTTTGTATCATGCTTTACCTCCAATATAAATCCGGAGCCATAGACAGAGGAAAGGACACATTCGCTCCCAACGGTGCGGAGCCGTTTGCGTAAAAAATAGATATAGTTATCTAAATTTTTTGATTCAACGGCGGTATCCGTTTCCCAAACCTTTTGTATAAGCTGTTCTCTGGTAAGCACAATCTCCGGCTTTTCAAGAAAAATACCCATTAAGTGAAACTCTGTCGGTGTCAGAGCCAGATGATTACTTTTACATGCAAGCTGTCTTTTTGAAATGTCAAGGGAAAGGTCATGGAAAGAAAGGCAGCTTTTTTCCGCAAGAACAGCCGGCCTGCGTGTTAAGGCCCTGATCCGTGCGGATAATTCACTGATATGGAAGGGCTTTGTAAGGTAATCATCGGCACCGTTGTCTAATCCTTCAATTTTGTCCTGCAATTCAGACATCCCGGTTATTATGATGATGGGAATCTGCATTTTTTTATTCCGCATTGCTTTTATAATGGAAAGACCGTCTACAACGGGGAGCATACGGTCAATAACAGCCAGATCATAACCGCCTCTCTGGTCTAAGGCAAGTAAGAAACCTTCTTCCCCGTCATTGCAGGCATCAACAATGTATCCCTCTTTTGTAAGCTGTTGTTTCATATTATCACAAAGGTATTTGTCATCCTCTAATAATAAGATTTTCATATTAACAATCTCCAATTCATTTATTTATGCATTAAGTATAGCAAAACAATTCCTAAAAATCTTCTAAAAAATCCTTAATATTGGTTGGTGAAATAGGAGATTTTTAGGATAGACGGATGCTATTCTTTGAACAGGCAAAAAGCCAAATAAATGAAAAGAGGTATAGAAGATGAAAAGAAAGATGTTGAAAGCAGCAGGAGTTCTTTGTTTATTCACAGTTTTGTGTATGGGCATGACGGGATGTGCAGGAAAGGAAAATGAGCAGCCGGATCTGTCGGATGTACATATGGCAAATGGGAGTGATTATAGCGGAGATATTGTAACAGATGGAGAAAACGGCAGAAACGAGGCAGAGGGCAGTCAGGATGACATGGCTGGTAACGTTGCAGAAAGCAGTAGTGTGATTACGGAGAGCAGCAAAGAAGAAGGGGCGTTTTATGACGGGGCGAATCTGAGTGGGCGCGTTGTTGATTTTTCAGATGCGGGATGCACCATAACACCTCGGACACTGATCATAAATGAGGATGGCTCAATGGAGGGAGGTATTGCAGCTCCGGGATATGAATCGGAAGAAACTAACATTCATATAACTTATGCGGATGATGTTATTTTTCAGGTTGTATATTTCAGCATGGGATCGCAGACAGAAATTTCGAGAGAGGACACTGACAAAAACAGTATCAAGAAAGAAACGGATGTGAATATATTCGGCACCAGTCAGGATGATAAACAATGGATTGCTGACAAGGTTGTTATCATAAGGTGGCAGTAGGAGGTCAGGATGGGTTGTTTGGAAAGAGCGCTCTGCTATATCCGGAGAAAAAAGATGAAGTCTGTATTATTGCTGTTGCTGTTTCTGGTCATTAACAGCATGGTTTTAGGCACATTGGGAATACGGAAAGTATCTTTAGGGCTGGCAGAAGAACTTCGGAAGAATGCAGAGAGCAAAATAATATTGGAGAGCATGGATGTAAACCGGCCTTTTGGGGAAACGGATATGCAGGCGATAAAAGATGTTCCGAATGTAAACCGGCTCAACCGCATATCGGAAATACAGGCTGTTTCTACAACCTGTATCCCCGTTGCGGGCAGTGAAGGTTCTGAAGATATGTTTTGTATTCATGGATACGATAAACTGGAGAATGACAGCCCGTTTGCGGATAAAGTATACCGGCTTACAGAGGGGGATTATCCACAGGAAAGCGATGAAGTTGTGGTCAGCCAGTTCCTGGCCGAGCATAACGGGATTCAGCCAGGCGATAAAATTATATTTGAAACAACGGATGGGAGTGGGCAGGAAACGGTGGTTACCGGGCTGTTTCTGTCAGGAATGGAACGGAGCCAGACTGAAAATGTGAGGACAGTGAACCGCATTGAAAATCAGATTTATGGAACGGCAGATTTTGTAAATAGGCTGTCCGGTGGAAACAGTTTTATAAATGTGGCGGTGTATGTGAATGATCCGGAGCAGCTTATAGAAACAAAAGAAACGCTGGAAAAAATGTATCAGGGCAGGGCGGCAATAGGGATAACAGACCGCACCTTCCAAAAATTAAAAATGATGATCGGGCAGACAGGCAGAATTACATTGTTGATCTTCATTTTGACTGTGGCTGCAGGCAGTCTCATAACCGGCCTTTTGCTTGCCATGTGGATGCGGAACCGGAAAACAGAGATTGCCGTCCTTATCAGCCTTGGTATATCCAAAAAGGATATATTATCACAAATGGTGCTGGAAGAAATGATCATTTACTCCCTTGCATTTGCCGGGGCAGGGATGGCGGTAAAGTTCCTATTGCCGCAAATCAGCAACAGCCTGGCTATCATGCAGGAGGGCAGCATGACGCCGGAATTATCATCTGGCTGGATGTTACTGGTTCTATGCCTTGGTCTGGCAGGTGCTGTAGTGTTGACAGTAATTGCCATTTTCCCGTATATGAAAAAGCCTGTAAAAGAAATTTTGTCAGAAATGGAGGGATAACATGAGCATTTTAAGTTTAAGTATACGCTGTCTGGTTCGGAAAAAGGCAAAGACGATTCTGCTTTTAAGCATTGTGTTCGTGACATCCTGCCTAATCTATGCCGGATGGGCGTGCAAATCAGCGAATGTACAGACACAGACAGAGGGAAAGCAGGCGCTTGGGGCATCTTTCAGGATGGAAGAAAATGAAGCAGACAGGCATGACAGGACGGCTGAAGCAATAGAGAAATTAGGAGGCCAGAATGGGAGTGTGGACGGATCGCATATAGAACAGCTTGAATCCGGGGATTGGATGATTTGGCATGATAATTCTTTTGAAACCCTGCAGATGGAGGACATTGAAACGCTTGCAGGGCAGGAAGGGATTGCGGAATATAATATTACTACGGCAAACATAGTAGTCAACCCTGTAAATTTTGCACGCATTGAAGACCCGGATGTAGACCAGCATTCAGACCTTCTGGGAGTGTCCTTGCGCGGGAATATGGATATGCGGCTGGATTTTGATGTATGGAATGGGAATATAGAAGTAAATGAGGGGCGTATGATCACGCCGGAGGATAAGGATGTATGCGTCATATCAAGGGAACTGGCAGAACTAAACGGGCTGACGGTTGGTGATAAGCTGGAGTTTAACAGCCGCAAAGATCGTGAAACATCTAAAGTCTATCGTGCGGAAATAGTCGGGATTTATGATACGATCCATAAAATAACACCGATCATGTATGGGGACAGTTACCGGAGCGAGAATATCATCATGACAGATCTGCGTTTTCCGGAAAAGCCACAGGGATGCGAAGGAGATCCATTATACCAGTATGCGACATTCTGGGTAGAGAATGTGGATGAATATGATACGGTAAAGGAGCAGATCAAGAAAGCTGACATTAACTGGAAGCGTTATGATTTCATTGATAATACCGGAATGAGTGATACGATGGCAGAAAACTTTGGGGATTTGGATGAAATGAGTTCCATTATACTTATATTGGTTGCTGTTTCAGGTGTGGTCATCATTTTTCTTGTATTTCTGTTCTGGCTGAAAGGCAGGGTACATGAAATCGGCATTTTTCTGGCAATCGGGAAAAGTAAGGCTGCAATTATAGCCCAGATGATGATGGAAGGAATTCTGATAGGGTGCATATCTTTTATGCTGGCGACCATATGCGCACCGGCCCTGTCAAAGAGTATTGCGGACTATCTGGTAGGTTATCAGGTAAAACAGGAGGAAGAACAGAGGAAAGCGGATGAGGGCATGACGGGAGGTGCAGGAGTGGCAGAATACGAAACAGAGGTCATGGGTGTCGAAACCAAAGTGACGGGAAAAGTGATCCTGCTGTCGGCAAGTTCCATACTGGGTGTGATCTTCGTTGCGGTTTCTTCATCCTGCATATTTGTGGTAATACAGAAACCAAAAGAAATTTTAAGCAAGATGAGTTAAAGGAGGCTGTATGTTAGAGTTAAAGGATGTTTCATATTATTATAAATCACAAAGGGATAAAACGATTCTGGATCATGTCTCTTATGAATTTAAAAAAGGTGTGATGTATGCTGTTTTAGGTTCCAGTGGTTCGGGAAAAACAACGCTGCTATCCTTGCTGGCGGGACTGGATGTACCGGTTGACGGAACCGTCTGCGTTGCCGGGGAAGATATTTTACAAAAAGGGCTGAATGCACATAGGAGGGATAATATTTCTCTGGTTTTTCAAAATTATAATCTGATTGATTACCTTACACCCGTTGAGAATGTAAAACTTGGCGGGAAAGCCGATGCGGAGGAATTGCTGGCACAGATGGGCATTGATGAAGCACAGCGGAAAAGAAATGTGATGCAGTTGTCCGGAGGTCAGCAGCAGAGGGTAGCCATTGCAAGGGCATTGGCGAGCAAGGCGCCCATTCTGTTAGCTGATGAGCCGACAGGAAATCTGGACGAGGATACTGCGAATGAGATTATATCCATTTTTCAGAAACTGGCTCATGAACAGGAAAAATGTGTGGTTGTAGTTACCCACAGCAGGGAACTGGCAGAGCAGGCGGATATCGTCCTGCGGTTAAAGAAAGGGAAAATCGCAGACGACACAGGCAGCGGAGAAAATTAGATACGATTGTGAGGAACATGGATGGTAGCAGGCGGCAGGAATGTCAGGATGAACAGGCAGCAGATGGAGAGCAGAAGAAAAAAACAGCAGATAAGGTGGATATCGCTATTAGTCAGAGTGGCGGTTTTGGTTGTGATTGCGTTCTGTATCAGAAATATCTATGCCCGTCTGGAAGAAATGCAGATGGAATTGCAGCGGCTAGAGATACAGCAGTATGGGATGGCACAGACCAGCGCAGATGCGCAGTCACCAGATAAATTGAATGATGTAGATTATGTTGGCAACCTTGATACATGGGAAGTCGGAAAGCCTATAGAAAGCACGGAAGCGGAAGTCTTGCAGCGGCTGGGTGAGTTGGGGCAGACCAGCTCCCTGATAGAAGGGATCTGTCAAAATCATTCCCAGTATCCGAAGGAGCTGCTTGCAACGTTGGCAAATAATCCGGAAATGGCGGATTTTGTTTCCGGGTATCCTGACCGGAACGGAGTGACAGGGGGAATTACTGCATCTGAAAAAGAGCAGGAATTTCCACTGTTCCTCCAATGGGACAGGCGCTGGGGGTATGAGTCCTATGGGGATAGCTGTATCGGGCTGGCAGGCTGCGGACCAACGTGCTTGTCTATGGTATTGTTCTATCTGACCAGAGATGTAACGCATACTCCGGACAGTATCGCTGCATACAGTATGAAAAATGGATATTATGTGGAAGGAACCGGCACATCATGGGCTTTGATGGAGGATGTACCAAAGCTGTACGGCATTAAAGTCTCATCCATAAGCCGGGCTGCAAATAATATGAGGGCAGTGCTTGATAATGGTGGAATCATCATATGTGCTATGGGGAAAGGGGATTTCACAATATCCGGTCACTATATTGTCATATATGGGTATGATAACGAGGGATTTATGGTAAACGATCCTAACTGTGTGGCAAGGAGCGGCAGGAGATGGATATTCAGCGAAATTGAAACGCAGATTAAAAGTATTTGGGTATATGTCAAAGAGAAATAAACCTTAAGTTACATAGGATAAGGAGCAGTAAGAAAGGAACCCTACAAAAGACAAACCGCCGCACTATGGCCTTCATCCGCCATATGTGGCGGTCTGCTTTTTCCCGCAGGCCGGCCGGGCGGACTGATAACGGAAATCACTTGGAAAGCGGAGAAATAAGAGGTAATATGCTTACACGGCCAGTATCCGTGAATTGCAAACCGAGATTCCCGACCAAGGGGGAAAGACAGATACAAACAGAATAAAATATCATAGTGAAAGTGA
>QXWV01000293.1 GCA_009911195.1 Lachnospiraceae bacterium | reverse complement strand
GTAGACAGAATGCGGTATCTGACCATAAGGCATTTAAGGCACAGCGTGAATACAAGTCTTTGAATAAACATGATAACAATCCAGAACAGAAGGGAAGGCTGGAGAATGACAGGGGAGGAATTGGGAGAAGAGCAGGAAGCGGAGCAGGTTATACCCAGTGCGGCAGGGGAAGGGCAGGAAGCCGAGCAGGCTACACCCAATGCAGCAGGGGAAGAGCAGGAAGCCGGCTGCATTATGTCGGGAAAATCTGGAAACAGGACGTCAGAAAGATGGAAGCGTATTTTGCGGAAGGTCTTTTCTAATGGCGTCGGTATGGTGGCAATTTTAGCGGCGTTGGCTATATTGCTGGAAACGCTGATTATGCCGGTGCTCCAGATTTATGGCTCCAGCATGACACCAGCGCTTTATGAAGGGGATTTTGTAGTAGCTGTAAAGTATGTAAAACCCAAAAGGGGGGATGTCATAGCATTTTACAGCAATCAAAAGATACTTGTGAAACGGGTCATTGCCCTGCCAGGAGAACAGGTGGATATAGACAAAGATGGAAAAGTGTACATAGATGGCAGTCTGCTGGAGGAGCCATATGTAAATACCCCGGCATATGGGGGCTGTGATATCAGTTTCCCTTTCCGGATTCCAGAGGGGGAACTGTTTGTTCTGGGAGACCATCGGGGGGTTTCGGCAGACAGCAGGAGCTCTTCTGTCGGATGTGTGCCAGAGGGGCAGTTGATTGGGAAAGTGTTGCTCCATATCTGGCCGGTAGGCAGGATAGGGCTGGTGGAATGAACAGGAACGGCAAAACAGCGAAAGAGGTATTGAAACAGAGGATAAAGCAAAAGAAAGCAGCAAAAAGATTAAATTTATTTTAGAAGGGGGTATTCCTATGGGGACTTCAATCTTGGAAAAAGCGTCAGGTTTCTTACGGAAGAAGGGAAAATATGCAGTAGTGCTTATCGGTGTGCTGGCGGTAACGGCGGCCGGATATCGAATGGCCCTGCCTGGCTTTACGTTGGAAAGGGAGCTGGTCTGTGGGCTGGAAGAGCATGTACATACGGAAGAATGTTACCCGGCGCCGGAGACGGGAACGGACGGGGAAACAGAAAGTGAGGAAGGGAAAACGGAAGGGACGGAAGGCGCAACGGAAAAAGTGCTGGCGTGCCCTTTCGAGGGGAAGGAAGCCCATGCCCATGCAGAAGGATGCTATGAAACGGAAAAGAAATTAATCTGTGAGCAGGGTGAAGGGGCCGGCGGACATGCCCATACAGAAGAATGCTATACCACAACTATGGAGTTAACCTGTGGCCAGGAAGAGGCGGCAGGCCATGTCCATGATGCTTCCTGTTACCAGGCGGAGACGAGCCTGTCATGTGGTCAGGAAGAAGCAGCAGGGCATACCCATGGGGACGGCTGCTATGATGGAAACGGCGGGATAATCTGTGGCCAGGAGGAAGCGGAAGGCCACAGCCACAGTGATGCTTGTTACAGCAGCGAGGATAAGCTGGTCTGCGGCCAGGAGGAAACGGAAGGGCATGCCCATGGGGATGGCTGCTACACAGAGAAGAAGGAACTGGCCTGTGGTCAGGAAGAGATGGCAGGGCATACCCATACGGAAGGCTGTTATGAAGAAGAAAGCCGATTGGTGTGTGGGAAAGAGGAGTATGACCCTAATAGCCATGTCCATGGGGATGGCTGCTACATAGAGAAACCGGTTTCAGGAGAAAACGGAGCGGCCGGGGGAACGGAACAGGGAACAGGAAATGGAGCGGCCGGGGGAACGGAACAGGGAACAGAAAACGGAGCGGCCGGCGAAGATGGGCAGAATACGGAATGCCAGCCCATTTGCGGCCTGGAAGAGCATACCCATACAGATGCCTGCTATGGGGCGGAAATTATGGCTATTGCAGATGGCATAGTGGTATCTGGGGACGGGTGGCAGTTGTATGACGATGGCCTGTTAACGATTACGGCAACGGAAATGCCGGATTATACTTCTAAAAACCCAGCACCATGGAGTAATTATAAGGAACAGATAAAGTCGATAAAAGTGGAAGGGCTGGAGAGGATTGGTGCATATGCGTTTTATGGGTGTGCTCAAATAAGCGAGGTGGAACTCCTAGAGGGCATTAAGGGGATTGGCCAATCTGCATTTCAGAATTGTAGTGCGCTGACAAACGTAAGCCTTCCGGAAAGCATGGAAGTAATACAGGATGATGCATTTAATGGATGCAGTAAGCTAGTGAATATTAATCTGCCTGGCAATATATCGGAGATTGGCCAATCTGCATTTTGGAATTGTAGTGCATTGACCAGTATAGATATTCCAGTAAAAGTGAAAAAAATAAGCTCAGGTACATTTAAAAATTGCCGGGAGTTGAAAAGTGTCAACCTTCCTGATGGAATAGATGAAATAGGTAGTAGTGCATTTTCTGGATGTATTGGGCTGACCAGGATAATTCTGCCGGAGGGAATCTCTGTAATAGATTCAAGCGCATTCTATGAATGTACTAATCTGAGCTATATAAACTTGCCGGAAAGTATAACGCAGATTGGAGGTAACGCATTTGCGGACTGTGAGGACCTGACTAATATAAAAATTCCAGAGGGAATAACCAGAATAGAAAACTCTACATTTGTCGGTTGTACTAGTTTGTCGAATGTCCAGCTTCCGGAAAGCCTGACAGAGATAGGTGACCTTGCATTTAGGAACTGTAGCAGACTGTCTGCTATAAATCTTCCGGAAGGGGTAACCTCTATAGGAAGATTGGCGTTTGGAGGGTGTGGAAGTCTGGAGGAATTTGTATTTGGGGAGAATCTTGTTTCGTTAGGCGTGGATGTATTCCTGGACTGCAATGCTTTAGAAAGAATTGTCTTAAAGTCTGGGAATTTAAACCAGGCGCAGGGGTTGGGGATAGATTCTTCCAATATCCGGAAGGTGACGGTATACTGTGAAAGTGTGGATGTATTAAGTGAGGCGGTACTGTCATGGTGGAAATCGGCGGATGTTTCCTTTGTGGGGGAGGGCCATTTCAGCATAAACGGCCGCATGGCTCTGGGACGCCCCTCGAAAAGGGAACTCAGCCCTGGGGACTACTATGCCGATAAAAACGGGGCATTATACCTGTTGGATGGGCAAACGGCTTCGCTTGCCTATGTGCCTGCAGGGCTGGAGGAATATGTGATAAAGGGGCGGATTCCTGGGAAAGAAGGGGGAGACTGTGTGGTGTCCGCTGTGGAGAAGGATGCCCTGAGAACGGCTGAGGGGCTTAGAAGCCTTTGGTTTGAAAAACCGGAGGATATTGCAGCGTTGCCGGATTATAGCTGTGGCAACTGCCCCAGCCTGGAGTCCGTTAATGGGGAAACTGCCGTGGATAAAGTCTGTGCATTGTTTAAGGCGGCTCAGATAGGCCCCCTTGCATTTTATAATACCGGCTTGGAAGGGGAAAGCCTTGTACTGGATAATGGTACAATATCGATTAATATGGGCCTGTTAACTATGAATACCGAGAAAGAGGCTGCTGCTGTTGGAGAATGGCCTCAATTGTATACCGGGGAGCAGGCACTTACAGTCATTAACATGAACGGCGAATTGAATGAGACGGATTATACGGTGGCAAGGTGTTATTTTTCCTTTGAAAATGGTGATGGGATTACCCGGTATGGAGAAGCGAATTCCAGCGGGGATTACGAGTCTACGTTTGTAGATGACAAAGGCAATAGCTATGTAGTCAGGTTATATAAAGCGGAGGAGCCTTTTACTTATTATTACGAAATACCAAGGCCGAAACCAGGGGCTTCCCTGAGTATTCATCTTCCATCATGGTATCCATCCCATGAATCGGGGGGCGGTAAGGTGAAAATCTGGCCGGTTCTCCTGACGGATGCGGAGAAAGAAGCGCTGGGTAAGGGAATAACAGGCGATGGGGGGAGATACCATGAGGTAAGCTGGATTACCAAGGCGGATGAATTTAAGGTAGAGAAGTCTTGGTATACGGATAGCAAAACACGCCCTTCTATTGAAGGGAATGGGAAAGATGAGGGAAGCCTATATCTGCGCTCCCTGGCCTATCAAATCACTATGAATATAAACCGGGATGGCGATACGCTGCAAGAAGTAGGGAAAGATTATATGCTTAGTGCTGATTTTACAGATACGTTGATTTTGCCCGATGGAATGCGGTGGAGGGACGAAGTGCTGGATGCGCTGGAAAACGGTGACTTTTATTTTGACGGGTTTAGGAATACTATATATGTCGATATCGGAAATACAGCTTATGAGCTTTGTAAATTAAGCGGTAGTATGGAATATAAGTCTCTTGTTGTGGAAGAAGTGAATGGGAAAAAGCTCCTGAAAATTAGATGGACGGTAAGAAACAATAATACGGGTGCGGAAATGCCCTCCAAAGACATGAAAATTTATTTTGGGGATGAGGTAATCCAGGTGGATATTCCGGAGGGCGGGGAGAATTCCCCCGGTACTTATGATGTTGTCAATGAAGTAGAGGTGGTACAGCACTTTACCCATTCCGGCGATAGGATATGTAATGCCCAGGCTACAGCACAGATACAATCAAAGGCGGCAAACTGTGAAATGGAGAAAACTTCAGATTATAAAGGGGTAAAGGGCTGGGGGGATAATTACCAGTATACGATAGCCCTGAAAAACAGCGGAGCCTTTCCATATACATCGCTTGATAAAGTGGATGATAAGCTGAGCGATTATTTATACATCAGGCCCGTAGATATGCAGACCATGTTCCAGGAGGCGGAAGGCATGTCATGGGTGAAAAGCCTGGAGATTAAAATCAGCAATGCAGTCCTGTGCAGCGGGGATGCAGCAGGGGCAGAGTACTATCCAGGGAAACAGGTGACGGGGACGGATGGGAAGACTTATACGTTAACCTGGCAGGATACGGGAATAGGTACGGAATATGAGTATAAGACGGGCGAAGATATGGGAAAAGACCCGGACAAAACGGCATCTGCCGAACTGACCTTTTTATGGGAAAAGGTGGAGGAGGGCGGCAAGGGCAGCCTGAAAATTGTTTCCGGCGGTAATGAATATACAGAGGTGATAAATGATGCGGCGGATATTAGCAGTGCCCTGGAAAAAGCGGGCTATATCATAACAAGGAGCGCACAGTATACGGTGACCTGGGAACTTCAGGACTTTGTGCTGTACAGTGGATATGTAAAGTCCCTCCATATACCGGTAACAATAAAAGACAGCTTTATGTTGCTGGAGCAGGATGTGCTTGCGCAAAGGAGTGAGGAGAAGTTCGACCTGGATACAAATTTTGCTAAAGGATGGTACGAGGGAAAAGAAATGTGTTCCGGTAAAGAGGACCACAAGCCCGACAGATATACCAAGCAGTGGACAGTTCGTGATTATACGTTACATAAAGGGATAAAACGGAATGGGCAGGATATGGATACCAAAAAAGATACGGTAGTTCCCGGGGATGTGGTGACTTATGTATTGGCGGTTTATCATAGGGAAAACCCTCTGCGCGGTATTGTGCCGCTGGTAGACAGGATGCAGGGGGCACAGGCGCTGCTGGCACCGAAAATAGATGCGAATAAGCATTTATCCGGGCGTGGTTTGGAAGAAAAGGTGGTAAATGAGAACACGTACTATTTACTTTCCGAAAAAGGGGTGTACGAGAAGGTGACGCTTGGCAACTTCTCAACAGACGGCTCAACGTATCATCTGGCGGACAGCGTTACCGTAACAGAACAGAATGGCGGAAGCCTGGATACCATGATACGCTGGTATCTGACAAATATTGAGGATACTGGAACGGAGGAAGTGAATTATGAAGCATATATTCTATCCGTTTCGGAAGAGGAAGGGGATTCTCCGGAGCAGGGGAATGAAGGGGGGAGCTTTACCCTTTCTAATGAAAGCTGGCTGAATGACCATCAAAGCCACCGGCTGTACAGCCCGGTAGGGATACGCGGTACAAACGCTGTGATTGAAAAAATGATTGTCATTGCCCAAGGGGAAACGAAGCGGCCGGAAGACGATGTGCTGGAAGAACATTCGGCAGTTAGAGAAGGGGATACCTCCTTATATCGGCTGAAAATAGAGAATATCGGAATGCCCAGAGTGATAAACGGCTCTGATATTTATGATATCCTCCCACAGGCCAAGGGCTTTGAATGGACGAAGAAAGATGTAGCAATCAGTTATTACGATGCAGGAGATAATGCCTATAGGCTGGAAGGCGGAGATGACTGGCATATTGCGAAAGATGAGGACGGCAGATACCGCATTATATGGGGTGAGGATTTTAAACTGTCATTGGGAATGAACGAAAGCATTTATATTTATGTAATGCTGACCTGGCCAGAGGGGGATGCCTGGGAAGAATACGCTAAAGAATATGGCGGAAGCCTTGTGGAGAATACCTTCTGGTGCTATAAGCTGTGGGATAAGGTCACCCATGAACTGGCTGCAGATGCGAAAGCATATTTGCAGAAAGGGGTGGTATATACTGATGTAACATCTTTGGAGATTACCGATGAGCAGAGCCGGTTTTATTATTCAAATAAAGATGCAGAGGAACATAAAGTCAAATATTATACAATTATTTATAACGATGGGTATACCAAACTGTATCTGAACGAATTGCAGGACCAACTGCCAAGAGGGTTTGCTTTTGAGAGTGCTTATACTTTGTGGCGAGGGACTCAAAAGTATGACCAAGTCCATTTGACGGATGCTGAGGGAAAAGAAATAACACCTAAATTGGTTAGGGCGATTTGTGAAGTAAAGGAGCTGGGCAGCGGTAAGATAAGCATTGCGCTGAGTGGAAAGGCTGGTGATGATGATTATATAAAGTATGATGAAAGTCATGGGAAATATTATCTGGCTCCGAAAGAGGCGATAACTATTACTTATACCTGTACCCCGGGCGACTATGCGGATACGGATGATGTTGCAATCAATAGCATTGCGATGCCGTATTATAATGTGGCAGGGGAAAAGCTTAAGGTAGCGGATGTGAAAGCCTTGGGCCCGGAAAATAAAAATGATAAATCAATGAGAAATGATGGGGATTGCTCTCTTATGATGAACCAGGAGGCGGAGGAACTGGGCTTTGCCGGAAGTGAGGAAGGAACGCAGTGGCTGGTTTCGGATGTGCATATAAAAAGAGGGGAAATTATTCCCGGGATTACGAAAAGTGTGGAAAGTATCACTGCGGCTGGTATAACCAAACCGTACGAGGGTTATGCCAGAGCGTCGGACATTGTCAACTGGAAGGTGGAAGTAAGCAATGGCGGAAGGGAGACACTGATTGATTATACGTTGACGGATGCCATGGAATCTCCCTATGGATATACGGGAATTGTGAAATACGAGATTAATTATACCAAACCGAAAATCATGAAAATATACGGCGATTTGTTTGAAATAACAAACTGCGAGATAACAGAAGACGGAACACATATGTCCTTAAAGAAGTTTGACAGTAAAACAGTGGGAGGTCTGAGGTGGTCATGGGGTAATTGGACACTAAATGGGAAAACACTGGACGGGAGAGTAATGGAGGTAGAGATTCGAGAGGGGGATGTTGCTGAGATAGTGCTTGGCATAAGAGAAAGCGGAAAAACTAAAAACTGGAGATATGAGGTAAGCCTTTCCGATGAAAAAGGGGGAGCGGAGCTGATTATTCGTTGTAAAGGAAATGGGATGGGCATCCCCGCCGGGGGCAGCGCTGCTTTGTCCTTATCTACCAAAAACAGTATTGATGACCATAAAAATAAGACTTATTTCAACAGATGCTATATTACACCTCAGCTACAGCAGTACAATGGCGACTTGGTCAGCCAGGGAAACCATATGGATGAATTCCATGGAAAGCCTTCCGTGCGAAACAGTGCGAGAGTACAGATAGCCTATGGGTTTAACACCCGTTCGGAGAAAAAGGTGGAGGAGGTCGGGAATGAGAAAAACCAGGCGACTTCCAACGATGAAAAGAATTACATCCTCCTGCAGGGTAGGGAGAGCTTATTCCGTTATACCCTGACAGTGGATAATACCAACAAAAAAGCCATGGAGAAGCTGATACTGATTGACAGCCTGCCCCAGGTGGGTGACCATAACCCGTTTACGGAGGATGAGCCGAGATTCAGTGAATTCCGGGTAGATTTGGCAGAAGCCCCCCAGTTTGAAGTATGGGTTAAGGAAACGGGGAAAGATGCCGTGAAGCTGGACGAGGGTCAATACCAACTGCAGTATAGCAGCAAGACAGAATTTGAGGCATCGGACTGGAACGGAACAGGTAGTGATGGATGGAATCTTGATTTAGAGAAAGACAGGAGTGAAATACGTTCTTTCCGCGTTATGATTCTGGATGAGGAGGAAGGGAATGCAGACCTGATTCCGCTAGAATCCAGTGTGGAGGTGAAGTTTACCGGGCAGATATCTTCGGAAGGTGAAAATGCCCCGATGCCTGGGGAAACGGCATGGAACGGCTTTGGCTATCAGTATAAGCTGAAGACGGTTGGCGACAGCCTGGAATCGACACCGCTAAAGGTAGGCGTTCGTCTGCCGGATGTGCCCAGGCTGATAAAAGAGCTGAAAGATGAGGATGGAAATGAAGTAAAGGCTGAGTCGGATATGGTTTTCCGTTTCCTGATTTACGAAGGGACAGGTATCAGCCTGAAGGAAAATTTCACCAACAAAGAGCTGGCGCAGATACTGGAAAATAACGGGAGAGAATTTACTTGTGCAGATGTAGTAGTAGAAAAGGACAGAAGCCAGTCATCCACAGTAGTTTTGAAGGATATGGTGAAGTGGAAATGGGAAGCCGGTGCAGGAAATACGGGGGATACAGAAGACGGTATGCCTGCGGAAACAGAGGGCTGGCAGCCAACTGATGAGCCTTGGGACTGGAAGGATGGGGAGAAGTACACCATCATAGAACTCCCCCTGGAAGGAGATAGCTGCTGGTTTGGTTCCCTGGACGGGCTTGAACATAATGGTGTTACTTTTACCCATTCCAATGACAAGGGGAGGAAGATTACAGCAGTCAACCTTTGCGAGCCTGCCGCAGCCTTTGAATTGCCAGAGACCGGAGGGATAGGAAGTCGCAGATATACTTTACTCGGGTTGCTGTGCCTGGCAGCGGCCGGGATGGCATTTGGCAGGAAGCGACAGGGCCGAACAGGCAGCCATGGGAACCCATTGGC
>QXWV01000292.1 GCA_009911195.1 Lachnospiraceae bacterium | reverse complement strand
GTAGACAGAATGCGGTATCTGACTACATAATTAGTTCCAAGCGGTTCATCTGCCGCGAATGTTCCTCCCCTGTAGCCATAAGGTAAATGCGCGTGGTCTCAATCGAGCTGTGCCCCAGCACATCTGCCAGCTTTACGATGTCATTACACACCTTATAAAATACGGTGGCGAACATGTGCCGCAAGTTGTGGGGAAACACCTTGGAGCCCTCCACTCCTGCTTTCCGGCACAAAGCCTTCATCTCCCTCCAAACCTGGCGGCGGGATATGCTTTTTCCATTCCTTGTCACAAATATTTCCCCGGATTTTATCCCCTGCCGCTTCGCATATTTCAACAGTTTCCGGCACAGCTTCCCCGGTATCAGGATGACCCTTATTTTCCCCTTCAGGCGTACTGTCGCCCTGCCTGTCCGTGCCGCCTCCACCGTAATGTAGGCCAGTTCACTGACCCGTATGCCCGTGGCACCTATGGTTTCCATAACCAGCCCCAGTTGCTCCTTCCCCGACTGCCTAGCTGCCCCCAGCAACCTCATATATTCCATCCGGCTCAAATCCCTGGATTCATCCCGGAAAACTTTACGCTGGATGTGGAGGAACTTCACCCGGTATCCGTCCAATCCTGCATAGGACAAGAAGCTGTTCAGGGCCGAAAGCTTGGAGTTGACCGTGCATGGGGCAAAACCCTGCTCCTGCAGATGAGCCTTCCATCCAGCCACCAACTCCTTGGACACTGCCTTCCCATCCAGCCAAGCAGCGAAGAACCGCACATTCCGCAAATATTTTTCTACCGTAGCATTCCCATGCTCTTCCCCTTTTAGATATTCCTCAAACCCCACAATCCTGTCCTCTGTCATCCTATATCCGTCCATTCCATACCTCCTCTGCTGTTTTATGCCATGCACAAACGCTTCTTCACACGCAAAGCACTCTTCCTTTTTACTCCATTTCCCAGAAAATCCGGCAGGTTCTTCTTTGGGAAGAGTCGGCCGGACTTTTGGCGTATTTTCATTTTGACACCCGAATCATTTTGGGAAACAGAAAAGGGGCATTGCTTCCGTAGGTTTTACCCACTTTAGCAACATCCCCTTTCATTATTTTATAAACCTTTTCCTATTCTATAGCTTTTCTGATTATAAGTATTGGCAAAATTCTATTTTTTCTTCGTTAGGGCCTAAAATAGTAAAGAAATTTACCCCATTCTCCCAAAACGGCAAAAACTGGATACCGTCATCCAGGATTCTACAACCCTTTTCCTTTGCCAATTGGTATGCCCCTTGAATATCGCTGGTGTCTAACGCTAGATGGTCCAGGGCACCGCTTTTCAATGCGGCACTTTTGTTTTCATAAGTTTCAATGACTACATCGCCTAATTTCAGGAAGGCTACTTCTTCATTTGCTTTTTCATTCAATGTCCTATAGACTACCTGAAAGCCAAGCATTTCATAAAAGGCGATTGTCCCTGTAATATCGTTGGTAGGAATCCCCACATGCTGTATTCCATTGATGAATTTCTGAAAATTGTTTTCCATGCTATCATTTGCTCCTTTCCAAATTTGTTGGTTTGCTTAAATAAGTTGTTTCTATCCCACCGGCACTAAGAAACCATGAACAACATAGCGGGCGTCTTCAAATACGTAAGAACAAGTAGAGAGAACAATACTTTTATCTACTGCATTCCCTAAGCCCTCCCCTTTTATCCTGTATGATTCATCCGCCTTAAAATCAGATTTCCCGATACACTTCTCCAGGTATTCCCCCAGCTCCTTGCCGGAATCGGTAAAAATCGTATAGGCTTCCGAGTTTGCTGCAGTTGTATAGCCACTACACAGAATTACTTTATAATCCTGTTCTGGAGTAAACAGCCACATAACCGGATGCTCTTCGTAGAATTCCTGGTCAGCCCACAATTCCAGGGATGCAAACATTGAGCCGTCTTTCATATGATGCCCGTAAAGAATCGTGTTGGCATCCGCAAACCCCGGCCGGTTGGCAGCTTCCACAAAGATAGAGCCCGCCCTGCTATTAGCACCGTCATAACTGTGCCGGAGATAAAAATCATTGTCTGCCCCTTTCATGACAGGGTAATTTATGGGGGTTCCTTCGCAATAAATCCATCCGGCCACATCCCTGTTCATTTCCTGCAGCCTGTGGAAATCTACCGCGATTGGGGGCTTTTCTTCCCCATTGCCATTATCTTCTGCCCCATTTTCTTTGTCCAATCCGCCAGAGTCCTCTCCGATTGCATGATAAGTATATTCTCCAGCCGCCTCCTTATACATCTGCCTGTTCGACCAATACCGGTACAGATTAACCGCCAGAACACTGACCGAACAAATAAATATGGCCAAAAGTAAAATTATTATGGCCTTAACTGCCCGCCTCCCTGCCGCCGTGCCTGCGGATGCCCTCATACTGCCTTCCCCATCAGGCAGGGCTTCTCCGTTACCCTTACTTATTCCCCCCTCCTTTGGCAATGATTCCATGTTGCCTGACGGAGCTTCGCCATCCTCCTTTTTCAATACTCCGCCTAAAATGCAAAAGATAAAGGCCGCTCCCAGAAAACAGGCCATCCCTGCCTTTCCGGATGCCATGGACATCATCAGCGACAGCCGTCCAAAATAGGGCAAAGTATACTCCACTCTCCCAATCAAATTCGCATAGGGCCTTGCCTCCATATCATCTCCTGCATTGGCATCCCCACGGGTGATGAACTCTTTCCCGGCATTCCGGTTTTCGACTACACGGTGGGTTGTCACCGCTTCCCCGGCCCTCCCCCCGTAAAAGACGATAATATCGCCAACTTCTATTTCCTCCGGCGCAAGGGCTTTGGCATACACAAGGCTGCCTACCGGAATCTGGGGTTCCATACTTCCACTGACAATGGCATAAGCTTCATATCCTAACAGCCGGGGCAATGTCAATGGAAGACAGAGTGCAACCACCAAAAACATCATGATTGACCCCACTGCATAGAATATCCCGGACAACCTCTTCCTTCTTTTCATCATTTGGACTCTCCCCTTTACGTATGTTTACGGACAATTATGGATTGCACTTTTTGCATGGCACATAGCCTTGCGCAATGATTTCATCCCTGCTTAAAGTAGAATCGCTCCGATTGGTTGTAGGCAAAAAACTACATGCAGGAATATGGAATTTTCCTGTTTTTACATTTAAAATGTAGGTAATTCCCTGTGTGTCCTGTGGCGCTGCCTGTTCCGTTTCTTCCTTTGCCGGCGCAGATTCTTCCTCCTGTGGTTTGCTTTCGCCCGCCACATTGCTTTCCACACTGGCCGGCTGATTATCGGCATTTTGAATTGCAGCGGCATTGCCGGCATATGCCGTATCCGAGCCTGTTTTCCCATTCGCTCCAACACTGGACTGGGTAGGCTCCCCTGCCTTCCATGTGTCGGAAGGCGCCGCATTCCAGGTTATCTTTTTTCCATCCGAAGCGGCGATTAATGAGCCCTGTTCATCGGTACGGAACAATTTCACGCCCATACCTCTCAGCGTATTTAATGTTGCAGCATGAGGGTGTCCGTATTCATTATTTTCCCCACAGCTTATAACCGCATATTCCGGAGACACTGCATGGATAAATTCTTCTGTGGATGAAGTCCTGCTCCCGTGATGGGCTATTTTCAGCACATCCGCTGATATATCTATTCCATTGCCGACAATATCCTCTTCCGCCTCTTCCTCTGCATCCCCGGTAAAGACAAATTTCCTGCTGCCGTGCTCTAAAATAATCCCTACGGAATAGTTATTTTCCCCATCCCCATAGTCCTCTTTATTAGGGGCAATAATAGTAAATTCCGCATCCCCCAGCTTATAGCTGTCTCCCACTTCCGGGCTGGTAATCTCATAGCCCTTATAGTCCATCGCCTTTATCACATCACGATATGTAGCCGTATCCTTGGAATAGTTAGGCATGATAATCGTATCGATGTCATATTTGGAAATAATCACATCGGCGCCGCCGCAATGGTCGGAATGAGGATGGCTCACAATCAAATAATCCAAGGATTTCACCCCTTGCTTGCGGATATAATTCTGTACCAAAGTACCCTGGTCATTTTCCCCCGCATCGATGAGCATCGCTGCATCGCCGCATTTAATCAAGGCCGCATCCCCCTGGCCTACATCAATAAAATGTACCTCCAGTGCGTCCAAATCATCCTTATCCGCCGCTTTTACCGGGTTTTTCGCCTCCACCTGCACACTGCCACACAAAGAAAGCATGATTAAAAAAGGTAAAAATAATGGCAGAAATCTTTTAAATCTTTTCATAACAGCTTCCTCCTACCTTTATTCAACAACTATTTTTTCTATTATAACACTTTATGCAGAAGAAGCATATATCTTTGTTTATATTGCACAATATATCTATATATTGTATATTCATTTATCAGCCGCCGGTATCCTCTACACGGAAATCAGTTTTCATAGGAGGCGCGGTGGGCAGGGCGTTTGACCCATGCAGTGTTCGGTTTTATGGCTATTGATAAAAAACAGTAATTTCACTTATGAAATGGTTCATACCCAGGGGAAAAACGCCATGGATGGCGGTTTTAGGAAGCATGGGCAGGGATGCCCGTTGCTTCCGTCCCGGCCGCATCCAACCCCTTTGCCCATTTCATTAGTGAAATCTGCTTTTTGTCTTAGCCGTAAAACCGAACACTGCATGGGTCAAACGCCCTGCCCACCGCGCCTCCCATGAAAATTGATTTCCGTGCATCCCCCAAATATCCTATTGCATTTTATAAAAGAAATAACTATAATGTATTTGGATTATTTAAGATACTCACAAAAATACATAATTATAACAACTCTGGGGGCTTTAGCTTGCGCAAAAGCCGACGGCCAAACGGGTGTGGCCGTTAGAAAAGGGCTTGCAAAGCCATCGGGCATTTACCTCTTCCCTGGAAACAGACTTTCCTCCTCTGCTCCGGGATATGTCACCAGGAGAGGCGTCATTATTCCAAGAACTTTTGGAGCAGGAATCAAAAAACAGTATGCGGTTCTGCCATGAATTGCATAAAAAACGCAGGGGGGAGAAAGTAAAGTGAAATTCCTGAAAAAACAAAAATTAGCCACACAAATCAGCCTTTTGACATCCATCATCACCGTAGCGGGCCTGTTTCTTCTATGGGTCATTGTGGCGTATGATACCTCCGCTACGGTAAAATCCAACATCACAAACCAGATGACTGACGCTGTAAAAGCGAGAGCCGCTATTATCAATGATTATGTAGCCTCAGCAGAGGAATATATGACCGCCTTTGCCCTCAGCAAAGAGGTTCAGGAGCTTTTGCATGACCCCGAAAACCCCGAGTTGATTCGACAGGCTCAACAGTATACGGAAGATTTTGCTGCGGTCAAGGGGGTTTTTGAAGGGCTGTACATTGCTACACCCGAAACCCATGTCCGTACCCATACCTCCAAAGATGCTGTTGGCATGATTACCCGCCAAGGCGACAGCCTGAAACCCTTCCAACAGACTATTCTGGCCCAGCCAAAGCTGACCAATCTGGGCATAATGAAATCTCCCGGCACCGGGGCAATGATACTTTCCATGTACTACCCTATCTTTGAAGGGCAGCAGTGCATCGGATATGTAGGCGCCGGCGTGTTTGCCAGCACCCTGATGGATTCCCTTCTGGAACTGGAAATCCAGGGTCTCCCAAATAGCGAATATGTATTTATCAATGCAGAAACCGGCGTTTATCTCTATCATGAAGACGAAGAACTTCTGAATACCGAAACTACCGAGCCTGGCTATCTGGAAATCATGCAGCGTATACAGTCCAGCGGCACTACAGAAGCGCAAACCTATACCTATCGGGATGAAAGCGGTACGGAACAGTTTGTGGTATATCAATATCTGGCAGATAGGAACTGGATTTTTATGGTTCGCGATAAGACTGACGAAGTATATGGCACTTTATCCGAAACAAGGTTTACGGTAGGGCTAATTTGTGCTGCGGTTACGGTTCTGATTATCCTTTGCCTGGTTTTGATGATGCGCCGTGTTGGACGGAATCTGGTCACGGTAGAGCGGGCAATCAGCCGTCTTGGGCGGCTGGAACTGGAGGCTGACCAGGAATTGCATTTCCTGTATGACCGTGATGATGAAATCGGCACCATCGCAAAAACTACCGATGCATTGTGTGAACGCCTGCGCCTGACCATTGATGACATTGGCCGTATTCTGGGCGAAATGGCAGATGGAAATATAGTTGTCGATGTGACACGCAACGAATCCTATTATATTGGGGACTTCCAGATTCTGGCTCAAAGCCTGAAAACAATCCGTACCAAGCTGCTCAGGCTCACCCGGAATATTGCGGAGGTTTCCAGCCACGTAACAAGCGAGGCGGAGCAAGTATCGCAAAATACAGTGAACCTATCTCAAGGGTTCTTAACCCAGGAATCTTCCGTTACACGCCTGACCGGAAGTGTAGGCGATATCACCGCACAAATCCGTTCCAGCAATGCAAGCTGTACTGCTGCCCAAAATCTGGTGGACCAGGCAGCCCTTCATACGGCAGAGGCAGACCAAAAAATGGCAGGGTTGACTAGCGCTATGGACAATATCGCCCACTCCTCTACTGAAATTGAGAAAATTATCCGGGTAATTGATGACATTGCTTTCCAGACCAACATCTTGGCATTAAATGCGGCTGTGGAAGCTGCCCGAGCCGGTGCTGCAGGCAAAGGTTTCGCCGTAGTAGCAGAAGAAGTCCGGTCATTGGCGGCAAAATCCGCCGAAGCTGCAAAAGATTCTGCTGATTTGATTAACCGCTCCATCCAGGATGTCCATACCGGAATGTCCGCCACCACACAGGCTGCTGATATCATGCGCGTCATTGGCGAATGCACCGATGCTATCAAAGAGCAGATACATGGAATTGCCGCCGCCAGCACATTGCAGTCGGATATGATTGCAAGTGTAAGCAGCGAAATCGAAGAAATCTCCCATGTGGTACAGGATAATTCCGCCGCCGTCCATCAGAGCGTTGACACCCTTCATGAGCTTTCCGGCCAAGCGAAAGACCTTGATACCCTGGTTGGGCAATTTCAAATCGGACGCTGACGAAGCTTCGCAAAAAGAAACACTTACAAAAAAACGGAGTGCCTATGTATAATTGCATAGGCACTCTATTTTTGTCATATAAATTCGTCATATAAATTTTCCATATAGACATTCTTCCACACTGAAATCCCAAAAACTTTCAAATTTGCCCTAAATCCTTACACCACCTTATGCTAGTCGAATATGATAATGCGCCAGCCAGTAATTCACTTGCAGCAAATAAGCCAACAGTTGGGGGCCTGCCATTAGCTGCCCATAGAAAGGTCTTGCATAATCAGAGGGCTGTTCCATGAATTTTTTTACTTTTTCCCCGTCAACCAATGCTCTGATAGGGGAGTTGGCATCCTCCAGCACATTCCGCATATGCCCCCGCACCAACTGCTCGTAAGCGGGGTCATAAGTTTTGGGGTATGGGCTTTTTCTCCGATATAGCACTTCCTTAGGCAAATGTTCTTTTCCTGCTGCCCGCAACAGTGCTTTTACCACTCCGTCATGATATTTCATATGCCAGGGCACATTCCAAGCATACTCTATAATCCGGTGGTCCGCAAAAGGCACTCTCGCCTCCAGCCCCACATGCATGCTGGTCCGGTCCATCCGGTCTAGCAATGTCTGCATAAACCACCGCAAATTCAAATAAGAAATCTCCCGACGCCGTTTCTCTTCCCCGCTTTCCCCTTCCAGCACCGGCGTTTCGGCCAATGTCCTGCGGTACGCTTCCAAAGCATATTCCTGCACCGGCAGTTCTTTTAGCACTTCGTCTTTTAACAGCATAGTCCTTGGCTTAAAATCCATAGACCAAGGAAAAATATCCGCTTCAAAGCATTCCTTTTTATGAAACCAGGGATACCCTCCAAATATCTCATCTGCACATTCCCCGGTCAAGGTCACTTTATGATTTGCCGCCACTTTTTTGCAAAAATAAAGCATGGATGACTCCACATCCGCCATACATGGTAAATCTCTCGCCTCCACTGCTTCAAATAAATAGTCATACAGTTCTTCATTTCTGCACTCTAGGTAATGATGCCGCGTGCCCGTATATTTCTTTACCTTATCCACCCATGGCCTATCCTGGGAAGGCTGAAATGCATTTGCCTTGAAATTTACATCATTGTCCTTAAAATCAAAGGAATAGGTATCCAATATTTTCCCATGCTTTTTTAATTCTTCGCTGCAAACAGCCGTAACCAGGCTGCTATCCACACCGCCGGACAAAAAAGTGCATATAGGTACATCCGACAGCATCTGTATTTTCACCGCATCTTCTATCAGATACTGCATCTTCTCCACCGTTTCTTCCCAGCTATCCTCATGTACCCGGCTCTCCAGTTTCCAATAACAATGCTCTATGCAATTTCCGTTCCTACACTCCAGAAAATGCCCCGGCAGCACCTCCAACACATCCTTAAATACCCCTTTCCCATAAGTTTTTGCCGGACCCAGCCCCAGCACTTCGCATAATCCTTCTTTATCCACAGCGGGCTTTACCCCCGGAAAGCAGAAAATCCCTTTAATTTCTGAGGAAAAAATAACCGTTTTTCCATATTTCATATAAAAACATGGCTTCACCCCAGCCCGGTCACGGAACAAAAGGAGCTTTTCCCTTTTCCCATCCCAGATTGCAAATGCGAATATCCCATTCAGCTTCTTTACAAAATCGGCACCATAACGCATATACCCGGCTAAAATCACTTCCGTATCGCTTTCCGTGATAAAATGCTCCCCTTCCTCCTCCAGCTCTCTTTTTAACATCTCCATGTTGTAGATTTCCCCGTTGTAAGCAATGGCCCATTGGTATCCCCCCTCCTTCCTGACCATAGGCTGCTGCCCTGTCAGCAAGTCGATAATGGAAAGCCTCACATGGGACAGCCCACAATGGCTGCATAGAAATACCCCATCCTCATCCGGCCCCCTGTGCCTTTGCCTCCGGTTCATCCCATGGAGGACTTTCTCCCACCTTCCCCTTCCTTCTCCTTCCGTGTAATCCTCATTCCCATTAAAAAAGCCTGCGATACCGCACATATTCTCCCTCCGCACTTTTTCCCACTTCAAATTATCATCTTACTACGCTTTTTCAACTTTCAAATTATTACCTTGCTACGCTTGTTTCAGCTTCACATTATCACCTTGCTACGCTTGCTTAACTTCAATCTATAACATGGGCTACATCTGCCAATGTCATTAAGTTAGCACCTCAGCCCAGCCGTGAGGGAAATAAAATGCTTAAGGAGCCCCTTAAAAAACGTCGGCACTTGGTGAGGTA
>QXWV01000291.1 GCA_009911195.1 Lachnospiraceae bacterium | reverse complement strand
GTAGACAGAATGCAGTGTCCGCACACTATATTCTGAAAAAGTAGCAGGGCGCATGGATATACAGGGGAGGAATAGGGGTTTGGAAACGCACAGAAGGGAATGCCTGACGCCGGATATTATAGAGGGCTACCTGGGATACCTGGAAGGGAAGGGGCGCAGCAGGTCTTCGCTGGAAAGCTACCGCAGGGCATTGAGGGGAATCTATGAATACCTTCCGGAAGGGAAAAGGATAGGAGGGGAAACCGGCGCAGGATGGAAAAGCCACTTGGAAGGGAAGGGGCTTTCCACGGTGACGGTGGATAACCGGATTTCCGTTTGGAATGGCTTAGTGCAATATCTGGGGCATCGGGAATGGCAGCTAGGTGATTTTTGCCGGGAAAAGGGTGGAGTGCAGCCGGAGTTAAGCCGTGCGGAATATTTGAGGATGCTGTCCGCGGCGAAGCATATGGAGAAGGAGAAAGCCTATCTGTTGATTAAGGCGCTGGGAGGTGCTGGGATGCGTATCCAGGAGCTGCCCCAGTTGACGGTGGAGGCCGTAAAGCGTGGGATGGTAGAGCTGGAATACCATAATGCCCGCCAGAGGAGGGTGCTGTATCTGCCGGAAGGGCTACGAAGGGAACTGGGGGAGTACATAGTGAGGGGAGGCTTCCGGGAAGGGCCGGTGTTCCGGGGGCCGGAAGGGGAGCCCATGGCGCGCTCTAGCATCAACTACCTCATTGCCGCAGTTGGAAGGGAAGCGCGGATAGGGGAAGGCAAAGCCACCCCACGGTGTCTATGGAAGATGTACCAGGGCACTTGCCAAGGCATACGTGCCAATATTTCGGTGCTTGTGGAGCAGGCATACCAGAGGATGGTAGAGGAGGAGCAGTTGGCTATAGGATGGGATGCATAAAACGTGGGGGAGGCTGGGTATGACAGAGCCAGGGAAAAAATTGTATGGCCGCCAGGCGGTATTCTTCCTAAACGGTATGGTAATGCTGGCAGCCGCAATGGCGGCGGCTGTTTTGCTGGAAACGTTATTTTTGCCGGTGCTCCAGATTATCGGCTCTAGCATGGAGCCTGCGCTTCATGAAGGGGATTTTGTAGTGGCTATAAGATACACAATGCCGAAACGGGGGGATATTGTAGCGTTTTACAGCGGCGATAAGATACTGGTAAAGCGGGTCATCGCCCTGCCAGGGGAACAGATAAATATAGACAGGGATGGTAAGGTCAGTATAGATGGCGAATTGCTGGAAGAGCCGTATCTGCAGGGGGCGGCGTTTGGGATGTGCGACATCAAACTCCCCTGTCAGGTAATGGAAGGCACGATATTTGTGATGGGTGACAACAGGGGGATTTCTGTGGACAGCAGGAGCGCATCGGTAGGATGTGTACGGGAAGGACAGCTAATTGGGAAGGTAATCTTCCGCTTTGGGGGATGACAATATATATTTGGTATTGCGAAGGGATAAATCTATTATTAAAAGGGGGTACTCCTATGGGAACTTCAATTTTGAAGAAAGCGGCTAGCTTCTTACGGAAAAAAGGGAAATATGCGGCGGTATTAGCGTGCGTGCTGGCAGTGTTTGCTGCAGGGTATCGGATGGTGCTGCCAGGCTTTACCCTGGAAAGGGAGCTTGTTTGCGGGTTGGAAGAGCATGTTCACACAGAAGCGTGTTTCCCGCCTCCAAAGGCTGATACAAATGAGGGGACGGACGGCACATCTGAAAGTGGAAAACCGGAGGGGGACAGTCAGCCGGGTTTGGGCATAGGAACAGAAAACGGGACGGAGAAAGTACTGGCCTGCCCTTTTGAGGGCAAGGAAGCCCATACCCATAATGCAGAGTGCTATGAGGTGGGGAAGATATTAATCTGTGGACAGGAGGAGGCGGAAACGGAGAGCCATATCCATACGGAAGACTGCTATACCATAACCAGGGAGTTATCCTGCGGCCAGGAGGAAGCGGAAGGGCATGTCCATGATGCGTCCTGCTACCAGGCAGAGACCAAACAGACCTGCGGCCAGGAAGAGGCGGCAGGGCATACCCATGGGGATGGATGCTACGATGAAAATGCCGGCCTGGTCTGCGGCCAGGAGGAGGCGGCAGGGCACAGCCATAGTGAAGCATGTTACAGCAGCGAAGATAAACTGGTTTGTGGCCAGGAAGAAATGGCAGGGCACACTCATGAGGAGGGGTGCTATACGGAAACGAAAGAACTCACTTGTGGAAAGGAAGAAACAGGGGAGCCGGAAAAACATACCCATACGGATAGCTGCTACCAGGAGGATAACAAGCTGGTATGCGGGAAAGAAGAATATGCCCCGGAAATGCATGTTCATGGGGAAGGGTGCTACATAGAAAAACCTGCTGCCGGAGCTGGTGAAAATGGAACTGCCGGAGACGGCATGCAAGAGGGAGGGAACGGAGCAGCCGGAGACGGCACGCAAGGGGAAGAAAACCAGGAATACCAGCCTATCTGCGGCCTGGAAGAGCATACACATACGGATGCCTGCTATGGGGAAGAAATTATGGCTGTTGAGGATAACATAGTGGCATCCGGGGAATGGTGGCAGTTGGATAACGAGGGGTTGTTAACCATTACGGCAACGGAATCGGTAACAGAAATACCGGATGGAACTCCGCTATGGGCCAATAACAGTAAGGATATAAAATCTGTCCGAATAGAAGGCATGAAAAAGATTGGAAAAAATGCATTTTCTAATCACATATATCTGAGCAGTGTTAGCATTTCTGGTAATTTGGAAATAATAGACGAAAGTGCGTTTCGGAGCTGCAGTTCTTTAACTGAGGTAAATATACCGGATAGTTTAAAAATAATAGAAAAAGAAGCATTTTATTATTGTAGGGCATTAGCAAATATAACAATACCAGAAAATACAGAAACAATTGGAGAGAAAGCATTTGGTAATTGTAGTTCATTAGTGAATATAACAATACCAGAAAATACAAAAACAATTGGAAGAGAAGCCTTTCAGTATTGTGGGAAACTGGGCTATATAGAACTTCCGGACAGTGTGACGGAAATAGGAAAGGGCGCGTTTAGGCAATGTACAAATTTAGTTGGAATAAAACTACCAGAAGGATTGAAGGAGATAAAAGAGGAAACATTTAGTACATGTACCAGGCTGGCCAGTATCAACATTCCGGAGGGAGTAACCAGGATAGGATACTCTGCTTTTATAAATTGCTATAACCTTGCCAGCCTCAGCCTACCAAAAGGGCTGGTTGAGATAGAGGACTATGCATTCCAAAGATGCGAAGCTTTGGCTGAAATAGAATTGCCGGAGGGACTGGAATCAGTAAGTGGCCGGGCATTTAGCGGTTGTGAAAGTGTGTCTTCTCTTACCATAAGGGCTAAGAACCTGGCTATAAAAGATTATAGCTCTAATTTCAGGCTGCCAAATATCAGGCAGGTAAAGATATGCTGTGAAAGCGTGGATGTTCTAAGGAAAGAGATTTTGGAGATATGGAAAAACGCGGATGTCACCTTTGAAGGACCTGGCTGCTTCACTATGGAGTCTTCCCTCACGCTGGGATACCCTATGAGAAAGGAGTTGGCGGCAGGGCAGTATTATGCTGATGAGGGTGGGGCATTGTACCTGCTGCAGGATGGAACTGCCTCTCTGGCTCATGTACCGGCCGGCATAAAGGAGTATACGGTGAGAAACCATATCCCGCCTATGGAAGATGGGCAAAAGGGCTGGACAGTGGTATCCGTGGAAAAGGATGCCCTTAAGATGGCAGACGGGCTGGAGAGCCTTTGGTTTGAGAATCCTGCGGATATTGTAGCGCTTCCGGATTATAGCTGCGGCAACTGCCCCAGCCTGTCATCGGTCAATGGGAAGGGGTCGATTAGCGAGGTAAGGCTATTGTTTACGGAGGAAACAGCATTTGGCAAGCTGGCTTTCTATAATACCGGCCTGGAAAGCGGAAGCCTGCCCGGATTGGATAATAGCAGCATTACGCTTACTGTGGGCGGAATACAGGTGTTGTCTATGTCCACCCGGAAAATGAATGGGGAAGAAGACGGGGCGCTGGAGCTTTATACCGGGGAGAATGCGGCAACAACGATTAGCTTATCAGGTCAGTTGAATCAGACGGACTATACCGTAGCGAGGGTTTATTTTTCCTTTGAGAATGAGGATGGAAGGACTCAATATGGAAGCGCTGGAAGTGCGAACGGCAATTATGATTTTACGCTGGAAGATGGGGGAATCAGTTATACCATCAAGGCTCGTAAATCGGATGAACCTTTCACCTATTACTATGAAATCCCCAGGTCAGAAGCAGGGGGGACAATAAAACTGAGAGATATCCCTTCCTGGTATCCGTCCCCTTCCTCGAAGGGCGGCAGCGTAAGGATTTGGCCTGTTCTGCTTACAGAGGCGGACAAAGAGGCGGTCGGGAATGGGGTTGTTGCAACCGAAGGGAGGTATCACCAGGCAAGCTGGAAGACAAAAGCGGACACTTTCCCTGTGGTGAAAATTGCGGACGAAGGGACTATGTTAAAAGGAGGCAGGGAGGGCGACGGAAGCCTGTACATAAATTCCCTGTCATATAGCATCGCAATGAGCCGGGAAGGGGATACGCTGGAAGCTATGGGAAAGGACTATATGCGCAGTGCTGACTTTGAGGACACACTGCTTCTTCCGGAAGGGGTGGAATGGCGGCAGGAGTTGCTGGAAGCAGTGAAAACAGGCAATAGTTACTGGAAGAGCAGCAAGATAGAGCAGGATTTGGACAAATACACAGAAGAATACTATGCAAATATTGGCAATGCCTCTTATCTGCTGTTCCGTATTGAGCACAAGCGTATAAATGGAGGCGGGAATATTCTTGTACGTCAAGAACCGTCCATCATAGAAGAAGATGGGAAGAAGAGCCTGAAAATCAGATGGGGGATAAAAAACAGCAGTACGGAAGAAGAAATGCTTGATATGGAGTGCAAACTTTATGTAGGGGATGAAGCCATCCTTGTGAATCTGCCCGGTGATGGGGAAAGCCAGGAAATGGATTTGCATATTGTGAATGAGGTGAAGTCGGTGCAGCATTTCACCCATTCCAAAGACCAGATATCAAGTACCCTGGCAGAAACGGATGTACAGGTTTCCGAAGGAAAATGCGAAATAAAGAAGACATCCAATTTTAGTGAGAAGAGTTCAAACTTTCGGACATGGGGGATGGACTATGATTATACGGTTTCGCTGGAAAATAGCGGAAGCCTTCCATATAAAGGGATTGACAGAGTATGGGATACATTGAGCAGGTATTTGTATATCAGGCCATCGTACATGGAAAAGATGGTGCGTGAAGCCGATGGAATGGCAGGTGTGGTGGATAGGCTGGAAATCACTATCAGCGATGCAGTCTTGTGCGAGACTGCATCGGCAGGGGGGCAGGGCTATTACCCTGGGAAACAGGTTATAGGAACGGATGGGAAGATTTATACATTAACCCAGCAGGATACCGGTATCGGAACAGAATATGAAGCCGGGAAAAATGTTGGAACAGATAATGCCCAAAAGGAGAATGGGGTAGAGATATCCGTTATTTGGGAACGGGGAAAGGATGGCGTAGTGCTGTCATACCCGGGCGGTGAAAAGGAAATAAACAACATCGGAGACCTTGGCAGGGAACTGGAGTCTATCGGCTATGTGGTAACAGCTTCATCTACATATAGTGTTAGCTGGGAACTGGATGAAAAGTTTGAACTGCACAGCGGTGCGGGAAAAAATTTCAGCATCCCGGTTACGGTGAAGAACAGCTTCATGCTGCTGGAACAGGATGTACTGGAAAAGCATGGAAACTATAATTTCTCACTGGAAAGCAATACGGTCTACTGGGCAAAAGCGGCAGGAGAGGATGGATTACCATATGTATACAAACATGAAGGTTCAGACATAAAAGTACGCCGTGATTATACCTTGCAGAAAGAGGTGAGGATGGGTGGTAATGTCATGGACACGGAGAATGATACTGTTGTCGCTGGGGATGTATTGACTTATGGACTGGAGGTGACATACACAACGAGAGAGGTCGCTGCACGGGGCATAGTACCTCTGGTGGACCGGATGCGTGGGGCGCAGGCTTTGCTGGTACCTACAGATAAAAATGACGTTCTGGAAGGCTCTTCCTTGGAAAAAATGGTAGTGGATGGGGAAGAGTACTACATGTTGGACAAAAAGGGGGTCTATGAAGGAGTGACGCTGGGCGGCAGCCTGACAGACAGCATCACTGTTACGGAGGAGGAAAACGGGGAACTAGATACGATGATTCGCTGGTATCTGGCAGATATAAATCTACAGGATACTGATGCGAATCAGCAAAGAAATAAAAACCTGTCCTATAAGGCATATGTGATGCCATCTTTAGGGGAAGAGGACGGGACTTTCCGGCTTTCCAACGAAAGCTGGCTGAATGACCATCAGAGCCATCGGCTCTATGACCAGGTAGGGCTGCTCGGCACGAATGCCGTCATTGAAAAAATGATTGTTTTATCCCAGGGGGAATCAAAGAAGCCATCGGAAGATGTGCTGGCCGAATACTCTCCGGTTTATGAAGGGGCTTCCACCACATACCGGCTGATGATAGAGAACAGTGGATTGGGAAGGGTGATAGAAGGCTCGCAGATTTACGATATCTTGCCGGAGACCTGGGGATTCCAGTGGTCAAAGGAAAATGTGAAAATTGAGTATTATGATGCAGGGGATGGCGCCTACAAACTAACAGGGGGAGAAGACTGGGAGATAGAGAAAAATGGCAAGGAGCAGCGCATCGTATGGGGGGATAAGTTCCGGCTAGAGCTGGAAAAGACAATTTATATTTATGTAACGCTGGAATGGCCCAAAGGGGAAATCTGGGAAGGGTATGCGAGACAATATGGGGCAAAGCGCCTGGAAAATACCTTCTGGTGCTACAAACTGTGGGATAGGGTCTCCCATGACCTGGCAGCAGGGACAAAAGCCTATCTGCAGAAAGGGGTCTACTATACTAATGATAATCGTGAGCTGCTTACCGATGAGGAAAACCGTTTATACTATACGAATGTGGATGCATCTGGCAAACACTCTGTTGTTTACTATACATATATCTACAATGGAGGAAACACCCGGCTGTACTTAAGTGAGCTGCAGGATAGGATACCGGAAGGGTTTACGGTCGGTAAAACTAGTTTATCCAATAAAAAACCATCTACGATTACGGATGCTGATGGCAATAAAGTGATGTTCAAGGCACTATCCATATCCAGTTCAGGCGATTGTATAAATAATCTGGGGGATGGTAGGATATCTATCGAATTAAAGGGATGGGGTGATTCAAAAGATTATATCCAATATGATGCGCTGCACGGGAAATGGTATCTTGCTCCAGGGGAGGCGATTGGATTTACCTATACATGCTATCCTGGGGAATATGCGAGTACCGATGATATTGCCGTCAACTGTATAACAATGCCCTACTACGATGTGGCAGGAAAATTGGAGGTGGCGGATATAAAAGCCGAAGGGCCTGTTTATAGCAGCAAGGAAGTAGCCTTAAAAAATGATGGCGGCTGCTACCTTATGACTACAGAGGAAGCGGAAAGGAAGGGGTTTGACGGCGGGGGAATCGATACCCAATGGCTGACTTCGGAGGTAAAAGTAAGGCGGGGGAATATCATCCCCGGAATTACGAAGAAGGTGGCAAGCATCACATCGGGAGGGCAGGTAATGCCGCCTGGTGGCAGTGCCAATGCGGCCGATACAATTAGCTGGGAAGTGACGGCAACAAACAGTGGCAAGGAAGCGCTGCTTGACTATACGTTAACGGACGTTATGGAAATGCCCTATGGCTTTATCGGGCCGGTGAAGTATACAGTGGAAGAGCAACTTAGGGGTGATTTTATAAAGGTTATGTCTGTAGAACTGTTTAGTGTAAACAGTTGTACAAAGAGTGATGGTAAGATAACCCTTAACCTGGCTCTTAACAGGGGTAGCTTCATGACAGACAACTGGTATCTGGATGGGAAACTAATTGCAAATAGACAAGTAGACCTTCAGGAGGGAAGTGTAGTTTCCGTTGTAAGAAAATATAAAAGTGGAGAAGCCTTAGAATATGATATTAGCCTGCTGGGCGGTAGTGAGGAAAAAATGGAACTTATGATTCGGTGCAAAAACAAGGACATGGGTATTCCGCCAGGAGGAAGAGGCATTTTAGCGCTGTCCACAAAAAATATTACTGGACAATTCAAGAGCAAGGCTTATACAAACCAATGCTATATTACGCCGGAAATGCAGCAGTACGATGGTGACCTGGTTAGTCAGGGGAATCAGACAGAACACAACGGAAAGCCGTCGGTACAGAACAGCGCCCGGATACAGGTGTCCTATGGTCATACTACCACTTCAGAGAAAAGGGTGGAAGAGATTGGTAACTCGGAGAATAAGGCATCATCAAACGAAGAGAGAAATTATATCCTGTTAGAGGATGTGGGGAAGAAGTTCCGCTATACGCTGACTGTGGGCAATACCAACAAAGAAGCTATGGAGAAGTTGATACTGATTGACAGCTTGCCCCAGGTGGGTGACCATAACCCCTTTACGGAAGCAGAATCCAGGTTCAGCGGATTCCGGGTAAACCTGGCAGAAACTCCCGAATTTGAAGTATGGATAAGGAAAAAAGGCGAAGAAGCCCCCATTTTGTTGGATGAGAAGCAGTATAGGCTGGAATTCAGCAGGGAGACAAAGTTTAAAGACGAGGACTGGAAGGGAGAGAGTACAGAAATATGGCGTAGTAGTATAAGTGATATAGGTGTAAGTGAGGTACGCTCTTTCCGCATCATAATCCAGGGTGAGGGGGAGAAAGAAGGAGGGGATTTAATTCCGGCGGGAGCCAGCGTAGATGTAAAGTTTACCGGACAGATAGATTCCGGGAACAGCGATGAACCTCTGATGCCTGGGAAGACAGCCTGGAACGGCTTTGGCTACCGATATAAGTTAAATGGCTCAGAAGATGAGTTGGAATCCACTCCGTTAAATGTAGGTGTTCGTCTGCCGGATGTCCCCAGAATTGTCAAAAAACTGGAGGATGAGGAAGGAAACCCGGTATCTGCAGCAGAAGATATGGCTTTCCGGTTTCTGGTTTATCAGGGAAACAGGCTGCCGCTTAAGGAGAACTTTACCGAGGAGGAGCTAGCGGAGGCGCTGCGTGAAAATAGCAGGGAATTTACCTGTGTAGAAGCTTTGGTAAAAAGCGGAAGTTCCCAATCAGAAACATTGGTGTTAACAGACTTAAAGAAATGGGAATATCAAAGTGGGGCAGTATCGGAAGAAGAGCCATCTAAAGAAAACTTGATAGAGGCCATGGAGGATTTCGGAGGATGGAGGCCGACGGAAGAGGCATGGGTCTGGAAGGAAAATGAGAAATATACGGTGGTGGAACTACCTTTGGGAGAAGAGGAGATTTACCAGTTTAATTCTTTAGGAGGATTAGAGAACAATGGCTACACGTTTACCCATTCGGGTAATCATGGGAAAAAGATTGTAGCAATAAATGCTTGTGTGGTTTCGGCTACCAATGAGTTGCCAGAGACCGGAGGGGTAGGAACCCATGGATATATGTTGGCAGGATGCCTGTGCCTGGCAGCGGCCGGGATGGCATTTGGCAGGAAGCGACAGGGCCGAACAGGCAGCCATGGGAACCCATTGGC
>QXWV01000040.1 GCA_009911195.1 Lachnospiraceae bacterium | reverse complement strand
CGCGCAGCGAACTTGCAGAGAATGCGAAGCATTCTTTTTTGGAGCGGGAGCGTGGCGACGGTGCATTTTATTTCCCTAACGGCGTCCGCCATCGTTAACTAAATGACATTGCTACATCTGCTTCCCTTTTTCCCATCATCCTTCCAGTAGTGGCTGAAGCTGCTTCCCTTCCAGAGCCATCTCCAGTGCCGGGCGGATTTTCTCACAATGGGCTACAAGGGAATTGGGCTTTTTTTCCGCATCATCCTGTCCAAAAGGCACGAAATAGATATTCTTTGTATTTAGAAGCAATCCGATGTTTTTCATATTCATCCCCAGGCCGTCATTAGTGGAAATAAAAATAACCAGAGGCTTGTTGTTTCTAAGATGTGCTTTTGCCGCCATTAATACCGGCGTATCCGTAATCCCATTGGCCAGTTTCGCCGCAGTATTTCCCGTACAGGGGATAATAGCCAGTACATCCAAATAGCCTTTGGGTCCGATGGGCTCCGCTTCCTCAATTTTCATAATCGGTTTACGTCCGCTTATTTCCTCTGCCCGTTCCAGAAATGCTTCCGGCCTGCCGAACCTGCTTTCAATACTTTTTGCCGCATCGGAAAATATGGGATATATCTCCGCCCCACACTCCACCAAATGCTCTATTTCCCTGAAAACTTTATCAAATGTGCAAAAGGAGCCGCAAAAAGCGATTCCTATTTTTTTGCCTTTTAATTCCATAACACACCATACCTTTCCTTTACCCGTCCGAAAGCCTCACTGCAGGCTCATCACATATTCCGATAATTTTTGGGCAGATACCTTTGCCGCATATTTCCCCGGCAGCCCAAGGCAATGCAAGGCGTTCACATTCCCCCCTGCCTCCTTATAGTCCAATCCGCCTCTTCCCGAAGCGATATCAATAATCAACGCATCGTCATCCACCTTTTCCAATATTTCTTCCCCCAGCACAATTGCCGGTATTGTGTTGTAGATATACTCAAAATCCCCTATTTTTTCTCCCAGTTTTTTTAAAGGCAATACTTCGATTCCCAAAGCTTCCGCCATTGCCAATTCCGTCACATTGTTTCCACAGACACTCACCATAGCTGACAATCCTTTCAGTTTGTCACACAGGACTTTTCCGCATCTTCCATATCCCAATACCAGTGTCCTGCTATGATGGATATTCGTCTGTTTATGCAGCATGGCCTCTAAAATTGCCCCTTCCGCCGTTGCCACCGCATTAAAAATAGCTATGCTTTCGTCCTTCATAAAATCATAGCAATCAATGCTCCTTTCGCTGCATTCCTGACGAAATGCATCCGGTATCACCCCACCGAAAATCTTATGGCGCTTCCTGATATGCCGCGATAGTTCCCGCAAACTGAGAATCCCTTTTTTCTCAATGGGAATCCCACCTACCACCACAGATGCCGATTCCACCGCCTGCTTCAGCGAGTCTGCATATCCATCCGCTTTTATCTCCATATCATTGTTCCGATATACTTTATAGCCAATTACCCTATATCCTTTTTCTCTAAAAAAAGGAATCATATAAGCCGTCCGCTTATCTCCACCGACAACCGCAATGTCATATTCCGCCATATCCATCCCCATTCCTATATTCATTTTTTATCCCAGTTTATCCAAGACTGTCCCGCTTCACTGAGATTGCCTTGCCGAATTCCCACTATTTCCCTGAAATCATTTTATTTCACCGATGCTGCCTTGCCACCGCAACATCCTGTCACAATTATAGGTATGCAGGGCATCTCCACGCGTGCCTGTCAAAACCAGTACATCATTGCCGTCGGGGAGGGCAATGGCATTTGAAGAGGCAGATTACTTTTTCTTGATAAGCTTCAATTTTATATTTCTATTGTCAGCAATTTTTTGAAACACCTCTGCTACATATAAACATTGTGCCTTAAATGGTAATGAGGGCAATTCGTCATTAGATTGTATTTGCTTTACCGCTTCTTGTATCTCCGAAAGTTCAAATAAATTGACTGCCAAACAAAAGAAATTTTTTCTGCGCCCATCATTATAATTAGATAATAAGTAGGAAAGAATTTGTATTTTTTCCTGCTGCTCAAGATTATATTGCTCAATACCTATTCTTTTCGCTTTTTCTAAATCTGCTTTTTGCCTCCTGTGCGTAATAAAAGAGTCATATTCATCCATATGTTGATATTTTTCGCACGGATATTGCCTGCACTCATAGCAGTACTCAACTCCATATGCAAGGCTGCATTTTGCAATCTTACATGATTGATTACCATTACCGCAACCGCCGCAGTAATTTCCTAAAAGCATAGGGCATAGCCCGCAATTTAATCCGCAAAGAGAAAGTAATTGATTTTTCCGTTCAAACCCATTCATAGTGTCAACCTCCAAATTCTAATCTTTGTCTCATAGTTTTAAATAAATGGTGTTCCAGTAACCGTTCCATGGTTTTTTGTGGCATAATATCCTATTATATAAAATAACTGGCCGAAGCCACCGTTGATTTGCGAAGCCCTTGGCGATATAATAGAAGTATCAGAGGCTTCGTTTAAAAAAAATGAATCCTGCCTATGTACAGGCAGACCATATAATAGAATTAAATCCCCTGCTGCAAGCAACCACTTGGCTCGTTGCTCGCAGGAATAAATACATATATCTGTAAATTTATGATACAAGGAGAAACTTTCATGAAAAACAGAAACAAAATACCTCAAATCAGGCTTTCCGATAAGCAGAAAGAAAAGCTCAATGAAGAAATAAAAGCATTTTACCTCGACGAACGTGGCGAGGAAATTGGGATTATTCAACAGATGCAGTTACTTGACTTATTTGAACGTAAAATGGCTCCCATTATCTACAATAAGGCGCTTGACGATGCAAAGAAATGGTTCTCCCAAATGTTGGACAATATAGATTCTGATTATTATGCTTTGTACAAAAGTGAGGAATAAAAGAGAACGTGCTGCTTTCCTATAGCGTCCTCCGGATAATTGGATTAGGAGGGATATCATAGTTTATCCTAACAATCTTTCCTCGAATTTTGAATAGTTTTGAGCCAAGATTGAAATCTACCCTCAAAGAATCTCTTCCTTGGATTTTTTGCCTTTTATCCTGAATTTTTTTATATTCCGCATATGTACTATATTTTCCTTCCAACCCATATGCATCTGAAACTAAATATAATTTAATGTCTTTATATTTATACTGGCATGCCATAAAAATACCCCCAAATCGTCGAGACAAAAAATCACAAATCGTATTTTCAAACTTCTCTTGTATATCTTTTATACTCAGTTTCTTAGGGCTATTTACATTTTTTAATTCTAATAAATACAAAATATACCAATCACATGCACAATCAACTACAACAACATAGTCTATTGATTTGGGCGGAAAACTCAAATGCAGGTTATTATAATAATCATCGGTTTTAATAATAACCAAGTTTTCAGGAATCAGGCTTTCATCAATTCCTACTTTAATCCCTTCATCCTCAATTGTATTTTTAAGATATGGAATTAGTTCCTTACAATTTTTTATCTTTTGTATCATTAACTAATCCTCCATATTTAATTCGGCAATTATTTCTTCCCGTTCACAATATAAACTTTCACTTACATCGACAAAATTCTCATCATTAGCTCCCAATTCATCTACTAATATATATTTTGAAACACTTCCATTTGTTGTTTCCTCTAAAACTATCGGTTCATACATATTAAAATCTAGCTTCTTTGCCAAAACTAAATTATTAATTTTATTAAATACATAATTACTATGTGATGACATGATTAACTTGACATCTGCACCAATCAATTTAGTAAATATTTCAATTAGTAAAATCTGATTGTAAGGATGAAGATGTGCCTCCGGTTCTTCAATAAACAAAATTGATTTAGGTTTTGGGCTTCTTCGATATCCTGGAGAAATTATATATTTTAGGAAAGCTACTATAGGGGCAATTTCGGAAACCATCGAAGAAACCTCCGTCATCTCATATGATGCATCTATATTATCGGGTTCGTACATAAGTGCATTTTTATTTTTATCAAAAGTGACTTTTCCTTTTAAAATTTTATCCTCAATAGCTTTATAGGCATCTTCTAAACCCTCATTTGCTTTTGTTTTAATATTCGATAGCGCAATAAAGTAATCCGAAATAGGCTCTGAAATCCCCGGAAATTCAATTTTTTTTGTAAAATAAGCCCTATTTCTTGAAAGTTCCGCCACAATAGAGCCAAATGCATTCATCCCTGCATAAATGCCTGACCTTGATGCGGGTAAAAAATATACATTCCCAAAATCACCTGAAATAAGCCGCACATAGCGTATAAAGGTTTTTTGAATTTCTTGAAATACCAATTCAGATGGTTTTTCAATATTATCCACTACATATATATCTAAATGGTTTGACGAATTTCTTGACTTATGAAAATCAGAATCTGTCTTTTTCAGCCGTATAGGTTTGATATTAATTACTCCATTTACTTTACCATTTTTTAAATCAATTACAAAATTATACTCTTTATAATCAATTGTAATTACTGGCTCTTTTTCTAAAGTTTTTTCTAAATTCCCAAACGTATTTTTACATGAATTCATAAATTCTGGCATAAAAGCTGTACTCATAAGCTTATTTACCTCTAATACTATATCAGATGTAATGTCTTTTATTTGCTCATCTGATTCCATAAAGACCCGAACCATACTTTCTATTTTCTCTTCTGGCAAAGATATATCAATACGTCGAGGATATAAATATATTTGATGGTATGTCCGTGGCGTTATAAACATATTAACAATAAAAGTTTTCAACATCAAATAAACAATTTGCATAGCATATGATTTTCCGATGTTGTTATTTCCATATGTTATAATCAATTCTTTATCAAGGTCATATTCAAATTTATCTATTGGTCCAAACTTTTCTATGGTTATTTTCACCTTAATACATTCTCCTATCCTTGCTTACACTAGACAATTATGCTTCATAAGCAATATGCCCATATTATCAGTCCTTATAATAGATACTACCATTCCTTTATATTAATTACAACATTCAACTTTCATTTTGCGTAAAAAAGCGGTATAGCCTTATAATTGGAGCTATACCGCCTAACTACAAATTACTTCCGCCTCTTATTTCCTCACTAAATGCCTCGGAAGGCCATTTACGAACAACGGCTGCAATTCGCCCATAATCAAGGGTCTTGCATATTTTTCATAGCCTTCGTTCAGGCCACATCCGTCTTCTGTAATCCATTCTGCCGGAACCGGTCTTTCTACATTGGCAATGGCATGGATGTCATATGCGCTTGTTCCACACTGATACGGGTCATCGCCGTTCCTGTCCAGAGTAATCATCATACCTGTCTTGCCTTCTTCAGCTGCCAAAACTGCATCATGGCCAACCTGGAAAGCTTCATTAATATCTGTCAAGGAAGCCAGATGGGTTGCTGCACGCTGTAAAGTGGAAAATTCAATCGCACGTGTCTTCAAACCGGTCTCTTTTGCAATTTCTGCTGCCAGATAAACTGCTGTACCGGACATCTGCTTATGGCCGAATGCATCTACAGCCACATTTTCATTGGCTAATTCACATACATAGCGTCCGTCTGCAATTTTGATGCCTTCGGAAACTGCAATGACAACGGAAGACTTTGTCTCGCTTAAGTGTTTTACCTTTGCCATGAAAGCGTCCATATCAAATGTTTTTTCCGGCAGATAAATGGCATCCACACCGTTGCAGTCTTCACCCTTTGCCAAAGCTGCTGCTGCTGTCAGCCATCCTGCATTACGTCCCATGATTTCAACAATACATACCGTAGGCTTCTCTACACCGAAAGATTCGTTGTCACGGATTACTTCCTTTAAGCTTGCTGCAATATATTTTGCTGCAGAGCCATAGCCCGGACAATGGTCCGTAATCGGAAGGTCATTGTCAATTGTTTTGGGCACGCCCATGAATCTCTGGGGCTTGTTATGTGCTGCTGCATAATCGGACAGCATTTTTACCGTATCCATGGAATCATTTCCACCTGCATAGAACAGGCATTCAATATCATGTTTTTCCATGATTTCAAATACTTTCTCATACACATCTTCATGCCCTTCAATCTTAGGCATTTTAAAACGGCAGGAGCCTAAAAATGCGGAAGGGGTTCTCTTTAACAGTTCAATGCCTGTCTCATCGGCAAGGTACTTGTCCAGGTCACACAGATTGTCCTGCAAAAATCCCTGAATACCATGTACCATACCATATACTTTTTTTACGCCCAGTTTCTTAGCTGCTGCATATACACCAGCAACGGATGAATTGATTACAGCCGTAGGGCCTCCGGACTGTCCAACAACAATATTTCCTTTCATAATCTACCTCATTTCTGCGCCGTTTTTTATATAGCAGAGCCCGCGGATACAGCGCTGACGCAAGCTCTGGATTGAAAATTTTCATTTCAACCTTTTTTCCTCTTTATGGGCAATACTGTCGGATATTTTCCGGTATATTAATGCCCTAACAGTATTTGCCAAAAAGATTATAGCAGATTCGTTGCTTTTGCACAAGAACCAAAGTGCGCTTCCTTCCCCTTCATAGCCAAAAGTTGTTGCTGCCCACACATGCACAGTTGCCCCAAATTACAGGCAGCTCATATAATAAGCATATAAGTTCTGATATGTCTCCGCATTATAATGAAGCCCGTCCACCAGTTTATAGCCTATCGTATCCAAATAGCTGTGGCTGTCTATCCAAGCGATGTCGCCGCTCAGCCCAGCCTGCATCTGGCTGTTGAAATATTCCACTTGTTCTTCTGTCACATAAGGGTTTTCCCAAACCGGGTTCACGGAAGCATAGTAAACCTTTGCCCCTTTTGCCACCCATTCCGCTGCTTTTGCATTCACCAGCTCCAAATAATTGTTCAGGTTGCCCGGGTCATTCACTCCCAGATTAATCAAAACCTTGGAGCCCTTTCCTACACAGCCGTCAATCCTTGCAACAGCATTCTCATTAAACCACTTATACCCTTTCCCGCCTTCGGCAATCCAGACACAACTGTTTTCCCCCACGTTGGCCTGCATTTGTACAAACCGGGAATCCCCTACAAGAATAACCCCCGATACATTCTTTACTTCCGTTACCGCCTGCTGCCCCTGCGCTTCCTGGGGCTGGGGGGCTGGTTCTGCCGGTTTTTCTTCCTGTAGATATTTGCCGCTTACAAATGCTTTTGTTTCTCCATACATAACTTCATACCATCCGGTATCCGCTTGCCCTGTTGCCGTTATGGCCTGCCCTCTGGCCAGACCGCCCACCCGGCCGAAATCCGTAGACGGGCCAGACCTTACATTAACCGCCGTTGAAGCATACATGACTTTCCCGTCCTCAAATGGCGTTATTGTATAATCCGAAAGCTTGGGGGCTGTTTTTTTATCCTCTTCCTGTTTCACGGTATTTTCGCTCTGGGAGTTCGAGGCTTGCTTGCCCGTCTTTGCCATATCCCATTCTCCCGTACTTACAGCAAACACTCCTTCCCAATTTTCGTTTATTTCCTCATTTTTATTCCCACTCCCTACTGATGTTCCTAACCCCCCTTCCGTCTTCTGTACGCTTCCTCCGGCCAATACCAGCGTCAGGCCCAGCACCAGTGCCAATACCACTTTTTTCATCTTTCCGCCACACTCCTTTTCCCATTTCGCCAAATGTAAACTACTGTCGGAAATACCCTTTCCATCACCTATAAACATATAAGCGTCTACCAATATTGTAATATATTAACTTAATTTGTCAATCATAACATTTCTTAGCATCTCTGGTTATTTTCGGCAAAATGTTAATTCAATATTGACAACATTCCAAAAGCAATACATAACAGGCGAATATAAATTCATGACAATCCATAGGGTATAAATCCGTGACAAGCCATAAGATATAAATTCATAACAGGCTTACTTGATGGGGGCCTGGCAGTATGGTAGAATGAAATTTATAAATTAAAGTGGGAGGTTATTATGGAAGAAAGGATATATGGGACTCCATGTGGGCCAATCCATTATTGGCTCAGCAAAAGGACAGATGAGTCAAAAGCCTCTTTAGTCTTTTTGCCTGGCTTGACCGCTGACCATAGACTATTCGGCAAACAGACAGAATACTTTGAAGGAAAATATAACATTTTCGTATGGGATGCTCCGGGTCATGCATCTTCATGGCCTTTTGCACTCACATTCACACTCATGGATAAAGCAAGATGGCTCGATGAGATTCTGACAAAGGAAAAGTTAACCAGCCCTATCATAATCGGCCAATCCATGGGGGGATATGTAGGGCAGGCTTATTCCCAATTATATCCTCAGAAGCTCAAGGGATTTGTGTCCATTGATTCAGCACCTTTGCAAAGAAAATATGTAACCGCTATCGAACTATGGTTCCTGAAAAGGATGAAACCGATATATCGCCATTTTCCATGGAAATCCCTTTTAAAATCCGGGGCAAAGGGGGTCGCCACCTCTCCCTATGGCAAAAAACTGATGTACGATATGATGATGGTTTATGACGGCAACCAGGATAGATATGCCCGGTTAGCCGGCCATGGTTTCCGCATGCTGGCCGATGCAATGGAGGCAGACCTCCCTTACCTGATTAACTGCCCGGCATTATTGATATGCGGCGAAAAAGACCATGCTGGTTCTTGCATCAGGTATAACAAGGCTTGGCATAAAAACACCGGAATCCAACTTGAATGGATAAAAGATGCCGGGCACAATTCAAATACAGATGAACCCGAAATCGTCAATTCATTGATTGAGAATTTTATTTCCGCCGCACTAACCCATGAAATACAGTAGGAAAGAGTCCCTCCCCCTGCTCACCGCACGGCCTGACCGCCACCCTAATGGCATATTCCCGAATCCTTTTGTACTTTTACATGCATCTTATTTTAAACAAATTACTATAGTTATGCAAAATAAGACGCCCATCATAGATGGACGTCTCACAATGTAAAAGGGGAATTTTACATGGGTCTCTCGACCCATCTACAGTATAGCACCAACGTACATAAAAAGCTAGTACTTTTTTCACTTTTTCAAAAAAATTTTTATTTCGATATTTTTCATTCTTTTTATCAATTTTTCAACAGCAATTCCCTTACTGTTTCTACGTAGTTCTCCGCAATATCCTCTCCAAAAGGGATTACCCTAGACCACATTCGCAGCCCCTGATAATAGTACAAAATCAAATCTGCTGTGCGTTCCCCATCCGTTTTCTTGAATTCCCCGCTCTCCATCCCATAATTGATAAGGCTAAGCCATCTTCTTTTTGCATTTTCGTTGATACGGATAAAAAACTCCTCATTCCCCAGATTTGCGAATTCATAGATGGCAAGGCTTAAGGATAATTCCTTGTCCATAATTTCACATTTAATAGCAGCAAGCATTTCTTCTAAAATCACTTTCGCACTTTCCCGCTTCTCCATGCGGCTCGCAATCGTATATTCCTGTGAAAGAATTTCCAAAAAGATTTCACTGGTATTGGAATAATGGCGATACAGCCCTCCTCTGCTTAAACCGGTTTTTTCACAAATATCTGTCATAGTCACTTCTTTAAAACCTTTATCCGCAAATAACAGATACGCTTCTTTCCGTATATGCTCCCTGGTCTTTTCTGCCTTCTTCCCCATATTAGAAACCGGCCTCCTCCCTTAAAAGGGAATACATGCAGTAAGAATGGATTTCCCCATTTTTATATACCCCATTCCTCATCGTGCCTTCATAAGTAAAGCCAGCCTTTTCCAGAACACCCCTGGAGCCCGCATTATCCGCAAAAGGCTCTGCAAAAATACGGACAATATCAAACCGGGAAAAAGCTTCCCTGCAAATCATCCTGACCGCCTGCGAAGTAATCCCATTCCTCCAATAATCCTCCGCTAACCAATATCCCAGTTCGCCCGATTTCTCGTAGACATCATCCTTAAGGAATATCCCTATACTGCCCACCGTTTTACCATTGGCCTCAATCGCACGGGTTATCTGGCCAACGCCTTCCTTGGCTATACAGTCATTCACATACCATTCCCCATCCGCCCGCAAATAGGGGGAAGGAAATGTATTCCGCAAATTTTTCGCGATATTCGGGTTATCCGCTGCCTTTACAATGTCATCAATGTCTTCATTTCTCCATTCCCTTAATATAAATTCCATTGCTGTGCCTCCTTTAAAAGCGTCAATCATGTCTCTTTTTTAATTATTATGCGACACGCTTGACGCTTTGTCAATACCCAAATGGATTTACATCTTTCACAGCGCTTTTTATAGATTCCCTCTTCCGCTATATCACTTCTTCAATGCCATCTTATCTTCATTTATATAACTGTATTCTTAACGCTGCGGACTACGCTTTCCACCGTACTATTTGCATTTTTAATATTTATATTTATCTCTGGGTGCTTCCCAAGAAAAACACAAAAAATCTCATGTATAAATGCCCTGCCCACATCATCTACACCACTAAAATCCAATTCCACTTCTTCAAACTTATCAAATCCACTGCATAACCTTCGTGCTTGTGACCTGGAAACAGGAAAAGCACTAGGAATTGCACTCTTAATTGATATCTGTGTTTTATAAAAGCCTTTTTCATCCGATGAAAACATATCAAATACCTCCTTTAACTGGCGTTTCGACTGATTCCATAGCTCCATTACAACAAAAGTCCCCTTTTCATTTGCCATTTTATCTTTTGATTCACTATCTTCCATTGTCCTTATATCAGCAGATATATTTTTATCATAAGCTTCATGTGCAAATATTCTGTTTGAAGAATATATATAAAACCTATCTAAAGAACGCGATGAAAAGAAGATTCCTTCTCCTGAATGACTTTCTTTATTTGTTGTCATTTTCCCAACAAATAAAATCGACATCGCCTCATCCAAAGTAATATCCGTTTTAGTTGTGTTCCAAATATATTCTCGTATATTTTCAAAAATACCAATCCCATTATCACTTATAAATATATGTGTATAAAGAATATTTTCTTTTACTAACACTCCAATATGCTCTGCCTTCGCATGTTCAATCGCATTGTTCATAATTTCACAAAACACATATTCCCATATTTTCACAACATTTTCCGGCAATTTATTCACCAAAGGCAATATATCCGATTCAAAAATCCTATCTTCCTCCAGGTTTTCCCTTCCCGGAAAATAAATAAATTGTTGTTTCCTGATTTCTTTTAACTTCCATTTGCATAGCCCGTCTTCACATTTTTCTATAATGCCATCATTTTCCATTTTTTCAAGATATCTATTTACCGTTGTTCTGGAAATATTATATGTCTGAGCCGTTGAATTAACAATAGTAGAACTACTATAATAAATCTGCTCAAGAATATGTCTTTTTATACGTTCTCTTTCCTTACTTGTCAATGACATTGTACTTTACTCCTTATTTAATGAACTATATATTATCCTTTTATCACTATAGCATATTCTAAAATAAACCTCAAGCAATTTACGAATTATACACCAACTAAAGCAGTCATATTTATTACAAAACCAGGAGACACAATTATCTCTCCTACCTCCATTTCTCGATTTACCATTCTATGTAACAAAAGAAGCGGCATCATATAATACCGCTACGTTTACTTTTCATACTAAAAATATACAAAAAATCCGAAACCGCCTCCATTTGGAATCAATTTCGGATTATTATTCCCTAATGCGGATAACAGGACTCGAACCTGCACGGTCTCCCAACGGCACCTAAAACCGTCGCGTCTGCCAATTCCGCCATATCCGCCTACCTTTATAAAACCATATGTCCATCCTGCTATTACAGCCAGCGACATCCACTCTTGCTATATTAACATCCCCATTCCCCTTCTGTCAACCAATATAAATATGATTTATTTGAAAATTTTTAATTTTCAATCATCACCCCAGCATCCAAAGCCTGGCTCTACAATATTACAACAAAAAACAAGATTTGGAACGGCAGGCTTCCCTGCCGTTCCGCCCTCCCATAGCAAGCAGCAAATGGCCTTGACGCTTACTATATGCTCTGTCATTTTTAATTTCCTGCCTGCTTCTTCAGAATCTCCTTCTTATAGAACTCATAAGCCTTATCCCATTCCGCCCTGTTTTCGGGTTCATACACCACCGGTTTTTCGGAATTGGCAATTACCTTCCTCGCTTCCTTCAAATCCTTGATTGCCCCTTTGGACATCAACTGAATCGCGATATTCCCAAATACCGTAGCTTCCACCGGGCCTGCGATTACCGGGATACCGCTGGCATGGGCGGTAAAACGGCAAAGCAGCTTGCTCTGTATTCCGCCGCCTACCATATGCACCGCATGGTATTCCTTTCCGGTACAAATCTTCAGTTCTTCCAACGTATAGCGGTATTTTAATGCCAGGCTTTCATTGATGCAGCGCACGATTTCCCCTTCCGTCTCAGGTACTTTCTGCCCTGTGCACATACAATATTCCCGAATACGTTTTGGCACATCCCCTGCGGGGGTAAATTCCGGTGCATCAGGGTCTATGAAGCTTTGGAACGGCTCCGCGCCCTCCGCCAGCTTTTCCAGTTCGGAGAAGCTATATTCCTTCCCTTCCCGCATCCATTGCCTTCTGCTTTCCTGAATCAGCCAAAGGCCGATAATGTTTTTCAAAAATGATGTTCTGCCGTCCGTTCCGGTCTCATTGGTAATATTCAGCTCCTCCGACTGCTTGGTTAAAACAGGCTTCTCCAGTTCCGTACCGAACAATGACCATGTTCCGCAGCTTACAAAAATAAAATCGTCCTCCTTAGCAGGAACTGCCGTGAGCGCACACTGGGTATCATGCCCGGCTACAGCAACCACATCCATATCCGCCACGCCCAATTCCTCCTGAATCTCTTTCCTTATAGGGCCAAGGAGCGTTCCAGTAGGAACTACTTCCGTAAAAATGTTCTTCGGGATACCGAACTTCTCCGCCACTTCCATCACCCATCCCGGTTCACAGGGATTGCTCATCTGAGTGGTGGAAACGATAGAACGTTCGCTTTTTTTCACGCCCGATAGAAAATAGTTGAACAAATCCGGCATGAGCAGCAGACAGTCCGCCCTTTGCAGCAATTCCGGCCTCTGTTCTTTCAAAGATAGCAACTGGAATGCCGTATTAATCTCCATAAACTGGTTTCCGGTCATTTCATAAAAACGCTCTTTAGGAATCAGGGAAAACCCTTTTTCCAGCATTCCTTCTGTCCTTCCATCCCTATAGTGCACCGGGTTCTCCAGCAAATACCCTTTCTCATCCAGCAGCCCGAAGTCCACGCCCCATGTATCCACGCCGATGCTATCCACATCGCCATAAGGCTTTGCTTTAATCAACCCCTGCTTAATCTCATGAAAAAGGCGAAGGACATCCCAGTACATCGTGCCGTTTACAATCACAGGGTCATTTGAAAAGCGGTGAATTTCCTCCGCCCTGATTTTTTCCCCATCAAAGATTCCCAGCATTACCCTTCCGCTGGAAGCACCGAAATCCACAGCAAGCACTTTTGTTTCCTTTTTGGCTACATCCATTCCATTTCCTCCGTCCTGTTAGGATAACCTCCTGAAACCTCCCTTGCCTTTTGCTGACGCTATTGGCAGCCATATGCAAATTCGCCAAAGAAAATTCCAGGGTTTATTATGGCATACTCCCGGCATTTTCCTTAATACCGGGAGTACATTATCCAGCAACAGCAAATGCCTTCACTGTTACGTTATTTATCTATTCACCTGCTATTTATACAGCGGCCCATATGTCTGGCAAGCCCTGAAATCCTGGCCTTCCTTATCCATACCGAATGCATTCCAGGATGCCGGTCGGAAGATTTTTTCTTCCGGAACATTATGCATTGCAACCGGAATCCTCAGCATGGAGCACATAGTAATCAAATCTGCGCCAATATGTCCATAGCTAATTGCACCGTGGTTTGCGCCCCAGTTATTCATTACATCATAAGCGGTCTTAAATGCACCTTCCCCTGTTGTCCTGGGAGCGAACCATGTACATGGCCATGTATAATCGGTCCTCTTCCAAAGAACATCCGTTACTTCTTCCGGAAGCTTCACTGTCCAGCCTTCTGCAATCTGAAGCATAGGCCCAAGTCCTTTCACAAGGTTCAAACGAATCATAGTTACCGGCATTTCTGCTTCCGTAACGAAACGGGAAGAATAGCCGCCGCCCCTGAAATAACCAAAGTCTGCCGCATTCCATGTGGTAGCCTTCAAAATCGCTTCCTGGTCTTCTTCCGTCACTTCATACCAAGGCTTCATCACCCCATTGCCGTCCGCATCCTTTGCCTGGCCATTGGCATCCAGACATGCTGCTCCGGAATTAATCAGATGGATAAATCCGCCCGCATCCTTTGCAACGCCTTCGATGTCATATCCTGTAGCTTTCTTTACCGCTTCCGGACTCCAGTATGTACGGACATCTGCAAAAATCTGAGCGCGGTTGGTCAGCAGTTTCATGAACATCATGCCCAGCCCGTTGAGGACATCATTTTCCGTAGCCAGTATATAAGGCTCACGGACACCATTCCAATCGAAGGAAGTATTGAGCAATGCTTCCGGGAAATCGCAGTTGGGATAGAAATCGGTCCACTGTCTCTGGCCCTGGAATCCTGCTGCAATAGCATTATGGCCTACCCTTTCCTCTTCCCTGCCTTCCGGCAAATTGGGATTTCCGTTCATCAGGTCTTTGATGATAATCATCATCTTTACTACAAATTCCCAGTCTTTTTCTTTCTCTTCTGCTGATTTCTGTACTTCCGGAGGGTTCTTATCGAAGCCTTCCTTACATTTTTCCTTTGTCCAGGCCAAAGCCTTTTCAAATTCCTTTTTATCATAAATTTCTTCCGTCATCCGGCGGATAATTTCCACTTCATCCACGGATTCCACGCGCATACCCAGATATTCCTCAATAAATGCAGGGTCAATGATGGAGCCACCGATTCCCATACAGATAGAACCTATCTGTAAATAGGATTTGCCCCTCATAGTTGCCGCTGCCACTGCCGCCCGGCCGAAACGAAGCAGTTTTTCCTCTACATCTGCCGGAATGCCCGTAGCGTCCGCATCCTGTACGTCATGCCCGTAAATGCCGAAAGCCGGAAGGCCCTTCTGTGCATGGGTTGCGAGAACACTGGCCAAATAAACTGCGCCCGGCCTTTCCGTTCCGTTAAAGCCCCATACGCCTTTGATGGTCATTGGGTCCATGTCCATCGTCTCCGCACCGTAACACCAGCAAGGGGTTACTGTCAGCGTGACGGAAACCCCTTCCTTTTTAAACTTCTCAGCACATGCTGCAGTTTCGCCCACACGTCCGATGGTTGTATCTGCAATCACTACTTTTACAGGCTCACCATTGGAATATTTCAGGTTTTCGGTAAACAGTTTCGCCGCCGCCTTCGCCATATTCATTGTCTGGTCTTCCAGCGATTCCCTTACCTTAAGATAGCCCCTTCTTCCGTCAATAGTGGGCCTGATGCCAATTACCGGATAATCCCCAATCATTCTGTTTTCTGCCATTTGAAAGTACCTCCTTTTTACTTGTTTAGCCTTTCGGAACCTTTCAGCAGAACCAGCCGCAAAACGATTCCAACAGGCTATTCATTTACTTTTCCCTTATATATAATAATATCACTCGTCATATGAAACGCATTGTGATATAATAGCATAAACTATAACGATATTCACTTTTTATTGGCTAAATTTTACCTTTATGTTTATATTGGACATTTAAAAATTATTCCAAGGAGAACCTCTATGCTTTACTTAGATTATAACGAAAAACAAATGCACGGAACTAAGGAATTCCCCATCGCTTTCTATCATGTAGACCATAACCATCCCCGTTATGAAATGCCCTTCCACTGGCATAAAGAATATGAAATCGTAAAAATTATCGAAGGCACGTTCCGCCTGATGTTAGCGGACTCCGAAATTGTGGCTGGCCCAGGGGAAAACTTTTTTATCCCCAGCGGCATCCTCCATGGCGGAGTACCCGAAAACTGTATTTACGAATGTCTCGTTTTCGACCTGGATATCCTTTTTCTCCACACCGATGTCTGCCGCCAATATTTAAAGAAAATAAAGCACCAGGATGTTATTGTCCACCCTTTAATCACCGCTGCTGAACATTCTTTATGCAGCATCATCGACAGGATATTTTCCTCTATGGAAAAAATGCCATGCGGCTATGAACTGTCCGTCATAGGTTCATTGTTTGAAATGTTCGGGCTTATTTTCCGCGAAAAATATTATACGGAAAGCACCTCCGGCTGTGAGCCCCCGTTCCGGCATATGGAACAGCTAAAACCAGTCTTTGAATATATTGAAAAACATTATTCCTCAGGCATCACCCTCCAACAGCTTTCCCAGATTTCCGGAATGTCGCCTAAATACTTTTGCCGGTATTTCCAGGCCATTGCCCACAAAACGCCCGTGGACTATTTAAACTACTACCGGATTGAACGCTCCTGTGCCCTGCTTAGCGCCACCGATGCCCCTATCACTTCCGTTGCCTATGACTGTGGCTTCAATGACTGCAGCTATTTTATCAAACTCTTTAAACGCTATAAGCATATCACCCCTAAGCAGTACCAACTGCAGATGAAGCATTAACGTTCCTCCAGTTCTTTTCCACTTATTTCAGAAAGGAACGGGGCTTCCCCCGTTCCTTTCATTGATAACCAAATTTATTTTTGTTTCTTTATATCAATACCTTCTCTAAATTACCCACTTTTGAATACTATTTTATTCCCCAATTACTCTGTGAGATTAGTCATAAAGGTTCGGAGCGATGGAATCATCTTCCATATTTGAGCTGTCATACCAATAACCCTCTGTAGGGATATCGCCAACTGTTTCACCATTTGCAATAGCTGTCAGAGTTTCTACTGTCTTGATGCCCATTGCCAAAGGAGACTGTGTAACTGCACCAAACATTGTACCGTCCTTGATAGCGCCTTTAATTACAGAACCAGCATCGAAGCCTGCTGCCAAAATCTTGCCGGAAGCCGGGTCATTGCCTAATACGCCCAAGTTGCCATTCGCTGTCAGGATACCTTCTGCAGCAACCTGGTTAGAACCGAATACACCGATAGTATCCTTTTTGTTCAGGATAACGGAAGCTTCTGTTGCACACAGTTCAACTGTTGTCTGAGCGGGAACTGCTACTTCAATAATGATGTCAGCACTTGCTTCATCGCCGGCATCCTTACAGTTATTTACATAATATTCATTACCAATAACCGCTACTTTCTTTCCATCTGCTGCTGCCAGTTCGCTGAATTTGTCAATAAATCCAAGGCCACGGCTTGTGATAGATTCAGAGGTTGCTTCCTGGTTTACTTCACCGATTCTTACCGGAGCTGATGCGTTTGCAATCGTATCTTTCAGAGCTGCATAAAGGTTATCTGCTGCCGTTGCGCCTGCGCCATAGTTATCGGTTGCTATTGTAGAAAGGACAGAACCAGCGGGAGCCTTCGGAATACCTGAGTCAAAGCATACTACCGGAATACCTTTGTCCATAGCTACCTGCAATGCATCAAGACATGCATCCTGGTCACATGCTGCAAGGCCAATACCATCAGGCTCATTGTTAATCGCGTTGTTCAGCATATTTACCTGGTCTGCAATATCGGTTTCTGCATTGGGGCCTGTATAGTTAACTGTAACGCCCAAATCACTTGCTGCCTGCTTAACGCCTGTAATGGCTGCCTGCCAATAGGAAGACTGAAAGCTCTTTACGATAATTTCAAAGGTAAAACCGCCTTCTTTTGCTGTTTCTTCTGCCGGAGCTTCTTCCTCCGCGGGAGCTGCTTCTTCTTCAGGTGCTGCTTCTTCTGCCGGAGCTGATTCAGCGGGTGCTGCTGCTTCCTGGGAATTGCCACAGCCAGCAAAAACTGTCGCTGCCATAGCTGCACACATCAATACTGCTAAAACTTTCTTTTTCATTTACTTTCCTCCTGCTAAATTATTTGGTTATCTCTATATGATGCCGCTTTGCGCGGCTTCATACCACGTTTAATTATGTATCCTGGATTTTCTTCTTCAGCCAATCCCTATGTGGCCGCTGCCTTTTTCTTTTTCAAAATATCCATCATTACTGCACCGATTAAAACCATGCCCGTAATAATCTGCTGCCAGTTCGCCTGCAACCCAATATAGGGAAGCCCTGTCTTAAGCAGGCAGATAACGAATACTCCCAGCAATGACCCGCCAACGCTTCCTGCGCCACCGGAAGCGGAAACCCCGCCGATAATAGCACCACCGATAGCCTCCAACTCAAACCCGGCTCCTGTTCCCGGCTGTACTGTGGAAAATACCGCAGAATAAGCAATGGATGCCAACCCTGCAAATAAGCCGGAAATCACATATGCCATAATATGGTAAAACCTTACATTAATCCCTGATAAAATCGTAGCTTCTTTATTGCTGCCGATTGCAATTGTATATCTTCCTATCTTCGTATGGTTCAGTACAAATGCCATAAGCAGAACTAACAGCAGTACCCAGAGAAAACCTAACGGATATTTGGTTTCCCCGATTGTAATCTTAAAAATATCCCTGAACCAGCTTCCTTCCGAACCGGTTGTAGGCCAGGAAATGCCGAAGCTTTTTGCACAGATAGAGCCAAGCCCCCTGGTAATCATACAGGTACAAAGAGTAGCTAAAAATGGCGGCAGGCTCATAATGGATACAAGCGCGCCATTCAACAGCCCAATCAGCATACCGAAAAGCACCGATACCAGCATGCCCGCCCATGTAGGCCATCCGCAATGGACCACCAGATAACCGCCAGCCAGCGAGTAGCAGATAAGACCTGTTCCTATGGACAAATCCACGCCGCCGGTAATCAGTGGGAATGTAACGCCGATAGCCATCAGCGCTATGTAATAGGAATAATCCATAATACTCAGAACCGTTGTGTACCTTCTGAAGTTCTCACTAAATATGCTGAAAAATATAAACAAGAATATTACAACCAGAAGAACGATAAGTTTTTGATTCCCTGCCTTGGAAAACATAGACTTTTTCTTTTCTGCCGGTGTGTTGACAACAGCTTTACTCATTTTCTCATCCTCCCATCCTATATTTCCCGTGTGGCCATGTTCATTATGATTTCCTGCGATGCTTCGGAAATATCAATTTCCCCTGTTTTCCTGCCTTCACACATAACAACAACACGGTCACTCATTCGCAAAATCTCTGTCATCTCGGAAGAAATCATGATAATGGATTTCCCCTCTTCCGCCAGCCGGTTCATCAGCTTATATATCTCATTCTTTGCCCCTACATCGATACCTCTGGTAGGTTCATCGAAAATCAGTATATCGCAGTTCCGAATCAGCCACTTGGCGATAACCACCTTCTGCTGATTGCCCCCTGACAGATTCACTACCAACTGGTCTACCCCGGGAGTCTTCGTTGCCAAGGAATCCACATACTCCTGAGCCACCTTATTTTCCTTCGCCTTATTGATAAACAGCCCTTTGATAAAGTTCTCCATGGAAGCCATTGTGGAATTCTCCGCCACAGACTTCTGAACCACGATACCATACCGCTTCCTGTCTTCTGACAAATACCCGATACCACATTTTACAGCATCCTGTGGGCTATTGATTTCTACCTTCTGTCCGTTGATATAAATATCCCCACTGGATTTAGAATCCGCACCGAAAATTGCTCTGGCCGTTTCCGTCCTTCCTGCGCCCATCAGCCCTGAAAAACCGAGAATCTCACCTTTACGCAATTCAAAGCTCACATCCTGTACCATTCTCCCCGCATTCAAATGTTCCACCTTAAGCACCACCGGCGCATCCTTCGGCACTGTGCTTTCCGTCTTCGGGTCTTCATAAATAACACGGCCTACCATCATGTTAATGATGTCATCCTTCGTACATTCATTGGTAATCAGAGTTCCTACATAACCGCCATCCCTCATTACCGTTACCCTGTCCGTAATCACCTTGATTTCGTCCATACGGTGGGATATATAAACAATGCCCAACTGCTGCTTGCGCAAATCCTGTATAATTTTGAACAATTCTTCTATTTCCGATTCCGTAAGAGCCGCTGAAGGCTCATCAAAAATAATAACCTTGGCCTCATGGGAAATCGCTTTTGCTATTTCGCACATCTGCTGTTTCCCTACCGTCAGATTGCTCATCGTTTCCGTAGGTTCTATATCAATATGAAGCCTCTCAAACAGTTTAGCCGCTTCTTCATTCATTTTTTTGTCATCAATACCGATGCCCTTTTTAAATTCTCTTCCTATAAAAATGTTCTGCGCCACAGTCAGATGCCCCAGCATGTTCAATTCCTGATGCACAATCACAATACCTGCATCCTGCGCTTCCCTTGTATTATGGAATTCCACTTCCTTCCCTTCAAAGGTAATGCTTCCGGAATCCTTCGTATATATTCCGGTAAGAACCTTCATCAAAGTAGATTTCCCTGCGCCGTTTTCCCCCATCAGCGCATGTACTTCCCCTTTTTTCACTTCAAAATTTACGTGGTCCAGTGCATGTACGCCTGGAAAGGATTTATCAATATCTTTCATCGTTAAGATTACATCGCCCATTTTTACCTCATTTCTGCGCGGCTTTTTTCATCTCATTTTTTAAGCTTTCCCAATTAGGTTGAGATGACTCAGCTTTGCCGGGGCTATGTCTTAAGCCCACCCATGCCCAAAGCTATTTATTTGAACCCGCCAAGTTTGTGGACACCACGCTAACACAAACCCGGCAGCACCGTATAAACAGTAACTAATTCTTTCTGCGCCTTGTCACAACATCCGCGTAAACAGCTACAATAACAATAATACCTGTGATAATAAGCTGATAGTCTTTGCTAAAGCCAAGAGCCAGTATGCCCTCCTGCAGCAATGCAATGATGAATACCCCGATGACTGTTCCGCTGATGGATGCCAGCCCTCCAGCCATGGAAGTACCTCCCATTACGCAGCCTGCAATCGCTTCGTTATTATACGAATCCCCGTACCCCGGCTGTACCGTTGTATAGGCAGCCACAAAGAAAATAGCCGCAATACCTACCAATGTTCCGCAAATTATATATGCAAGCATTTCCCACTTCTTTACATTGACACCTGAAAGCCTTACCGCCTCTTTATTGCTTCCCAAACTCAATATGTAACGCCCTGCCTTGGTCTGATTGAGCAAAATAGAGCAAAGAACTGCAAAAGTAAGGAAAATCACAAGCCCTACCGGGAAATTCCCCACCTTCACAAAGCTCCTGTACCAGCCGTTAGCATCCACAGACTGAGGCCAGCTTACGGACTGCGTCTTCGTAAATACTGAAGCAAGGCCCTTGGCGATATTCATGCTGGCCATAGAAATAATGAAGGGGGGCACTGTCCAATAGGCCACGAAATAGCCATTGAATACCCCAAAAAGGAATCCCACCAATACGCTAATCAACAGGCTGGCTACCAGCGGTACCCCATAGCTTGTCAGACAATATCCTGAAATCAATGCGGAACAAAACATGACCGGCCCTATAGAAAAATCAATACCTCCGGTAGCAATAACAAAAGTAACCCCCAATGATAAAAACCCAAGGAAATACGCATAATTCAATGCACTCATAATTCTTTGCACGCCGACAAACTTATCGCTGAACATACAGAAAATTGCATACATCAGCACAAGTACGCCGCACAATACGATTCTGTTAATACCAATTTTCTTAACAATTGGATTCTGTTTAATTTTTTCCAACTCTCTTCCTCCCAACTATATTTTGTTTACTAACACAACCCTTTTATCTAATTCCGATGCCCTCTGTCTCTGCCTTACTGTTTACTTTGGCATTTGCCCTAAACATCGTTTAGGGGTATTTCTTTTCACATCTGCTTTTGGCATTTACATCCGGCACAGGATTATGTTC
>QXWV01000039.1 GCA_009911195.1 Lachnospiraceae bacterium | reverse complement strand
GAAATTCCGTCGCCAGACGGACATAAATTGACGAAGAACCGAAGGTTCTTCATGAAGTGGCGAAGCCACTTTTTTACTGCCAATTCCTCTTGCCACAACCGGAAAATGTCTTTATAATATCTTTTATGTTATGACTTTCAACATACATTTTCGATATGCAAAGGAGATTTTGCCATGAAACATTTCCATATAAAATATTTCTTTTTTTTGCTTCCCGTTCTTTGTATTTTATTGTTTAACGGCTGCGGTAAAAGCAGTTCGCCAATTCCCCCTTCCCCTTTTTCCGATGCCTCCTGGAATAATACGCAGGAGGATATCATCGCTTACGAAGGCGATGGCTATACCACTTACGACTCTGTCTATGGCGGCATCTGCTATACTTACCCTAAAGTCTATCAAGAACGCCAGGGCACCATCAAATATATGTTTGATGAACAAGAACGCTTAATGTGTATCGCCTGGACTTGTACCGCCGAAGAAGAAACGGAACTTTTCGAGCTTTATGATATCATTGAGGGAACTGTCAACACCTTGACCAACGAAACGGACATCACATCCAATGCAGGCCATGTATGGTACCGGGAAGAAGGGAATATTATTTTGAGCCTTATGATAACTTCCGATTTGAAGGCACTGCAATATGCCTATCTCCACCCCGATGTATCCAATCCGCCCAAAGAAACGAACTAGCAATATGATAAAAATAATTATATTGTCTTCTATTATTTTTGTGAATGGAAATTCTTACAGAAAAAGGTTAAAAAATTACTATGGCTAAAAAATGTACCAGAATCGCTCAAGGCAAAAGAAGATGATACAGCATTGGGCGAAAGTCAAATTCCTCCATCAATACATTAACTTGTGAAAGCGCCTTTTCCCTAACCCCTTTTGGGGTCATGGGCCTTTTTACCGCACGTATCAATATATTTTTGGGGGTATGTTCAAAATCGATAAATTCCAGCAATTGTGTCTTATAGCCGCAGTATTCCAGCAAATTCGCCCTTATGGCATCGGTTGCCAAGGCACAGAACCTTTCTTTTATAATGCCGTAATTTGTTAATATGGACAACGATTCCGCTTTTATTTGCCGGTTCAATTCATGCTGGCAGCAGGGAACGGAAAAAATCATTTTTGCATCCCACTTAATGGCGTTATAAAGGGCCAGGTCCGTAGCTGTATCACATGCATGCAATGTAATAACCATATCCACAGGAAATGGCGCATGATAGCCGCCAATATCTCCGATTTCAAATTTCAAGTTCCCATACCCATATTTTTTGGCCGCCTCATTGCATTTTCTAATGACATCTTCTTTCAAATCCAGGCCAATCATGTTTACCTCCAGTTTCCGTATCTGGGTTAAATAAAAATAAACAATGAAAGTCAAATAAGATTTGCCACATCCGAAATCTATGATATTCAGCTTCTTTAAAGAAGATTTCTCAATTTCATCATTCAATATTTCTAAGAAACGGTTAATCTGTTTATATTTATCATACATGGAACGAACCACTTTGCCTTCTTTTGTAAAAATCCCCATATCGGCCAATGGCTCTATCCTCATCCCTTCTTCCAGGATATATTTTTTCTTTCTGTTATGTTCCGCCTGCACACCTTTCACATTTCCCGCTGCCTGATTCATTTTATAGCTGCACGAGCCAGATTTGGATATCAATATAATATGTTCCCCCATTTGCCCCCATGCATTTACCTGGCGGAATTCATTGGATATCATTGCCAAACAATATTTTCCCAAATCCTCCGGGGGGATATTTTCATGAAAAACCTGTTTTTCCGTATACGAGCACGCCTGATAATAGGCTTCCCTTTTTTCAATCACAATTTTTTTGTACCGGAACTTTTTTAATGCCGGTTTGCTGATTACCATTTTCCTTACATCATCCGTTGTTATTTTTTGAAGCAAATTTACCAATTCTACCATATCATCCTCCATACCGGGGAAATGCCTAATCCCCTTATGCGCCCCACGCATGCAAAAAGGCAGACAAATGTCTACCTTTTCACCTTTTTATAAGCTTTATTCTATCAGTTAAAAAATGCAAAGTCAATATTTCCAACATCTTTTCTCATTTCGGAGAAAAACTTCATGAATTGATACTGCCATCCAAATCCCATAGGTCTTCCCATCCGGAAGCCCCCGGCCATAAAAATACCTGGCCTTTAATCAGGCGGCAGCCTTTATCCGCTTCCTTTATTTTTTCCATCTCTTCCGGAGTTAACGGGTCTTCTGTCACGCATTTTAGATTGCTTAAATATTGGGGTTCTTTTACCGAGAAGGGAATCGGTATCTGACCCCTTTGCACTGCCCATTTCAGGCAGACAATGGCCGGATGTACCTGATGTGCTTCGGCAATCGCTATGATTTCTTCCATCTGGGTATCCGCAATATCTTCGCTGGTCCTATCCCTTTCCGGCCTGGAAGGAGAGCCAATCGGGCAATATCCGATAGGCTGTATCCCCTGTTTCAAGGCATATTCAAAGAGTTCCGGCTGCTGGAATCCCGGATGGCATTCCATTTCCAAAGCTGCCGGTTTAATCCTGCATAACGGCAATACCGCCTCCAGCTTGGGAATCGTCATGTTGGACATCCCTATGTAACGGACCATCCCTTTATCCACCAATTCCTCGCACTGCCTCCATGTATCCATGAATTCATCCACAGAAAAAGGCTTGGAATCCGGATTCCTGGAATCGCCGTCACAGCCCGGCGCATGATAATTTGGAAAAGGCCAATGCACAAAGTATAAGTCTATGTAATCCAACCGCAAGTCCTTCAGACTCTTTTCACAAGATAGCAATACCTCCCGGTGCATATCATTCCACACTTTTGAAGTGATAAAAAGCTCTTCCCGCTTAATATCCGTTTCTGCAAAGACCTTTTGCAATACTTCTCCGATTTTATCTTCATTCTGATATACCGATGCACAGTCAATCAGACGGTATCCGCTCGTAATCGCCCCATATACCGCATCGCTGACCTGTTTTGGCGTATACTTATCAGAACCAAAGGTTCCCAAGCCTACGGAAGGTATCTCTTCCCCGGTATACAATTTCTTTTTGGGCACATCGGCAGGGTTTATCCTATTCTCCATTGTTCACCTCCTGTTTTATTCCGGTTACGCTTCGTCGGGAAAGGTTACGGCTACCTTGCCGCATTGTCCGCCTGCCATCAGGGAGTAGGCTTCATCCGCTTTTTCCAGGGGGAATTCGTGGGTAACCAGGTCTTCGGGATGGATTCCCCATCTTACCAAACGTTCCACCAGCTCTTCCATTTTCCATAATGATGTTACCCAAGAACCATAAATCGTCTTTTGTCCGTGAATGATATCCGGGCTTGGATTGAATGTGCATGTTCCGCCTTCGCCAACAAACGCAATCTTGCCCCATTCCCTTGTAGCCCTGATGGCAAGCTGCCTCCCGGCGTCATTGGCACTGGCATCGATTGCCCTTTCTACGCCCCTGCCCCCTGTTACTTCATAAATCTGGTTCAGGGTGTCTTCACCCGGTTTAAATACGTGGTCTACTAAACCCAGTTTTTTTGCCAGGTCAATGCGGTAATCGTTCATTTCCACGCCAATTAGCTGGTTTGCCCCCATGCATTTTGCCAGCATCAGCGCTGCAAGGCCAACAGGGCCTAAGCCCGTCACTAATACCGCATCATTGCCACAAATGCCTATTTTCTCTATTGCTTCATAAACGGTGCCGAACCCGCATGCTACCTGTGCACCGTCTTTGTATGTAAGTTCATCCGGCAGTGCAATCAAGTCCTTTTCTTCTGCAAGAATATAAGGGGCCATGCCGCCGTTCCTCTGCCAGCCATAAGCCTGCCTATGCTCGCTGCTACAGGAAATATAATACCCTCTTCTACAATCATTGCATACGCCGCATCCTGAAATATGATAAACGATAACCCTGTCGCCTTTCTTAAACCGTTTCAGCCCTTCCCCTTCTTCCACAATGATACCGCAAGGCTCGTGGCCTGCAATCATTCCTGGTATGTAGCCCTCCGGCCCTTTCCCTACATGTTCCCTGTAAATACAGCGGATATCGCTGCCGCATATGGTAGTTGCCTTCGTCTGCACCAGAACCTGTCCATGCCCCGGCTTGGGTATATCGAATTCTTTCAGTTCCACCGTGCTGTTTCCGGGCAAAATTGCCCCCATCATCTTGCTCATAGCTTTTTCCTCCTATTCCGGCCCTTATTCCTGTTCCGCAAGTTCTCTTTTCTTTATACTATAATTATAACGGATTTTTCCTATTCGATAAGTAGTTTCTTTGACATTTTTAACATTTCCATGTCGGGTTGTCGAATATTTTTTTGCAAAATGTTAAAATAGTGATAGTTTCCAGATAATAATTGCAGTTTTCTTGTTCACCTAATATAATAAAACAGTAATATAAACTGATACCACATAATTGCGAAACCAATAAACCGATACCCTTGAAAGGAGAATCCCGCTTCCCATGCTCACCCGCTTGGATAGTTTCGATTTGCATTTTACTTTGGGGGAATATGATTTTCGCGTCTCTAACATAGTTTTAGAGCGGTTTGAACGTTCCATCCCCCTGCACAGCCATAGCAAAAACAGCTATGAGATACACTATATCCCCTCCGGCCATGGAACTGCTTCCATTAAAGGGAATAACTACCTCATTGAGCCAAACACGCTGTTCGTTACCGGGCCGTTTATAGAGCATGCCCAAATCCCGGAGAGGAAAGACCCTATGTGTGAATATTGTATATATTTAAAAATAGGGCGCAGTACCTCGCCATCCGCTTCCCTTTCAGAAAAAGCGCTCGCCAATCAATTCCGGCAGATTGATTTCTGGTTCGGGCAGGATAGCCAGGATATCCATCCCCTGATGGTACAGCTTTTTTCCGAGCTGGAGCACCGCTATACCGGTTACTCCATACAGGCTGAAATCCTGCTAAAGCAACTGATTATTAAACTTGTCAGAAATTACGAGGGGAATATAGAGGACACCCCCCATACGGACATTCCTAATTTAGTGGACAATAAATATTTCATTATTGAAGAATGCTTTCTTTATGAATACCGTACACTTTCCCTGGATATACTTGCTTCCCGGCTGGGGCTGGGCATCCGTCAGACAGAACGGCTGTTGAAGGAACATTATGGCAGGACTTTTCTACAGAAAAAAACGGAAGCCCGCATGTCCGCAGCCTCCATCCTTTTACAGAATCCCGAATTAACCATTACACAAATTGCGGAAGAAACCGGCTACTCCTGCATCGAGCACTTTTCCGCTTCTTTCAAACGTTATTACGGTCAGAGTGCCACTTCTTACCGCAAACAATTCATACCGTTTTCTTCCTGAATTTTTTCACCAAAAATTTTGCTTTTTGCATCACCTTCCACCAGCCTAAAAAATACCAAATATCTTCTCCCTGAATCCGCTGTAGATGGTATCATAATCCGCAAACCCTATCTTGCTGTCCTTAAAACGCATCCCCCATTCTCCGCAAATGCTGTCCGCCACTTGCTTTGCGTAATCGCTATGGGTCATCAGGATAGCGGGGAATGTATAGTATATCATGAAAAAATTCAAATCAGTCTGCACTTTGCCGGTAACCTTCCCTTTCTTCTCATATGCCGCCTCCACTTTATCCACAAAGGTTTTCCCTATTTCCTCTGCTGCCTTTTCTTTATCTTCTTCCCCTTCCATATAATCCATCATTTCCGAAAAATAATGCCCATTCACTTCCCTGAACTGCACCATATTCTTCTCATAAGAATTTTTTTTCAGCTTCTTCATCATCGGCTGCATTTCTTCAAATATTTTTTCCACTCCATCTAACATTTTATCTTTTCCTTTCCTCATTTATTTTCTTCCTATGTTTTTCTTTTCTGTTTTACTCTTCTTATTTCCCAATCGAGTATGGGAATGGTTTTCCCCCTGCTCACCGCGCCCCGCACTCCGCAGTCAGGGCTTTTGATATCCGAATCCATTATAGCAAATATTTTCTTCTTTAGATATATAAAATTTTCTAAATATAATGCGAAGCAAAATAAGCCAAAATTAATTATAAAATACCGCCTGTATACTATTCTTCCCGGCAACCCCATCAACCGTCAGGTTTAATTTTTTCTGTACGGCGATGGTTTCCTGACGGGAATCTTTTCCGTACAATCCATCCACTGCCTGGCTGCGCCCTAAGATTTCATTGCATCTTCCCTGCCACCATTTGACTACCTGACCGGTCGAACCTACCACATATTTGCCGTCAGCCTTTTTGGCCTTAAGGATTATGAGGCTGCACACATATTGTGTCTCTTCCCCGTTAATACCGTTTTCTTCCAATTTTTTCCCATCCGCATCCCTGTATCCGTCGGCATTGGCCGCCTCCTGAAACCATTTAATATTAAGATTGCATTTTTCTTCCCTTTCAGCCTTGACACATGTCTGGCCTGAAAAATCAGTATAAAAACGGTTCAAATCCACCTTCCCGGATATGCCTGAAATTCTCCCGGAAGATGTATACTGCCAAATGTCTGCTGTATCTTCCTCACTGCCCTGGAGGCGCGTTGTATATCTGGCATACCAGACATATACTTTCCCCAGTGCCCCCGTAATCCTTTTTATGTCAAAATAATCCCTTAAATAAACCCGGTTCGTGTACAGGACTGGGATATACCCCTTTTCCTGTACCCGTTTAAGAAAGGCAATAGCCATGTCCGTGGCCAGCCGCTTTGTAATATTTACGCCATTCTTCCGTGCATAATTAATGGAATCGTATTCGCAATCATATGCAATAGGGCATTTTTTCCAATACCTTGCAGCCTGCCCTATAGCATAATCTGCTTCCGCCGCTGCCATAGCCGGAGAATAAGCATAAGAAAACCAATACACGATTGTATCCACGCACAAATTGTAGCAGGCCAGGGCATTGATGCCATATTTCTGGTCAACGTTACCCCTGCCGTACCCGGCGCGGATTCCTACCCTCTTGTATCCTGCATCCCTGATTTTTTTAATGTTCACACACCCGTTATGGTAAGAAATATCTGGTCCTTCATACAATATTTTTTTACTCATCCCAGTCACCGCCTCTCTCTTTCCCGCATCCATATCCTATTAAACAAAAATTAACCTGCCTGACGCATATGTATATATAGCGCCATATTTCTACTTTAGTGTATGTTTTCAAGCCTTTTGTGTTCCTCTTTCCGGCCAATTTATAGCCGCTTAAGCAAAAATGCCACCTTTCACGGATGGAAGGTGGCATATGTTCAAATATACTATTTTATGTTCCAAATCAGCGGCAAAATGCAACTTATCTGCCTATCTTCATGCCCTTTAATCTCTGGCAAGCGTAAACTGGTCTACCAGTTGTTTCAAATTAACCGCCTCTGCCGAAAGTTCTTCGCTTGCTGCCGCACCTTGCTGGGCAGTAGCGCTGTTGCTCTGTACTACTGTGGAAATCTGGCTGATTCCTTCGTTGACCTGGAGGACAGCTTCGGACTGTTCATTTGTCACAGTAGAAATCTGGTCAATAGAGCCAACCATAGACTGAATGTTTTCTATGACATGCATTAGCGCATCCGCCGTTTGTTTTGCAATCTCCGTGCCTGTCTGCACCGCTTCTGTGGAATGCGTGATAAGCATAGCGGTATTCTGGGAGGCTTCCGCAGACTTGCTGGCTAAATTACGGACTTCTTCTGCTACAACAGCAAACCCTTTTCCCGCAGTGCCCGCACGCGCCGCCTCTACGGCCGCATTCAATGCTAGGATGTTGGTCTGGAAAGCAATGTCTTCTATCGTCTTGATAATCTTGCCAATCTCTTCTGAACTGGACTGAATCTTTTCCATAGCATTCATCAGTTCCTGCATCTGCTGGTTGCAGACCGCAACGCCTTCTCCTGCATTATGGGTCTGCCTACGTACTTCCTGTGCGCTGTCTGCGGTGTCCTTTATTTGATTGGAAATCTCGCTAATCCGGGCTGCCAGCGCCTCTACGGAACTAGCCTGCTCGACGGCGCCCTGGCTTAAGCCCTGGGCACTCGATGATACCTGATAGCTTGCGCTTGATACCTGTTCTGCTGAGGTATTAATCCGATGGAGAATTTCGCTTAATTCTACCTTCATGTTGCGCATGGAATGTAGGATATTCTGGAAATCGCCTACGTAAGCATCCCGATTCCGTGACTGGATATCCAGATTCTGATTCGCCATCTCGCCCAGAAGATAATCAATATCATGTAGAATGGCAGATAAGCCCCCTACCAATTCAGCGGTAGACTGTGCCAGCATTCCAGTCTCATCTTTGCTTACCACCTTAGGAACCGGAGATTCCAGGTCTCCCTCCACTAATAGCCGCATACGTTCTGCACAGGCTTTCATGGGCTGACTGATGCTATTGGCCAGCTTCAAGGCAACTATAATAGAAAGCAAAATAGCTGCTACCATTACCACCAGATTTATGGCGATGTCAAAGTATGTAGTAGAAAGATAATCCGCCTGAGGCGCAACAACTGCCACACTCCACCCGTCTGTACCATTTACAGGTGCATAGGCGGCAAACATGCCCGTCTTGCCATTTTTATAGCTTCCGAAACCATTCTCCCCTTCCCGCATAGCAGCATGGATTGCCGCCAGTTCTTTCAGGGAAGAATCGCTCTTTGCCTCGTTTTCAATATTCTGGACAGTAATCGTATCCAAAGTAATATCTGCAATCGTATCACCGGAACTGTTAAGCATGTATGCACGGCTGTGTTCGCTGACATTAATTGAGGAAACGATATCGTTCAGAAATGTCTCATGGGGAACGAAATAAACTACACCTTCAATATCAGAACCCTTGATTCCTTCTTTATAAATAGGCGCCGCTACCATAATAGAAAGTTCCCCTGTTATCTTGCTGATTAGCGGTTCTGATACATAGACATTGCCTTGCATTGCCTGTTTAACATATTCACGGTCGGAATAATCATTTCCATCGAAGATACTAATGCCATCAGCACCAACGATATTTCCACGCTGGAAACCGTGCATACTGACGCGCTCGTCTATAATTGAGCGTTTTTCCTCCAATGAAACGGCTTCGTCGAGAAGCTGTGGAACACAACCGGTATCCATGGCAACATTTTTGTAGGCAGTCAGTTCCTGTTCAATGCGTTCTGCCGCAAGAACTGCAGTCTCACTCATCATTTGATTCACAGTTGAGATAGTATTGTTGTAGCTAAGCGTAATGCTGCATGCCCCTACCACAAGCTGTGTAGCCAGGACTGTCACCATAAGGCAAAGGGTGATTTTTGTCCGAATGCTTTTCATTTTTCTTTACCTCCTAGTTTTTCATAAGTGAACTACATTATGATATCATCACAAATAATATTATATGAATTTGCATTTCGGTTTGTCAACTATTCCTGGTTACAATTACCAGCGAATTATTATTCTTTTATAGCTTTATTCCTCCCTGAAGGGAAACAACAGCTTCTGGTTTTCTTCCGTATATACGCTGTCATTTTTAATCAGTTCACAGCCGGAATCGATATATTTGGGCACTTTCTCCCCATTCAGCAGCTTTTTGGCAGCCTCCACCCCCAAATATCCCATCTTAAAAGGATTTTGGATAACTATAATTTCAAATACCCCCTCTTCCAGCATTTGTATTTCTTCCAGTGAACTGTCGATACCCACTACACGTATCCCTTTGTGAAGCCCTTTTTCCTTGATTGCCCTTGCCGCACCTACCGCCGAATATTCATTCAGCCCGGCCACCAAGTCGATATCCGGGTACTTTTCAATTAAATCCATCATAAGTTCATATGCTTTATCATAATCCGAATCGCAAAATACCACATCCACAATCCTGTCCTCATATTCCCCCAATCCTTTGCGGACACCCTTCTCCCTTTCAATTGCCGTGGAAGAGCCTTCCACATGGCCAACAATGACAATCTGGGAATCTTTGGTGGCATATTGCTTCATGTAATTCCCTTCCACTTCCCCCAGCATCTCGTTATCCGTAGTAATCAATGTGTCCCCGATATCCTCATCTATTGCCGAATCCACTAATATAAGCGGAATGCCTTCTTCCGTTACCTTTTTTGCATAAGGCGTTGTTTCCGTAAAGCTGGAAGGCGTAAGAAGGATGGCATCCGGTTTCTGTCCAATCGCCCATTCTATAAGTTCATTTTGGGCTTCGTAGTCATCCTCCCTCTCCGGTGCGACGATAGTCAGCTCCATCTTGTTTTCCGCTGCCGCCATCTCCACCCCTTCAATCAGCAGCTTCCAGAAATCATTGTCTTCATCTATCACCTTAGGGATAAAAATAATGCGGAAGCTCCTTTCTTCCCTCCTGCTATTCTGCCAGAAAAAAAATCCTAAAAACGCCGCCGCTATCCCTACAGCCACCCACAGCCGCATATTCTTTATACGCATCCCCATACCTTCTTATTCCTTTCCAATCCCATTCCTCCACATCAAAAATTGTTATAACTGTCCGGCAGGTTACCGCCCCACCGGATTTTGCAAACTTCATCGCACTTCATTTCCCGCACCAATCCTGGGAATTGTAATCGTCACTGTAGTTCCCTCCCCAGGCACGCTTTCAAACCGAAGGCCATATTCCGCCCCATAATACAAATGGATGCGCGTCTGTACATTATGGACTCCCACCCCATTCTTCCCTTCGCTTGCCTTGGATTTGTCAAAAATCCCTTTTAATGCCTCCTCATCCATGCCGATTCCGTTGTCGGTAATCTTCAGGATTATCCTATCCCCTTCCCCATAGCCGACAATCCTTATCAGCCCTTTTGAGCCTTTGTATTTGATTCCATGGTAAATGGCATTTTCCACTATCGGCTGTAAAATCAGGTTGATGACCTCTTCCTTTTTAATTTCTTCTTCCACTTCTATTTCATATTCCAGTTTATCCTTATAACGCATCTTCTGAATGGTCAGATAGCTGCCTGCATAATTGATTTCCTTCTCCAGCGGAATCCTCTCATTATCATTGCTTATGCTCTGCCGCAGCAATCTCGCAAGGGCGGAAGTCATCCGTACCACTTCCTTATTTTTCCCCCCTTCCGCCATCCAGATAATGGAATCCAGCGTATTATAAAGAAAATGGGGGTTAATCTGGGAACGCAGCGCCTTCAACTCGCTTTTCCTCTTTTCCTCCTGCTCATAAATATTCTGCTCCATCAGTTGGCGTATCCTGGCCGTCATCAGGTTAAAAGAATTTCCCAGGCTGTCTATTTCGCTGTCCGAACGAATGGGCACATCCGTATGGAAATTCCCTTTTTCCACTTCCTTCATAGATTCCTTTAATTCCTTAATCGGCCTGGTAATCGCCGTAGCAAAAAAAGTAGCCAATATCATCGCAATGCAAAGCAGCGCTGCTGCCGTCAGCATATAGATATATTCCGTATCCTTTTTATTCCTCATCATCTCCGATATATCCGCTACACCCACTACCCTCCAGCCTGTTTTCTCCGATACGGAAATCGTATAAAGCTTCCCATCGCCGTCTTCCTGGGTCACAAAATGGTCTGCGCCACAGCTTAACACCTCATCAGTCCGCTCTTCCATCAGCCCGTTATACAATAGCTGCTGCTTGGGGTGGTAGATGATTTTTCCGGATTCATCCATGATAAATAAATAGCTGTTGGTAGCAAGGCTATTGTTCTCGCACAAATCCTTTAACAGCTTATAATTCAAGTCAATAAAGAAAACGCCCCCGTTTTTGCCGGTTGCAGGATTTTTTATCCCTTTGCTCAAAGTAACCACCCATTTGTAGTTATTGCGTATCACATGCTGGACATGGGAAGAAGTAAGTATGCTCTTCTCCCCCTCCAACGCTTTCTCATACCATTCCACATCCTGTAAATCCACATTTTCGTTCAAAGTATCTTTTCCGTCATTGATAATATAATTCCTATCCGGCGTCACCACCGCGATATTGGATATATCCTGCCTTGTTTCCACCACCGTATTGAACTGCGTGATAATACGGCCATATGCTTCTTCCTTTTCCTCCCCCGGCATTTCTGAAAATAAATATTTCTGTACATCCCCGCCCTGGATTACCATGGAAGAAATATTCTCCATATAATCAATATAGGAATCAATATCCCTGTTCACCTGACGGACCAGCCGGTAAGCATAATCCGTAGAATTCTCCAAAACTGTCTTTTTCGTATAGTTAACGGATATTAAAAGGAAAATAACCATTGTAATGACAATAAGCAACGAGAACAAGAACAGCATTGTAGTCCTTACGCTTTTAAAAAGAGATAAAACCGTAAAACGATTTTTATAATCCGACATTTATTTCCTCATTTCCTTTGCATATTCGGTAGGCGTTTTTCCTGTTATCTTTTTAAAGGCAATGCTGAAATAATGGGAATCATTGAACCCTACCCGTTCTGCAATTTCATAGTTCTTCATATCCGTATTTTCCAGCAGTTCTTTAGCCTTCTGCATCCTGCAGCCAATAAGCACATCCATAAATGTGGTTCCCGTGGCCTGCTTAAAAATTGTGCTGAACCGGCTGGAACTGATATTTAGGTAAGAGCAGACCGAATGCAGGCTCAGGTCGCAGTCGCTGTAATTTTTCTCGATATAATCCATGGCCAGCACCGCATATTTCTTCCCTCCCACATTCTTCTGGCTATCCAGCTTCCTGGCCGTTTCTATACAATAGGTGCATAAAATATCCACCGCTTCCTCCAGTTCCCCTGCCGCCAGGGCTTTCTTTAGAATTTCCTCTTTGCACGCCACCCTTTGCCCATTTTCCATTTCCGAAGCCTTGCATATTTCATCCGCCATATCCACTACACGCTGTAAAATTACTCCTGCGCTCTGCCGCTCATACCGGCACTCACGCAATTCTTTCTCCAGCAATGCAAAATCTTCCTCTATTTCCCCAACCTCATTCCCTTTTATGTGAAGCCCTATCCCGTCCAGCATCCCGTCCACATCCGCCTGCCTTTTTTCTTCACGGATTGCTTCCATTTCCATAATATGGTTACCGCCAAGCACATAATGGTATTCCAAAGCTTCTTCCGCCTCTTCGTAAGAAAGGTATATTTTTTCCGTTTCCGTTACACAGCATCCCAATCCGATATTTACCGCCAACTGCATAATCCCGTTCATCTGGGCGATGATTCCATAACAAATATCCTTTACTGGCTGGCGCAGTTCTTCCGGTTTGCCGGAATGGAACAGGATATAGGTACGGTGGTCCTTCCCCTGGCATACTTCCCCCGCTTTGCTCTGCTGCACCATTTCCTGGGAAATGTTATGGAGCACAAAAGCCATCAGGGCGCTCTCCCTTTTCCTTTTCTCATCCAGCTTCCCGGAACGGGCATAAATATCCAGCTCCACAATCGCCACACGGTATACTGCAGAATCCAGGTTCAGCCCTATTTTCTCCAGTTCTTTGCAGCTTTCTTCATCCGCCTTGCTGCCTCTTATCAGATGCAGAAGCGTGTCGGAATACAGCAATTCCTGCCCCTTCCTGTAGGCAGATTCCAGTTCCCATACCTTCCTCTCCGCCTTTTTTTCCTTGTCCATTTCTGCCTTTAGGGAAAGCAGCGCTTCCCCCATTTCCTCCGCCGTAATCGGTTTCAGCAAATATTCCTTGACCCCATACCGTATCGCCTTTTTTGCGTAATCGAAATCATCATACCCGCTTAAAATAATAATTTTGACCGATGGATAATTCTCACTCAGCTTTTCGCTCAGCTCCATCCCATCCAAATATGGCATACAAATATCCGTAAGGACAACATCTACAGGATTTTTCTCTATAAATTCCAAAGCCTCTTTTCCGTTCTCACAACTGCCCGCCAATTCGTAGCCATACTGCTCCCAATTTACATTATCGCTGACCGCTTCACGGATAAGCGCTTCATCGTCCACAAACAAAATCCGATACATTCTTCCCCTCCATTCCAATATCTATGGTATTGTACTGGTTTTATAATAAAAAGCTAAAGATGCAGCACTTCCCTTTATCCATTATCCTGGCAAAGGAAAATACCGCATCTCTTATCAAGCCTTCCTCTAGGGCATATGTAAGAATACCTTCCTGCTACCTGCATACCCTAAACTTTGCCCATATCAACTACCGATTACAACAGTACAGAAAATCCCACACTGCTACACTAATTCACCACAACGCCCTTTTGCAGCATAATGTTGGCATAGAGGGCACTTTCTCCAGTGGCAATAATCGCATATGCCTTCTTTGCTTCCTCATAAAATGCAAAACGCTCGATTTGGCCAATAGCCTCTGCCCCACGCCCGTCATGGTTTGCCGTAATTTCTTCATAAGTTTTCCAGATAGGGGTCTCCACCTTATCCCCCGGCATTACTTCCATCAAATTCACCGGCTTGTCCACATAGGTATCCAGCGGAAATACTTGTAATATCGCATCCAATATCTCAGGGATTCCATGCCCGTCCATACGTATGACAATCGCATCCTTCCCCATGGTTTCTGCCGGGAAATTGCCGTCCGCAATTACCAGCCTGTCACTGTGTCCCATTTCGCAAAGCACCTTCAACAATTCGGGGGATAAAATCCCCGGAATACCTTTTAACATCGCAATCCCTCCAATTCGCCCTAAATATCCTTTTCCGTTTCCGGCCAGTCCAGGTTCAAAGCGGAAACCCCCCTTATTCTCCAGCCGGCCGTACCACAGTCTCTATTTCTATTTTACCAGCCTTATGCTATCCTGTCATCCATTTTTAGGAAATATTTTGGTGTACTGTTACGGTGTACTTTCTTTCAATCTAATCCGTCACCTTAATCCTCTCAGTCACCGTCTGCCAGTGCAAAAACCGGATTGCCACCGAAATGAACAGCAGATAACTAGATATACCCCTTCTACAGAAAGACAAAAAAGCTGAAGGTTATAGAAACTATGCTAACTTTCTATAATCCCCAGCTTCTGCCTTTCTGTAGAAATAGTATTAAAAATTTTATGCACCCCTTATTCCTTCCACACAAAACTGTCTGCCATCTCCTTCGCCGCCTCATTGGCCGATTCCGAACCGGTAAAATTAGTCAAATGAATCAGGCAGAACCGGTAATCGTCAACCACATAATACTGTTTTGTCACAATCCCTTCCTGCTCCTCGTCGATTGTAAAAATATAAACAACATATCCCTGTTCCGTATGGGTTCCATCCCCATAAAGCTGCACCCCCGGCCGCTTCCCTATTTGCATCATAATCTGCCGTAAAATAGCTTCCCGGAACTCTTCATGTTCATCGGCCGAATAGCGGTTCGTTCCTATACTGATGGAAATATTATCGGGCTGCCCATCCTCTTCATGGCCTTCCTCCACATAGAAAATCTGCTCTGCCGAAGAATATTTCTCCGCTTTCACCCATCCCTCCGGTATCGTATATTCCCCTGGAAAATCTTCTTCTGCCGTATCATTCCCCTGATTTTCTCTGCTTCCTTCTGCTGCACTACCGCTCTGAGCCTTACTCCCCCCTTGTGCCCTACCGCTTCCGTTCCCTCCCTGGCAGGCAGCAAGCAGCAAACTAATCCCCAACATCCATACCAAAATAAAACATCTTTTACCCTTCCCCATCCTTTTTCTCCCCTCTACTCTTCCGGCCAAACACACTCCACATGATACCTCTCAAACAACTGCAGCCATTTTTCCTCCGGTTTTTCATCCGTTATAATCATGGAAATATTCTCCAGCCCCCCAATATTCGTAAATGCCGTATATCCCAATTTGGAACTGTCTACCGCCAGGATACGGCAGCCGGAGCGTTCCAGCATTGTCTTTTTATTCCTGGCATGGAGTTCATTGGAATCGGTAATCCCATTTTCCATATCGAAACCCTTGCAGGATATAATCGCTTTATCCACATAGTAGGAACTCAGCATTTGGTCTGTCTGTGGTCCCACCAAAGCCAAAGACCCTTCCATAGCCAGCCCCCCTGTAGAAAGCACTTGCCAGTCCTGGGCATCGAAAAGTTCTATAATGATTTCTATGGAATTCGTAATAATCGTAAGGTTTCTTTTTTCTTCTTTCAGCCGCTTGGCAATAAAAACTGCAGTGGAGCTGGCATCCAGAATCAGCCTCTCCCCGTCCTTCACCATGGAATTCACCAATTCCGCGATTTTCTGTTTCCCCACCACATTCGTATTTTTGCGGACATTGAATGGCATGTCGATATTCATATTCTCGTTCAGGACAGCGCCCCCATAGCTTTTAATGACATATCCATCCTTTTCCAGCTTTTCCAGGTCTCTACGGATAGTCTCTTCCGTAACCCCGTAAGCCTTGCTCAACTCGCTTACCACTACCCGCTTCTCTTTTTGCAGCTTTTCCAAAATTTCATTTCTTCGCTCTATTGCTAACATATCGTCCTCATTTCCGTCATCCCTCAGACATGCTTTTTTCCAAACTGCCAAACGCCAACAGCCCCTCGTGCCAGGCATTTTACAAAATCGCCCGGCAGATTTTTTCATCCGGGTGGGCAATCACTGTGGAATCCAGATACATGCCATCAGCCCCGATTTCATTTTTTGCCTTTTCTATGGCTGCACCTACCGCAGCCACTTCCCCGGTTAATATCATATAGGATTTCCCGCACATCCCCCTGGCGATGCGAAGTTCAATCAATGACACAATGGCTGTCTTCGCCGCGATATCCGCCGCCACAATGATGGAAGCCGCATCATAAGTTTCCAGAATGCCCAGGGCGTTTATCCCCTCTATTTGTGTCGCCCCATAAATGGCCGGGAATATGGATTCGTGTGGATTTCCCAATACAAAACTATTAATCAAATGCATGCCAAATTTCGCCTTCGCCGTATCCACTGCCGCCTTTACTGCACTCAAACCGCCGCTGATAACCGCAATATACTTGCCCGGGCATACCGTCTGCGCTTCTATAATATCCACATCCGAGGTCTTTACCATGGCATCCGCCGCCGTTATCCCCGAAGAAACCGTTTTGTATTCCACCATTCCGATAGCCTTGCTCATATTATGTACAACCTTCCCTTCATATAACGCCCATATTCTTCGTTATCTCTCAATTCCTAATCAGTATATATTTTTCCGTTACTTCTTCCACTTTCCCACAAATTGAAGCATGTACCGCAACGCTTAAGCCTTCTGCCGGTTTCGCCACCATCTGCCCTTTTTCCACGGCATCCCCGGCTTTTACTACCGGAATGGCAGGTGCGCCGATATGCTGGCTGCACATCAATTTTACTTGCTTAATTTCCCCCTTCATCTCAGTAATGGACGCCGGCTTATCATATTTGGCCAAATCCAGCCTTGCCATCAGCCTCTCCATCGGAGCCTTACGGAATTCCCTGGCATCCGCCACCAGGGCAGCTTCCGCCTTCGGCGGTTTTACCCCATGAGCCCTTAGGCCATTTTTGTAATCCGCTATCAGCGAACGGGGGGAAAGCCCCTGCATACAGGAATAATTTTCACATAATCCACAGGAAGAGCAGAACATGGTATTCAGGAAAATGTCCGTATCCTGTATATCTTTGCAAGTAGCTGCCCGCATAAACTTATGGGGTTCTATGGGATGGCCCAGAAGATGTCTGGGGCATAAATCCGTACACATGGTACACTGGCAGCAGGATGCCGCCGCACGCTTTAAGTCAATGGACGATTTGCTTCTTTTCCTCTGTATCAGCAAATGTTCTTCGGGCAATACCAATACTGCATTGGTAGTTTTGGTCACTGGCTGCCCGCCGTTCCCTTCAAACCCCATCATTGGTCCGCCGATAAAGTATACCGGATTCTTCACCGTTATTTCCCCGGCCTGGCGCACTGCCTCTTCTATGGTACACCCTAAAGGCATCCTCACCGTAACCGGGTGCTCCACCTCACCTACAATAGATATCAGCTTATCCTCCACCGGCCTTCCTAAAGACAAAGCCCGATATATGTTGTATACTGTTTCCACGTTAAATACAGCTACGCCGCTTCCAATCGGGAGGCCCCCGGGAGGTACCACCCTGCCTAAGACTTCGTAAATCAAGACCACTTCATCCCCGGCAGGATAAACCTCATCCAAAAGCCCCAGCCTTATCTCCGGGTATTCCCCGATGCAGTTATTTAAAGCATCTATTGTCTTTTTATATGCCTTTTTTATCCCGATAACAGCTTCTTTCGCCCCTACGCACTTGGCTATTACATGAAAGGTTTTAACGATTTCATAAGCATTCTGCTCTAATAGCTGCCGGTGAAGTTTTAACAGCGGCTCGCATTCCGCACAGTTCATAATAATCGTATCCGCCCTTTTGTCCAGCTTGGCGTAGGTAGGAAACCCTGCACCTCCGGCGCCCACTATACCGCTTTGGCGCAATATCCCGCCCAATTCTTCTATGCTGATATTTTCTTCCATACGAATGACCATGCCCTTTCTATCATCTGGAAACTTCCCCACATACGCGGCATATGCTACGCAAATGTAAATCGTAACGCTTATTCCCGCAATAACTTACTGCATCCACCGGCTTCCGTCATCAATGATACCTACAATCGCCGCATCTATCGGCGCATTTTCCATATCACACCCGATTCTTGCCGCGCTTCCGGTGGCAACTAAAACGAATTCGCCGATTCCCGCACCTATATTATCAATGGCAATCATCTGGTTTCCGCCGCCGCTCATTTTCTCCGCCAGCTCAATCACCATAAATTTATTGCCGATTAGTTTCTCACTTTTCCTCGTAGATACTACGCTTCCTATTACTTTCCCTATGAGCATATGTATAACCATGCCTTTCTGTAGCCGGCCCACTGTGCTGAGTACCTGGCATCAGCAGCCTGCATGTGCCGATTCCCAATTGTTTCATTTTCCTGGCTCTAATTGTTGATTATTCTCACCGTATCTCCTGTGGCAATCTTAGCGGCATTCGCTTCATCTGTATCAATATGCATTTCCAGCGTAAAGCTTTCATCCACCCTTATTTGTACATTATTAAATACGGTTCCTCTTTCATTCTCCGCTTTTACTGATACAATATCGCCATCCTTTGCCCCCGCCGCCATAGCATCTTTGGGCGACATATGGATGTGCCTTTTAGCCACAATGCATCCTTCTTTAAGATACAACGCCCCTTTCGGCCCAACCAGTGCAATCGGGGCACTGCCTGCCACATTTCCCGATTCCCTGATAGGGGCTTTCACTCCCAGTTTAATCGCATCGGTAGAGGAGATTTCCACCTGGGATTTACCCCTTACCGGACCTAATATCCTTACATTCTCTATCGCTCTAAGCTTCAGACCCACAATCGTTACCAGTTCATTGGAAGCGAACTGCCCGCCCATCAGCCCTTTTTTCTTTGTCAAATGATAGCCTTCCCCAAAAAGGATTTCCACATGTTCCTGGGTCAAATGCACATGCCTTGCGGATACCCCCACCGGAACCATATATCCTTTGCCGGTATCCTGCTTCCGGTTCATTGCTTCCATTACCATTCTGGCAATCAGCTCTACCTGGCCGTCCGTAATGCCATCGGCCATATTATCCATTATACCGTTATTACCCATCATCCTTTTCCTCCAGAATTCCCTTGCGGTAAACGAAATTTATGGGCGGGCAATGCCCGCCCATTTTCCACAAATCAATAGCAAGCCTCTTAAGCCCGCTGCCCGCGCATATCAAACCTCTGTCCGCAACAGCCCAGCTTCCTGGACTGTTAACCACATCCGTTCTTTTACTTCAAAACGGGAAGGATTTTCTCCACATCCGTGTGGGGCCTGGGAATTACATGGGTTGCTACCAGTTCGCCCAGCCTTGATGCGCTTGCGCTGCCTGCTTCTACTGCTGCATTTACCGCACCTACATCGCCGCGTACCATAACGCTTACCAGACCCGAACCGATTTTCTCTGTTCCAACCAATGTTACGTTCGCTGCCTTTAACATTGCATCTGCTGCCTCAATAGATGCTACCAAACCTCTTGTTTCTACCATTCCTAATGCTTCCTGTGCCATCCTTTTTTCCTCCTTTGGCTCTGTTTTCATTGATTCAGCTTTTATCGCTTCTGTTTTTACTGTTTCTGTCTTTTTTAATTTATTATCTTCGGCTTTTGCCGGAGTTTTTCTTGCCGCGTTTTTCTGTTCCGCCATATGTTACTCCATTTCATCGTTCCAGGCCGTTGATATGTTTGTCAACCGGCTTGCGCTCTTCTTTACCAATTTAATGATTTCTTCATGGGGATTGGCTATTACCACCGTAGCTGCCGGCTTTTTAATTGCGTTATGCTCTGCCGCTTCTATCGCCTGCTTTACATCCGATACGCTTCCCCGTATGATAATCGTCACAAGTCTGCCGCCCAGCTTTTTTTCCCATGTAATGAATTCCACATCGGCTGTTTTGCACATAATGTCCAGAGCATCAATCGCCGCCGTTGTACTTGGGATTTCAAAAAATCCATACGCATTTCCCATAGTTTTCCCCATTTCTGCATGACTTTATTGTACATAGTAAGTTTGCGGATGCCGTGCAGACACAAACTTGGCCACTGTCTAAATTAAAGGTAAAATTTTCTCCACATCGCTGTGCGGCCTTGGTATTACGTGTGTAGCTACCAATTCCCCAAGGGCTGCCGCCCTTACGCTTCCGGCTTCTACAGCCGCTTTTACTGCGCCTACGTCGCCCCGTACCATAACCGTTACAAGGCCAGAGCCTATTTTTTCTGTACCGACCAAGGTTACTTCCGCAGCTTTTATCATCGCATCCGATGCTTCGATAGCTGCTGTAAGCCCTCTTGTTTCTATCATACCTAACGCTAATTGTGCCATAATTGACCTCCTATTCCAGTTCCGCATTTATTTTATTATACTTTATCCATGCCGCTAAGTCTAAGCATTTTTTCCGTGTCCGCTTCAGGGCTGGCAATTTCGTGGGTTGCCACTACTCCGGCCAGTTCTTCCGCTTTTTGCTTGGCTGCTGCAACTGCTGCACGGACATCCGATATTGTTCCGCGGAATTTTATCATTACGATAAGCGGCACGGGGAGTGCATCCGCATTGGCCGGTTTATTCTTATCGAAATTCTCAATCGTAACATTAGCGGCTTTACATCCCGCGTCCGCTGCTGCAAATGCTGTTGCAAGCCCGAATACTTCTATGATTCCTACTGCCTCTCCCATACCTTAACTCCACTTCTTCCGCCTGCCGGCCGCTCATTTAAAACCGAACCGGCCCTGCTTTCATAATTGATACTTTTTATTTCAATGAATGATTTTTACTTCAATTGATAATAGCTATTTTCAACCCTTCCATTTTCAGGTTCGTCACATGGGCTTCATTAATCTGTTCCAACGGGAATTCATGGGTAATCAGCTTATCGATTGGAAGTCCGATTCCTTTTGCCCTCTTTAGGAAATCAAAAGTTGTCGCATAATCCCTTAAGGTATATACCCAAGAACCTACCGTGGTAATCTCCTTAGAACAGATATCGAAGTGGGGATTAATCGTGGCATCCCCTCCGTTAATAAAGAATCCCAGTTCGCAAAGGCCGCCGCCGTTGCGGATAAACTTATAAATGTTGGAATGGGCTACCGGTGAGCCGGTACACTGGAATGCAAAATCTGCCGGATATCCGCCAAAGGCATCATTTACCGCATTTGCTAATGCTTCAATTCCTTTATGGTCTTTAAAGTTTACGGATTTCTCTGCGCCCAACTCTTTCGCAAAGTCCAGACGCTTCTGTTCCCCGTCTACTGCTACGATATTTTCAATCCCCATGGTACGCAGTACGGCGATGCAAATCAGCCCGATTGGCCCGCAGCCTTGTACAACCACTCTGCTGTTAAAGCGGAGGATTCCTGTTGTTTTAGCCCGTTCCACTGCGTGAATCAGCACCGCGCAGGGCTCGATTAAAATCCTTGATTTCAAATCCAAATCGCTTACATTAAATACTGTGGAGCCTTCCCTGATTAATATGTAGTCGGAAAACCAGCCATTCAGATGGATGTCATCATCCGGAAGCAGCCCGTATACATCGGCGCCACCTACATTTTGCTTATTTAAATCAAACATCGTAATATCCGGGTTATCCTTAAATATCATGCAGGTTACCACCTTATCGCCTACCTTAAGCGGCTTTCCGGCACTGTCGGCTTTCACGTTTTTACCCATCTTTACGATTTCCCCGGTGCCCTCATGGCCTAACGCTACCGGTATCAGCCCAAAAGGGTCTCTCTTGAATTCGTGGGCATCGGTCCCGCAGACGCCGCAGCCTTCCACCTTCACCAGAATATCCCCATCCCCCACTTCAGGAATCGGGAATTCCTTTACTTCGTATTTTTCCAATGCAGTCAGCATAGCCACCCTTGCCGTTTTAGGTATCTGCCCGCCGGATATTTTTCCGGATGACTGGCCAGCGCTGCTTGCTGCCCCGCCGTTCATCATACTTTCCAGTACCTGTTTTACCACTGCTTCTACATCAATTGTATTCACATTGCTCATAATTTACCTCATTTCTGTGCCTCGTTCTGGCATAGGCACAAACTCGCTTCCCCTTTTTCCGGCCACGAAGCTACCGGATGCAAAGGCTGTCGGACATCACGCAGCGCCTTCTTTTTGTAAATGCGCCGGCACTTGTCAACCCCTCGCCCGTCCTGCTGGCTATCGTGAAGGTACAGTACCCTTCGCCGCCAAAGCCAAGCGCCGCATAGGAAGGGGCATTCTTCACAAGGATTGCCGTATCAATTGCCTTTGCATATTTTGTGATATTATCTACATTTTTAGAATGAATATGGGCCGAATGCCTGTTGCCGTGCTCCAGCCATACCGCTTTTTCCACCGCATCATCAAAATCCCTTGCCCTTACCATTCCCAGAATTGGCATCATCAGTTCTTCTGAAATCAGAGGATGTTCCTTCTCCCCTTCAAATACGATGCAGCGGATATTATCCGGCACATCAACCCCTATCATCGCAAGCAGCGCTTTTGCGCTTCTGCCTACGCATTTCCGGTTCAGCCCCTTTGGTGTCAGCACCGTTTTCGTCAACTTATCCTGCTCCTCTTGGCTAATCCGGTAACAGCCCTGCTCGCTGACCATATAATGCATCAGTTCATCCGCTACACTTTCCACTGCTACGATTTCTTTCTCCGCAATACATGGGAGGTTATTGTCAAAAGTACATCCGTTTACAATATCTTCCGCCGCTTTTCTCACATCCGCCGTTTCATCCACAAGCGCAGGCGGGTTGCCTGCCCCTGCCCCGATGCCCCTCTTGCCGGAGGAGAGAACTGCCGTCACTACCCCGGGGCCGCCGGTTGCCACCAGCAGGGAAATATCTTTATGCTTCATCATAATGTTGCTTGTTTCCAATGTAGGTTTTTCTACCGTGCAAGCAATCGCATCCGGGCCGCCTGCCTCCAAAGAAGCCTCGTTCAGCATATTTACTGCAAATATGGAAGTCTTTATAGCTGCCGGATGGGGATTGAACACTACTGTATTCCCGCCTGCCAGCATACCCATGGTATTGCATATAATCGTTTCGCTAGGATTGGTGCATGGGGTAATCGCACCGATAACCCCAAAAGGCCCCATCTCCACCAAAGTCAGCCCTCTGTCCCCTGACCAGGCCGTAGTGGTGATGTCTTCCGTTCCCGGCGTCCTTTCCGCTACCAAATGATGTTTCAGTATTTTATGCCCTACATTTCCCATGCCGGTCTCCTGAACACCCATCCGTGCCAGGATTTCCGCATTTTCTTTTGTCTTTCTTCTAATAATGGATATAATCTTTTCCCTTTGGTCCATGGACATTGTACGCACTTTTTTCTGTGCCTGCTTTGCCGCTTCAATCGCCGTATCCATATCGGCGAACACCCCTTTGCTTCCGCTCACATCGGCGTTAATTTGAAGCTTGGCAACTACTTCCTTCACCACATCCTGAACCAACTGTTCACTCACTGCCACCGGTTTATCATCCCTTTCATTTACAACTTATACAGTCCGCCCGTTATAGCTATACGGTCTGTTCAAACACTTCTTTCCCATACGCTGCCAAAAAAGTATCCTGCTCCAGCGTACCTCCGCTTACACCCAGGGCTCCCGCTATTTTCCCATTAATTTCCAACACTTCCCCGCCGCCAAATATGACGATTTTCCCTTCATTGGTATGCTGTATGCCATACAATGGCTGGCCGGGGCCTGCAAGCCCGGAAAGCTTTTCCGTGGACATTTTAAGCCCTGCGGAAGTGTATGCTTTATTTAACGCTATATCAAAGCTGGCTATGTAAGCATTATCCATGCAGTGGACGGCCACCGGCCTTGCGGAAGAATCCGCTACCGCTATGATGGCACAAACCCCCATTTCTTCCGCTTTCCTTTCCACCTTCTCAATCAGCCGCTTCGCCTTCTCCAGCGTCATAACCGCCTTCCCGGCTTCCTTTACCGCCTGCTCCACTGCCCGGTAGATTAACTGTTCGTCCATAGCTTACCCCTTTTTTATCCGAACCTATTATAATCCAAGCTGCTCCATCACTTTTTTCGTAATAGAAGCTACTAAATCGGCATCCGCTTTGCCTTCAGCGCCTGCCCCGCAAGAACCCCCGCAGCTATGGCAGCTAGGCTTTCCCGCTTTCTTATTCGGGCACAAATCTGCCGGATGTTTGCCAGTCATGCCGAACTGTCTGCGGATTTCATACAATCTTTCTACCTGTGACTGGGATAATTCCTTCGGTCCGCCCAGAACCTTTGACTGATATAATAAACGTGCATAGAATTCTACGGATTCCATCTTATGGTAAGCGTTCAAAAGGGAATCGGAATATGCTAATGCGCCATGGTTTTCCAAAAGCACTGCATCATAAAACTGCAAATATTTGGATACTGCATCGGGAATTTCATTCGTAGAAGGTGTGCCGTACTCTGCAATAGGCACGCACCCCAGGGAAATCACTGCTTCCGGCATAATCGGCTGCGTCAAAGGAATCCCTGCAATAGCAAAGCTGGTAGCATACAGAGGATGGGCATGTACCACCGCCTGCACGTCCGGCCTCTCCTTATACACCCTCATATGCATCTTAATCTCGGAAGAAGGCTTAAAGCCTTTGTTTGCCTGGATTACTTTCCCTTCTGCATTCACCTTGCAAATATATTCCGGGGTCATGAAGCCTTTGCTTACCCCTGTAGGCGTGCATAGGAACTCATTATCATTCAATTTCACGGAAAAATTACCGTCATTAGCCGCAACCATCCCACGGTTATAAACCCTTTTTCCGATTTCACACATTTCCTTTTTAATTTCATATTCGTTTAGCATAATTCCCTTATCCTCCTTAGATTTATATGCAGATATTGGTTTTGTGTTGTTTGTATTTTCATAATACCACACAAAACAACATAGGTCAACTTGTTTTTGTGTGGAATTAGGGAAATCAATAAAAAGCAAATCGTTATTTTACTATAATTTCATCCATAGCTGCCGGACGAAAGGAAGCCAATGCCGGATGCCCGGTAAGGGTTTTAACGATTTCCCATCCTTTCCGGTTCTCTGCCGCGTTTTGGGGTATCGGCCTAAAACCCAGGTCCAGGTAAACCTTACAGGCCACCCAGGAAGTGCTTTGTGTGGGAATTTTAGCATGGGTGTACCCCAATTTTCCCATCACATCCAGCGCATAGGAAACCAAAGGTTTTGACAGCCCCCTCCTCTGATATTCCCTATGGACAGCTACCCAATGCAGCCAGCCGTCTCCAGATGTATCCTGCCCCAGCACATCATAATAGGCAGTAGCCGTAGCCACTTTCTGCCCATCCGTATTTTCTATGAAAACCATTCGTTTAGGAAGTATATCTTCATTTGCGGCATAATATTTGCCCCATGCAGCCATCCCCTGTTCGTAGCTTGTAAATTCCTTTGCCGATTTCTCTATTTCAATCCAGCTACCGCAATCCCCTTGCCGGTAAAAGACAAACCGGTAACCATCCGGGAGGGGGAAACAGGGAAGATAATCCAAATCCCGTTCCAACATTAAATCATAATATTTAATCCGGCTGTCATAATTATCAAATTGCATATCCATATTTATAGCCATGCTCCATTCCTGCGCTTTTTGCACATTGCCAAGTTTATAGATGCCATGCAGAAGCGGCATTCTCCCAAGGCATCACATCCCCTTCTTCCCTGAGATATTCCAAAATTTCCGGAATCCCCTGCTGACGTTGGGAATCCACAAAAAAAATAGTTTTACAGCCTGTCAACTGCAGCCACCGTTTTGCCCGTTCCGGGTTCGCCCCTTTTTCGTTTATTTTCGTCACAATGCCCACCACTTCACGGTTTACCATACAAGTGATATTGGGCGGATACAAAGAATAGGGCTCTGTAGCGGACAGCAATAGTCCCACAATATCCGCTTCATAGGCATATAAAGCCAGTGCATATCCGAGCTGTTTCGTCTGGATATACTCCCCCGGAGTGTCGATAATCACGTCAAAATAATTGATATATTGGGTTTTGTGGTATTGGATGCGTTCCCCTTTCAGCGCCTGCGTCAGGGTAGTCTTCCCGCATTCGCTCCGACCCATCAGTATAATTTTTTTCATATTTATGTACGCGTAAATGGGCATACGGCAAATCCCATTTTTTCTTTCGTATATTCCAGCACCGCCTTTAAAGAAGCTTCTGTCTCCGATACTGTTCCAGTAACAATCAGTGTACCGCTGAACCTGTCCACAAAGCCAAGCTCAATCCCTGCCGCTTTTACTGCAATGTCAGCAGCGATGACCGCCGTTTCCGCCGGGCTTATGGTCAGTACGCCGATGGCCGACCTGGAATAGTCCACGCTGGGGTCTAAACCCAGCTTCTCATATAAAACCTTATCCGGATTCGCTATTAAATGGGCAATCGTAATCTGTTTCCCCGGCACCAGCTCCTGGACAATCCTCGTTTTCCCTTCCGTTGACAGCTCATCCGATGGCCGGATACCATTTCCGGATACCCTATTGCTTAAATCCCCATTGCCCGATTGCCATAAATTCTCCTGCATACCCATAATTACCGTCCTTATCTATTTCACCATTTTTTCATTCCGCCAAGCTCCCCGGCGCGGGTCATCAACCGCCAATCTGGCATACCAGCCCGGACTCCTGCTCCGCCGCCTTTTTCAGCCTCTCCATCTGCCCTGCACTGGGCGGGATGATATCCTTCATCAGATATTCCCTATCCAAGCCGTCATATTTATCCTGTCCAAGCCTATGGTAGGGGAGAAGGTGAATCTTTTCAATTCCTAAATGCCCTGTCCCCGAATTCCCCATTCCCAAATGGGAAGTTCCGGAATTTCCTGCCTTATGCCTGCCTGCCCCCCGGGATTCCTCATCCAGTTCCTTCGCGTACCTCGCTATAGCCCGGATTTCTTCTTCTCCGTCATTAAATGTAGGAATCACCGGTATGCGTATGCTCAGCCTGGCCTGCCCGGAACATGCTATTTTTCTGGCATTTTCCAGCATCAGTTCATTGCTCCTCCCGGTAAATTCCTTATGCTTTTCCGGGTTCATATGCTTAATATCCAGCAAATAGTGGTCAAGGTATGGCAGGATACTTTCAATTACTTCATATTTCGCACATGCCATGCTTTCCATGGCCGTATTGATACCATTCTCCTTTGCCGCCCGAAGCAAATCCCTGGTGAACTCCGGCTGGCAGAGGCTTTCCCCACCGGATAGCGTCAGGCCGCCCCCGGAACGGTAATAGTATGGCCGGTCCTGTTCCACCGTCTTCATCACCTCATCCACCGTCACATCCTGGCCAATGATTTTCGGCTCTCCCAGTACCTTCATCGTCTGAATGGCATATTCCTGGGATTCCGGGTTACAGCACCATCTGCACCTGAGCACACAGCCTTTTAAAAATACAATCGTGCGAATGCCATCGCCATCATGGATAGAAAATTTCTGGATATCAAAAATACGCCCTTTTGTCTGCCTATATGTTTCCATTTTCAACCTTTCCCTTATGCCGTTTTAGCGGCACAAACAAAACCTCATTTCCTTCTATACGCCGAATCCCTGTTCCGTCCTGTTGATAATGTCATCCTGCAAGGAGCGGGAGAGCGTGGTAAACAATGCGCTGTATCCTGCCACCCTTACCACCAAATGTTTATATTTTTCCGGGTTCTTCTGGGCATCTAACAGCGTTTCCCGGCTGACTACGTTAAACTGCATATGGCTTCCTTTCTGGTCGAAATATGCCCGTATCAGCGCCACAAATTTCTCCAGCCCTTCCCTGCCACTCAAAGCGGAAGGATGGAACTTCTGGTTAAACAACGTTCCGTTGGAAGCGATATAATGGTCCAGCCTTGCCACCGAATTGGCCGCGGCCGTAGGGCCGTTCACATCTTTGCCCGCCGATGGGGATACCCCGTCCGCTACAGGCGTACCGGCCAGTCTGCCGTCAGGGGTAGCCCCTGTCTGCGCCCCCAAAGGAACATTGGCTGATACCGGGTAAAGCCCCGCCTGGTAAATACCGCCCCTGGGATTTTTATATTCCTGCAATGGCCTTGTATATGTATAAGCCACATCCCTGGCAAAAGCGTCCACCTCGGGAATATCATTTCCGAATTTAGGAACCTGGTCGATTAATTTGAGCAGCCGCTCCCCGTTTTCTTTTATGGATGGCATCTGGGAAGTTTCGATTACCGTTTTCATAATGGCGGCAATTTCTTTTTCCCCTATCTCCTTCCCTGCTTCTTTTAGTCCGGAAGCAATCTGGGCCGTCATTTCCCCTACCATTTCTTTGGTCAGCCCTTTGCCATAATTGGTAGCCAACGCTTCTTTGAACTCTTTTAACGTGGCCTTATGTTCATCAAACACCAACGTTTTCACCGCATAAAGGGCATCCGCCATATTTGCCACCCCAAAGCCCTGGGGGCCGGTGAAGTTATAAATGGCCCCGCCTTCCTGGACGGTCAGCCCTCTGCCCATACAGTCATCCACCATACAGGAAAGGAACGGCAGCGGACATCTTTGCGCATGGGCAACATCTATGGCATTGTCCGCGTTAACCAGCAGCTTAATCATATAATTCATCTGCTCTTTATAGGCATCGTAGAATTCTTCAAACTCTTTCATTTCTTCCACAGGTTTGGTCACAACGCCCACCTGGACGCCCTTATCCTTCCCCTGGGAAAATACCAGCTCCATCGGACGGCACATATTGAAAAATGCCGCATCGTGCCACCCTTCCGTCTTCCCTGCCTTCTGGGGCTCCACACAGCCGATAATATTGTATTCTCGCGCATCCTTCAAAGTCAGCCCTCTGTTTATCAGCGCCGGGATAATCACTTCATCATTATAATAAGCCGGAAGCCCGACCCCTGTCCTGGTCAGCTCCGCCGCCTTAATCAGGAACTCATGGGGCGTGCCGTTCCATACCCTGACCGAGAAGGACGGCTGAGGTAGCTGCACATGCATGGAGGCTTGGATGGTCATAAAAGATAAATCATTGGTCACGTCCACCCCATCCCCGTTCTGCCCTCCGGCTATCAGGTTCTGGAACAGGCTGTAGCCCGCAAAACCCTCTGCGGAAGCCGCATCCCTGCATTTATTCAAATCATTTAATTTTACCCATATACAATCGATTAGCTCCTGGGCGAATTCCCTGCTTAATATCCCTTTCTTCCTATCCGCTTCATAATAGGGGTACATATACTGGTCAAACCGCCCCGGGGAAATGGAATGCCCGCTGGACTCTAACTGCAAAAGCTGCTGCACAAACCAGAAAGACTGGCAAGCCTCATAAAAGCTATCCGCCCCTTTTGCAGGTACTTTGCTACAGTTTTCGCTGATTTTTAAAAGCTCCGCCCGCCTTGTGGCATCCTTGCATTCCGCCGCCATCTGTTTCGCCAGCACCGCATATCTGTTGGCATAATCAATCACCGCATTGCAACTGATAATAACCGCCTGAAGGAAACGGGATTTTCTCGCATAATCCCCGTCACCGAAATCGCATTCCGATAAAAGCTTCTCCGCTTCGGCACGGATTCCCTCATAGCCGATAGCCAGAACCTTCTCATACTGCACTGTCACATGCCCTACCCCATTATAAAAATAATTGCCCGGCGTAAACATGTTATGCTCCATGGCTGTCAACGTCTCCGGCTCCATATAGGAAGTAGCCAGTTCGCTTGTGGTTTTCCCTTTCCAATAGCTGTCCGCTTCTTTGATTTCACGTTTCGCCTGTTCCGATATGTAAAAAGGGTCAGCGCTGCGGGTAGCTACCGTATCGAATTCCGCTTCCAGCCATTCATAGGAAAATTCAGGGTAGGTCTGGCATCCCCTGGGGGCAATGGTGCTGCTTCCCACCACCAGCTCATCCTCCCGGATAATAATCGGTATATTCCTCAAAATATGGGCGAACGCTTTTGCCCGACGCATAATCATCGGCTCATTTTCCGTCTCCTTATATGATTCCGTAATCAATTTAGCCCTGGCCGATTCAATTTCCGGCATTTTTGCAAAAAGATGGGCTACCAGCCTGTCTATTCTTTCCGTTTTCTTTACATCCGTAATTTCATATTGATATAATCCCATAACTTCTCCTTCCACTGTTTCCCGCTTCCATTCTTAATCTCTATTATAAACATGCATTTTCCAAAAGTCAACTAATCCAACATATTTTATGTTGTTTTTGTGTTGTTTTTGTGGTATTATAAACTTGTGATGGAGTTGGTTTGTGAAACTTTAGGTAAAGAAGAGCATTCCGGCAAGACTATCGGGTCTATACTTGATGATTGAGGGCAGGAGGATGTTATGGATTCTTTTGTATTAGACGTACATACCCATTCCGTTTCCAGCGGGCATAATACGGAAGATACGGTTAGCGATATGATAAAATATGCATCCCATATGGGGCTTAAACTGTTGGGCATCAGCGAGCATGGGCCGAAAATCCCCCATTCCTGCGGCCTTTCTTATTTCCGCAGCCTGCGCCTGGCTCCTGCAAAGCGCATGGGCATTTCCGTTTTATATGGGGCTGAGGCCAATATTATGGGGAGCGGAAGCAGTCTGGACTTGCCCGATGATATCATGAAACATTTGGATTACTGTATCGCCGGCATGCATCCACCCTGCTTCCCACCCAAAAGCCGGGAGGAAAATACCAAAGCCTATATCCGTGCTATGGAAAACCCTTATATCCGCATCATCGCCCACCCGGATGACGAAAAATATCCGGTTGACTATGACCGCCTGATAGAAGCTGCCATGGATTTCCATGTCCTGCTGGAAATCAACAACAGTTCCCTCTCGCCCAAAGGTTATCGGGGCAATACAAAAGAAAATGACAAAGCCATTTTAAGGCTTTGCCATAAATACCGCTACCCGGTGATTCTTTCCAGTGACAGCCACGGCTGCGCCAGTATTGGGGATTTTTCCTATGCCCTGACCCTTATCCGTGAAGTGGGCTTCCCGCAAGAACTGATATTAAACCGTTCTATGGAGGCATTCCTCCGGTTTATAAAAGAATAGGAACACATCGCCGCGGATATCTGCCCGAAGGGATTTTTCTATATGGGAAAGTTTGGGGAATCTTCCTATTCTTCCCCGGAAACCCTCTGTATATGCATAGCCAAATAACCGGTTTCCACCTCATCCAACGGCTTTTTCAAATATTTTTCCAGATGGCCGCATACGATGGAAGCCAGACGGAAAGCATCCGGGAATTTTTCTGACATATAATCATTCATATTCAGCTTTAATTTTTCCCCTTTTACTGCCCTCGCCACCATATAGCGGACATGGTTCATTAGCCTGTTATAGGAAAGCGACATGACATCAATCGTCATCCCCGTCTCATTTTCCACAAGCTGGATACATTCCCTAACTGTCCTGGCTATCTGCATGGACAGCGCTACATTCTCATCTTCAATGGCCGAATGGATATGTAATGCGATATAACCTATTTCATGCTCATCAATTTCCACATCCAGCCTTTCCTTCAAAACCGGGCAGATACCCTGCGCTACTTTATATTCTATATGGAACAACGCCCGGATATCCCCTGTCAGGGGATTGCTTATCTGTTCGTTGTTCCGTATCCTTTTTACTGCAAATGCAATATGGTCTGCCATGGGGAAAAGGATTGCCCAGTCAATTCTGCCAAAAACCTGTTCACTTTCCTTTAATATCTGTTCCGCTATTTCCAAAAAAACCGGGTCCATCCCTTTCACCAGCTCTGCCGCAGCCCCTCGCTGCGTCTGCTCATGGAGGGAATATACTGTACTTTCCCCAGTAGCTTCTATTCTTTCACTTATTTTCCTTCCGAACCCAATCCCTTTCCCAATCAGAAGATATTCCCGGTTATCCTCCATTCCAATACCTATCAGCGTATTGTGGTTTAACACCTTCTTCACTCTGAACATTGCACTTTTCCCCCACAGACGTATTCTGCCCTTTTAGCTAATGCTTATTTTTCATAAGTATCTACTGACATGAGAGCTTCCCCCGCCTTTATTTTACCGCTTGTCAACAGATGTACTTTCTGATTGTCGGACAATTCCGTACATAATACCGGAGAGGCAAGCGATGGGGCACTGTTTTTCAGAAATTCCAAATCTAACTTCATCAGTACATCTCCTTTTTTCACCATATCCCCGTCTTCCACCAACACTTCAAAACCTTTGCCTCCCAGATTTACGGTATCGATTCCCATATGAAGCAGCAAAGCCGTTCCGTCCTCCGTTTCAAAGCCAATCGCATGTTTCGTTTCAAACACAAAGCTGATTTCGCCATCCGCCGGCGCCCTGACTTCACCGTCTTCCGGTATCACCATCGCACCATCTCCCATCATACGGCCTGCAAACGCTTCATCCGGCGCTTCGGAAATATCAGCCGCAATACCGTTTACCGGGCTATATATGATTTCTGTTTTCATAATCTTGCCCATAGCTTTCTCTTCCTGCACTGCATCTGCCGCTTCTTCCTTATTATTCTCCGGGATAAATTCCTCCTCCGGCGCTGTCTCCAGGTAATCCTCCAGATTGGATTTAATCACTGTCACTCTAGGCCCGTAAATCACCTGAACCCCATTTCCCTTATGCACTACGCCGGATGCCCCGGTTGCCTTTAATAAACTGTCATCCACCAGTTCAGATTTATGTACGGTGCAACGCAGCCTTGTGGCGCAGCAGTCTACATCGGAAATATTTTTCTTACCTCCCAACCCCTTACAAATAGAAGCCGATAGGGCATCCTCCTCTGTTTCTACCCCGGCATTCCCTCCGGATGCACCTTTTTTCCTCGCATCCACATCGCTTCTACGATATAATTTTACTTCCTCGCTGTCATCCCGTCCGGGAGTCTTCAAATCCATCTTTGCTATAAGAAAAGAAAACAGGAAGTAATATACTGCAAAATAAACAATACCTACTACCACAATCCATATCCAACTCGTTTTCCCATTCCCCTGCAGGATACCGAAGAGGAAGAGGTCAATCAGCCCGCCGGAAAAGGTCATACCTACGCCTACGCCGAACACATGCATGAGCATATAGGCAAGCCCCGCAAACACACAATGAATCGCATACAAAACCGGTGCCACAAACAGAAATGTAAATTCAAGCGGCTCCGTAATACCAGTCAGCATAGAAGTCAGCGCAGCCGAAAGCAGCAACCCTGCCACCGCCTCTTTTTTCTCAGGTTTAGCCACCTTATACATGGCCAATGCAGCACCCGGAAGCCCAAAAATCATCAATGGGAATTTCCCTGTCATAAATCTGGTCGCCGATACAGCGAAATGCTCCACTGAAGGGTCTGCCAGTTGTGCGAAGAAGATATTCTGCGCCCCTTCTACCATGCGTCCGCCCACTTCCATCGTACCGCCCAAAGCCGTCTGCCAGAATGGGAGATAAAATACATGATGCAGCCCAAACGGAATCAATGCCCTCTCCATCAGGCCATAAACCCATGTGCCTGCATAGCCTGACTGCAGCACAACGCCTCCTACTGCATAGATTCCCTGCTGAATCACCGGCCAGATAAAAAACATTAAAATCCCCACCACGGTATATGCCAGCCCGCTGACAATCGGCACAAACCTGGTTCCCCCAAAAAATGAAAGAACCTGGGGCAGCTCAATCTTATAAAACCGGTTATGGAGCATAGACACGCCAAGCCCTACGATAATACCGCCGAACACTCCCATCTGCAGTGACGTAATCCCAACCACCGATGTAGTCGCGCCTTCCAGCATCGCTTCCGTCCCTCCATGGTTTACAATCATAGCCCCTATGGAAGCATGCATAATGAAAAAGGCAATTGCTGCGGATAATGCCGCCACCTCTTTCTCCTTTTTCGCCATTCCTATAGCTACACCCATCGAAAAGATAATAGGGAGATTGGCAAATACAATATCCCCTGCGGCACTCATAACCCGCAAAATAGCATTCAACACTGTTCCAGGCCCCATAAGCCCCATAAGCCCATAGGTTTCCAGCATTGTCTCATTAGTAAAGGAACCGCCCACACCTAACAGCAGCCCCGCCACAGGCAGAATAGCAATTGGCAACATAAAGGACCTACCCACCCGTTGTAGCACACCAAAAATTTTGTCTTTCATGAATTATCCCTCCTGATTTTTTTTGAATGCCTATGCCCGAGCCTATGCATCAAAAAGGCATCAACATGCATAAACATCCCTTAGATTATGCATAGTTAATGCCTGCTCTCCAGTAACATACTATATCATATGAATTATATATAAATTAACATCATGTGTACCATTTGTCAAGGTGGGAATCCCTCAATCCAGAGAAATCAAATTTCATGGGCGGCGCAGCGGGCAGGGTCTTTGCCCCATGCAGCGTTCGGTTTTAAGGCTATTGATAAAAAGCAGTAG
>QXWV01000038.1 GCA_009911195.1 Lachnospiraceae bacterium | reverse complement strand
GGCAGCATCCAACCCTTTTATCCATTTCATTAGTGAAATCTGCTTTTTATCTTAGCCGCAAAACCGAATCCTGCATGGGCCAAAAACCCTGCCCGCTGCGCTGCCCATGAAAATTGATTTCCGTGCCCTCAATCCCCCGGGAAAAAGATGCCTGCCTTTTTCCGGGAAGATTCCAGAACCTCCACCACTTCCATCATCGTGTCCAGCCCCCGGTAAACCGTATCATAGTCTTCGTCCAAAAGAAGTTTCGTCACCGCATGCACTTCATAGGACCATCTGTCCGGGTTATTCTGGTCATTGAATATCTCTTCGGATTCCTTCGTTACCACCTTCACTTCCCCAAGCGCACCGCTTCCATCTTTTATATAAATATATCCCCTCTCGCCTTCGATTTGGAAAAAGTTCACGCCCCATGTATCCTTTGCCCCTGCTGCTTCGCTGACAAAACCGTCATACTGCATCATCAAGATGCCGGAAGTGTCCGCCAGATTTCCATACATATTGGGAAAATACATGCTGTTTACAGGTTTCCCAAACAATGCCACATTCAAATATACATTATAAAAATTTATATCCATCAGGCAGCCCCCGGCATATTCCGGGTTAAAAATATTGGGCACTTCCCCCTTCAACACTAAATCATAGCGGCTGGAATACTGGCTGAAATTGCCCATCACCAGCTTCACCTTCCCGATTTTCGGCAGTTCCCTTTTTATAATTTCCAAATTGGGCAGAAAAGCCGTAGGAACTGCATCTACAAGGAACAGCCGTTTTTCCTTGGCTATGTCCACCAATTCCTTGGCCTGGGCGGCCTTTGTGCAAAAAGGCTTCTCGCAAATTACATGCTTTCCCGCAAGCAGCGCCCTCTTTGCCTGCTCATAATGCAGCAAGTTCGGTGAGGCGATATAAACCGTATCCACCTCATCATCCCCCAGAAATGCTTCCATATCGGTATAAACTTTCTTTCCGCCAAACTCCTCCGCCAGCGCCTTCCCTTTTTCCTCACTTCTGGAATACACTGCCACAAGGCGGATTCCCTCTGTGGCGGCTACATTCTTCAATATCGTATGTACTATAACGCCTGACCCAATTGTTCCTAACCGTATTTCTTTCATTTTCCACTATGCTCCTTTTCTCTCCAACCAGCTATTAAATTCCCACAAATATTTAGTTACAGTATATCTGTTTCCAGATTTAAAATCAATCTCTATCTTGACAGCCCATTCGCCCCTGGCTTATAATATATTTACTGGACAGTCAGAAGATTGTTATTATTTTTTAATATTTATCATATTTTTCAATTCATACCATGAAGGTATTGGCCTTTTTTCAAAGGATTCCTTTAGAAAAAGGAGCATTTCTTTATGGTATTTTTATGTGCAAATACCTAACTTTTAAAATGTACACGAAAGGATTACTGACTATGGAAAATAAAAATATTAAAAATGTAGTAAATGCCGCCCTCTGCCTTGCCCTTTGCATTGTCCTGCCCTTTTTGACTGGGCAGATTCCCCAGATTGGAAGCGCGCTGTCGCCGATGCACATTCCAGTATTGCTTTGCGGTTTTATCTGCGGATGGCCCTATGGGCTGGCGGTAGGTTTTCTCGCGCCTCTGCTGCGCTTTATGCTTTTTGGCATGCCCCCCATTTTTCCTACAGGAATTGCCATGGCGTTTGAGTTGGCCGCCTATGGCACGTCAACCGGGCTTCTTTATAAAAAACTGCCGAAAACAATCCCTGGCCTTTATACATCCCTCATCGCTTCCATGCTGGCAGGGCGTATTGTCTGGGGAATTGTCATGGCGATGATTGCCGGAGTAAGCCAAGTGCAGTTTTCCTTCCAGGCATTTCTTGCAGGGGCTTTCCTCAATGCGGTGCCTGGCATCATCTGCCATTTGATACTGATACCTATTATTATTGTTTCCTTACAGAAAGCACATTATATCGGATATGAATACTATTCAGCAGTTAATACAGACACACCTAACTAAATATCCTCTTATGGAACTTGCCGATGGAATCAAACTTCTTTACCAGAACGGGCTTGGGCCGGAACATATGGTCACCGACGAAACCGGAAGCCTGGAAAGGCTCTATGGGGAATGGGAAAACTGCCGCAATCAGAATTTCCACAAACAAAAAGGCTGCGAAAACGGAAAAGCTTTTGAAGATTTTGAGGACAAGGAAATCCGGGGGGAATCCTCCCCCTTTATTGAGCCTATCGGAAATGGTCTGGTGAGAATTTATCTTCATGGGATTAAGGAAAAGGAATTGCCCATCCTGAATGCCATGTTCTGTCAAACCGCTAATCAAATGCAAGGCAGCAAAAAAGGCTTTATCCGAAACCTGGGCTGCCTTTCTTCCTATTTCCCCAACGCGGAAGCTTTCCTGGAAGAATATGCGAGGCAGGGCTATCCTCCCATCAGCCACAGCACCTCTTACCGTCAGTCCTACCACCCCTTTTACCGGGTAGTCCTGCAAAGCCATGCGGCCATTTTGCAGCTTATCCGCAGGATAGATGCCATCTTCCATCAAGCTGCCCATAAAACTTCTGATGGGGGCTTTCGCACTTCGCTTATTATTGCAATTGACGGCAACTGCGCCTCCGGAAAAACTTCCCTAAGCCAACTTCTGCACATGTATTTCGATTGCAATGTTATCCCTATGGATGATTTTTTCCTGCCCCCACAGCTCCGTACTCCTGCCCGCCTGTCACAGCCCGGAGGGAATGTCCACTATGAACGGTTTGCCAAAGAAGTTATGACGCCTTTGCAAAATGGCACTGCCATTTGTTACCGGCCCTTCGACTGCCAAACAATGGATTATGGGAACAGTGTTTGCCTCCCCCCCAAACCTCTCACGATTGTGGAAGGCTCTTACTGCATGCACCCTATGCTGCAGGAGCTTTATGGCTATACCGTCTTTTTATCCTGCCCATATGAACAGCAATTGGAACGGATACGGGTACGTAACGGGGAAAAGATGTTGAAAAATTTTATTGAAAAATGGATTCCTATGGAAAATACTTATTTTAGTTCTTTCCATATCAAAGAAAAATGTGATTTTATTATAGAAACTGCCACAGGTGGAAATGATTTATCCAATATATCCGGCAACTAATCAGCCGGCTTCACTTAGTGTCCTCTGTCACTTAAGCTGGGCCGGCTATTTTCTTTATTTCCATATTATGTATTCATTTTGTTTTATTCGGGCTGATTTTCGCACATCCTGCTTTGCCGCTTTTGGCATCTACCCTTCCACTATCAGATATCTGCCATCCCCGATATCGAATACTTCATCCGCATTCAGGATTTCTTCTTCGTCCGCCCCTTCCGTATCAATACCAGCTTCGTCGAAATATTCCCATACCTCCTGTACCGACTCAACCACCACAGCCACACAGTCCTCCAAAAAAGCCTCTGCCTCCTCGGGTGTCTCAGCTACATCTTCAGGAAAAAGCTGCCTTTGTTTTTTCAGGAAACATGCCAATACTGCATCATCATATTCATGCATAACTTATCCTCCTGTTCTACTTATTCCAGTTCCGCAGACGCCATCCAGGCACTTACTGCTTTCCAGTTTCGCATAATTACTCATGTTTTCTGCTTTATTACCTATAAATATATACTGTTTCTAGACAAGAATCAAGTCTTTTAGCACATGATAAACACCTTTTTCCAAATAGGAGGGGCAAATGTGTTTAGCGGCTGCTTTTACACCTTCCCTGGCAGTTTCCACCGCATAGCTCTCCCCGGCGGCTTCCATCATGCCAATATCATTGTTGTTATCGCCAAAAGCCATAGTTTCTTCTCTTGATATATGGAAATAATCCTGGATAAAAGCGAGCGCTTTCCCTTTATCCACCGATGCATCCATAAAATCCACCCATTCTTCCCCCGCCATACATGCCTTCACCCTGTTCTCCCACCGGGGAATTAGGACGCCTTCACCCAGCTCCCGGATGCTGTCTTTCTGGTATATGGCGATTTTAATAATTTCCGCATCCGCTTTCAGAACATCGTCCACTAGGGTAAATTTATTCCGATAGCCGTAAGCCAGCAAATCGATAAATGCCTTATTCCTGCTCTCCAACAGGCAGCCGTCCGGCGTGGAGACCATAACGTCACAGATTCCCTCGTACTCCCGATACTGCCGGATAATCCCCTCCACATCCTCCCTTTTCATAGGAGTTACCCGGATATCCTTCTCCTTGTATCTTATCTGCGCCCCGTTTTCCGCAATAAATACAATATCCTCCTCCACATCCCGGAAAACATTCTTTATGCTATGATACTGCCTTCCGCTGGCCGCGCAGAATACAATCCCCCGCTTTGCCAGCTCTTTTAATGCCCCTACCATCTCCGGATACAAATCCGGCGTGGAATCCTTAATCAATGTTCCATCAATATCGCTCGCTACTAACCGAATCATCTTTTTTGTCCTTTCATCT
>QXWV01000037.1 GCA_009911195.1 Lachnospiraceae bacterium | reverse complement strand
ATCAAGGCTTATTTGTGGCGCTCCGGCACAAATAGCCGTGTGATAAAATCAGCTATCAAGCTGATTTTTCACACTAACCGCCATTATAAGAATGCCTATATACTAAGCAAATCTCTTCGGTATCCTTATATAATTTTCATTTCCTGCCAAAGCCTTCCCACGGGCAGTCCGACCACATTGCTGTAATCTCCGCAAATACCTTTAATATAGGCCGCACATCCCCCCTGGATTGCATACGCCCCCGCCTTATCCATCGGCTCCCCTGTGGCGACATATGCTTCTATCTCGTCCCTGGACATGGGGTACATGGTTACATCCGTCTTTTCATAAAATGTATGGAATATCGGCGGCTGCCCGTCTTTTTTCCGGCAAATCGTCACCCCTGTATAGACTTGATGCACATTCCCTTGCAAGGCATTCAGCATACTGCAAGCATCTTTGGCGTCTTTTGGTTTCCCCATCACCATCCCTTCAAAGGCTACCACCGTATCCGCCCCGATAATGAGAAAACAGTCCTCCCCCTTTTCCTCCAGCTTCCCTTCGATATCCCCCGCCTTCTGCCTGGAAAGGGCCATCACTATCTCTTCCGGCCGGCTTTTTTCCATCTTTTCCTCCGCATCGCTGGGCATCACTTCATATTCTATCCCAATCTGAGTAAGCAATTCCCTTCTCCTGGGCGATGCGGATGCTAAAATAATCCGTTCTCTATTCATGGTGCATCTCCGGTATAAATACCCGGTCATTTGCCGTTCCTTCACTCTGCTTCGCCGCTGCCTTAGCTTCCAGCGAAAACTCCATCTGGGAATTATAAACTGCTTTCCCCCTCCGGTCCACCTTGTCATAGCTTCCGTCCGGTTTCAGCACATGGGCCTTCACCGTATCCATCAATTCCCCTTCCAGGATATGCATAAGTTTCTTCCTCAGCTCCGGCTCTTCTACCGGGAACAGTATTTCCACGCGGCGTTCCAGGTTGCGCGGCATCCAGTCCGCACTGGCGCAGAAAATCTCCGGCGTACCGTCATTTTCAAAATAGAAAATACGGCTGTGCTCCAAAAAGTTCCCTACAATGGAACGCACGCTGATATTTTCGCTCACCCCTGGAATCCCCACTTTCAGGCAGCAGATGCCCCGGATAATCAGCTCTATCTTTACCCCCGCCGCACTGGCCTGGTACAAAGCCTCTATAATGTCTTTATCGCACAGGGAGTTCATCTTGGCAATGATATGCGCCGGCCGGCCCGCTTTCGCATATTTTTTCTCCCTGCCTATCATATACAGGAAGCGGTCCTTCAGCCAAAGCGGCGCCAGGGATAACTTATTCCATCCCCGGGGTTCCGAATAGCCGGAAAGCATATTAAAGACAGCCGTTGCGTCCTCCCCGATTTGCCTGCTGCATGTAAATATCCCTACGTCCGTATATAATTTCGCCGTGGCATCGTTATAATTCCCGGTGCCCAGATGGACATAACGGCGAATACCGTCTTCTTCCCTTCTTACTACCAGGGTAATCTTGCTGTGGGTCTTTAGCCCCACCAGCCCGTAAATCACATGGCAGCCCGCCTTTTCCAGCATCTTTGCCCACACGATATTATTTTCCTCATCAAAGCGGGCTTTCAGCTCCACAATACGGATACCTGTTTCCCATTTTCCGCCGCCAGCGCCAGCGCTGCAATAATCGGTGAATTGCCGCTGACGCGGTACAATGTCTGTTTGATAGCAAGCACATCAGGGTCTTTTGCCGCCGTCTTAATGAAATCCACTACCGGGGCAAAACTTTGGTAGGGATGGTGAAGCAGGATATCCCCTTTCCTGATTTCATCGAAAATATTATAGTCCCCGGAAAGCCCTGGCACCACCTGGGGAGGCAGATAACCGGATTCCTTCAAATGGCCAAACCCTTCCAATCCATACATTTTCATCAGGAAAGTCAAATCCAGGGGGCCATCGATATGAAATATATCCTCCCCTTCTATTTCCAGCTCATCCCTGATAATTTTTAACAGCCGCTTATCGATACCATTTTCCACTTCCAAGCGGATGACCTGCCCCCATTGCCTCTTTTTAAGCTGCTTCTCTATTTCTTTCAGCAAATCCTCCGCTTCGTCCTCTTCTATAGTCAAATCCGCATTCCTCATAATGCGGAAAGGACTGGCACATACGATATGGTAATTCAAAAACAGCTTATCGATATTCCTTTCAATCATCTCCTCTAACAGGATTACTGTTTTCTCCCCCACTTTTTCCGAAGGAATTGGAATAATCCTGGGTAGGACGCTGGGAACCTGGACTGTGGCAAATTCCAGTTCTTCCCTGCCATTTTCCCCTTTTCCATCTTTCAGGTTTTTGCCTTCTTTAATGCTTTTGCCTTCCTTTACGCTTTTCGCTTCCTTGAGGGTTTTTCCTTCTTTTACAATTTTCGTTTCTTTTTCCGCCCTTAATCCTTTTCCCGCTTTCCTTTCTTTTTCATCCGCCCCCTCTTTTCCTCCCTTCTTCCTTACCAACGCACCGATGTTCAAGGATTTATTCCTGATTAGCGGGAAAGGGCGGGAAGAATCTACCGCCATAGGCGTTAAAACCGGATATACATTTTCCTCAAAATATTTATCTACATAGGCTCTTTCCTTATCCGTCAAATCCTCATGATGCTCCACAATACGCAGTCCGTTGGATAAAAGCAGCGGCAGCAGGGAACGGTTGTATGTAGAATACTGCATGTTCACCAGGTCATGGGTTGCCTCATTTAGTTCCTTGAGCTGTTCCGAAGGCTTTAACCCTGCAATATCCGGTTTTGTATAGCCTGCATGTACCATGTCCTTCAGGGAAGCCACACGCACCATAAAGAACTCATCCAAATTGGATGCCGTGATGCTTAAGAATTTCAGCCGCTCGAAAAGGGGTATCTGCTTGTCCCTGGCTTCGCTCAATACTCTTTTATTAAATAAAATCCAGCTCAGTTCCCTGTTTGTATAGTATTGGGAATCTGCAAAATTAATGCCGTTGTTTTTTTTCTCCATTTCCTTCCCATTCATAGTTCCAATACTCCTCCATCTGTCTTTTTTACCGAACTAATTATAGCTTTTTTTCTGTTTGATTACCGGCTTTACGCTATACACCTCTTCAAAGAAATCGGCCCTGTGCCAGAACATGCCTTTTTCCAGGGTAATATCTTCCCCCGTCTCCACCGTAATTGTCAACACGTTATCTTTCAATACCGTTTTCACATCCTTAAACTTCTGCTTATGGCTTCTGTCCAGCCCATTGGCGATTCTCAGGATAGCTGTCAGCTTGGCGATTTTCAGATATGCCTCCTGGTCCAGTGTAGATGCTTTTGATACATCATAATATTCAAATTCGTTATGGTTAAATTTCACCACATTGGCTACAATTTCCCGCTCCATATGGGATAGCCCTATCATCTCCGTGGCCATGATAATACTGTAAGAACATTCTCCCAAATTTACCATGCTGATATATTTCCCGCAGTCATGCAAAAGCGTTGCCAAACGCAGGAGAAGCCTGTCCCTTGCCCCCAGGCCATGCACCTTTTTCATGCTGTCAAAAATGGTTAAAGCGATTTTCTCCAGTGTTTCCCCTCTTTTTTTGCTTCCCATGTAACGTTTGCTTATATTCTGGGCACAGGCAATGATATCCTGTTCAAAATCATGTTCCGGTACCGATACTTTATTTTCCTGCGCATATTCATAGGCAATACCATCGCACAATGTTACCCCGGGCGCCCACAGCATCTCCACATCCATCACTTCAATCATACGTTTTAGAAGTATATAAGATATGTAGAGCAGGTCAATGCTTTCCTCCGGCATGTCGAATATTCTGGTCAATTCCCGGGAGGATTTCCCTGCTGCCAGCTTCATCAGCTTTTCAAATGTTTTTACCTCTATCGGCTCACCCACTTTTTCAGAGAAATAATTCTTCTGCACAAGAATGTTGAGATAATCATCCAGAATGATTACATTATTAATCTGTTTATCCTTCAGATACAGCTTCTTAAATACCGCCAATTGGGAATTGGCCATTTCCGTAACCAATGCCTCATACTGCGCTTTCCCTGCATCCAGGTGGCTTAGCGTCTCCCTTATCCTGAGCACCCCCAGCTTCATATTCTGGGTTGCCATCAGCTTGTCCTTATCAAACAGGGAAATCTGTATGCTCCCTCCCCCTATGTCTACAATAGCCGTCCCTTTTTCGATAAATTTGTTAAAAGCTTCCCCTTTAAAGGCTATGGCCTTATACCCAAGGAAGCGCTGCTCCGAATTGCTCAGCACTTCGATTTCTATCCCTGTCCTTTGGCGTATCTGGTCCAGGATAATTATTGTATTTTCCGTTTCCCGAATTGCGCTGGTACCGTATGCTTTGTATTCCGATACTTTATAGCCTTTCATAATTTTTGCAAATTCATTCAGGTAGCGGCATAATTCGTCTACCCTTTCATATGCCATTTTCCCTGTGGCATATGTCTCCGTTCCAAGGTCAATCCGATGCCTGACGGAGTCGATTTCACGCATACCGGATTTCGGCGATATTTCAAATATCTTCATAGACAGTTCAAAAGACCCTACATCAATTGCTGCAAATGTTTTCATTTCATCGTCCCCTTCCCTAATAAATAATCAATAAACTGCTGCGCCGTCCTCCCGGAAAGCCCGCCATGGGCCAGCTCCCATTTATTGGCCTCTAAAAGCAGCTCTTCCTTGGGCATTCCAATGCCATATCTTTCCGCCAATACGCTGACAATCTCCTGGAACTGCCGCTTATCCGGCGCACAGAAGAAAATTGTCACGCCGAAGCGGGATACCAGCGACAGCTTTTCCTGCACCGTATCGCTGGCATGAAGCTGGTCCCTGCGCCCCTCCTTATCCGCAAAATTTTCTTTAATTAAATGCCTCCTGTTGGACGTGGCATAAATTAACACATTCTCCGGCTTCTTTTCCAGCCCGCCTTCAATAACAGCCTTTAAATATTTATACTCGATTTCAAATTCCTCAAAGCTCAAATCATCCATATAAATAATAAATTTATAATTACGGTTCTTCACCTGTGCAATCACATCGTTCAAATCCTGGAACTGGTGCTTGTACACTTCTATAATCCGCAGCCCTTTATCATAATATGCGTTGGCAATCGCCTTAATGCTGGATGATTTGCCCGTTCCTGCATCCCCGAACAACAAACAGTTATTGGCCCTTTTCCCCGCCACAAAGGCTTCCGTATTCTCTATCAGTTTTTGTTTCGGAATTTCATACCCTACCAAATCATCCAGATGCACATGGGCAATATTCAGTATGGGGACAATGTCCACACCCCCGTTATCATGCGCAATGCGGAATGCCTTATGCAGCCCAAATTTCCCCACGCCGTATTCCTTGTAGAATTCTGTCAGCGTAGACTTCATTTCCTCCGGGGAATGGTTCTGGGTAAAGCGTACTGCCAGGTCGCAAATCCGTTTACAGATGCGCGTATTATATACCTTGCTTTCCTGCTCACAACTGTCATAATGAAGTACCAATTCAAATTCCCGAACATCCAACCCTTCCATCATCCTGCTAAAATCATAATCATACAATTCTTTAAAAATGACAATGTCATGGAGCACCGCCTGGTTAATCGTCCCCTCTACCTCTCCGCGGATTTCACAAGCCTTACTGTAACTGTTTTCATTATTTACAAGCAGATTCGTCAGGTAACAATGCCACAAATTCCCATAAAACCCATGATTTCCTGCTATTTCCAGCAGCCGGTGCATACAGTTGTACAAAAGGGAACGCTGTTCTTTCCTCTCGCTTTCCAGTCGCCCACACCCATATTGCCCAGAGCCAGGCCATGTATCCTCAAGCTGCCCGAAGTTTTCCTGGCCAGCCCTCCACCGGCCGCCGGCCGCATACCGCTCCATCAGCCATACCATATCGTCCAGCAATCCGCCGTCCTCGAAGTCCTTATATACAATCAATTCCTTTTCACGCATCTTTTATCCCCATCCCGTTCATTTCCACTAATAATTTCCAAGAATCCTCAAATTCCTGGCTTCTTCCCTGAGCCCCCTTAGCGCATTCTTCACCGCTTCGTCTGCCAGATTGCCATCAAAATCAATAAAGAAACGGTACTCCCAGTTCCTGTCCTCCAAAGGCCGGCTCTCTATTTTATTCATATTTAAATTATTATAGATAAAATGGGAAAGCATATGGTAAAGCGAACCGCTTTCATGGGGCACTTCAAAGCAGATGCTCACTTTGCCCGCATCCCGCAAAAATATTTTCCTGTTAGTCACAATAATAAAGCGTGTGGAATTAGTGTTGGACTGGTTCACTCCCTTTTCCAGTATTTCCAGCCCATAAGTCTTTGCCGCATGGGCGCTGGCAATCGCTGCCTGCATCCTGTCCTGGTCCTTTGCCACTTTCCTGGCCGCAAAGGCATTATTATTCATGCTAATCTGCTTCCATGAAGCATGCTCCTGTAAATATCTGGAGCTTTGCATCAATGACTGGGGATGGGAATACACCGTCTGAATCTCATCTATCTTCGTTCCCGGCACTGCCATAAGGCAGTGCTCTATCCTGATAATCTGCTCACCTACAATATAATTCTCAAATTCCACAAGCATATCGTAGATTTCATTCACAATGCCCGCCGTGGAATTCTCAATGGGCAGCACTGCATAGTCCGCACTGCCTTCATCGATGGCAATCATCGCATCCCGGAAGGTATCCACATGAAAACAGTTCACATCTTTCCCGAAAAACTGCACCATGGCCTCCTGGGTATATGCCCCTTCCGCCCCGGGGCAAACCACCCTGGCCTTTTCTTTATCCAGCGTATCTACCTCAATAAAAGGCAGCCTCCCCATGCTCCCTTTTTCCGTCAGCATTTTATATTGCAGCTTCCTGCTCATGGACATAATCTGCTCGAACAATTCTACAATCCCATGGCTGTTAAACTCATTATGAGCCATTGCCCTTACTTTCCGCAGCTTCTCTTCTTCCCGTTCCTTATCGAAAACTTTCTTCCCCGTTCCGATTTTATATTCCGCTACCTGCCTCGAAATGCCCATCCTTTCCTCGTACAGTTCCACTATCTGCTTATCAATTATATCAATCTTATCCCGTAATTCTGTCAGTTCCATGCCCCTTGTCCCTTTCACGCAATTTTTTAAATTAACGGATGTACCATCCATCCCGTGCCTTGTTACATTAAATTTAATCTTATACCAAAACACACTTGATAGCAAGTGGATAAAGGCTTATAATTTATATAAAACTGTGTTGCCAGACCATCATAGGTCCGGTATTACGGCTTTATGTTTATGGCGCAAAGTTTGCATAATTATCGAAAGGAAATGGTTATTTCTATGAAAGATAAAACTAAATTAATCACTATTCTTGTTATATCAGCAGTTATTATCATCAGTGGCTTCACGGTTATGTATATTACGCAAAGGGTACATATGAACAATGGCTATGTCACTGGGAATACTGCCGGTAATCTGAATAATAAAGGGCTTTTCTGTGAAGCGGGCGGGGTCATCTATTTTTCCAATGCCTATGACAATGGCTGCCTTTACTCCATGAATCTGGACGGCACCCAGATGAAAAAGCTGACCTCTTCCGGAGTGACTTCCATCAATGCGGACTCCCATTACCTTTACTACTTCTTGGACAGCGGGCAGACCGGGGATAAATTTGTACAGCGGAATTACGGGATTTACCGCAGCAAGTTAAACGGCAAAAATGCAAAGTGCCTGAAAAGGGGAAATGCCATTACCCTCCAGCTTTGCGGCAATTACCTCTATTACCAGAATTTTGACAATTATAATGAAAATGGTACAGAATTGTTTAAAATCAAAATTGACAAATCGGAGGATAACAGGGTTGCGGATTTCATGGTAAATCCCTCATGTATTGTAGATGGTATGATGTATTTTAATGGCAACCAGAAAGACCATTACCTTTATGCCTTAAATGCGGCAAACGATTCCATCTCCGTGGTGTGGGAAGGAAATGTATGGAATCCCATATATTATAACGGTTATTTCTATTATATGGATATCGGGAACAATTACCGCCTGTGCCGCTATCTCCCCTCCCAGAATTCTGTAGAGGTGCTTACTAATGACCGGGTGGATACTTATAACATTTATGGGGATTATATTTATTATCAAAAGAATTCCCAGACAGAGCCTGCCCTTATGCGCATGTATATTGATGGCTCCGGAGTTGAAATGGTTGCCCCGGGCAATTACTCCAATATTAACATTGTTTCCAATTATGTTTACTTCAGCGCCTTCGATTCCAGCGTTCCCATGTACCGGACACCCTTATATGGCTCTGTCCAGGTTTCTAAGTTCGATGCGGCGGAAGAGGCCGCAATCCGGGAAATAAATAAGAAATAATTATACCCTGGCCGTGGAATGCGCTTGGCAGGCTGCCTTAATAAATTATGCGCATTCCATGGCCAGGGCTTTTTGTGTCCAATGCCATAATTCATTTACGTGAATTAGCCATAAAAGCAATTTCCCATTCTTTACCGGATTCTATCCCGTATTTTCCCATGAAATTATCCATATTACAGTCCAGGCACAAATACCTGGATGAGCCACAGTACAAAATGGGCTCTGATTTTTCCACACAGCCAAAAGCTTCATGATATAAAATATCTTTTTCAAACACAGCCTTCCCGTTATACGTAATCACCGTATGGACCATATCGCCCAGTTCAAAGCCGCATTGTTTCCATTCTTCATTTGTAATATTTATCTGTATGCCGCCAAAATGCTTCAGCCCGGACTGGATAAAACCGCTGGCGCTGCGATTTCCCAGAACAGGTTTCTTATGGAATTCCTCACAGGTTACAATTTCCTCCACAGGATACTCTTCCCCTACCTGTTCAAATGTAATGCAGCCGCTGGCCAGCCTGGCAGCACAATAAGCGAAAATATCCCTTCCATGGAATACCGAAACCTCTTCCTGCCCCTGGTAGCGGTTGATGGTTTCATCAATTTCCCTGATTGCTTTTACCCCTACCCTGTAAAGCAGATGGGTCAGCGTTCCATTGTCAGGGGTTACCACATAGTTCCCGTCATTGAGCAGGGCAACACAGGCCCTCCTTTCCGTTCCCACGCCAGGGTCTACCACCGATACGAAGATGCTTCCCTTCGGCCAATAAGGCTCTACCGTATTCAAAGACATACTGGCTTCCCAAGGGTCGAAGTTTTTAATTTCATGACAAATATCCTGCACATCCAATGCGGAATCCACAATTTTAATCACGCCTTTCATGCTGGCTACCGCACTCCAGGTCAACGAAAAATCGGTTTGTAATAAAATGCAAGGTTTCATGCTCTACTAATTCTCCTTTCACAATTCCCTATCATCTATAGTCCGTTCAAACACCATATCTCTTCTACTTCAAAGATGCAATTCTGCACATTGCTTCATAATAAATTTCCAGCAGTTTCACGCATCTGTCCAATGAAATCTTTTCGTTGGCCTTGTGGGCTAAAGATTCTTCCGGCTTGTCAATCGGCCCAAAGGCTACGCAGTGCCCAAATACTTTGCTGTAGGATACGCCGCCGGAAATCACCGGCTCCGAAAAGTCTCCTGTTTTTTCCCGGTAGACGGCGAGCAATTCCTGGACAAAGGAGTCCTCCCTCTCACAAAGATTCGGTGCATCATCATAGTCCAGGGATATTTCTATTTCTTCCGTGCACGCTTTTTTTACACGCTCCGTGGCTTCCCTGGAAGTAATCCCATAAGGGTATCTCCCGTCCACTTCCCCATACAAATTCCCCTTTTCTATTTTCAGCACGCCTAAGTTTACTGTAAAATCCCCTATTGACTCCTCCGCCTTCAAACCAATGCCCGAACCGTAAGGCTCCCCAAAGCAGCGGGAAAGGCTATCCAACATAGCATCACCGGTTACCCCGACAATCACATCCAGCAAATCCGTCACCGCACTGTGGCCTAAATGGGGCATGGAAGCATGTGCCGCCTGTCCATGGGATTCCAAAACCAGCTCCCCGTTTTCCATTGTACAGGAAATGTCATAGCCATGCCCTGCAATATATGCCCGCAGTTCCTTTTCCAAAGATGCGTCCGGAATACATGCCCTGGCGCAGGGCGGAATCACATTGCACTGTACGCCGCCATGAAGCCATTTGCAAATTCCTTGATAGCTTCCCTTTAATCTCCACATCAATGCCCCTTTTTCCCCTATGGACATGGGGAAGATGCCATCCGGCGTAAAGGCGAACTCCGGTTTCCCGGCCTTGTCCACATAATGGTACATATCCGCCATTGTCCGCTCTTCATCACATCCGAATACCAGACGTATTTCACGGGTAAAAGGCAGCTTCTGCTCTTTTATCATACGCAGCGCCAAATAAGTGAGCCAGGCACAAACTTTCATATCCTCCGTGCCACGCCCAATCAGATACCCATTCTCCACCGCCGCACTAAAAGGCTCCCATTCCCATCCTTCCCCGGATTCCACCACGTCCAGATGGGAAACTACATCCACCCGCATTTCTTTTGGTTCAATCCGAACCGCTATGGCATGGTTATCATATTCCAGTACTTCAAACCCATCCCGAAAAGCAATCTGGCGCATATAATCTAATACGCGCCAGGAGCCCTCCCCATAGGGCATTTCCTCTGAAACTGTTTTTTCATCATAAACAGAGGGGATTTGCACAAGCCCCTGCAACTCCCCTAAAGAATCCATAAATATTTTTTCAAAATTTAACTTATCCATGGACACCAAACCTCATATTCTGCCGGAAAGAAAAACCGCCAGATAATAACAAAAATCATAATCGCAAGAAACAGCATATAAACCACTTTCATCTTCTTATCACCCGGACCTTCTTCGTGTTCCGCATAATAAGTACGTGTCTTATTTTTCCCATATCCCCTAAGGTCCATACCGTTTGCGATATTACCAACCCTGTCAAAAGAAGTAATAATCAAGGGCACTAGAATCAGGACATTCTGCTTCAAACGTGTCCATAGGCTCGTTTTCTCCGAATCCAGCTCCATCCCCCTCATCTGCATGGAAATTTTTATGCTGTGAAAATCACGGCTGATATCCGGGATATATCGGAAAGCAATGGAAAAAATCGTACATACCTTATAAGGAACTTTGCAGGAATACAGGCCCGCAGCCATTTCGCTAGGAGTAATACACTGTATAAAGGTCAACGATATGGTAAATGTCCCCAATAGCTTTAAGAAACGCACCATAAAGTACCACAAGGTTTCCGATGTTATGATATAGAAATCCGTAAACTTAAAAATTACCGTAGAACCGCCACATATGTTCAGCCCGTAATCTGGCCTGACTACCCACACAAGAAAAAGGTTGAAAAGATTCATCGCCACTACAAAAGCCATAACCCCCCATACCTTTTTCCAGTCCGGTTTTAACGAAATCAACGCAATCCAGCTCAGTATAAAAAAGGGAAGAATTACCCTGATATCCCAGGTCGCAATCAAAAGCACAATTAAAATCAGGAATGTCCTCACTTTTGTTTTTCCGGTCAGTTTATCCAGGAAACGGTTTCCGGGAGTAGTATTCACAAATAAACGCTTATCATCCATTTTCTCTCGCCTTTCTTTCCGTTTCAATAAAATTATAGATAAAGGTTTCCGGATTCAGCCCTGTATGCTCTGCCAGAGTCACCAAAGAAGTTTTCTTTAGGTTGGCCCTGCGGATAATTTCATCATTGGAAAGCACCGAATAAACCGGCCCGTCAGCGATACATTCCCCATCGGCAAATACGATGGAGCGGTCTGTATATTCAATGGCCAAATGCATATCATGGGTAATAAATAAAATCGTAATATTATAATCCCGGTTCAGCCCTTCCAGGAAATTCATAATCTCCGTATAGTGCTTGTAATCCTGCCCTGCCGTAGGCTCGTCCAGAATAATCAGCTCCGGCTTTAATATGAGAATCGAAGCTATGGTAATCCTTTTCTTCTGCCCATAACTCAAAACGGAAACCGGCCAGTTACGCATCGCATAAAGCCCACACATCCTCAAGACCTCTTCCGAACGTTCTTCCACCCCTTCGGTAAAACCGTTCAGCTTCATAGCCAGTTCCACCTCATCCCGAATCATATCCTTGACAATCATCTGATTCGGGTTCTGCATTACATACCCCACCATCCTGCCGATTTCACGGATGGACATTTTCATATAATTCTGGCCCTTCAGCTTTACTTCCCCGCTTTTCGGGCGGATAATACCACAAATCAGCCGGGCAATGGTGGATTTTCCTGCACCGTTTTTACCTACTATGGAAATCCGCTCTCCTTTGCGGACCGAAAAACTGACATCTTTCAATACCTGGTGCTCACCGTAAAAAAAGTCCACATTTTTCACATCCAACAGGGTTTCCCCTTCCGGTTCTCTGCGCTCTATTTTTACATTATGAAATGCCTGCTGCAGCGGCGCCTTATATTTTTCATAGTCCAGCTCCTCTAAGTCTTCCAGGTGTTCCTTCTCGGAAAAACGCAGGCCTGTATGTTTCAAGGCGCTGATATAAAGTGGCTCGCGGATACCATTTTCCTTCAGGATATCGGATGAAAGCAGCTCATCCGGCGTAGTGTCCATCAGAACCCTTCCCTCGTGCATCAGGATAATTCTGTCCACATGGCGATACAACACGTCTTCCAGCCTGTGCTCAATAATCAGCACTGTTTTCTCCTGTGCCTTGTAAACCTGGTCGATTAAATCCACTGCCGCCATTCCCATAGCCGGGTCAAGGGCGGCCAGCGGTTCATCGAAAAGCAAAATCTTTACATTATTATGCAAAATTCCTGCCAAGGCCACCTTCTGCTTCTGCCCGCCGGACAGGCTGTAGGGAAGTTCCCCTAAAAACGTTTCCATCCCTACAACTTTGGCCGCCCCGGCCACTTTGGGAAGCATTTCAGTTCTGGGTATCATGTCATTCTCCAGGGAAAATGCAATATCCTCCCCTACGGACAGCCCCACGAACTGGGCATCCGTATCCTGCTGTACAGTGCCAACAGAATTGCTGATAGCAAAGATACTCTCTTCCTGCGTTTCCTTCCCGCATATTTTACAGCTTCCTTTTATCTCACCAGGGAAAGAAAAGGGTATCAGCCCATTGATACAATTGCCCAGCGTAGTTTTCCCGCTTCCGCTGGAGCCAAGGAGCAGTACCTTCTCCCCCTCATAAATGGTAAGATTAATATCATGTAATGTGTCTTCCGTCTGTGATTTGTAACGGAAACTGAAATCTTTAAATTCAATAACAGGTGTTTTCATTAGTCTTCCTTCGATAAATTAGTCGCACGTGCGTTTCTCTTGGCAAGCAGGAACAATACGGGGATTCCGATAACAACCAGTATGGATGCATTGGAAATAATGGCGCTGAATGCCTGAATCCAAGTAATCGTTAACTCAGAGGAGAAAAACAGCATGGTGAATACCGGAGTTACGATACCAAAAGCCAGGGCATTTCCTATGATGCAAAGTATTGTATAAATAACCGCATGTTTCACCTGGAAAACCCCTTCTTCAATGCGCGCACCGTAAAGCGGCAAAAGCCCTACGAAAAAGCCAAGCACCGCATTGCCGATAGACCAGTCAAACCAGAACCCATATCCGCTGATTAAATCCGCAATTACATTTCCAAGCCCTGCCGCCAATGCTGCCGGCAAGGGTCCAAACAGAGCGCCTACTACCACTACTACTACCATCGCCGATGTAAGGGAAGTATTCGTTGCTACCCTGATACCGCCAAATACCATCAATACTCCAAACAGGGCAGCACCGATAGCGATACCCACAATAGTCTTCGTATTCCATGTTCCTAATAATAAAGATTTTATGCTGCGTTTTTCATTTGACATATGTATGTCCTCCTATTTCGATTCCGCATATCCCAGGGGATATACTTTCTTTGTAAAAATATTAAGTTTTTCACTACATATTACATAATAGAATGAATACACCTTTGTGTCAAATAGAAACTTTAGAATTTTTTAATATTTTTCCTACTATTTTTATTTTTGTATCATACAGGAATGCTCTTCCTCTCCCTTCCCTCAAAAAGAACCTTAAGAATTTTAGCTGACATACTTTGTATCCCTATACTAAACAGAACCGTCAAGGCTATGGAAAGTACATATGTAATCAGCAATATTACCCCCCTGTTTATCCCCATATTTTCCAAAAAACCGAACATAAAGGAGATTATCATCAAATTCACTGGCATATGAAGCAAATAGATTTCAAACGAATACTTAGATAAGGCTTTGCAGAATCGGTTTTCCAGCATATCCTGCATTGTTTTACTATAAAATACAAGCAAAAGCAGACACGCAGATGCAACTCCCTTACACAAATACCCGGCATTTGTCTCCGGAGTACGAATACAAAAATAAAGGACTGCCACCAAGCCTATTCTAATGCCCCACTTCTTAAAAGCCCCCCTTTCATCCTGTACCAGCAAATATAATACTGCCCCTATCATACATATACTGTACCATACATACCCCATCAGCAAAGCAATAAAAGCCGGAATGCCGAAAAAAATGGCTGCCCTTATCCATGAAGCTTTCCCCCTTTTTGTACCTTTCCCTTCATAGAGGCCATGAAGGAGCATCACCATCACGGGTCCAAGAAACAGCATGATATTACACCAATAGGTTAAAATCACCCTTCCGTCCAGCAAAAAAATATCCCAAAGAAACATCCTATATTCCGTATGATATGCGCTGATGTATTTTCCTGTCATATTGGCAGGAAGCCATGCATCCACCTCAATCAACTTAAACCCTGCCATCATACAAAATACCACAATTTCTATCAGGAGTACCGGAATCATAAAGCGGAAATACCTTTTCGCAATATATTGCCAGGCATTCTCCTTTTTTACCTTCATAGCGAAAAAACCGGCCATTACAAAAAACAGACTAACGGCCAGTTTCCCTGAAACTCCATATAAAATATGCCCTTCCCTCCAAGGTGCCAGCCAATCCGGCTCAAATTCTGCCAGAAAGTGTGTAGTAAACACCAATAATGCCGCCAGCAGCTTCAGGGATTCTATCCATTCCACCCGATTCCTTTTCACCTTCACCAATCTCCCTTTTCATCAAATGCCATACTACCAAAATATCAAAAACCCCTTGTCTCTTCCATTCCTTCTGAATAAAAAATGGCGGATATGGGAAAGATATCCTCATGAGAAAATTATTGCACAATTTTATCCACTGCGGCATTCTCGGCTGGTGCCTGGAAATTACCTTTACAGCTTTAAATTCATTCCGCCGGAGGGAATTCACCTTAAGCGGGAACACCTCTGTCTGGATGTTCCCCATTTATGGTATGGCTGCTTTTCTTTCCCCTGTATGCCGGATTGTAAGAAAGTTCCATTTCCTTATACGCGGCTTCTTCTATGCGCTGCTTATCTTCACTGGCGAATATATCACCGGTTCCCTTTTAATGCGCCGGGAATTATGCCCCTGGAACTACGAACGCTCCAGATGGAATATCAAAAAAATCATACGCCTGGACTATCTCCCCTGTTGGATTTTCGCAGGTTTGCTCTTTGAGCGGCTTCTTAAGGAATCTGAAGACTCCCTGTAGCCAGCCAGGCGCGGAATTACGCTGCTTTTGCTCAATCAAAATCCGCGTCTTCCACACTATCGGAGCCTATATCCAAAGTGTTCAGCGTCCGTCGTTTCCTCCTGGCTTCTTCCGATGCCTTCAATATGTAATCCTTAATTTCCCTGGCATTTTTTATCCGTTCCAGCATCAGCTTGGGATGGGTAGTATCCCCTGTATAGCAAATTACCGTTCCAAGGCCGAATATTCTTTCCGCCAACGATTTCTGCAGCTCTACATCCTGTATTTTATACATATAACAGTTATTTTCACGGGTTTTCAGAAGTCCGTCATTGATTACCACGTCCTCTTCCCTCACCGTATACTTCGTGAATGTCCATGGCAGCCCAAAAAATAACAGCCGTTTCCTTTCCGTATATTCCATTGTATGTCCTCCTATTTCCAGTTCCGCATCTGCCCTACCAATACCCTTTTTCCACCCTTCCCAAAGGAATTACGTCCGCTTTGCGTACGTAATTCCTTTGAGGTATTGTCCGGGCATATGCTGTTTTCCAGTTCCTCATCTGCCCTACCAGTGCACTTTTTGCTTCTACCTTTTCCTAATCTTTGGAATTCCATCGGCATTCAAAAGGGCTGACTTGGCCAGTTCATCTGCCATATCATTATACTTGTTATTGGAATGGGCTGCAATCTTTAAAAAAGAAATATGTATATTTTTTTTCCATTCGTTCATTGCTGCTGCATATTTCTGCGCCAGTTCGTTTTTTGCTTTCCATTCCCCCTGCACCCATTTTTCGATTCCTGCATAGTCATATCTGAGTTCAATTTCCTTATAGCCATTCACCATCGCCCACTTTACCGCATACATTGCCCCCAGCATTTCCCCTGCCACATTGCGTATCGCCAGCGATGCCGGATTATTTCCATTCCCTGATTCCCTGATTATTTCCCCGGAAGGCGTTAAAATAATACAGCCAAAGGAATATTTCTTCAGTTTGTCCTCATAGCTTCCGTCCACATAAGCAATTACCTTTGCCGGGTTAACCGGCATTTCCTTGTCTTCCAAAACAGTTTCCGGTTTGATGGCTGCCGGTTCTGGCCCTGGCGTTTGCCCCTCCCTGTCTATATCAATTCCGCCCATATACCGTTCCGCTTCTTCTTTTGTGGAAAAGCCCTTATATTCTGCATTGCTGTAGCCATCAATTACCGCCTGGCATTCCTGCCAGCTTTCATATATTCCTGCCTGGAGCCCTTTCCTGACCGCATAAAATTTTTTCTTTGCCATAGTCTCCCCCTGAATTATCCTAATTTAATATATCCGAACCCTACAAAGCTGGATTGTAAAGCATTTATTTCCTGGAATGTCCAAAGAGCGTTAGAATTCTTCTGAAATGATTATTTAGAAATATGCTTCATCCGAAGTATAGCATAACGTTACCGGGCTGACAATAAATTTTTTAATATACATTTTGCATTTTTCAAATTAATTCCTTTTTCGAGTTGAAAGCATCATTCCGTTATGTTATCATAAATACAATTGCAGAACTTATCATATGAAATCGGAACAGGAGGTAATCAATGACAGCAAAAGAATGTATCAAAGGACGCAGAAGTATCCGCAAATTCACTGGGCAGCCTATCGACCATTCCCTGCTTGAGGATATCATCGAAACGGCTTCTTATTCCCCTAGCTGGAAAAATACGCAGATTGTCCGTTATATTGCTGTAGAAGGGGAATTAAAGGATAAAATTGCTGACGAATGCACTTCCTCTTTTCCCAATAATGGAAAAATTATCAAGGGAGCTCCCATGCTTATTGTTGTAACCATTATCAAAAACAGGTGCGGTTATGAAAGGGATGGCTCTTTCACTACCAGAAGGGGGGATTACTGGCAGATGTTTGATGCCGGTATTGCATCCCAGTCTTTCTGCCTTGCCGCATATGAGAAAGGTATTGGCAGTGTAATTGAAGGTATTTTTGATGATGAAAAAGTAGGCGGGCTTCTCAATATCCCGGAAGACAGGGAGGTTGTTGCCCTCATTCCTATCGGTTATCCCGCGGAAGAGCCTTCTGCACCAAGGCGCAAAACAGTAGAGGATTTACTATTATTTATGTGAACGGAAAATCATATATAAATCGAAGGGAAGCTTTTTCTCTTCGATTTTGTTACGATTGGGATTTTCTTTGGAATTACTGTACTTACTTTTAGAAAGGAATAGTTATTATGAGACATTTGATGAGCCCTCTTGATTTTACAGTAGAGGAATTGGAACAGCTCTTTGACCTTGCCAATGATATCGAAAAAGATATGCCGAAATATGCCAAAGCCTGCGAAGGCAAGAAATTGGCAACCTGTTTCTACGAACCGAGTACCCGGACAAGGCTTAGCTTTGAAGCGGCCATGCTGAATCTGGGCGGCAACGTCATCGGTTTCTCCGATGCCGGTTCTTCCTCCGCCTCCAAAGGGGAAAGCGTATCCGATACCATCCGGGTTATTTCCTGCTTCGCCGATATTTGTGCCATGCGCCATCATAAAGAAGGGGCGCCCATGGTAGCCGCGGAAAAATCCTCCATTCCGGTCATCAACGCCGGGGACGGCGGCCATCAGCACCCTACCCAGACCTTGACCGATTTGCTTACTATCCGCTCCCTGAAAGGCTCGCTGGGGCATTTTACCATTGGCCTGTGCGGGGATTTGAAATTCGGCCGGACCGTCCATTCCCTTATTAATGCGCTGGTACGCTATCCCGATATTCATTTTATTTTCATTTCCCCCCAGGAGCTCCGGGTTCCGGATTATATTACGGAAATGCTGAAAGAAAAAAATATCCCCTATGAGGAAGTCATCCGACTGGAAGAAATTATGCCCCGCCTGGATTTCCTTTATATGACCAGGGTACAGAAAGAACGTTTCTTCAACGAAGAAGACTATGTCCGTTTAAAGGATTTTTATATATTAAACAGCGATAAAATGGCACTTGCCAAAAAGGATATGCTGGTCCTCCACCCCCTCCCCAGGGTAAACGAGATTTCCGTGGAGGTGGATGATGACCCAAGGGCTGCCTATTTCAAACAGGTTCAGTATGGCGTATATGTACGCATGGCGCTGATTCTCACTTTACTGGAAAGCTGCAAAAACTAAGCCCGCCAAAGCAGGCATAAAAAATAAATAAAGGAGATATACTGATATTATGTTAAACGTAGGAAAAATCGAAGAAGGTTTCGTTTTAGACCATATAGCAGCGGGAAAAAGCCTTTCTTTATATCATCATTTACAGTTGGACAAACTGGATTGTCCGGTTGCTATTATCAAAAATGCCAGAAGCAATAAAAAAGGGAAAAAAGATATCCTTAAAGTGGAATGCGATATCAATGCCCTTAATTTAGATGTGCTTGCGTTTATCGACCACAACATTACGGTAAATGTCATTAAAGACGGGGAAATCGTAGACAAGAGGGAGCTTACCCTCCCCAAGGAAATACGCAATATCATCAAATGCAAAAACCCCCGGTGCATCACTTCCATCGAACAAGGGCTGCCCCATATATTTGTCCTTTCCGATGAAAAAAAGGAAATTTACCGTTGCAAATACTGTGAAGAAAAATGCAGCAAGCGGCTGTAGAAAGAAGGTGTCGGTTTGAAGCTGGATATGCACTGCCATACAAAGGAAGGCTCTTTAGATGGCAAAGTCACACTTTACGAGACAATCCTTTCTCTCCGAGAAAAAGGATACCAGGGTATGCTGATTACGGACCACAATTCTTATAAAGCCTACCGCCATTACATGAAAAATATTAAAAACCAGCATAGGGAGCTGGAAGATTTTGCTGTACTGAAAGGCATCGAATATGATACCATTGATGCCGGGCATATTATTGTTATTATGCCCACAGGGGTAAAGCTTCCACTTTTGGAGCTTCGGGGGCTTCCCGTGAACCTGTTGGTGGATATTGTCCACCATTTCGGCGGTATCCTGGGGCCAGCCCATCCCTGCGGCGAAAAATATTTAAGCCTTATGAATACCAGACGGGGCAAAAAAACGCGGAATCTGATTTCACGCTTTGATTTTATCGAGACCTACAATGCCTGCGAATCGCCGGAATCCAACAATGCCGCTGCCGAATTGGCAAAGCGTTTCGATAAACCAGGGATTGGCGGCAGCGATTCCCACAAAGCGCTCTGCACCGGCATGGGATATACTATGATAGAAGCAGAAATCACCGATGAAACCAGCTTGATTCACGCACTCCGTTCCGAAACTAACGTTTCTTCCGGCGGGGAGCGATATATGTTTACTACCAAACAGAGAATTGGGCGCATAAACAATGTCCTTGTTTATTCCTTCTGGTTCTATAATAAATTCCTGGCTTTATACAAACGCCATAAACGGAAAACAGAATTAAGGATTAACAACCTTTACGAATATTCTTCCAAACGCAGGAATTTCTTAAAGGAAAAATGCTTTGCCCGTTTTACAGGGCACTCCTATACTACCCATCAAAAGGGCGCATAACTGCGCCCTTTTGCCTGGAGTTTTAGATATTTATTTTTTACGCCTCTCTTCTACAGATTCCTTCAATTCCTGAAGGGCTTCCTTAAACCGCTTGGATACCATCGATGGATTTCCTTTCAACATCTGCTTATAATTCTTCACTGCCCCCATCTGAAACCGTCTTTCTACGCTGATTCTGTATTTCATCCGAAGTTCCTGGATTTCCTCCTTAATTCCATCAGGGTAAAGGGAAACTTCGTTTTGGATTCTTTCTCTCAGGCTGCCCAGCCGTTCTTCAATACCGGCCATCAGTTCTTCAGCTTTTAAGCTGCGCTCCTGCTTTTTCGTTTCCCATTCCTCATTAGAAAGGGCAATAATCACATCCAAACGCTTTTGTACCCTCTCCAGTTCTTCCTTTGCCGCTTCCATCTTCACCAGGACATCGCGCAAATCAATAGCCGCCTTAAAGGATAACGTGAAATCCGCTACAATGTATATGGTCAGTACAAAGGTTGCCGCCGAAAGCACCCCATCCGGTATGGAAAACACCAACCCTTCCACCGGTCTATGCACCACTCTCGTCATAAGTATAGTCAGCCCGCCCCATGCCAGCGTGGAGCTTAGGCAAATCTGCCCCTGGAAATTGAACTTCTGGTTTGAATAATCCCAATACCTTACTTTAAACAAAGCCTCCATCACAACCCCTGTCACATATTCCAGAACGGTTGCCCCGATACATCCTGCGATATAAGTCAGCACCAGGTTATGCTGGAAGGGCATGGACACTACCAGCATCATCACCGCCCCGCTTCCATATAAGGGCAAAAAAGGCCCCCGCATGAATCCCCGGTTCACCGGATGCCTGTTTTTTATCGAAACATAGGAGGACTCAAAACACCATCCGAAAAAGCAATAAAAATAAAAGAAAAACAACCACTGTGCCATCGTATATGAATACATAACTTTCTCCTGTTACTTGTACCCCTGTAAAATCCATTCATCCCTTCCGATACTCTGTATCAAAGCTTTGTCCGGTTATTTGCAAAACGATGTACTAGTACACCCCCACCAACACGCTCCACTTCCCTTTCCTTGTCTCATGGTCCGCCCCGTAGTATACAAACCGGCCATAGCCGCGTACAGAAACAATATCTCCCTTTTTCATCGCATAACTATTGTTTTCATTGATTCTTCCGTTCACATATATCTTTTTTTCCCGGAAAAGCTCTAAACTTTGGGTTCGGGATAAATGATAAATCTTTGCAACCAGCCCATCCGCCCTTTCCGAAGCCACGGTCAGACGCATTTCCTCCGGCTCTTTCACCGGAAGTTCCTTCTGGGCATCAGCCAGGCTGCATTTCACATTCGTATGCTTCACTTTGTTCAGGTTTTCCATAATATAAGGGGCTATTTTTTCGGTACAAAACACATAGGCAGATTTCCCTTCGAGAAAAATATCCCCCAGGTTGCTTCTGTCGATTCCCAGGTTCATCAATGCTCCAAGAAAATCCCTGTGGCTCATCGCATCGGCAAATTTTTCCATCAGGGGCTTTATGGACAAACAGGCAATGGGATATTCTTCTTCATATCCAACACTTTCCGGGCTTCCGAAGCGGAGCATCTGTCTCTCGCAGCCTTCCCTGCCCCCGTTTAGTTCATAATCATTCCCTTTGTCCTCTACGGGCATCCTATAAAATGCATCCAGTTCCGCCATGCTTAAAAAATTCGTGTAGGTATAAATGTTGTGTTCAAAAGATTTCCTTGAAAGTTCTGCCAGCCGCTTCTGTAGCTGCTGCAGCTCCTTTTCGCTCTCCGCCGCCATATCCGTTCCCTTTTCCGATAACTGTTTACATATTATATAAAGCTGATAACTTCTTCTTCCGGAGCCTGGGCTGCCTCCACGCTGCAAGCATACAATACCGGCCCTTCCCCTTGGTAATCCTCGAAATATTCCTTTTTCACCACCGCTGTCACTTTTACCCACTGCTTGTCCTCCAGGGCATCACACTGCCCATAAGCACAGGCAAAGCCAAGGAATGCCATATCGTCCGCACAGCAGGTCATGGCCATTCTCCCCGGAACGAAATACCCTTTGGGAAAGCTTTTGGGTTTTAAAACCATTGCCATAAAGCTCACCGTCTTTCCCTCATATCTTTCCAGATGTTCCAAGGAGTCCAGATACCAGATGCCATATCCCTGATTATCCAGTTCGAGCACATCGTCCTCCAGATTATATGGCAAATCTTCTTCCATGATTTCGTCCATTTCCCCTTCCGAAGTTTCAAAAACAATATCCGCCTTCTGATTAATGGCTTTTATATTCCTCTTGTAATTATTCAAATCCTCAATGCCATCACAGCGGTTGAAAATAATCAAATCCGACTTTCTCACCATCTCTGCCAAAAAGGTCTTCATATTGTTAAAATACATGGGGAATGTGGAAGCATCGATTGTTGTTATCTGCTGTTCCACCGACCAGTGCCACGGCAGTTTCATATTTTTAAAATTCCACATGCCATTATACTCTATAATAACGCGTTCCGGCTTATGCTTTTTCTCCAGCTCTATCAGATGGGAAGGGTTAAAATCCTCCTCATCCTCAATCAGCTCCAGTTCTGTCCGGCTTCCTTTTAACAATATATCCCCATACTCCACTTCCCCTTCTTCACAAAGGATTAAAAGAGTTTTTCCCTGTACCTGAAAATAAGGCTGCCCTAACGTATAGGAAATGAATTCCGTTTTGCCGCTTTCCAAAAATCCATTAATGATATAAACAGGTTTCATCGATAACCTCCGTCTTATTTCTCCCTTTCGCCTCAGTGCCGCACTTCAAACAGCTTTTGCAGCCTGTCTTCCGCAAGATTGGAGCCGATTACACATATTTTTCCCGTTACATCCGGTTTCCCTTCCCTGATGTCACACTCTTCCGGCACATAATCAAAATAAACCCAGGTTCCGTCACCGGCAGAAACCATCCCTTTCGCACGGAGTACAAAGCCATATTCTTCCTCATGCCCCAGTTCTTCCAACAATTTTCCAATCTCTTCTGCCGTATATGACGCCGGCGTCTCAAGACCCCAGCTAGTAAATACTTCGTCAGCATGGTGATGGCCTTCATGATGATGCCCGTGGCAGCATTCTCCTTCATGGTGATGATGCTCATGGCCACATTCTCCTTCATCATGGTGATGCCCGTGGCAGCATTCTCCCTCATGGTGATGATGCTCATGGCAGCTCTCTTCTCCTTCATCATGGTGATGCCCATGGCAGCATTCCTCTTCATCATGATGATGCCCATGACCGCATTCCTCTTCATCATGGTGGTGTCCATGGCATCCGCATGTACACTCTGGCCCATGCTCATGATGATGCTCTTCCTGTTGATGTCTTCTGCGCACTTCTTCCATCAGTTCCGCTTCCAGGTCCTTCGCGCCTTCGATTGTTTCCAGGATATCCTTTCCGTCCAGTTCTTCCCAGGGAGTTGTCACTATTGTTGCTTTCGGGTTATGCTCCCTTATCATATCCACACAGGCCGCCAGTTTCTCCTCACTGGTTTTCCCTGTCCGGCTTAAGATAATAGTTCCTGCATTTTCTATCTGATTGATAAAAAATTCCCCGAAATTTTTAATATACATTTTACATTTCATGGCATCCACTACCGCCACTGCACTGTTCAATTCCACCTCTGCATCCGCTACCACATTCTGTACTGCCTTCATCACATCCGACAGCTTCCCTACCCCTGAAGGCTCTATTAAAATCCTTTCAGGGGCATATGTCTCCAATACTTCTTTCAGGGATGTGCCAAAATCCCCCACTAAAGAACAGCAGATACAGCCGGAATTCATCTCCTTAATTTCAATCCCCGCTTCCTTCAAAAATCCTCCGTCAATGCCGATTTCTCCAAATTCGTTTTCTATAAGCACTACTTTTGTATCTGTCAAAGCCTCTTTCAACAGCTTCTTTATCAATGTAGTCTTCCCAGCCCCTAAAAAGCCGGAAACAATATCAATCTTAGCCATTTCTATATGCGCTCCTTTCTATGTCCGTTATTCTATGCACTTTTAACCTTACTCTTAATGTATTTTGCGCTTGTTTTTTCATAATGTCAAGTTTTATGCGGGATTATATTTTTTATGGCCAAAAATAAAGTAGAGAAGAGCCATCTTCCCTACTCGTGCGCCGGGCGTCCGTCAGCTTGCTGACACATCTGCCTCTCTTTCGTTGTACGGAGAGGCAGAATCCCGGATTTATACATATCTTTGCTTGAACTCCTGTAAGCTTCCTTATTCGTATGCAATCTTCAAAAGTTCTTCCGGGGTACTGATTCCTGCTTTCACCAGCTTTAACCCGTTCTCCTTCAAAGTGCGCATCTTCTGGTATTTCCGGGCATAGGCTACCACTTCATCCATGGAAGCCCTGTCGCTAATCATATGGCGCACATTAGCGTCCACAGCGATAATTTCATGGATGGCGGTTCTCCCCTTGTAGCCTGTATTATTGCATTGGATACAGCCCCTTCCCCGGCGGATTTTCTCTACATCCTCACCTAACAGCTTCCGCTCCTCCGGTGTGGTTTCCATTTCCTGGCTACAATTAGGGCACACCTTCCGCATCAGGCGTTGAGCCACCATACCCACAAGAGAGTTAGCAATCAGATAATTTTCCACACCCATATCGCCCAGGCGGACGATACTGGATGCCGCATCATTCGTATGGAGGGTACTGAGCACCACATGCCCGGTAATGGCTGCACGGACAGAAATTTCTGCGGTTTCACCATCCCTGGTTTCACCTACCATGATGATATCCGGGTCCTGTCGCAGCAATGCACGCAGCCCGGCTTCAAAGGTAAGGCCGGCCACCGGATTTACCTGTGTCTGGTTGATTCCCTGTACATTTTTTTCCACCGGGTCCTCAATAGTGGAAATATTTAACATCCTGTGGGAAAGATGTTCCAATATCATATATAAAGTAGTGGATTTTCCGCTTCCGGTAGGCCCTGTAATATATATAATACCGTTCGGGCAGTTTAACAGGGGCAAAAACTGCTGATAGCTTTCGTCATCCATGCCAAACTGGTCCGCATGGTCCAACTGGCCAGAAGAAGTAAGCAGACGCAGCACTGCTTTTTCCCCGAATACGGTAGGCATGATGGACACACGGATATTTACATGCCCGTTTTCCGTCCTCACCCGGAAATGGCCGTCCTGAGGAATTCTCTTTTCTGCAATATCCAGATTCGCCATGATTTTAATACGGGCAATCAACGGCTGATGCACGTTTCTTTGCAGGGAGACATATTCTAAAATCACGCCGTCAATTCGCATCCTGACTTTGGTTTTCCTGTCAAAAGGTTCAATATGGATATCGCTGGCATTGCTTTTGATGGCTCTTTCCACCAGGCTGTTAAGCAAATTGATAATAGGAGCCTCTTCATCCACATTTTCCAGTTCCGTCAAATCAAAGTCATCCAATTCATCCGCTACAAACCCGGCATTTGCCTTAGTTGCCGCCTGCCTGGCGCCCACTTCCGCAAAATAGTAGGAAATGGCCTGCCGCAGAGGTTTTTCCTCGCTGAGCAAAATATGCAGATAGCAGCCGGTCTGCTGACGAACCTCCTCCAAAGCAAAATAGTTCAAGGGGTCATTGGTCACTAAAAGCATAGTACGGTTTTTCACGTTTAAGGGGAGGAAAAGATTTTTTTCCGCCAACTCCTTATCCACCATGGCTACGGCTTCCAAATCTACCTGCTGGGATGCCACATCTACAATCTCCAGTTCCAGCCTGCTGGCCAGCGCTTCCAGCACCTGCTGCTCCGTCACAAATTTCAGCTCTATCAGAATCTGGCCTACCCGTTTATCCCGGTGCTCCTTTTGGTAAGCCAGCGCCTCTTCCATTTGCCGGGCATCCACATATCCTCTTTCCGCCAGTATTTCCCCAATCCTCAAATTCGTCCTCAAAATATTAACCTCCTATTCCAGTTCCGCAAATTCCCTTCCGGCAGCTTTCACTTTACAGCACAATCTACGGCCGTATCCTCAAAGCGATTATTCGTGCATATATACTTCCAGCCCACAGCTCATGTCCGGCTGGTCGATGACATTCCAGTCTTCGTCAAAATATATTTGTTGGTTCATTTTCATACTGCATAGACGGAGGGCGGGGTAATTCGTTTCCACATCATCCAGGAAGCTAAAAAGCCTGGATTCTTCGCCCCGAAGAACCATATTCCCCGCTGCAGTCTGTATGTAGTTCTCCGAAGGGATTTGCGCGCTGCCTGCCGTTACGCCATACAGATAGGCCGGCGGGATTTTTGGGGCTGCCCCTTCTATGGAAAGGGATACAGGGAAAAGCCCATGCTTTAAGGCAAGCCCTGTCAGCAGTTCGTCCACCTGATGGTTTTCCATATGCTCATAATAAACGGAAGATACTTCTTCCAATTTTTTTTGTCTTTCTTCGATTTCCTGTTTCAGTACCGGGATTCCGTCAATGGATGCCTGCATCCCGTCCGCTGTTTCCTCCAGCTCATCCCTTTGTATGCAATTTTCCTGAAAACGCTCAATTCCGGGCATCAGCAGAAACCGGATTACAAGAAATGCAATCAGGATGCTGCCTGCCAGCTTCAGCAATAACACATCATTTTCTGTTAATTCCAGTCTCATTGTGTACCTCCCTCCGGTAGCTGCTCATCCGTATTTTGGTTTTCCTCCACCCCTTGGGCATTTTTCATCTCCAGGGTGATTCCCTCTTTTTGTGCCTGTTCGGAAACTTTTCCCCCCATCACACACGAAAGGGAGAGGGTATACCACTCATTATCATAGTCATATCCGGTATAATTTACGGTATGGAATAACCCGCTGTCTTTCAGTTTCAATATGTAGTCCGGCACATCAATGACTTTCCGGCTGTTTGCCTGGAACGTGAGTACCCCGGTGGACGCATCATAACCGGTAACCCGGCATTCGATTCCCGCCCCTCCCGCATCCTCAATCTGACGAAGGACATCATTAGACAGTTCCGGGTACACGGAAAGGTTTTGGCTGGTCAGTTCTACCGCCGCGATACTGCCCTCGATATCCGCCAGATGCTGCTCCAAGGCAAGAGCCTGGTTATATTGCTCCTGCACTGCCTCAGATGCTATCCATTCCTGTTTCCTGTCAATTTCATTTAATGTTATTCTATTAAGTATGAAAAATACTACCGCAGGAATCATACACAGGATAAACACCACTGCCGGGAACAGCAGATGCTTTCCGATTCCCTGCTGTTTTCCCTCCTTTTCAGAAAACTTTTTATTCGCCCGGTAAAGGTCAATCCTTTTTTCTGCCCTATTGTTCTTCATCAAAGCGCCAATACAGGAAATCCAGTCCGCCGCCCTCTCTCCCGGGGGAACGGAAATTTTCCTGTCCATCGCCATAGGGGCAGCTTTCAGGTTCATATTCTCAATGCCTTCCACGCTCACTTCAAAATCTCCGTCCGGGCAGCCCACATAGTAGACATCCGTAATCGGATTTTCCCTCTTTGCCGATGCATAGAACTGGAGAATACCGGAAATGCTGCGGACGATTTCCGTTCCGAAATCCAGCGTTCCCGGCTCGCTGAACAGGCGGCTGCGCCCGGAATAAAGATAGCTGCCGTCCTGGCAAAGCACGCTCATCATACTTCCTTCTTCAAAAAACAGATAAATAGCCGTGCGGTTATAAAAACTATCCAGTTGCTGTAAAATGCGCAGATACCCTTCCATGGGGATGCTCATGCCTCCGATGGCAATACCTGCATCCTTACAGATGGAAAGAAAGCCATCCAGTTGCCCCTCATCAGCACCGCCTACGCATATATCCACCCCATTCTTTTTGTCTGCCGAAACAATGGAATAATCCGCTATCTCATTCCGGAAGCTGTCGGCCATCTCTTTGGAAGCCATATCTGCCAGTTGTTTCCCTTTTGCATAGGGTAGCTTTAACACCCGGGAAGAGCACATGCTTACAGGGAGCACCAGATGTGCCTGCCCTGTTTTCCATTCGCCGGGAAGCTCCTTCAATGCCTGCCCCCACCGCTCGAAGGAATCTCCCTGCATCTGCAGCCCAATCCTTTTCACGCCGGAAATGGCCGGATACTTTCCAACCCTGCCCGATGCTGCCAATATACAATCTTCCGAAAAAACAATGACTGTCTGATTCATTCTTCTTCTCCTAACTTATTCCAGTTCCGCAGATACCCTGCCAGCACCTATTTCTTTTCTTAAGGCGCTGTTCGGGTATCTGCTGTTTTTATTCCAGTTCCGTAAGTGTTCGGTAATTATCTTTCTAATAAGCCGAGCCTTCAATCGCTCCATAAGACTCATAAATCGGCAGCATAACGGCTATGATGATGAAGCCCACAACCAGCGCCATGATACAAATGAGTATGGGTTCCAGCAATGTTACCAGGCGTTTGGTAGCTGCTTCCGCTTCTTCTTCCATAGACATGGCGATGGAATCTAACATGGTATCCAGCCGTCCACTTTCTTCCCCTACCATAATAGTGCTGGATAGTTTGCGCAAAAAACCGTCCACTTCCCGCAACGCCTGGGATAAGGGAATACCGCTGCGCACCATGGCAATGACTTTATCAAACTGTTCCTCCACGTACACATTGCCTACCGTTCCCCCTGCCGTCTGCAAGGCAAGCGCGATAGGCATGCCGCTGGAATAAAGGCTGCTTAATGTCCGGGAAAAACGGGCTGTGTAAATCACTTTGTTCAGCTTTCCCGCCACCGGCATATGTACTTTAATATAGCCGATGATTCTCCGTACTTTATAAATTTTGCCCGTTGTCCTCAGGATAATTGCCAAAAGGAATACCGCTAACAGCGCTACATACCATTGTTCCACAAGGAAATCCGATATACCCATTAGCATTTCCGTCACCATAGGAAGGCTCTCCATTTCTGCAAAAAGCTCTTCAAACTGGGGGAGGATAAAGGTAACGATTAAAATCACCACCAGAATGCTCATAACAAACAGAACCATGGGATAGGTCATGGCTGACTGTACTTGTTGTTTCAGCCGGTTTTCCCTTTCATAGTGCAAAGCCAGACGGTTCATTACCGCATCTATGTTGCCGCTCCCTTCCCCGGAACGAATCATCCCCAGCATGAGTTCCGGGAAACACTGTTTCATCTCCATAGCTTCCGACAGGCTAAGCCCCCGTTTCAATTCTGCAAGGATATCCAGATAAAGTGCTTTGGTGACTGGGGAAATCCCTTCTTCCTCCGCAATGATTTCCAGCGCCCGGACAATGCTGACGCCGGAAGCAAGGAGGATGGATAGTTCCTTGGAAAACTCGGAAAGCTGTCTTGCGGTAAGTTTTTTATGCTTTCTGACAGCGGCAGCATCTTTGGCTTCGATAAGGTAGAGGCCCTGTTCTTTCAGCATCTGCTGAAGGGCGCCCTCCCCTGCCGCTTCCATTGTTCCCTTCTGGATTTTGCCTTCCATGCTTTTGGCTGTATAACGGAAATTTGGCATTCGTTTGCTCCTTTCTGTGGCAGTTGTCCATGAAAAATGGAACAATTGCCTGAAGTATTCCATATTATTTATAATAACGAAAGATACCAGTTGGCTATTTTATCGCCGTAAAAGAGGGCGATAGCCAGGCCCAAGGCCAGAAAGGGTCCGAAGGCGAAATGGTCTTTCCGGGTCAGTTTTTTCCTGGCCATCATTCCTATGGCATAACCGCTGCCGGTAAGCAGGCCCAGGAACATGGCAATGAGGATGCTGCGCCAGCCGAGGAGAAAGCCGCTTACGGCCATAAGTTTGATATCCCCTCCGCCAAAGGCCCCTTCTATCGCTATAGCAATAAGAAGCATGGGCAGAGATATTGCAACCGCGCCGATAAGGCGCTCCATTACCGAATGCTCCGGGAAAAGCCATAGGGCGGCGATGCCCAGGAGCATAATCAATATATGAAAACGATTATAGATAATCCTTGTATCCCAGTCTATAAGTGCTATGATGAGGAGAATGCCCAAATACGCAAAGGCCAAAAACCCCCGGAGGGATAGAAGCCCATATTCCCCATATCCGAAAAAGGCGCCACAGCAGACAAAAGCCAGGCCACCCGCTAATTCTACTTTAAAATATCTTCCTGTAATTTTCTCACCGCATCCGCGGCATTTTTTCCCCTGTATCAGATAGCTGACACAGGGAATCAATTCCCCTGCCGTAAGCGTTCTCCCGCAGCTCATGCAATGGCTGCGCCCGTGGACTACGCTCTCCCCTGCCGGAAGGCGGTAGATAACCACATTGAAGAAGCTGAATACGCAGGCCCCTATGGCAAACCGAAGCAGCCATAGAATTCCATTTAGCGCTGCAATCATTCTCTTCCTTTCCAAATCTTTTGGCCGTTCTTCCACAGAGGCACACTCCCTGCTTCAGTATACGGCGCTTTGTTCTGTTTCTATATAAGCCTCCTGGTAATATACCTGGTAGGCTAAAGGCTCTTTTATATAGCTTACTGTAAAGTTCCCTTCCTGATAGAGAAAGCGGAGTACCTCATAGCCGCTTTCATCCGTCTGCAGCACCCAAAAATCACCGGGTATCTTGCTGTCCGTAATAACCTTCCTCCAGGATTCTCCGGCGATGCCCCCGGTCTGGGCGGCATCGCCAAAAGGTCTCCCTGCAGCATAGGCTTCCGTAGAGGCCACTTGCAGCGCCAGGCGGAGTGATTTTGCATTTCCCAACGCCACCTGTGCATCGGCGCGCCGCATAATGGCCAGGATGCCCGGAACGGATGCCGTCACAATTGCCAAGATGAGGACGATAACAGACAGAGCCCGGATGAGATATCTGTTTTTTGATTTTTCTTTGTAATTTTGGTCATTTGACAATGTGTTTGGCATATTCATATTTTCTTATGGTGTTATTGTATATTTTTCATTAGCCGTTGAATTATATGTACATTTAATTCCGTTAGCGGCGGTATATTTCAATTCCGTTACAACGCCTTTATCACTCCATTTAATACTATTAGCATCAATCGTACCCTTTACTTCTGCTAAAGTAGTAATGTCAGTATAGGTTAATGTTATACCGCCACCATTCGCATCATTAGGATCTACCAAAGCATATTTTTCATCCAAAATTGTCTGTGCCGCCATTACCGCCTGCCTGGTTTCTGCGATAACATTTTTCTGTTTTGCCTTATCAATATACCCCGTCAAAGCCGGAATTAACAAAGCTGCCAAAATCGCAAGAATAACCAATACAACGATTAATTCTACCAGGGTGAACCCTTTTTTGTTGTTCTTTTTGAGTCTGTTTAACATTTTTTCTCTCCTTTTTCATAAGACATTTATACAGTATAGTAACATTCGGCACGGCGTTCCTTTATCCGCTCTGCAGGTAGCCTGTGTGCGAAAGCCGTTAGCTGTCAGGCAGCCGGGTCGGCTTAGGCCATTGGCAGATTTTTGGAAAACCGCCCCATTTATCTATAAATGCATCGTATGGACTGCATCTATATTCCCATTCTCTCTATTGCGCCATCCGATTCCTTTACCAGCGCAATTCGTTCCATACCTCAGCCATTCGTAGCTGTCACGCTATCCCTGCGCACCACCGTATAACGGAAGTCCAGCACCACTTCTTCCTGGGCCACCAGATGTTCCGGCTGACGGTCCTCGTTATTATAAAGGGATAATTTTGCTTCCAGGTAGGTAACAGGACTGTCATCCGCCCCGGTTCCAGGGGGATAGGAAAATTCTATTTTCAGGTAGTTCCCCATATAATAGCCGTCGGTAAAAACTCCGGCTACCGCGCGGGCCACCTCTTTTCCGCCTTGTGTATAGTTATATTCGTTTGTCGCTATATTCGCTATGTTATAATATCTGGCTACCAGACGGCCTTTTTCCACTTCTTCCGCCATATCAATTTTAGTGCTTTCCAACACCAAATCCATTTCAGGGCTTCCATCGGCTGAAACCAGCGTAGTATAGCCCTCCGGGTTCACAAATTCCAATACAGGGCCTTTTGCCTCCCCTCCAGAGTTCACAATATTTTCCGCATCCTTGTAAATTTTCACATATTCGGTGGCTTCTCCCGCCATACTCCGAAGCTGGGCTGCTGTATTATCCAAAATCTGCTGGGCATAATGAAGCCTTTGCATCCGGAGGAAGATTTTGGCGGCCGGGCTTAAAATCCCTACTACCATGGCCATAATAATGGACACTAACAGCATGGAAACTACCAGTTCCACCAAAGTCATCCCTGACTTCCCTTTAATCCTGCGTATCCGATATTTTTTCAAGGGTTGCCACCCCCTGTTCCGCCGGCCACAGGGTTATATAGATAAAAGTCCGTTGTCTGGCTGTTGCCCTGCCCATCCTGATAGGAAACAGATTTTTTGCCAAGAGGTACATCTATTATGAAGAGTTCCTCCGTTCCTTCCGTACTCCCGTCCATAGAAACGGCCTTAAATGTATAGGTTGCATTTCCATTGTCTTCCGTGCCCATTGTTCGGAGGTTTCTACAAATTTTCGCATTCGTCTCCCGGATTTGGGCGCTTTTGTGCTGGGCATTCGTTCCAAAAGAAATTGCCCCTTGCATCACCGCCGCCATCATCAGGAAAAGAAGGGCACATACCATTACTTCCACCAGGGTTTCCCCTGATTTCCCGCATTTTTTTAGTTTTTTCACAAACCTCCACCTCCTCCGGCTTCCGGATTTTCCCCTTCCAGGATAGTTTTCTTAAAAATGCAGCTTCTTAATTTATCTAATTCAGGGGTTATCTTGTAGTTAATCACCGCGTCATCCGGTACATCACATATGTTCCCGTTATTATCCAGCCATTTCTTATCCGTATCGTTCCAATGTATCCTCATATCATTTACGGTAAATTCCACGGCATCATCCGTGTACTTCACCTGAGTATCATAAGAGGTACAGTAGCTGTATGTCATGCCGTCCCTCTCCGCCACCACTTCCACATGGAAAGTGAAACGGGATATGTTTGCCATAATGGTTTCTATAGGATTTACGGTATCTCCGCTGCCCCCTGTGCCGGAAGCCGGGTTGGACGGCAGTATCCCTGCCATCACATCCGTTTCCTGGTCATTTTCCTTATAGAGGATAAGAGTCACCTTCCCATACTTGTCATCTTCTGCACCGGCATTATGCCGATAGTAAAAAGTGGTCAGCTCCGGGTGTTCCGGACTGTATTCCTGATAGCTCGCATCTTCCAGAAATTTGCAGGAAAAGCGGTAAAAGCTTTTATTATACTCGGCGTCTGCCTCCAATGTTTCTAACTCCCATCCACTGTAACGGGCCAGTTCCCCGTCCAGTACCCGGGCAAAGCTACTGGCAAGCTGGTAGCAGCGTTCCTGCTCCAGCCGCCTGTTGGCACGGGCCATCAGCATACTGCCCGTATAGACTATGGCGAGGGCAAATGCCACCAGAAATGCTGACACACAGACTACCATGATAAGGGAAGAACCGGTTCTGGATTCTATTTTCCCTATCCGTTTGCTTTTATTTGTCCGTCTTCTTTTACTAATCTGCTCTTCTTTTGGCTTCCGGCAGAACATGTTGCCCTCCTTTCCTTCTGCTAATTGTTAAATTCTGCTACATATTCTATTGACTTCACATAAGCTTGACTCCAATTAGCCGAATCTATATCCTCGTTCTGCTGCATATCCGACCAGATTTCTACCGAATCCGTAAAGCGCAGCCTGTCATTATTGCTATTGACAATACTGTTTTCCCCATATGCACTGCCCACCGGAGGATTTAACCGGTTGCTGTCTGGCAGGGCCAAGGTGTAGGTGAATACACCGTCCTGCATGGTTATCTCCAGGCTGGTTTTTAAATCCACCTCGTAAGGTATGGATGTGGCGCTGTCTACCGCATATATGCCTTTTACCACTTTATGGTAGGGCTGGAATGCCGCCCCGGTCTGGGATAAATCAAAGGAATAAGCTGTTCCTGTACCCAAATCCACACCTGTTGTTCCGATTACTTGCCAGTCGCCGCCCGCATCTTTCCCATATACGGTTGCGGAGGGGATGACGGCAGGGTCATTCTCGTCTTTTGTTTCCACTATCTTGAATTCCGCTGTCATTTCGCTTCCATCATCCATCCCATCCTTATCCGTCAGGACGAAATAATAGGCATCCGCATATTTTACACTGCTCCAGGAAAGCACGGTATTCTCCGCTGTCCAGGTTTCTGTGCTTTGTATGTCCGCCTGGGGAGAGATTCCGTTCGCTTGTAGCTCTGCGCTGTCCGGCTGAACCTCTGTGTTGT
>QXWV01000036.1 GCA_009911195.1 Lachnospiraceae bacterium | reverse complement strand
ACCGTCCGGCTGAACCTTTATGCTCTCCGTAGGCTGAGTTGTACCGTCCGGCTGAACCTTTGTGCTCTCCGTAGGCTGCTCTCCGCCATCCGGCTGAACCTTTGTGTTGTCTGTAGGTTGCTCTCCGCCATCCGGCTGAACCTTTGTGCTGTCTGTAGGCTGCTCTGCGCCGTCCGGCTGTGAATCCATATTGCCAGCCGGCTCTATGCCACTGCCTGGCTTCACAACGCTTTCCGACTGGTTCCCGTCAGTATAGGTAGCCGTTGTCATGAAAGCAACATGACTGGCCATTGCGCTGTTCATTTTATAAACCATTTCTCTTGCCCCAAAACGGCTCGTCATCCTTTCCGCCGCCATAAGCGCATTTTCTCTTCTTGATGCATTTTGGGCATTTGCTATTATTCCAGTTGATGCACTGGTAATACTTCTGGTAGAACCCGCATCCCCAGAGTTTTCGGTAGTCCCGGCATTTCCCACATCTCCGGTGTTTTCGGTAGTCCCGGCATTTCCCACATCTTCAATATTTTCGGTAATCCCGGCATTTCCTACATTACCCGTATCGCCGGTTATTCCTGCAGTTCCTGCATTCCCTACACTCCCGGTATCTCCAGCATCTTCTGTGTTTCCCACATCCCCGGTATTTTCACCTTCTGCGCCATTTATCGTTTCTTCCGGCAATGGAGTGCCGTCACTCAATGAGCCTTCTTCCATTTCCTCCGTGCTGTCCATGTATATGCTGTTTGTAGTATTCAAGTCCGGGTTCGTAGTGAAAGTTACTTCTACCTGGCGTTCCCCGATTCCTACCGATACTTCCGGTGTGGGCAGTTTCACATAAGGCAGCCGCCAGATGAAAGAATCCGGATTGACACCTTGCTGTACCACCCATTCGGAACTTACCTTTCCTCCTCCGGAAGAAATTCTTGCCAAAAACAGTACATACTTACCTGCATATTCTGCCGACAGCCCGGTAAGGGTATGGCTGAATCGGTTCTGGCTGTTTCCTTCCTGTTCCATCCCTGCGGGGATTAATTGATTCTCCGCATTCAATAAAGGATAGTAGGCCACTACTTTATCCATATCCACTTCTGTTCCGTTTATAAATGCTGTCTGGGCTGCTTCCGCATCCGCTTCTGTTTCAAATACATAAGCTTTCGTCAGATAGCTGCTGCCTCCAGGCGGAATACTGTTGCTATCAGTATCATCTGCCGTCAGTGTCACTTTCAGCCCGTTCTCACCGCCCTCCTCGAATTCTTCGATGGATTTCGTCTCATCTTTGTTATCCGGGTCATCCGGCTTCGTCGGGTCCGGCACGTACCATTCATATTTCCAGCTCTTTTCCCACTCTTTTATTTTCGGGGTAGGAATCCTCTCCGGTACGGTAAGCTCATAAGTAATGCCATCCACGCTGTGGACATAAACGTCATCGTCTTCTTCCGCCATGGCCTTTATGGAAATCAGTACCTGTTCACCAGCATAATCTTCAAAATCAATCTGTTCACGGTAAACCCCTTCCGGCGTAATATTGGAAGTGCCGTCATCCTCCTTCACTTTTACTTCTATCCGCCGTATTCCGTCATCCGGCGCTGTGGCCGGGCGGGGCGTTGCAGGACGAATATAAATCTCATAAAAGGTACATCCAATATCCGGCTGATTTACATCCTGGCCGATTTCCGGTTTCACCGGACTCCACTCTATCTCATAATTCAGTTCATTCACATCCGGATTTACCACCTTTGGCTGTTCCGGCCTGGGCAGCCTTTTCTTCACTGAATATGTTTTGGTAGAAGTTTTTCCTATATAAATCGTTGTTCCATCCGGTGACGTATACCCTTTTCTGGTCACGGAAAGCTCTACTTCCTGATATGCCCAGTCTTCCGCATCCAGCGTAAGGACGCCGCCTTTCACTTCCCTATCCGTCACAATAGAAACCGGATTCCCCGGATTGCCGGCTTCATCTATGGCAATGCCTGTCAGGGTTACGATATAATCATTGTTATTTGGGTTTTCCTTTTCATCCCATTGAAAGGTGTAAGTCAAATGCCCATTGCTGCTATCGGTTTCCGGTTTCAGGCTTTCCCCGTCCGGTATTGCCATCAGTTCTGGAGCCGGCAGCCATTCAAACAATTTTCCTGATATCCACCTATAATTCTCAAAAATATTATCTTCCAGCACATGGGTATAGGCTTCCTTCCACTGCGGGCCGCTTTCCCCTTCACCCTCTATGGCTTCTTTTATCCTGGTGTTAAACGCCTCCCCAGCCAGTAAATCTTCCATATAATATGTATAAACAGGACCCAGCCCTGACTGGGCATACCATACGCGGACCTTTATATCTTCCGCACTGTTAAATTCTTCCGGCCATTCCTCCGGATTCCTAAAATCTGTGAAAACTGCTTTTACTTCACCATTAGCTACCGTAAGGATGTCTGTGGACTGGAATACATAATCCTTATGGACATTGCCTTCCTCATCCGTCCACGTTCCCACTAGCTCTGCCCGGTAAATGGGCGGGGTTGCCACGTTTCCTCCCGGCCCTGTTAAAGTTACCGTAACCGCCAAATCCTTCAAGCTGGTACCCGATATATTACAATAAGGTTCTGTTCCTCCCTTTACTGCAATAGAAGGTGTATAGCAAGGCAGATATACAGGTATGGATACTTCTGCCGAAGACATTCCGGCCCCCGGCACCGCCCCATCCTTTGCCACCCATACGACTAGCTGCTGGAGGGAGTCCGACCCTAATTTATCATAGTTTGCCGTTCCTTCCGTGCTAAAGGTAAGTTCTGTTCCATCCATCAGTTTGATATGTACCTGAAGGTCGCTGTAATCTTCATATGCCTTTTTATTCGCCAGCCGGAAACGGTACTGATACCCATTGCCTGTGCCGCCGGCCCCAGCCACCAGTTCAATTCTCAGCTTCGGCTCAGGCAACACGCTGCCTATCGGAACACTATTGGATTCCACTTCGGAGGATTCCATAGTTGTATCCTTTTCTCTGGCTTTTAACCTCACAAACAAATCTCCCCCCTTCCCTATTTCATCATCGGAAAGGCCAAAGGTACATGTTTCTGAATCAAACCGGAAGGTATTCGCACCAGCCTCTACAACAATTCCGCCTTCTGCCGGATTCATCTCATTGACACTGATTTCACTCACGGTGCCATCATCCGCCCTCCGGTATAAGGTTGCCACATATTCAATATTATCCGCATCGGCATAGGCCGGGGCATCCACTTCCAGCTTGAACTGCCCGTCATCGGTTTTTGATAAAATAACCTTTTCCGGAGTAATCAACAGCCCAGCCTGGGTAAAGCAGAATTCCCTCACATAAGTGTCAAAATTATCAAAATAGTCATAACTGCCATTTCTCGTTACTATGGCATTCATGCTGTTGTATGTATTGGCATTGCCTCCCTCTATAGTGAAGAGGACTTCGCCTATTTCATTCTGTCCATGAAAAACTTTGTCTTTATATTTTTCCCCTTCCATCCTCAAGTTGTTCATTTGATAGTTGTTTCCATTTCCGGTGATATATACAAAATACCGGACACCATTTTTCACAACACTATAAACCCAGCCTGTATTTGCCCTTATTAACGTATCTTTATTGGATGTAATGTTATTGCTGAAACTATTCCCTGGAAAACTACTGATACCATCCCTGTCCCCCAAGAAGAAATTATAAATTTTCCCTGCATCCCCCGGATTAATAAATGATGAATATTTTTTATAGGTATTATTCCAGTACGAAATTATCGGGAACGGAACTTTATTATATCCGCTGTTCGGGCTTACTGAAAAACAGTATTTCAAAGTTGTATTTCTTGAACCTTTTTCTCCATATCTGTCACCAAAAATACCCGCCACAAAATTATTTCCCTGTAATATGGATGCGTAATTCCTGCACCTTTCAATATTCAATATAATGTTGGAAGTGGAGGCCATAATCTTAGCATCCGCTTGCCCCTGGTCTTCTGCCGGATTATCCGCAGATAAAAACCCTACAATTCCTGATGCCATTGATTTTGAATAAATCTCTACCCCAGCCCCATTGACGCAATCGATAACGTTAATTGTAAATTTTTGCCCATTGGCTGCCTGGTCGACATTCACCTTATAAGCCGTCACATTTCCTAGTATTCCGGCACTGTCATTGGCACAATTATTGACGTCACGTCCGTTCCGGCCATAAATATTCCCATAATTCCCACAGCCTATAATGTTATATTCATTATTCTCATAGGCATGGTAGAGCTGTGCCACAATACCGCTGGATGCCCCCAGCCAGTCAACCACCTGTGTAGTCTGCAAATTTCCAAAGTTATAGCATTTCTCAATATTTCCGCCTGTTCCGGTCCACTGCCCCAGGATACCCCCTGAATAATGGGCATATCTGCAATATACAGTTCCATAATTTACGCAATTTTTTATTATCCAGCCACTATTGGTAGTATTGTTCTGGTTTCCAATAATACCCCCTGCAAAACGGTCAGTTCCCTCATTCTTTCCCTTTATGGAAAGCTGCCTTCCTACAAACGCCTGGTTAAACAGGAAAGTAAGGTCCTTCTCCGACTCGTTCATACCGATAATACCGCCAGTTCCTACGCCAATTGCCTCCGATTTATTATTCAAATACCAGTTGCCCGTCGCGCAATAGTTCACTTCGCCTGTGGGCGCGTTATATGAAGTAATCCCCCCTAAATTGCCATTGTTGGACATCATCAGGGTTAAATCCCTGCCTGCACTGACTTCCTGACCGGTTTTGGCATATTTCTGGCGCTCCAGTTCCCCTGTATTATTCCATTCCACATAATTTGCATCTGCGGTTACGCTCTTCCGCTCCGCATTTTCAACCAGGGTTTGTATATCCATCACCCCTGCGGTTACGTTTCCGTCCGCATCGGTCTGTTTTTCCATCAGTTCAGCCGTAATTTCATCGCCGGATAACATGATTGTATTCTTGTTATACCCGGCCACGCCGCCTGCCATACCGTTATCCACTTTGATGCTGTTAGCTTTTGGTTTACCATCCGCATCCTGGCCCATCGCAATAAGGCATCCGTTAATCATGCCGTTGTCCTGGTTCTTTCCGGCAATCCCTCCAATGTGGGAAGCCAGGTTTTCTTTTTCCGCTGCCGTACTTGTACTGGTAGCCGTATAATTGCCCTGTACTTCTATTGTAATGCCTTCAATCCTGCAGTTTTCCAGATTACCGTCATTGCTTCCGGCCACCCCGCCATAGCAGTTCCCTGCTGCGGTTTGGCTGTGCTGTATGATTTCCCCATTAGAAAAAATGCAGTCCTCCACCAAAGCGCCATTCTGGTTTTCCCCGGTTATGCCGCCCAAATACTGATAATTATTAAAATTTTTAAAGGCCATGCCTTCTACCGCCACGTTTTGTATGACTGCCGCCGACTTTAGCGCTATTGCCGTTTCCCCGTTTTCCGCCCCAGACAGCGCCGACTGGTTTTGTCCGGCCACCCCGCCTACGGTCAGCGCAGCGGTTGATATATCTATCCCCGGCATATAGCCTATCCTGTATATTGTATTATCCGCATTCTCATCTACGGACGCTATCCCTATCTGGCCTCCAGACGCATTCAGCCCGGCGATACCCCCTACTATCTTTGCCGTACCGGACAGGGTAACCGTATTTTCGCCATTCTTTTCGTATAATGACCTTTCAGGCGCACTTTCCCAAAGGAATCCATAATTCACCGCACAGATTGCCCCTATCGCATCTGCTCCCCGGCTGCTGATAGTAATTCCTACCTCCTCTTTCCGTTCATCCCCTACTTTACACTGGACAATCCAGCCATAATTTTCGGCTGCAATACCTCCGGCATAACCATTGTCACTGTTCACATTTCCCAGATTTATACAATTGTCCAGCCGGAATCCTTGCTGATTTACCGCCACAATCCCTCCGGCGGGTCCACGGTCTGCGGTAACATTCAGGGATTTGTTGATTGCCCTTGTAATTTTCCCTTCCCCGGACGTTCCTTCCCCCGTTCCTGCTTTTCTTCCTGTCTCACCGATAATACCTCCGGCATAACCATCGGCCGCATGTACTATCCTGGCTCTGCAAACTAAAAAGCTTTCCTTCCCCAATTGGTTTTGGGAGGCATCCAGTTTTCCTTCATTGATACCGACAATGCCGCCCACCTTTTCTTTTCCGGTAATGCTTACATTGGTGTCCACGGCAATAACTTCCACATCCATCTCGTCATTTGATATCACATCAATGCTTCCCTTTGCCCTGTTCCACCCTACAATACCGCCGATTCCTTCTCCACTATTTCCGGCAATATGATACTCTGCCGGATTGGGATTGGCATATTCCTCCACCAGGATACTGCCGCTGTTTGCTCCGGCTATACCTCCCACATAATCGCCAGCCCCTGTCACGTTTGCATTGTTTCTATTGGACTTCATTTCCGCCCCGGACAAATTGTATCCTACAATGCCGCCCACATAACTGCGGCCGGAAATATTCCTATTCTCCTGGGTGCTGCACTTGGCAACCGTTCCTGAAACAAAGTTATTCCAATTAACATTTTTCACATCCACATAAGTGCTGGTCTTCCTGCCGCTGCCGTCCGGCGCTTCCTTAGCCCCGCCCGCATGTACATTCAAGCCTGCGATGCCGCCTATATAATTCAGCCCCTGATTTCCGAAGTTATCGGAAAGCTGGCAATTGAAAACGCCGCCCGCATTAAAGCCTACAATACCGCCCAGCCCGATAAAGCCGTTCATCGTCCCCGTATTGATGCAATGGTCAATAATCTGGTTTTCCAGATTGGCGCCGATAATGCCGCCGCCGATGGAAATCTCCAGCTTCAGGTCTTCCCCTTCCAGTTCCTTAATATCTGCATCCAGTTCCTCGCTTTCCAGATAAGCCTTTAGGGATACTCCCCCACTTTCGGCCTCTGCCTGGAAGCTCCTGGATAAATTGCCGGAATTCCTGCTGTTTACGATATGCATCCGGCTATCCCGCTCGCAATAGCCTACAATCCCTCCCGTATAAAGGTCGGAATACACCGGAATATTATTGTATTCATCCTGCTTCCCGTCTTCCGTATTCGCCCGGTTTCCGATAGTAAACGTATATGTATTGTCCGAAGCGAGGACTTTTGTGGGCACATTCTTTTCATCCAGTTGGGGAAGCAGATTTCCTGTTATTCCGATTTCGGATTCCTCCCCTTTGGAAGCTGCTTCCTCCATTCCGTCCATGTAGGAAAGCAAAAGTATACTGCCATCTTTCCCAAAGACTTCCTGGCTGGATGGGTCATTCCCGGAAATGTTGTTGCCCGCCTGGCCAATCCATCCCGGATTCTCCCTCTCCAGTTCTGCTTTTAACTGTTCATCCGTATATGTCCTCTGGTATCCGATGACTCCACCGGTAAATGCATTTCCGGCAATACTGCCCAGACGGTTATCCGCCTTGACTTGGGTCATCGCCGTATCCTTCTTTATATCCACCACATTGGCTCCGATACAGCCTCCTACATAATAGTTTCCTGTAACGCCAGTAGGGCGGATGGCCAATTCTTTTGTCAATATTTTTTCAGAAGCATTCAGCCCTATACAGCCGCCCACCGCATTGCCATAGCCATGAATCTGGCCGCCTATTAACGTATAGGCCACTTCCATCATGCCATCCACATCGTTAAAGCCAATAACACCGCCCACATAGTTTTTGCCTACTACAATACTGGAAACCGACTTTACTTGTATGCTTTGGCTTTCGCCGCCAAACTCCACTTTGCCGTTATTGTATCCTGCCAGACCCCCGGCACAGTCTCCGGCAGCCTTCCATTTCTCCACTATCATCTGAAATACGAAGCCGCCATAATCGGAAAAGTAGCTGGCACAATCCCTGATAACCCCATTTGTTCCGTTATAGCCCACAATGCCGCCAATATAGCGGTCATAGCCTGCGGCTATCCCGTTATTGATGCAGGAGGCAATGGTTGTAGTCTCCGAACCGTCATTTTTTCCTACAATTCCGCCTACATAACGGTTGCCGATTACATATCCCCCATTGGTTGTTACCTGAATGCCCGCCGATTCTTTATCCGCCCCTGTGATTGCTTCTTCCAGGTCATTGGACAGCCCTCCGGCAATACCGCCCACATAATGGGAGCCCAGGACATAGCTGCCCTTCCGGGTACTGCATCCGGATAGCTGGCTGTTATTTCCATAACCGATGATACCGCCCACATAATGCCCGTGAAGCAGTGCTTCCCTTTTTGTGTCATTAAATTCTTCCCTGTACTGGGAAGAATTCACGCAGCCGCTAATCTGCGCCCCGTCCCCATAGCCTAAAATACCGCCAAAATAACGTCCTTCCAGCCTGTTGTCTTCCTCTTTATAATTCACGGAGCAAAGTATAAGCCCATCGTTAAAGCTATCTTTTATGCTGGTCAGATTTTGTCTTCCCGTAATAAAATCGCCTTTCAGCGCCCCCACAATACCGCCTGTGAAAAGATTGCCATCAATATCCCCATGGTTCGTACACTTCACCAGTTGTACACTGTTTCCGCTCCCGGCATCTTTGCCAATCCATGCATAACCGAAAATCCCGCCAATGCCGTATGTATAATCCTTTGCCCGTTCTTCTGCGGGCACTGCGGTTATAACCGCCATTCCGGAGGTGGCTTCTTCTTGACCCAAAAGGCCGCCGGGGTTGAGGCTTCCTGCACCATCCGGATTCATGCTGCCTTCCGGACTTGGCAGATAGCCTGTCACTTTGCCTTCCGTAGTAAGGCCGCTCAAAGTAATCCTGTCCGCATCGGTCAGTTCCTTCAAAGAACCGTCCTCGCCTTTTCCCGCCAGCACACCAACCAGGCCGCCAATGGCAGCCGGTTTCTTTTCCTGCCCTATTGTTCCAGCGATTTCTTCTTCCCTGTCTTTTAGATGCACAAGTACCGTCTGGTGTTCCCGGTTGGTTGTTTTAATGTCAATATCCTTCAGGCTTCCCTGATTTCTGCCACAAAGAATACCCACGCCATATAATGCATTGAAATTTTCTACCGCTTCCGGCGCTTCGGCCGAAACGGCCATTCCATCTGCACTACCCATGCCGCCCTCAATACCTGCCCCGTCGGTACTGCCTTCCCCATCACCAGCCACAAGGCGCAGTACTGGGTCTAACAATGTCAATTCCTCTATCTGCCCTTCCGCTTCGCAAAATAGTCCCAGATAGTGTGTTTCCTCCGCATCACTGCCAGCTCCGTATAATTTCCCTATTTGTTCATCATTGGGCATTGAACCAGCGCCCAAATACAGATTGGACAACTGAGCCTCTATTCCTTCTTTCCCTTTCAGTTGGTGTTTTTCCGAAAGCAGAGGGATGGAAGGGAAATCCAATATTTTCCCCTCATTGGCCACACTTCTCCATTCCACTGTTCCATAGCCGGAAGCCACGCCGCCTTCCCCTGTTTCATTCCGGGATATGCCATACATCCCCACCCCTGTAGAAGTCCAGTCCAGATTCCGGCTGGCCAGGATAAATACCGCTCTTTCATCCGGGTCATAATAACGGATATTGGAAAGGTGGCGGAATCTGGTGATTTCCGCTTCCATTCCTGTACTTTCCGCACCGTCCGCCCCTGTCTGCGTCTTCATTCCAGCTTTGGCAAATAATGTATTTTCTGTATTGGAACGCACCGCACTGCTTGGTTTATACTCGGTCACGTTCACAGTGATATTTTCGCCGCCTTCTCCGATAATTTCCCTATACGCCGGCTGAGCCAATATTTCCACATAAATATCCTGGGGAGAATCCAGAGCCGGTATCACTTTCCCCAGCCTGGTAATGCCAGTGCTGGCATTTTCCGCCGCACTTACGCCGGATTCCGCCTGCTTTGCTTTCACTACCTCCGCCAATTCCGCCGTCATCATTCCGTCCAATACCAGGGAAAATCTGCCGCTGGAGCTGCCTGCCTGCTGATAAGTCAGCGGAAAAGCCCACGTTCCCAGGGAAGCTGCCGGCTCTCCAGCATTTGCTGCCGGCTCTTTCAGCTCCAGGTGCACCATCCCCGTTTTTGTCCGTATACCTGCATCTTCTTCCGGCGCTGTTTCCAACTCGCCCCTCAGTTCGCTCAATTCCACTTCTGTAGTAAAAAGTTTCTTATCCCCTGTTTCGTTTTTCTGATAAAAGGTAACAAGATATTTGACATCCAGGTTATCATTCCTGGAGTTGCTGGTCCAATTCAATGACAAAGTTTCGCTGTTAATCAAATTAATGGTTGTCACCTTCAGCCGCACCTGCTTTAGCTCCACCACATTGGCCACATCTTCCACGGAATAATAGCCCAGCACCACTTCTTTACGGGTATCCGGTGCACGCCAACTGCCCGCCGCACTGATACACCTTTCCCCGTCCCCTGTATCCTCCTTATAGGTCAGGCTATCGCAGCGCGTGCCATAAAAGGCAGAATATATCTGCCCTGATTCCACGTCCACTTCTATTACAATCTCCGCATTAAAAAAGTCTTCACTATATACTCCGCCATCCAACAGCTTCATCGCCTGCTCATGGGAATTCGACACAGCGCCATCCCAATGGTTCATGGATACTGCATAAATGCGCCCTTCCCTCTTATCCCCTGCCGGAAATGTAGTATTTAATACACCCTCAGCCATCACCTGCGCCCGGAAGGCATCCCACTCCCCAGAGGTACGATACCATGTCAGCGTTGACTCCGCAGCCAAATAAGCTGTCTTCGCGTTTTCTTCATTTTTGCGGTACTCCGCTTTTTTGATAAAATGCATTGCTGTAGGAATTCCAATAGCGGCAAGTATTCCTATAATGACAAGAACCACCGTAAGCTCCACCAGCGTAAATCCCTTTTTCCCTGATTTATCAAATAATTTTTTCATACCTTACTCCCATTTTTCCATCTAAAACTTGCTTTCTATGGAATCCGGGTCCTGCGCAAAGGACACTGCCATCTGTCTGGTGATTTTCCCTTCCCTCACCAATTGCACAATCGCATCATCCATGGTAATCATCCCCATTCTCCGGTTCGTCTGCATAATATTTGCAATCTGATGGGATTTCCCTTCCCTTATCAGATTCCGTATCGCAGTATTGGCATGCAGTACTTCAAACGCCGCCACTCTTCCTCTGCCGTCCGCCCTCGGAATCAGTTGCTGGGAAATAATCGCTTCCAATACATTTGACAGTTGGACGCGGATTTGTTGCTGTTGATGGGGTGGGAATACGTCGATAACCCTATCCACTGTACTGGCCGCCCCGATAGTATGCAGGGTGGACAGCACCAGATGCCCTGTCTCCGCCGCTGTAACCGCCACGCTGATGGTTTCATAATCCCTCATCTCCCCCACCAATATGACATCCGGGTCTTCCCTGAGGGCAGCCCGCAATGCATTGGCATAGCTTTCCGTATCAATTCCAATTTCCCTCTGGTTCACCATAGACATTTTATGGGGATGGAGATACTCAATGGGGTCTTCCAATGTGATAATATGTGCATCCCTGCACTGGTTTACTTTATCGATGACTGCCGCAAGGGTAGTGGATTTACCGCTTCCCGTAGGCCCCGTAACCAAAACCAAACCCCTTTTCCTCTGGGAAAGGTCAATAATAGATGCGGGCACCCCCAATTCTTCCGGAGAAGGCACCCTGGTCGCCACCAGTCGGAAAGCAAGCGCCACTGCGCCCTGCTGCCGGAATGCATTTACCCTGTAGCGCCCCATATCAGCAATTGCAAAGGATAAATCATATTCCCCCCTCTGCTTGAAAATTTCCATTTGTTCCCGGTTCATCACTTTCCCCGCCGCTTCCATCGTATCCTCCGGGGATAATATATCATAAGGCATGGAAACCAGGCTTCCATTGACCCGCATCTTAGGCGCAACCCCTACCGTAAGATGCACATCGCTGGCTCCCGCCTCCCCAGCTTTTGACAAAATTTCTTCTATTTTTATCATATCATCTGCCTCCTTTTATTCAAATCCTGCCATATAAAAAACAGCTATCGTTAATATCACTCCTATTCCGTTGCAAAGAAGCGATATCCAATAACTGTCATCTAGCATTTTTTCTTCCCCAGCCAGCTTATCCTGCCATTTCCATTACTGTTTGTGCTTGTACTGTATTTTTGCTTCATTTAGCGCTTCTACTATTCCCCATGTTGATAGTTTTTATGGCTTTAACCATTTTTAGCCCTATCAGTCATCTTTTCTTGTACGTATTATAGCAGAATATCGCTTCCCGGAAAGCATCTTGGAATGGATTGCACTTTTTGGGGAATGCTTTGTATTATATTGTCATTAGGACCCAGGGTTGCTAGGGTTGCATTAACATTACCGCCCGGCTGATAAATCTGCCGTCCCCGTATCCAAAGTCTATCCCTCCGTTGTATTTTTCTACACTTCTTACAATGCTTGAAATACCTATCCCTTCCCTTCCTTTGGCCTTCGGCATTCCGTTTTTGAAACGAATATCCTCCCTGCATGTGTTTTCCACCAAAATGGAAAACTTCCCTGCTTTTGCCTGGATGCGCACAAAAATATACATTTCTTCCTTTTCCGATTCCAAACAGCCGTGTACGGAATTTTCCAATAGGTTTCCTAAAATTGCCACTAAATCCACATCGCTAATCCCTATTTCCTCTTTCACAGAGACATCACAAACCACCCGGATACCTTTCTTTTTCGCCTGACTGACATAAACTGTCAGGATATGGTTGATAGTAGAATTTGCACACAAAAACAGAGGTTCTGTATTCTCCACCTCTGTACAATATTTTTCCAGATAGACTAACAGTTCCTCCATCTTCCCGTTCCTGGCATACTCTGCGATATTGAGCATATGATGGCGGAAATCATGGCGGTTTCTTCTTGACTCGCGCTCCGCATCTTCCATTATCTCCAGTTTTTGGAGAAGTATCTTCTCCTGCAGCTCTATCTTGCTGTTTAAAGCTACTTTCCTCATATAGTATACGGTATTAAAAATCACCCCGTAACCTGCCAGGATAGCTGCCAGCAGCAAAAAGAAAGGTAGTACTTTTACCCCCCGGTAATAGACTGCCTGCGCTTTCATTACAACACTGCTAATATATATACTGTAAAGGACGGAAAGCAGGCACATGGGCCACCATCCTTTCGTTACCTCTTCCCGGATTACCTCAAACTTATCCCTCAGCAGACGCACATAAACTATGAGCAGCATCACATGCAGTATGGCCCGTATATATGCCGTTACCCTAATATTGCTGCCAAACAGCCAATTCCCCAGTATGCCGGCTAAATATGCCACTACCAGAAAAATTTGTACGTATGTCATGCAAAAAAACAAAGTCTTGGAAAACCCCTCAGATGAAAGCCAGAAAACTTCCCCCATCAAAATGGCAAAAGTAACGGCAAATACCAAATATACCCATATCTCCCCTTGAAAGTACAAATATGCCCAAAGGGCAACCCCAATCTGGATAGCTGCTGTTCCAATGCATATTTTTATTGTTGTTTGCCTGCTGTATTTAGACCGGCACATCAGCACAACAGAGACCGCATGAAGCAGATACACTGATATAATTCCCGATATAGTCATCCCTTTATTACCCTTCTTCGCAATAATATTTGAAAAACTGCTCCCTCAAAGGCTGATATGCCCCCCGTGGCAAATAAATGCTCCTTCCGGTATCCAGGCATATTTCATGTGCATTCAGGCTGTCCACATGATTCAGGTTCACGATATACGAAACGCCCACTTTAGTAAATTCCTGCCTCCCGGAAAGCATCCCATATATTTCTGTCATCGTCATCCGCAGCTTCTGATACGTGTCATCCTCCAGATACAGCCTTTGGTTCTTTCCCTGCGCCTCACAATATACAATATCATTTAACAGTACCTTGCAAAACTTCCCCTCAATCCGTAACAGCAAACAGTCCTTCCTTTTATCCTGTTTATCAACAAACAGCCTGTCTAAGACCCGCAGCAAATCCTGCTCCTTTACCGGTTTTAAAAGATACTGGGCAGCATCCACGCTAAAAGCCTCCAGCGCATGTTCCTTGGATGTAGTCAAAAAAACAATATCCCCTTCCTTCCCCATTCCCCGTAATTCCCTTGCCAATTCTATACCCGATTTTCCCGGCATATAAATATCCAGAAACAACAAATCCGGGGAATACTCTTTTTCCTTCAACGTATAAAGAAATTCTTCCGCACTGGTAAAACAGTCTATCTGCAACTGGTAATCCGGATGTTTTTCCTGCCAACCGGACAAATAATTACCCGTTTTATCCAGTTCTGTCTTATCATCATCACAAACGGCTATCAAATACATCTCTTTCCCCTTCCATACTAATAAAAATTGGTTTCCTTAAATTGGTATATCAATTGTGCAAAATTATTATATCACATAGATTTTACCACTACAATAGAACATATTATATGTTAAAAATGACGAAAAAATTATTTTTGATACTTTAGTCCTATAATCGAGTAGGGAAGAGCCATCTTCCCCTACTCGTGCGCCGGGCGTCCGTCAGCTCGCTGACACATTTCATTTGGACACCCGTGTGCATAAAAAAGAAAAAACAGAGCCGCATCGGCGGCCCTGCCCCTGGTTCTAAGTTTTATATTCTTTTATTCTTTCATTCATTAGTTCGTAATTACTTTATTAAGTCCAATTTTGGCGCAATATTCCCCCTTAATCCGCCATCCGCACCACTATATTATTCTCCACCTCTTTATCGCTCCCGACAATGATTTCCTCATCTTTTGCTACCGCACCATTTTCCAGCGCAGCATAACTGTCATTCACATCCACTACTTTTACATAGCGCATCTCCACATACCGCTCTTTCCCCAGTATTCCGTCGCGCTCCCCTACCAAATAAATATAATACCGTTCGCCCATCACATCCTTATGTAACGCATTCACCGGGATGCAGCATTCAAAGCTTTCCGACACCTCGGCCTTGGTCAAAGTGCCACTCATCCCCAGAGTCCCTTTTCCCTGGGGCAAATAGACTACCGCCCGGTAAGCGCCGGAAACATCTTCTCCAAATAATTGATTGCCAGCTCGCTCTTGCCTTCCGGCGTGCTCAAAGTTACCGTATCCCCCTGGTTCACATATTTCTTCTGTTCTTTGGCAATCAGGGTTTCAAACTGATAGGGCACTTCCTTGTCCGCACAGACTACCGCCGCCCCGTCCACAGTCCGTTCCCCTACTGTCAAATTGACTTTTGTCACAGTTGCCGCCCGGTCGCTGGCCACTTTCCCGTCCTCCTTGTATATTTCCCGGTATTTCTCAATTTCCTTTTTCATGCTTTCCAACTGCATCTCATAAATTTCCATCGTGCTGTCCGCCCTCCCGGGCATCTGGGCATCTTCCAGCTTCCTGTCCGCATCCCGCAAACTGTCCGCATTGCCTATCAAGGCATCTTCCTTTCCGTACCGGGCGCTTTGCACATTTTCTTCCAAAGCTTCTTTCTCGCTTTCCCAAGCTTTCTTCGCATTGTCTTCCCCTGAAAAATCCGGCTGGCTTTTGGGATTTGCCTTATAATTCTCATAGCTGCTGACCGACGCTTCCAATTCCTCTTTTGCCAGCCTCAGCTCTTCTTCCGCCTTCCTGATATCCTCTTCCTTCCCTCCCTCCTTTACTTTCTCCAGAAGCTTTTCTTTTTCCGCCACGCTAACCTGGTTGCCGGATACGGTAGCCGCCATCTGCTCCCCTTGGGCTACCCATCTGTTATATTCCTCATTGGCCTCCTTCCTATCCCCATCGGATGTCACAGAAGGGCTTTTCCCGTCCATCTTATCCAGCTTTTCCCCGGCCTTATTTAATGCCTCATCCGCCCGTTCCAGTGCCGTATCCGCCTTATCTTCTGCCACTTCCATATCCTCTTTTGCGCGGGTAATCCCCTTTTGCCGTTCTATGGCATCTATTGCCTGGTTCTCCTTCAAATCCGCTATCTGATACTCCAGCTTGGCCGCTTCCAGCTCCTTTTCCTCAATCAGTTCTTCCAAATCCTCTTTATCCAGCCAGAATAATTCGCTTCCTTCCTCCACTTCATCCCCAACCCGCACACATATCTTCATCACCCGCATTCCCGGCAGCGTATGAATCGCCACATCGCTCCCCTGCTTTACGATACCTTCCGCCTCCACCAGATGCTCAATCCTCTTTTTCTCCGGATTTACCGTACTTACACGGGGCAGCCTGGAAGCATAAATGCTCTTGGAAACCAACGTACAAACCCACATCAAAACAAAGAAAACCACTAACCCCGCCACAATCTTTTCTTTCCTTTTCATGTCATCCCTACCTCTTCCTTATCCTTTCGCTGCATTCATTCCCCTACTCCTTCAGCCCCGCATAAATAATCCCCTGTTCCAGATAATCCTGGCCCATTAGAAATACAAACACCGACGGTATCAGCGTAATCACCGAAGCCGCAAAAGCATACCCAGCCTGCTGCCATGTGATTTCCGGCAGATAAAGCGACAGCGGCCATAATTCCTTGCTTTCCAGAAAAGCTAAGGGCTGTTCCATCAGATTCCAATATTCCAAAAACCCAAGCACCATGGCGGAAAGAATCCCACCTTTTCCAAGGGGCAGCCCAATTTTCCAGAAAATAAACCATTCCCCCGCGCCGTCTATCCTGGCGGATTCCAGCATAGCCGCCGGTATCTGCCGGAATCCGCCATAACAGATAAAAACCGGAAATGTGGAAAACACGGCAGGGAGTATTACCGCCCATTGGGTATTCATTAGATGAAGCCTGTCTAATACCAGGTAGCTGGACAGCATCATCACCTGAAAGGGCAGGAGCATCAATGCCACATACATGGTAAACACCGCCTTCCCTGACCGGAAGCGGTAGACGGCAAAAGACCAGGCTGCCGGTACTCCCATCAGTAACTGCCCGGCCAGGATGCATCCCGTCATTTTCACTGAATTCCAGAACAGCACAAAAAACTGCGGCGTTTCAAACAGCAGCCTTTTATAATTTTCAAAGGTAGGATAATTGGGCATCCAGTTCCACTGAATATAATCCCCCATGCCCGTAAACACCGGAGCCAGCCCTTCCCGCAGTTCATCCCTGGCCATAAATCCCCCTGTCATTAACAGGAGGATAGGAATACATACCAAAAGTGCCGGTAGTATCAAAATCACTTCCAGCATACCCTGCTTTATGGAGATGTAGCATTCCTTTACTTTTTTCTTATCCATCTTAACCGTTATGCCTTTCTTACAGCCCACATTATTCCCTGCAAAAATTAAACCGGCCCTATCCTGCCTCTTTATCCCAAAGCCATTGCAGCAGCATAATAAAAATCAGGAAAAACAGGGCGCAGACCACTGCCGCTGCCGCCATTTTATCCAAATCCAGATTCACAAACCAGTTATTAAACAGATGTTGGAGCATATAGATGCTGTCATGGGGGTAAGAGCCTGCCACCAAATAGGCTTCCCTGTATATCTTAAAGGAATTTAAAAAGGAAATTACCACAATTGTATAAAGGCTTCCTTTCAGATTAGGCAGCATCACATACCAGAACCTTTGCAGCTTTCCCGCACCGTCCACCTGTGCCGCCTCCATCATTTCCCCGTTCACTCCCATAATCCCCGCCAGCCAGAGTACCACCGTATACCCCAGGTTTTTCCAGATATATGTTCCTGCCAGCACATAGAATGCCGCGCCGCTTCCTATATAGTCCACGGCCGCCCCATCCCCCAGCCGGCCAAGAAGCCCGAACTGTTCCAGCCACTGGTTCAGAAACCCTTTTTCATAAAAAATCATTTTCCACACCACCGCCACAGTAGCCGTGGGCATGGCCAAAGGGAACAGGTAAAAAGATTTTACCGTTTGCAAATGCCGTATACTGCCCATTGCCAACGCGATGGCCAGCCCCAGCGCCACCAGCAACGGAATACAAAACACTGTAAAGCGAAACGTATTTTTCACCGCCAGCAAAAAAGCGCTGTTGGTAAATATCGCCCTATAGTTCCGAATCCCTGCCCCTTCTTTCGTAATCGCCGTCATAAACGAACGCCTTGCCACATCCCCGAAGGGCAGAACCACGAACAGGAACACCCCCAAAAAACTGGGTGCAAGAAAAAATATCCTGGCTTTCATCTTTTTCATATGATAACCATGTTCCTTTCCAAGCCGGGCGATAGGGTTCACTCCTCCCCCTATGCCCTAGCTGAATATCCCTTCTGTTTTATTCCGACATATAAATCGCCGTTTTCTGTACCACTTCCTCTGCCCCCTCTAAAGCCGATATTTCCCCTTTCAGTACCTTTTCTCCGGCAATGCACACGGCATCTTCCATGACAGAGTCCCTAACGTAGGGAGTCCTTCCTTCCATTATCGTCTCAAAGAGAAGTTCTATCTCATCCTCCGAGGCAGGATAAATATCCAGGGCTATATAATTACTGCCATCCTGGGACGCTATGCCCATTGCGCCATAGCTGCCTCCGTCCTCTGTCATATTTATCAGGAATCTTTCCTTACATTTTTCCTTGCCTACCGGCATGCCTCTCCAGCCTTCACCATCCAGCATTTCCCCTAACAGCCCGGCAGCAATGTCCTGATGGGCAGAGGTACTGCTGATGCCCATCAGGCTATCCGGAACAAACACACCTTGTGTCTGTCCGCTATAGGCCCTAAAACCGCTGTCCGTCTTTCCTTTTATTTTGAAGCATGAAATCATTGTATCGAAAGACATACTATCGCTAATCACACCGGCTACAAATTCCTGCCCGCCGGTTAAATAATCCAATATCCTGCCCCCTACATCGAACTGGCTTTCCTTAATTTCCGCATCTGTCCTCCCGGCTTCCTTCAGTTCTTCTATCCATCTTCCATACTCTTCTTTCCTATCATCGTCAACCCCTGCGCTTTCCGCATCCCATATCCTTTTCGCCAGTCCATAGAATTCTGTCAGCGCATCTTTATTTACTTTTCCTTCATCGTCCTTCCATGCCGGGGCACAGGCAGGCAAAAGTTTATTGAGCAGTTCTTCTTCGCTCCTGGCGCCGAAAATCATGCCTTCCGCTTTCTCTTCCCGATAGTCCTCCACCATTTGGGCGATTTCTTCCAGCCCTGTCATTTTTTCGATATCCTCCGCCTTTCCCACCAGCACAGATATCTGGAACTGGGCAGGTATCACGAAGGTACCTTCCGGTTTCCGGAAAGCATTGATGATATTTGTAAAATATTTATCCTCCCCCTTCTCCTCCAGATATGGACGCAAATCCATAAGCACCCCTTTTTCCACATAAGAGTCCACCGGCATATCGTCTAACAGGAAGAAATCCGGCCCTTTCCCTGCTGCGATTTCCGCATTCAGCTTTTTCAGGGCATCCTCCCTGGTCGCTGCCCCATTCCCGTTTATCCCGATTTCATACCGGATATACACTTCCGGATGCCTGGACTGGTAAGAGGAAATCACTGTCCGCAGCAGATTATTTTCCGTCAGACTATAAGCTTTTAGCTGTATTTCCGGCACTGCAGGGATATTGGGGTCATAGCTATACCGCATCAGTTCCCCGCTGGCATATAATATCAAAAAAACATCGTCATCCAGCAAAACGCCGTCCAGCATACCGTAAGAAGGGTTTCCCATGGAGTTGAGCGAGCCGTCCGCTATTTGTTCCACCAGGCTTCCTCCAATCACATGTCGGTAAATCCCTTTTTCAAAGGCAATATACAGGATTCCCTCTTCCCCCGGCATCAGCAAAAGGGGCTGTATCCCTGCAGTAGAGTATAACAGGCTGTTGCCCTGCCCATCCAGAAAATCATCCAGGGCTTCATCCTCCACGGTTTCCCATGTATCCATATCCGCAATGGTGACCCCGTCCTGGTTCATCATCAGCAGCCTGCCGTCCTTCGCCGCCATATGCTGCACCCAGCCGGAAAGCTCTATTACCTCTTTCCCGCTGTACGTCTCCAGGTCCACCTCATACACCTTCCCTCCCAAGGCAGCCCCAAATAATCTGCCGTCTTCAGAAAAGGCAAAATAATTCACATATTCCGAATCCTGGTAAGGGATTTCCACCTCCACAAATTCTCCTTCCGGTGTCACAAGCCCATATTTGGGATGGATGGAGAAATCCATGGAACGCATCTCTTCTCCATCTTCCCCTATATCCTTTCCCTCATCTTCCGCCCTTCCCCCGGCATTTTCTTCTGCATCCGCACTATTGTCCCCTTCTTCCACGCCGGCATTTCCTTCTTTGTCCGCGTCTCTGTTCCCTTCTTCTTCCGCGCCGGCATTTCCTTCTTTATCCGTGCCAGCGTTCTCTTCTGTACCCGCGCCGGCATTTCCGGTATCTTCCCCTGCACCACCGTCCACATCCTCCTGGGCTTCATAGATAACGGCCATGTGGCCATCCTTAGCTACCGCGATATGCATAATCCAATTGGAGGCGCTCAGTTCTTCAAACCAGGCCATTTCTTCCTGTTCCCAGCTAATGCCATTATCTCTGGAAACCCATTTGCCGGAATTGGTGCTTACAATCACCAGGCTGCCGTCATCCATCCGTTGGATTCTGCTGCCCACGTTCAATTCACCTTTCAAAAAATCATTCGCCTCTTCCAGGTAGCGCCCCATTACATCTGATGCCTCCTCATCCCCTTCCGGATTCCCGGCTTCCGTACCACCATCCTCTTTGCCTCCCGTTTCTCCCCCGGACACATTGCTGCCATCTCCACTACTGTCCACCCCGCCTTGCCCGCAGCCTGCCATACTCCAGACCCCTGATGTCAAGGCCGCCGTTAACAGCCATAGCATCATCCGTTTTCCTGTCTTTCCCACAAATTTTTCCTTTTTATCTCTCAATATTTTTACCCCCATTCCTACTCCGCCATATAAATCGCCGTCTTCTGCATCACTTCTTCCGCACCAGCCGAAGGGCTTATCTCTCCGCACAGTACCTTTACCCCTGCTTCAGCCACTGCATCTTCCAGTACAGTTTCCCTGATATAAGGAACGCTGGCCTCTTCTACTATTTGTTCCAGGCGCTTTATATCCTCTTCCGATGACTGATAGAGGTCTAAATGATAGCGATTGCTCCCATCCGATGCGCTTCCGCCCATAGAAGCATACGCACTGCCGTCCTCCGTTTCATTGCTCCTCATGCTTTCATTCCACTGTATCCTGTTTACTGGCATCCCTTCCCAACTATGGTTATCGAGCATTTCTTCCAGCAACTGTACCGCCATATCCTGATTCTTTGATGTCTGGTTAATTCCCATCAGGCTGCCCGGCACGAATACACTTTGCGCCTGCCCGTTGTATGCTGCAAAAGTATGGTTCTCTTCCCCCATTTCCTTTATTACTGAGGTAACCATGTCCAGCCCGCTGTCATACATCAGTATTCCAGCCTGAAGAAGGTTTTCCCCTGACATAAACCCAAGCATTTTGTTGCTTACCGAAGCCTGCGCCTCCCTCATATCATCTTTTGAAATGCCGGATGTCCTTATATCCTCCATCCATTTTACATATTCCTCCTTGGCTTCCTCGCTGATTCCTATACTTTCTGCATCCCATATCCTCTTGGCCAATGTGTAGAACTGGGTCAGCATTTCTTTATCGGTCTTCCCGTCTTCCCCTTTCCAGGCCGGTGCACAGACAGGCATCAATATGTTCAGCGTTTCTTCCTCACTTCTGCCTCCCAGAATCGGCCCCTCAGGATTTTCCTCCCGGTATGCTTCCACCATTCCGGCCAGAGCTTCCAAATCCGATATTTTTTCCACATCCTCTTTTTTCCCTGCTATCAGGGCAAGCCTAAACTGTGCCGGCACTGCATAAAGCCCTTCTTCTTGCCGGAAAGCATGGAGCACATTGGTAAAATACTCTTCTTCCGTTTTGTTTTCCAGATAAGGCGTCAAATCCGCCAAAACCCCTTTTTCTACATAAGAATCCACCGGCATGCCGTCCAGGAGGAGAAAATCCGGCCCTTTTCCTGCCGCAATCTCCGTATTCAGCTTTTTCAGCGCGTCTTCCCTGGTAATAGCGGAATTTTCCCCCATTCCAATTTCATATTCCACATAAGCTTCCGGATGTGCCACCTGGAAGGCAGCAATCACTGTTTTCAACTGCTGGTTCTCCCTTAAACTGTACGCCTTTAGTTTCACGTCCGGAACCGCCGGGGTATCCGGGTCATAGCAGTACCGCATCAGCATCCCTCCGGAAAATACAATCAGGAATTCATCATTATCCAGCACAATCCCATCCGTCATCCCATAGTTAGGGCTAATCAAAGAAGTAAGGCTTCCGTCCATCACCTGTTCCATTACATTGCCTCCAATGACATGGCGGTATATCCCTTTATCAAAAGCAAGGTACAAAATCCCATCCTCATCCGCCAAAAGCAGAAGCGGCTGTATTCCTTCGCTTGCATATTCCACATGCGCACCTATTTGCTCCGCAATAAAATCATCCAACACTTCATCCTTTACCATTTCCCCGTTTTCCAAATCCACAATGGCTACACCATCTCCATGCACTAACAATAGTTTGTTGTCGCTTTCTGTTATGTAATAGGCTGTAGCCGGAAGCTCTGTCACTTCTGTAGTGCCGCCCGTCTCTTTGTCTATTTCATATACCTTTCCCCCCAATGACGCGCCAAACAGCCTGCCGTCTCCTGCAAAACCGAAAGCATGCACATATTCCGATTTTTGATAAGGGATTTCCATTTGTGTAAAAGTGCCGTCCGGCGCCGCTATCCCATATTTAGGGCGAAAAGTATAGGCATCCTCTTCCTCCTGTTCTTCCCCCTGTTCTTCTTCGCTTTCACCGCCTGCATAAATCACCGCAATGTGTCCGTCTTTGGACATAGACGTATTCATAATCCATATGCCATCCGCTTTCATCTCATCATGCCATGGCATTTTTTCTTTTTCCCATGTGTCACCACCGTCCACAGACACCCACTTCCCTGCATTGCCCGACATAATAGCCAGGTTTCCGTCATCCATGCGAACGATTACGCTGCCCGTATCCAGTTCCCCCTTTAAAGCCTCATTGGGATATTCCAGATAGCGCCCCATCACCTTTTCCTCCCCTTCATCTCCAGCCTCCTCTTTTGTACCCGTCTCCTCAAGGCTCTCCGGCTCTCCCACCACTGCCTTTCCTTCTTCCGGGCCTTTATCCCCTTCCGCTTTTCCGCAGCCCGCTATGCCTGCCATACTTAATAACATGGCGGCAATCAAAAACCATGAGGCAAGCTTTCTCCATTTTTTACTTTTATTCTTCCTATCCATATGAATACTCCTTTTCTTATACTGTAGCATATCATTTTCTATACGCCTGGCATATCATTTTTTATATACCCGGCATATCATTTTTTATATACCCGGCATATCATTTTTTATATGCCCAACATATTAATTTCTATACGATTGGCATATCGCTTTCTGTATGTCATAATACCAGCCCAATCTCTAAATAACCTCTAAAATCTTAAAAAACTTTTAGAGATTATTTAGAGGTTTCTTTGTTATAATAAATATGGAATATATAAGGACAACAACAGATTATATGACATATACAGAAAGGATTTCCCACATGCGCCTACTACTCGTTGAAGATGACAAAAAACTGAACCATTCCTTAAAGTACCAGTTGGAAAAGGAAAACTTCATCGTTGACTCCTGCTTCGATGGAGAAGAAGCACTCTTTTATGCCAGCCAGCATATCCATGACGTCATCCTGTTAGACCGGATGCTCCCTTTGCTGGACGGCATTGAGCTTCTTACCCTGATGCGGAAGAAAAACAATAGCACCCCAGTCATCCTTATCACTGCCCTTGGTACTTTAAATGATAAAATCACAGGACTTGACCTGGGCGCCGACGATTATTTAGTCAAACCTTTTGAATTCGAGGAGCTTCTGGCCCGTATCCGGTGCGTTACAAGACGTTCCCCCCTTATCCGCGGCGATGACACGCTTTCCATTGGCGATTTGACCCTGAATATCGGGGAAAGTAGTTTATGCGGCCCTAAAGCCTCCTGTAGCCTGTCTAAAAAGGAGAGCGAACTTTTCCAATCCTTTTTCCGCAACCCGGAACAAACCCTTACCAGGGAACAGCTCTTAGCCAAAGTCTGGGGATTGGATACCGACATCGAAAACGGCAACCTGGACAACTACATCCATTTTCTCCGCCGCCGCCTCCAGACCGTAGGCAGTTCCGTAACCCTGCGCACGGTACGCGGCGTGGGCTATAGCTTACAGGTACTAAACTAAATTACACATACCATCAGAAAGGCCACCCCATGTTCCGTAAAGTACACTATCTCCTGACACTGCTATGTGCCGGGATTACTGCTTCCATACTGCTAGTCATGTCATTCATCTACCTTTATGTTTCGGAAACCAGCCTGACCCAGAGCCAGTTTCTTTCTTTTCAGCATGCCATGGACAACCTAATCAACAACTTCCGGCAGCAGAGAGTCATCACCCACGAATGGCTTATCCAGACGGAAAAGAGCAATGCCTGTTCAATACGCATTACAGATAACGGAATCCCTCTGCTTTTCAGCCAGAAAGACAGCAGCAGTTCCCACCGGATAACCGAAGAGGAAGCCATGGATTATTTCTATGCCTCTTTTTCCTGTGAGGCAGCGCCCGAAAGCGAAGAATTATCCGCTGATGCAGAAGATAGTATACACACTTCCTTTCCCTTTACCTCATCCTCCGGCGAAAACTATTATGCCTGCTTTGCCAGAATCAGTAAGGAAGAACAGCGCACGGAGCTTCTTATCCTCCATCCCATCAAGGAATTGGATGAAAAAATAAAAATGCAGCGCATCCATTTCGCCCTTATCGACCTGGCTGCCATCTTTCTGCTCTCCCTGTTTTCCTTCTTTTTTACAAAAAAACTGCTCTCCCCCATCGAGCGCAGCCGTAAAGAACAGATTCAGTTTGTAGCAGCCGCTTCCCATGAGCTGCGCACCCCCCTTGCGGTCATCCTTTCCTCTGTTTCCGCCATAAAAAAAGCTTCCCCTGAAGAGGAAGAAGGCTTCTTAGCTACGATTTCCGCCGAAGGGAAACGGATGTCGCGCCTGATTAACGATATGCTGCTGCTTTCCCAGGCGGATGCCCACACTTTTCCAGTGCATCTGAAGCCTACGGAATGCGACACCCTGCTTTTAAATTCCTACGAAGCTTTTGAACCTATGGCAAGGGAAAAAAGACTCTCTTTAACCGTTTCCCTGCCTTCCACCACACTCCCGCCCTGCTCATCCGATGGGGAGCGCTTTAACCAGATTACTGCCATCCTGCTTCATAATGCTATCAGCTATACCCCGCAAGGCGGTTTCATCAAACTTTCTTTGTCCCTAAATACAGCCAAAAAGCCGGAACTCCTCACCCTATCCGTGGCAGACAGCGGTATCGGCATTCCTGATGAGGAAAAAGAAAAAATATTCCACCGCTTCTACCGTCTGGACCAGTCCCGCAGCGAAAAAGACCATTTCGGCCTGGGCCTATCCATCGCCTCGGAAATCGTCCATTCCCTAGGAGGAACTATCCGCGTAACGGACACCCCCGGAGGCGGCAGCACCTTTCTTGTCTGCCTGCCTTTTCATCCGGTTTCCGGGCCGGATAGCCATTAAGACAACAAAAATTGGATTTCTACCCCAGCGCCACATCCAGAATCATCATGATAACAAACCCCGCTGCAAAGCCCAATGTTCCCATATTGGAATGTGCCCCTTCTGCGGACTCCGGAATCAGCTCTTCCACTACCACATACAACATAGCCCCTGCTGCAAACGCAAGGGTATAAGGGATGAACGGGGTCATTTGCTCCGCCAGAAGCAGTGTCAGCACTGCCGCGACAGGCTCCACCACCCCGGACAGTGTTCCGAAAAGAAAGGCTTTCTTTTTCCCTGTTTCCTCTTTAAGGGGAAGGGATATAATAGCCCCTTCCGGGAAATTCTGTATGGCAATACCCACCGACAAAGCAATCGCCCCCGCCATCGTAATGGGGCTTCCTCCTGCCATTGCTCCGGCCAGCACGATTCCTACAGAAGCCCCTTCCGGGATATTGTGGAGGGTTACTGCCAGCATCAGCATGGTAGACTTCTTCCAGTTGCTTTTTAGCCCTTCCTGTTCCCCGCTGTCCAAATGCAGATGGGGCACAATCCTATCCAGTAAAAGCAGGAATAAAATACCCAGAAGAAATCCTGATGCCGCCGGTATAAACGCCAGCTTCCCCATTGATTCCGACAAGTCCATCGCTGGGATTAGCAAAGACCAGACCGATGCCGCTACCATCACCCCCGCTGCAAACCCTAACATAGTTTTTTGCACCGTGGCATTCATCTCACCCCGTAAGAGAAATACGCATGCTGCCCCCAGAGTTGTTCCTAAAAACGGGATTGCAAGCCCGATTAATACATTGGTATTCATATTTGATTCACACCTCTTTCTTTAATTCGTAGTCCAATTCCATATCATCCATAATAAATTTATGGCCCTGGAGATATTTTGCCAAATAAGACAATGTTTCCCTGACTTCCTTTTTCCAGTTTTCGTTATAGTAAAGGCGCACTTCCCCTGTTATTTTCCGGGATTTTCTTTTATAAAATACCGGAAAGTCCATGAGCAATAAGCGTTGCCTCCTGTCGCGTATAAAGTAATTTTCCTTCTTTACAAAAACCTCTAATACGCAAAGATAATCATCCGTTTTCCCGCTTGCCCTGCTTTCCTCCGGCTGTATCTGCGCTTCCGGGTCTATCAGGCTGCCATGGTATTCCGCAAAGCCATAGAGAAGCCCCGCCCCCAGCTTTTTATTTTTTTCTACCCATTCTTCCATCATAGCCTGGGCTTGTCCATACACCTCCCTGGACATGCCGGATATTTTTTCTTCATCCACAGGCATCTGGAAAATGATATCTGTCAATTCCTTTTTCGTATTCTTTTCCATTTCCAGAGGAATTTCATTATCATATAAGTACCAAAACATGGACTCCGCATTTTGCATGCCTGTTTCCAGCCGGCACAGCATTCTTCCTTTTTTGTCATACAGGCGCAAATCATCCCGTCCGCCGGAGGGGTTTGATACCGCTTTTACAGAACCAATATCTTCCAAAGCAAACTGCCTGACCCTTCCAAATGTGCTGCGGTAATAGAGCGCAGTTCCTTTTACCGCCAACTGCCTGTTTTTCACTTCCATACACACAAAAATCCCCAGCGCAAAAATGGCCAGTATGATTCCGTAGACCCACAAAGGTATCGCTGACACATGGTACAATATTTCCAAAATAAGGATAAAGCCTCCTGCCGCTATCATCCATATTCCTACGCCATATCCTATCTTATGTTGCCTTACGGTAAAATCTCTTTCTGTCTCTTCCGGAAAACCGGTATTTTTCCCAAAAAACATCTTCTACCTGCCTTTTGTAACGGTTCGGATATCTCCTACCTTACGCCTTTCTCCCTTTTCTCATTCTTCAGAATAGCGGAAACGGGCCAAAACCCGAAAAATATATCCAAAAATCCCTCCAGCCATGGAGGGATTTTATCTTTTTGCAAATAAGCAAAAATATTAAGCAGAACGATAAGCCGGGTTATGTCATGAATAATCATCTATCTAGAATTACCGTTACCGGTAATTTCAAGCGACCTACCTGAAAGCAGGCCGGGCAAGCCTGTCGCTTTCTATTTGGTCTTGCTTCGGATGGGGTTTACATGGCTCCGCCTGTTACCAGACGGACGGTAGTCTCTTACACTGCCTTTCCACCCTTACCAACAGTTCGGCATGAGCCGAACTGTGGAAGAATCCCTTTGGGATTCTTCCCACAAAACGGCATGGGTCGAACTGCGGCGGTTTATTTCTGTTGCACTAGCCTTGGAGTCGCCTCCACCGGACGTTATCCGGCATCCTGCCCTGTGAAGCCCGGACTTTCCTCACCCGCATTCTTTAGAAATGCGGCCGCGATTATTTATTCTACTTAATCCTTTTGCCCAGTAAGCTGAGTATTGCCTATTTTATATACTTCATTCAGCTTCCTGAAAGGTTATACCTGGAAACAGCTTCCCCCTATGAATTCCCTGCAAATCGAATTTTTGGGGAGACTGTCGCTGCTGACACCGATAAAATATTCCAAAAATTTTAACAGCCTCTTGGCCTCATAATATTCCGGTTCCCCTTTCTCTATCCCGAACAGTAAAGGCTCCGCATACTGCTTTAGCACCGCCAGCTCATAAATCAATACGGAGTTGAACATAGCATCCGCACTTTCCTGGAAAGGGAAAATATGCTCTTCCTCCCCTTTCCGCACCGAAGGCCACATTCCAATAGTACGTTTGGCCGGCGTTCCCCGCGTCCTGGCGTCCCTCACCATGCGGCGCAGCAAACGGCCATCGGTAGTAGGAATCCTGTTATGGTCATCGATATTGATGCTGGTAAGGGCACTGATATATATTTTATATTTGCTGGCATTGGGCAAAGCATATGACATAGCATCATTTAGCCCATGTATACCTTCCAGCACAAGAATATCCTCCGAGCCCAGCGTCTTCACATTTCCCCTGTATTCCCTCTGCCCCGTCTTGAAATTAAAGCTGGGCAGTTCCACTGTCTTTCCTGCCAGCAAATCCAGCATATCCTTATTAAACTGCTCTACATCAATAGCCTCCAGGCATTCAAAATTGTAATTCCCGTTTTCGTCCTTCGGCGTATCTTCCCTGTTTACAAAATAATCATCCAATGCAATGGGATGGGGCGTCAGCCCATAGGTACGCAGTTGGATGGACAGCCGGTGGGAAAACGTAGTTTTCCCGGAAGAAGATGGGCCTGCAATCATTACAAACTTTACGCCGCCCCTGTTAACAATATCTTCCGCAATTTCTCCAATCCTCCGCTCCTGCAAAGCCTCCTGTACCAAAATCAGGTCATTGATATTCCCTTCACAAATCCGGTCATTCAAATCCCCTATTGTTCCGATATTAAGCATATTTCCCCATTCATCGGACTTTTTCAATGTCTGGAACAGCTTTTTCCTTGGCTCTGCTTTTGGCATCTTATCCGGCGCCTGTGCCTCCGGAAGCAGCAGCATCAGGCCATCCTCATAAGCCATCACCTCAAAATGCTTCACATATCCAGTGCTGGGAAGCATATACCCATAATAATAATCGTAATATCCATCCAGACAATAAACATTCACATAGGAACTTCTCCTGTAGCGGAACAGCTTCTCTTTCTCTTTCATCCCCTGCCTTCGGAAAAGTTCCACCGCATCGTTAATGGGATAAGATTTTTTTATATACGGAAGGTCTGCCTCTGCCAGTTCCTTCATCCGCCCATTCAGCCTGCCGATAAATTCCTGGTTCAGTATAACATCCCCTTTTACGCTACAATAGTAACCCGGCCCTATGGCAAATTCTACTTTTACCTTTTTCAGGTTTTCTTTCCCTGCCACATCCTGCAAGGCTTTTACCATAAGCATAATCGCAGACCTTACATAGGTTTTATGCCCCGCCGGGCTGCTCATGGTAAAAAAGGAAACCTCGCAGTCTTTCTTTACTTTTTTGAACAGTTCCCTTATTTTCCCGTTCACCGTAACCAGGGCAATCCTGCTGCTATACTGTTTCTGGTATTCCTTCGCTATGGTTTCGTAAGCCGTTCCTTCTTCGTACTCCCGCATTTCTCCGTTCACCGTTACCGTAACCATAAATTCTTCCGCACCTCCAATCTCCTCATGTTATGTTTAAGCCGCAGCAAACGTTGGACAAAAGGCCAGTTTCTCATTTCCCGCAGCGTTATTGCTTTCTATCCTGCCCTAGGGCAAAAGCCGGCTCAGCATCCTACATCATCACCCAGAACGGATTTTTCTCCCTGGCTGAAAAAACCGCCAACTGGGGAAATTCCCTCCTGATATATTCCTTCATATACGGAACAAAAATCTTTTCCAGGCCGAAATGCCCTGCATCGATAACCGCCAGCCCCTGCGCCATGGCATCCAGCCCTTCGTGATGCTCGATATCCCCTGTAATCAGCACTTCCGCGCCTGCCTCTACCGCAGGCCGTATCATGGATTTTCCGGAGCCGGGCGATACCGCAGCACATTCAATTGCCATACTTCTATCTCCATATATTTTCACGCTTTCCAAATGAAAAATATCCTTTACATAGGAAGCGCATTCCTCCAATGTCATAACCTGGGGCAGCCTGCCGTATCTTCCGATGCCCTCCTTTGCAATCTCATCTTCATATGTGATGTTCAGCACATGCCTGTCTTTCAGGCGGATTTCATCCGCAGCAGCATCCGCCATCCCCATCACATCGAAGTTGGTATGCATAGCATAATAGCTAATGTCATTCCTAATTAACTGCACAAGCCGCCTTCCTATAAAATCATCCGTGTTTACTTTCTTTATTGGGGAAAAAATCAGGGGATGATGGGTCAGCAGCATATCCGCGCCACTTCGCACCGCTTCCTCCACCACTCCATCCGTTGCATCCAAAGCCACGCAGATTTTCTTCACCTGCTTATCCCGCCTTCCGGCCAGCAGCCCCACATTATCCCAGCTTTCCGCAAACACCGGCGCACAAAGCTGTTCCAGGCTTTCTATGATGATACCACATTCCACACTGTTTTCCATTCCCATAAGCCATCCCCCTTCCATAGTCAGGGCACTCTTTTATATAAACTATTTCTTATGAAAGGGCAAAATAAGATAAGCCCTCCTCTATATCCCTGATTCTCTCCGCCATCTCTCCCTGCCTTTTATCTTTCCCGTTCTTACGCAGTTTCTCCATAATCTCCATGCACAATTCATATTCTCTGTGCAAAAACATTTCCAGCACAGGATTTTTCTTTGCCAGAAGAACCGGTCCATATTTATCTTCTATACGCTGCCTCACAACCATGCTTGGCCCATCCTTCCCTTGCCGGTTTCCGGCTTCCCCTGCCGGTTTATCCCCCTGGCCGCCCCATTCTGTTACGGCTTCGTTGCCCTGGCCGCCCACAGGACATATTTCCACTGGCTCGGCCTTAATCACCGGATAGTATTTTTCGTCTTCCAAAATCATATTCTCATCTACGATAAGATATCCCTCTTTCCGCAGATATTCCCGCACAGACCGGATTTCTGACTGGGGCTGGAGAATAACTTCTTTCATAGAACGAATTTTTCTTTTCCCCTCTTCCAGGATACGTATTACCAGCCTTCCTCCCATTCCTGCACAGATTAGGCTGTCCGCCTCCCCGCCCTTAAGTGCTTCCACCCCATCGGACAATCTTGTTTCTATGTAGTCCTGCAGGCCGTAATCCAGGATATGTTCCCTCGCTGCCTGCAATGGGCCGCTGTTCACATCCATGGCAAATACTCTGGGACTAATGGCTTTCCGGATAAGATAAATGGAGACAAAACCATGGTCGCACCCCACATCACACACGATATTCCCTTCCGTCACCATCCCTGCCACAGCATCCAGCCTCTTTGACAGCCTTATCGTTTCCGGCCCCTTTTCCTGCCCGAGGCATCCCGCTTTGTATGCAGCCCCCTCTTCCCGCAGCCCCCTATCCATCTGCTGAACCTTATCTTTCATCAGTCCAGATAATCCTTCAGCTTCCGGCTTCTGCTGGGATGGCGCAGTTTGCGCAGCGCCTTAGCTTCAATCTGACGGATACGCTCACGGGTTACGTTGAATTCCTTCCCTACTTCCTCCAAAGTTCTGGCTCTGCCGTCATCCAGGCCAAAGCGAAGCCTGAGCACCTTCTGCTCCCTTTCTGTCAGCGTACCCAGCACTTCCACCAACTGTTCTTTTAGCAGTGTAAATGCTGCCGCATCCGCAGGCACCGGCACATTATCGTCCTGTATAAAATCTCCAAGATGACTGTCCTCTTCCTCACCGATTGGGGTTTCCAAAGACACGGGTTCCTGGGATATTTTCAGAATTTCCCTCACCCTGTCTACTGGCATATTCATTTCCTCCGCAATTTCTTCCGGGGTAGGTTCGCGCCCCAGTTCCTGCAGCAGTTGCCTGCTGACGCGGATTAATTTATTAATAGTTTCCACCATGTGCACCGGTATACGGATGGTCCTGGCCTGGTCCGCAATTGCCCTTGTAATCGCCTGGCGTATCCACCATGTGGCGTAAGTGGAAAACTTGTATCCTTTCCTGTAATCGAATTTTTCCACAGCTTTAATAAGACCCAGGTTTCCTTCCTGTATCAAATCCAGGAAAAGCATCCCCCTGCCCACATACCTTTTCGCTATGCTCACTACAAGACGGAGATTCGCCTCTGCCAGACGTTTTTTGGAATCCTCGTCCCCCATCTCCATCTTCTTTGCCAATTCGATTTCTTCTTCAGCGCTAAGAAGGGAAACCTTACCAATTTCCTTCAGGTACATCCGAACCGGGTCCTCAATACTGATGCCGTCCGGCACGGACAAGTCGATGTTTTCTACATCCACTTCATCCTCTTCCGTCAAGATAATTTCCTCGTCATCCACATCGTCATCCTCTGTAATGCGGAGGACATCCACGTTATTCTGTTCTAATGTTTCCAATATCCTGTCAAATTGTTCTTCTTCCAGTGTCATGTCTGTAAAGAAATCACTGATTTCCTGATATTCCAAAACATTCTTTTTCTTTTTCGCAGCGTTTAGAAGTTCTTTCAGGCGCTCCTCAAACTTTGCTTGTGTGTTTTCATCCATTTTTTGGTTCCATCCTTCCTCAAGTAGTCATAGTATTATCATTCATCCAAAGAAATATGCGTTTTGCTAAGTTCTTCCAGCGCTTTTTTTCCTGCAATTACCTGATTCAGCGCTTCCACATCCGCACCCATTCTTTCAGAATAAAATTCATAGCTGTTTCTTTTTACCGTATATAGGATATCACGAAGGGCTTTTTCCCTCTCCTGCTTTGTTTGCAGCGCTTCCAGCTTGGTATTAAAAAGCGATGCCACCTCACGCTGCTCCTCTTCGTCAGAAAAAAGGCTTATCAGCGATGCCGGGCTGAAATTCCCTTTGGAGAGCCCTTCTAACAGCTTGTCCGCCACTTTTCTATATAATTCTACCGTAAAATCTTCCGCCCTGATATATTTTGCTATTTTAGGATAGATTTCCGGTTCATCGGTAAGCCATGTTATCAAAAGCTTCTGGGCATTTTTCCTGTTTTCCTCCGGCACATTTTTCTTTTCCCCGATTCCCGTCCTCGGACGCTTTACCGGCACTGCCAGGCCGGTCTGGGCCGCATAAGAAGCCACCAGCTTCCGCAGGTTTTCAAAGCCTATATGATATTTTTCTGCCACGGCTTCCAAATAGTTCTCCCGTTCCACTTCTTCCGGGAAACCGCATAATTTCCGGGCAATTTCCCTATGAAATTTGGTTTTGGATTCCGGGTCTTTGAAATCATATTCCCGCTCCAGCATCCGCAGTTCAAAAAAGAAGCTGTTTTCCGCTGTTTCAATCCTTTTGGCAAATTCCTCCGGACCCAGGTTTTTCATAAATTCATCCGGGTCTTTATAGGGTTCCATGTTAATTACCTTCCCGCCAAGCCCTGCTTCCTTCAATATGCCGATAGCCCGCAACGCTGCATTGGTTCCCGCACCATCGCTGTCATAGGCTAACAGCACTTCTTTCACATACCGGCCGATTAATCCAGCCTGGCCTATGGTAAAAGCCGTTCCCAGGGATGCCACCGCCTCGGTAAATCCGGCCTGGTGCATAGCGATTACATCCATATACCCTTCGCAGAGAATCATGCGGTTACGGCGTGATGTCCTTGCAAAATTCAGACCATACAAATTACGGCTTTTATCGAAAATCATGGTTTCCGGGGAATTCAGATATTTTGGCTTCCCATCACCCATCACCCGGCCTCCAAAGCCGATAACCCGGTGGTTCGTATCCTGAATGGGGAACATCACCCGATTCCAGAATTTATCGTGAAGCCCGAGCCTTTCGTCGAAGCTTGCCACCCCGGCTTCCTGTATCAAATCATCGGAATATTCTTTTGACCGGAGATATTGTACCAAATCATTGCTGGAAACGCTGGCAAACCCCAGGCCGAACTTCTTCATCGTTTCTTCTCCAAGCCCCCGCCCCGCCAGATAACGGTAACCGGCCTCCCCCCGCTTAGAGCGGAGCTGGTAGTAAAAATACCTGGCCGATTCTTTATTGATTTCCAGCAGCCTGCTTTTACGGCTTTCTTTCCTCTTCATCTCTTCTGAATATTCTATCTCCGGCAGGTTCACCCCCGCCCTTTCCGCCAAAAGCTTTACCGCTTCCGCAAAGGAATAGTTCTCATATTCCATAATAAAGGTAAATACATTCCCCCCCGCCCCACATCCGAAACAGTAATACATCTGTTTCGGGCCTGATACGGAAAATGAAGGGGATTTTTCGTTGTGGAACGGGCAAAGCCCAAAATGGTTTGCCCCCTTTTTCTGTAGCCGGACATAACCGGAAATCACATCCACAATATCATTTTTTGTCCGTACTTCTTCCACTAAATCATCAGGGTAGTACATCTTTGCTCCTATTCCAGTTCCGGTCACTTGCTGTTTTCCGATTCTGATTAACTATTTATGATTAGGGTGTCAAAAGCCCTGGCTGCGGAGTACGCCTGGCATATTGCAGCCAGGGCTTTTGACACCCTAATCCTATTTATTTTAATAATGCCATGACTTGGGGATAAAGAGTTCTTCGTATTGGGCGATGGCAAAGCGGTCGGTCATTGCGCCTATGTAATCGCATACGATGATTTCCGGCGCTTCCCCCTGCTTTTCCATTCTCGCCAATGAATACCCTGGCAGCTTTTCCAGGTGCTTTAGGTAATAGCCATATAAAGACTCCATCAACATCTCCGCTTTTGCTTCCTGCCCTTTTGCTTCTTTGTTCTGGTAAACCCGCTCAAACATGAAGCGCCGCAAATTTTTCATGGCCATATCCACGGGCGGCGACAGGCTGATATCATTTTTTTCATAGCTATAGGTCACTAAATCATGGATGAAATGGTCCAGCCTTTCCCCTGTGGTAAACCCGATAACCTCCCCTATTTCCTTGGGTACATCCGATTCTTTTAAAATACCGCCCCGGATAGCGTCATCCATATCATGGTGTATGTATGCTATTTTATCCGAATAACGCACGATTTTGCCTTCCAGTGTATATGGCATCCCTTTTGTCTGATGATTCCGTATCCCGTCCCGCACTTCATCCGTCAGGTTCAGACCAATACCATTTTTTTCCAAAATATCCACGGTACGGACGCTTTGGTCGCTATGGCAGAAACCGTAGGGGCAAATTTGGTTCAATGCCCTCTCCCCAGCATGGCCAAAAGGGGTATGGCCCAAATCATGCCCTAAAGCAATCGCCTCCACCAAGTCTTCATTCAGGCGCAGCGCCTTCGCAATTGTCCTTGCATTCTGGGATACCTCCAAAGTATGGGTCAGCCTGGTCCTGTAGTGGTCGCCCTCCGGCGTTAAAAAAACCTGGGTTTTATCTTTTAATCTTCGGAAAGCTTTACTATGCAGTATCCTATCCCGGTCCCTTTGGTACACCGGACGGATATCGCACTGCTCTTCCTCCCTGGAACGCCCCCTTGAGTTCATGCTCAAAGAAGCATACGGGCTTAGGTATTCCTTTTCCCATTGCTCCAGCTTTTCACGGATTAACATTCCCATAGCCAAACCACCATCCTTTCACAAAACGGCGTTTTCTACTCTCTTCAATTACAGTATTCAATTTATATATTCGGCATGCCATGGAGAATTCCTTTTTTTTCGTCACAAAAAGATGCATGAATTACAATTTACTATTCATGCACCTTTTACCAGTACCGATTTCATCTACATATGGTATAAACGAATTCCGCATTCTTATCCATCGCTTCATAGGCCGTTTTAAAGGGCGACATCTGGAACACATGCCACATCCCCTCGAAAATATCCATCCTCACAGGCACATTCGCCTCTATCATCTTTTGGTGGAGCATAATGGAATCATTTAGCAGGATTTCGTTGTCCCCCACCTGGATATATGTGGATGGGAAATCGGCGAAATCTCCAAAAATCGGCGAAATAAACGGATTTTCCAAATCCTGCCCCTCCGCATAATTATTCACCATCTGCCCAATATATTCTGCGTCCAATACTGGGTCTACATCCTTTTTCTTCTCATAGGACTGGCCCGATGCGGTCAGGTCCGTCCAGGGCGACATCAATGCCAGCCCTCTGGGGAGCAGCCGTTTTTCGCTTTTCAGCTTATGCACCAGGGCTAATGCCAGATTCCCCCCTGCGGAATCCCCTGCCACTACCACATCCCTGGCCCCATATCCTAAAAGCATAAGATAATTCCATGCTTTCATCGCATCCTCCAAAGCTGCCGGATAAGGGTTCTCCGGTGCAAGGCGGTAATCAAAGCATAGCACATCCATAGAAGTGGACATGGCCAGCTTGCTGGTCAGCGTCCTGGCATATAAGCTGCTGCCAGTGGAATATCCTCCCCCATGGCAGTAAAGAATCACATATTTTTTCATATGGGCACGGTTTACCGATATCCATTCCGCATAAATGTCTTCTATAACAACTTCATGAATCACCGTATCCTTGCTGTTTCCCAGAATCACCCCAAAGTAGTCCTGTGACTGCCTGTGCTTCTCAATATCCACATTCTCCACCACACTGTGTACCTTTTTTATAAGATTCAGCAAATTTAAATTCCTTTTCTCCGTCAATGCCATATCGACCATACCCTTTCTTCCTATTGTTTTCCCATAGACCTTTTAGCTTTGCGGTTGATAATTGAATCAATTCTAACACACAACACTAAAAATGTGGTATACTATTGAAACAAAGAACATCGTTTCCCTTCCTGCTTCCCTTTGCGCAAGGGTGCTTGGAATTATAGTATACTCTAAATTGGTTTTTTTCAAGAGGGTTTCCTATGGCTATCAAGAAAAAGAATGACAGAAAAATATGGTATGAGCTGGATTTGTCCGCCATTGTTTACCCTACCCTACAGCGCCGGGATTTTTCTTCCGTCTACAGGCTTTCCGTTGTGTTGAAAGAAAATATCAACCCGGAAATTCTCCAACAGGCGGCCGATATCACCCTTAAGCGCTTTCCTACTTATAAAGTAGCCATCCGAAAAGGGCTTTTCTGGCGTTACCTGGAATCCAACCACCGGCCTGGCCCTTTTGTACAGCCGGATATTAAAAACCCTTGTATGCCTATGCCATTTAAGGCGAACAACCGTTATCTCATCCGCATTTACTATCACGAACGGAGGATTGCCCTGGAAGCACATCACAGCCTGGGCGATGGCACCGGCGGTATGTGCGTATTGCAGACGATGACCGCTGTTTATTTAAGGCTGCTGGGGCATACCGTTTCTAACGGCGGCTTTGTTTTGGATATAAACGGGGCGCCAGACCCGGAAGAGCTGGAAGATGCCTACATGCGTTATGCCAATGCCCAGGTACGCCCGCCCCGCCCCGGCGAAAAAGCCTACCGTGTCAGGGGCACCAAGGAGCCATTTTATACGTTGAATATTATTGATGGCATTATGTCAGTCAAGCAAGTCATGGCAGTAGCAGCAAAATATAATGCTACCATTACGGAATATCTGAATTCTGTCCTGCTGTATGCCCTGCTCCAAAAGCAAGAGCATAGCTGGCACAGGAAACTTCTTCCCGTTAAAATAGCCATGCCGGTCAACCTAAGGCGCTTTTTCCCCTCTAGGACGCTGCGCAACTTTATTACTATGGTATATCCTTCTATCGACCCCAGGCTGGGGGAATATACTTTTGATGAAATTGTGATTCATGTCCGGAATTATATGAGATATTACATTAATGAAAAATTTTTGAGGGGCGATATTACCACTAATGCTGCCACGCAGAGGCATCCTTTAATACGGATTGTCCCTCTTTTCATCAAGGATTTTACGGTGCGCCTTTTTTATACGAAGGTGCAGGATAAAAATTCTTCCGCCGGACTGACCAATATGGGGGCGCTGAAAGTGCCGGAAGATATGAAGCCTTATATTGAACGGTTCGACATTTATATGGGGCAGCCTTTTTCCTCCCGTACAAACTGTGCCATCGCCAGCTTTGAAGATACCTTGACGATTAATTTTGCCAGCAGCATCAAAGAGGCGGACGTGGAACGGTATTTTTTCCGCAAACTGGTGCAAGATGGTATTCATGTTAAAATAGAAAGCAACCGGACGCCTGACTAAGAGTCCATTTAAGAAAGGATAGGTAATTATCATGTCATATTGTGTGAACTGTGGGGTGGAACTGGATTCTTCATTAAAATCCTGCCCTCTTTGCCATACTCCTGTGATTCATCCGGGGGAAATGCTGAAAATGGATACGCCTTCCCCTTATCCCATGGAAAAGGGTCAGGTAGAAACGGTAAAAAGAAAAGATTTGGGCATCCTTTTGACGGTTGTGCTGTTAGCAGCTTCCGTGGGATGCGCTTTGCTGAACTTGTTTGTATTTACAAAAACTCTCTGGTCCTTGCTGATTATCGGGATTTGTATTATTTTGTTCGTGCTGTTTATCCCGGCCGTCATTTATACGAAGCAGCCTATTTACCTTTCCCTGCTTTTGGACGGGGTTGCCATAGGCGGTTATCTTTATATGATTACCTACCTGACCAGCTCCCCCCGATGGTTCTGGGAACTGGCCGTGCCGATTGTTGCCCTGGCAACCCTATTGGCCGAAATCCTCACCCTATGCATCCGCAGGCTGCCCGTTTCCATTATCGCTACGGCGCTCTATATTTTCGCGGAAGCCGCTGTGCTCTGCGTAGGCATCGAACTGTTTATTGACCGTTATTTCGGTAATCCCCTTTCCCTGTCCTGGTCTGCAATTGTCCTTACCGTCTGCGGGATTATCGTCATCGCCCTGATTACCCTGCTATCTGTCCGCAGGCTTCGGGATGCGGTGCGCAGAAGGCTGCATTTTTGAAAAAGTTTTCCAAACCCTTCTGCTCTATCAATGCGCCAGCTCCCCATGTCTTTGCTCCGCATCTTCGATACTGCTGTATCCATAAAATTTCGTTTCATTCTCTATGATTTCTTTTTCCATGTTTTTGCCCTTTTCATAGGCTTCTTTTACCTGACGCAAAATCAGGGAAACCGTATGCTCCGAATAAGTCAGCAATTCCCCCCGCAGATAGCTTTCTGTGGACGAGCCGTCTTTGATGGAATCCTCCTCGGTGGTCATGACTCTCCCTTGTGCCCGTATGTTGGGGTAATGCTCTGCCATATATCTGTCCCATTCTATATGAATTTTTACAATTTCTTCAGCCATCCGTTTCTTTTCCGGGCTTACTTCCGGCAAATATTCTTTTACATTCTCATATTCTTCCGGGTAAGTAACCTCCATCATCCGGGCATATTTTTCAAACAATAGGTTTCTGCCCTCCTCAATAGCTTTCCGAATATCATTCGCATAGCTTTCCAGGATTTCGTCCTCATAAACCATCCACTGGCTCATCCTCATCCTAAAGAATGTGTCCGGGTCTTCCTGGCAGGATGCCCGCCCGCCTGTGTTGTAGACATTCTGGAACATATCCCATTCTGCCTGCACAATATCAAATATCAACTGCTCTTTTTCTGTTATTTCTGCCATGTTTTTCTCCTATTATAGTTCCGCATTTGCCCAGGGCATATGCTGTTTTTCTAATTCCCTATTTGTCCTTTCCGGCATCTCATACCGATATATCTACGCTGGCGCCTTCTGCCGGTATGGCGGCTGTGGCGGTGGGTTGGGCTGCCATCTCCATTCCGGCCAGTTCTAAAGTCACCCCTGATAAATCGCTGTTGCTGCTACCCGGGTTGACTGCACTGCTACTGCTGCCTTCCCGCCGTTCTTTCTCCAGTTCCTGGAAGAGGGCTTTCAGGTATCTTAGGTCGGCTTCCATGATTTCACGCAACTCCTTTGACCTGTGCTTCTTTTTCAGCATTTTCAAGTCTTCGGGGTCCATGTCTTCCTGCACGGTCACTGTTAGTTCTTCCATAGTTTCCATGCTCTCCCTCTCCAACTCCTTCATCGCCGCTTCCAGTTCCTCCATGAGCCTTTTTATCTCTTCACTGTCTATTTCCGGCGGTTTCTGTTTCTGTAAATCCATATCTTCCGGCCTGAATTCTTCCCGTTCTTCCTCCAGCTCCGCTTCACAGAGGCCTCCTTTTTTCAGGCGCTCCTCTTCTTTCAGGTGCTTTACCCGTTTCCTGGCCACACGGGCAATGGCCTCTGCGTGTATCAGCGCCCTCCTCGCTTCATTTTCATTGTAATCCCCGCTTCTGTACTGCCTTTGCAATATACCCACTTTCTGGAAAGCCCTTACCAGCACTTGGCTTGCCCCCATCGAAGTTCTTGTACGCATTAGCTGATTGGATAGTTCCCTGTAATTGTAATTGAGCCTTTTCCTTTTTTTATTGCCCGGCTTGGAAATATTCACCGACCGCCTCGCAGTTCCCTCTGCTTTCCGGGCGGTAGTTGCCACATGGGCGGTGGATACCTTCGCAGCCGTTTCGCCAATTCCCTTTACCCCCATACCATTATCCTCCTTGATTCTGGTAATCCCCCACCCCTTCGGGCGGGATATGTTTGATGCCACGTTGCTTACAGCGGGGTTTTTGACCCCCATATTATATTTTTACACCATATGAAACTGTAAAAAATATTATATTTATATATCGGAATTTTTTTCCCGAAAGTGAATAGGCAAAGCCTTTTCCAGTGCAGGAATGTTAAACAAATCAATTTTCCCGTATCCTCTCTACAATACTCTGCTTTTCCACCGACTTCAACATAACCCCCGGAATCAGCACTCCCAAAATAACCAATACCGGAATAATGGCAATCAGCGGCAGAAGCGTAAAACGATAGGTAAAAAACCATAGCTGAGACAGGATTTGCTTTACCGCCACGAAAGATAAAGCAGTGCCCAAAAGGAGGGCCGCGATACCTGCCCAGGCTGCGTAAATCATCCCTTCCATTACCAGCATCCTTTTAAGCTGCCCTGTGGTCATGCCGATGGACTGCAGTACGGCGAATTCCCTGCGCCTTGTAATAATGCTGGTGAGCATGGAATTGATAAAGTTAAGTACCCCTATCAGCCCGATAATAAAGCTGAGGATGCCTCCGATTAACAGCACCATATTCTGCACCCCTTTAAATTCCCCTGCCCTCTTATTCCTGGACGTATAGTTTATCACTTGTTCCTCATTTTTTGTATAATTTTCTAAAAATGCATCCATCCCTTCCATTCCTTCCGGGCTAACATTGCATGTATAATTCATTATGCCCGGGCGCATTACCATTTGCTTATATACATCTGCCGGAAGATAGTAGTTATAATTGTAAGCCATACCGCAGGAATTGGTATAATATTTTACTTTTACCTTCGCCATAATTTCAAATTCATATTCTGTAAATTCATTTTCGCCCCGTACATCCGAAGTTCCTCTGTAATTATACAAAACTACTTTATCCCCAATATTATAGTGGGATGTTTCCCAATAAGGCTCGTCAAAATCATCACAAATCATTCCTTCCAATATATATTTTCCAGTTTTCAGTTTTTCTATATCTATCTCCCCTTCAATCACTTCCAGTTGATTAAGCGGAAAATTTTCCATGCCGTAGACTGCACAGTATGTGGTTCCGTCTTCCAGCATATTTAAATGGAATTTCTCCTCCTTTTCCCCTTTCACCGGAACTGTTGTAAATAATTCTGCATCCCTGATATTTGCGTATATTTCCCCCCCTTCCTCAAAGCCGGGCTGTTCCTCAATAGCCTCTATCATTTCTTCCGAAAGGGAAGTATCTATCCCCGAATAGCCATAGTTAAAATATACCGCGTGAGCCACCAGAAAATCCGACTGAATAAATTTGGAAAGAAATTTATCCATATCAAAGCCAATGCTGAATGTGTAAACCGTATTAAAGAGCACCAGGCTAAGAGCCATGGACAGCACTGCCAAAACCGTCCTTCTTTTATCCCTGCCAAGGTTAGCCGCCGCCATAGATGCAGTTTTGGAACGGAACAGCACAAACCGGGGCTTTTTCCTCTTCGTCCCACGGGCTGCCTTGTTCAGCCCTTCCGTATAACGTACCGCTTCCACCGGGGATACCCTGGCCGCTATCCGGCCCGGCTTTGCTGTGCTAATCACTACAGTAATTAATGAAAAAACAGCGCTTCCCGCAAAAATAAGCGGATTGGCAGATGTTTCCGTCATAAAAGCCTTCCCCTCGAAAGCCATGGAATCCATAACTACAGGAACCAGGCCACAGCCGATGAAATATCCCCCGCAAAGCCCTATGGGGATTCCAATGCACGCCAGGAGCAGCGCCTGCCTGCGGATTATCATTTTCACCTGCCTGCCCGTAGTACCTATTGTTTTTAATAAACCATAAAAACGGATATCCTTTACAACAGAAATCTGGAAAATATTATAAATAATCAAATACCCTGTCAGCATAATAAGCACAAGGGCTGCCGCTATCCCGGCGACTGCACCCGGGTCTGTGCCCATTCCGGCAGAAAGGTAGCTCCAGTTTACGTTGCTTTCCACATAATTATCCGAATTTTCATCCTGGGAAAAACCGCTTTCCGTGATTACCCTCTCCAGTTTGCCTTCCAGCCCCCAGGAATTACGGAACATAATATAGCTGTTAATCACGCCTGTCAGTTCCGCGTTGCCCTCGCCGTAGCTTTTATACAATTCATCCATATGGGCATCCACATAAGCCCTGGATGCAATCAAAATGGACACGTTAAATATCGGGTCCGCTTCCCACCATCCAGAAAGGACGAACTCCCTGCTCACCGCTTTCCCGTGGACAATCAGCTCCAAGGTAACGGGCGCTCCCACCTTCTGTTCCAGCCCTAAAAGCTGTATCGCCTTAGTGTCCATCATAATTTCATTCTCCGCCTCCGGCTTATGCCCCTCTGTAGGCTCACAGAACCCCAGCCGGATAGCAGTGTCATCCATATAATAAAATTCCCCATGGCGTTTTAGCAGTTCTTCGTTCTCCACACTGTCACACAAAATACGGTTATAGGATATTTCTTCCACCAATTCATGCTTTTTTACTTTCTCATATTCCTCGTCGGTAATATATTTCAAAACCCCCATCCCATCGCCTCCAGCCTGGCGCATGGTCTGCTTCTGCATATTTTCAACCATTCCGCTGCTGATGGTAAAAAGCGCTGTGAACAAGATGGAAGTCAGCATAATAGCAGCCACCGCAATCACATTCCTCGTCCTGTTCGCCAAAAAACTTTTATCAGCAATCCGCCGGACCGCCTTCTTACTGTTTACTTTAAACATACTGATAACCATTCCCTTTCCTCAATCTGCAACCCAAACCCGAATAAAAAATACCTCTTTACCCTACAATCCTGCCATCTTCAATGCGTATAATCCTGTCCGCCATCTGGGCTATTTCCTCATTATGGGTAATCATTACAATAGTCTGCTTAAATTTTTCGCCAGTCACTTTCAGAAACCCCATCACATCCTGGCTGGTCTTACTGTCCAGATTTCCCGTAGGCTCATCCGCCAACACGATAGCCGGTTTGGATGCAAGTGCACGGGCAATGGCCACCCTCTGCTGCTGCCCGCCGGAAAGCTGGTTAGGCCGATTATTCACTTTTTCCTCTAGCCCTAATGTTTGGATAATCCTGCCCAGATATTTTTCATCCACCTGGTTTCCGTCCAGTTCGATGGGGAGCAAAATGTTCTCATACACATTTAGCACCGGAACCAGATTATAACTCTGGAAAATGAATCCTATTTTCCTGCGCCGGAAAATGGTTAAGGCATCATCCTTTAGGGAAAAAATATTTTTCCCCGCTACCTCCACGCCCCCTTCCGTAGGCCGGTCCAGGCCGCCAATCATATGCAACAGCGTGGATTTCCCGCTGCCTGAAGTTCCCACAATCGCCACAAACTCCCCGTTCTCCACCGAAAAATCCACGCCGTCCAGCGCTTTTACGGCAATATCGCCGCTCCCGTAATATTTCTTTAACCCTTTTGTTTTCAAAATTTCCATAAATTCACACATCCTTTCTGTCATTCTTCCCGCCCTTACATTTAACAATATAACCAACGATTCTTTCCACACTCTTTCTTAAATCTTACAGAATGGAAAGAATTAATTTTTAAATAAAGAATTCTAAAAATGGGGGAAGCAAGAATATTTTTATACAGACCAGTTGGAACAAAAGAATTAGAACTAATAGAAGAAAGCGGTATACAACGGATTTTGCATCCGAGTGGAATGTAAAATATAATGATTGCCATAAAGAATTATGGATTCCGAAAGAAAGGTTAGAAGAATTTAATGGATATATCATTTTTTTTGAAGAAACACAGAAAACACGGAGCCTTCCCCAAACCGGGAAGCCACCTTCACATATCCGCCTTCTCTGCTTAAAATTTCCCTCACAAGATACAGGCCGATTCCCACCCCTTCTTTCCCGCCCACTGCAGGGGAACGGTAAAATCGGGAAAATATTTTCGCGGTTTCCTCCTCTTTCATCCCGATGCCAGTATCTTTAATATCAATTCGCACGAACATTTCATAATCTTTGACCCCTATTTCCACACTCCCCCCCGGCGCTGTGTATTTTAGCGCATTATCCACAATATTAGCTAATGCCTCCAGCGTCCATTTCATATCAAAAAATGCGGTCAACCGGGGCACCTCCCCCACAGAAAAAGAAATGCCCTTCTGTTCGGCCGCTCCGGCATAATCCAGCTTGGATATCAGCTCATCAATCCGGTTATTCCCCGGCATCAACGATATCATGCCGCTCTCCAGCCGGGAGGTCTTTATCAAAGACTGAATCAGAAAATTCAGTTTATTGGTCTGCTCCTCAATCTGCACCGCTATATTTTTCGCATCCTCATCCAAACTCTTATTTTCTTCCAAAAGCTGGGTATATAAGAGCATATTTGCAATAGGCGTCTTAGTCTGGTGGGAAATATCGCTTACCAACGTTTTAATTTTTTCCCTTTCCTCTTCCATCTGCTGCCTGGAAAGATGGCCTGCCGCCAGGTATTGATACATTTTCGCTTCCAGGCGGGAAAGCTTACCTTCATTGAATTCCGTTTCCGAAAAGCTCCCATCCTTTGCCGCATCTATCATCCTGTCGATACGTCCCCATTCCCGCTGCACCCTGTAATACAAAAACCCCAGTCCCGCAAGAAGCATCACAATAGCCAGTAAAAGTAAATTTTCTTCTCCAAATATATTTGTATTCATTTTTCTTATTATCTCTTTTCCAAGACATCTTCCCTTTCCCAAACATAGCCAATCCCATATACCGTCTTCACCGGAATTCCCGGTAGCTTGGCGCGCAGGCGGTTCATCGCTACCGACAATGCATTTTCTTCCACGAATTCCGCCCCATCCGTCCAAATACGTTCCATCAGCATTTCCCTGGACAAGGTCATTCCCCGATTGGACACAAGCAGCCTCAGAAGCTTCTGTTCGGTCTTGCTAAGTTCCACCAAACTGCCATCCACTGTAAACAGCATCCGTTCAAAATCGAAGAAAAATTTCCCTTGATTGAAGCTGTCCTGGCCGCCAGTAATTTGCATACTGTTCTTTTCCTGCACATTACTGTTTCCCATCTGCCCCTGCTTTCTACGGAAAATTGCATTGACTCTGGCCCGGAGCACCATAAGGGAAAAGGGTTTTGTAATATAATCATCCGCCCCCGTCTCCAGCCCGGTCACTATGTCGATTTCCATATCATTGGCGGTAAGGAAAATTACCGCAACCCCACTTTTTCCCCGTATTTCCCTGCAGTAATCCAGGCCGCTTCCATCGGGCAGGTTGATATCCAGAATCACTAAGTCTATGCTTTCATCAAACAAGCTCCGCGCCTGGGAAAGGCTGAATGCCTGAAGGGTTTCCTCGCCATTTAGCGAAAGGGCAATACCGTTATTCAAAGTATGGTCATCCTCTACAACAAGAATTTTCATTTATACTGCTCCTGAAATCATAAATTTACCAAATCATAGCTTTCCGCAATCATCCTCTTCACATCCTTTTCCGGTATCGAGCCATCCAGGATAATGCTGTTCCAATGCTCCTTGTTCTGGTGATAGGCCGGAATCACCCCGTCATATGCATCCCGCCAAAAATCCCTCCATTCCGGCGACACTTTCACATTCACCCATACATTCCCTTCCCGCTCATAAATAAATGCAAAAGCTTTTTTCGTTCCCTTGATGCGTATCAATATCCAATTATCATCATGAAATGGGCTGTCCTGGTAAGTTTGGGGGAAAGATAATCCATATTTTATTACTTCACTTTTCGTTTTCATGGCCAATTTCCCTTCCTTTTTATCGCTTCCACGTTCTTCCCCATCCCTCATCATTTCGGCAGCCGCTTGCCGCCTGCCCGACTTTTTTTCTTCCAGTAAATACAGTATTCACCCTAAAACCGCCATCTTAATCCTCTCCAGCGCTTCCTCCAATATTTTCCTCGGACATGCCACATTCACCCGCTGGAAGCCTGCCCCGCTTTCCCCGAACATAGTTCCGCTATCCAGCCATAATCTGGCTTTGTGGACAATCATTTCCTCCAGTTCCTCCCCGCTCATCCCTAGCTGCCCAAAGTCCAGCCAGACAAGATAGGTTCCTTCATGCTCCGCCATAGTTACCCCGGGGATATTCTTTTCCACATATTCTTTTGTAAAGGCAATGTTTCCTTCCACATACTTGAGCATTGCTTCGTACCACTCGCCGCCGTCTTTGTATGCCGCTTCGCAGGCCACCATCCCCATCACATTGGTTTCCTCATATGCTACAATATCCATCTGGGCGCAAAATGCTTTTTTCAGTTCCGGATTGCTGATAAAAATATTGGACAATTGCAGCCCCGCCAGGTTAAAGGTCTTGCTGGGCGCTGTACAAGTCACTGTAAACTCCCCATACTCTTTCTTTATTCCTGCAAACACATGATGCTTTCCTTTAAATGCAAAGTCTCCATGGATTTCATCGCTTATCACTATTACATGATGTTTCTGGCAAATATCCCCCACCTTTATCAGTTCCTCCTCCGTCCATACACGCCCTACCGGGTTATGGGGATTGCACAGGATAAACAGCTTAATCTTCTCTTTCACAATCTTTTCTTCAAAGTCTTCAAAATCCATAAAATATCTATTATCCTTATATATCAGCGTATTGCTGACAGTTCTTCTGCCATTCGCCTCTATTACTCTTTTGAAAGGATAATAAACAGGCTGTTGTATTAATATACTGTCCCCTGATTCCGTAAAGGCTTTTACGGCCAGCGACAAAGCGAATACAACCCCCGGTGTTTTCACCAGCCAGTCCGCCTCCACATCCCAGCCGTGCCGGCGTTTCATCCACCCCTTTACTATTTCAAAATATTCCTCCCCCACATTGCTATATCCGAAAATCCCGTGCTCCGCCTGTCGGATGATTGCTTCCTGAATATAGGAGGATACCTGAAAGTCCATATCCGCCACCCATAAAGGCAAAATGTCTTCCGGCATCCCCTTCTTTGCCGCTAAATCATATTTGATGGACTTCGTATTCCTCCGGTCTATTACCCTGTCAAAATCAAGATTCTTCTCTGGCATATCTTTTTTCCTCCATTCCAGTTCCGTAACAGCTTTCATATATATTACCACTTTTGGTAAAACAGGGGTAGTCCTAAATTGGTATTCCGGTGTACATTTTATTCTCTTATCATGAAGAGTTTAGGGCAATGTCATTAAGTTAGCACCTCAGCCCAGCCGTGAGGGAAATAAAATGCTTAAGGAGCCCCTTAAAAG
>QXWV01000035.1 GCA_009911195.1 Lachnospiraceae bacterium | reverse complement strand
TTTTTGGAGCGGGAGCGTGGCGACGGAGCATTTTATTTCCCTCACGGCGTCCGCCATCGTTAACTAAATGACATTGGAGTTTAGGGGTGGTTTTTCTATGTATGGCTGCCTGCAAAACGTACAAGCAAATGTAAGCAATACCAAGGGGAAAAGGCAATCACAATTTGCATGTCTGCATTAAAATGGTACGGAGAAAATAGCCCCCGCTGCAAGCAACGGGGGCATTTCGGTAGCCAAATGGCAATATGAATTTTTAAGAGATTCGTTCAATGTCTTCCATGCCGGCTATTTCCGCTTAATCTTAAGCTTCCCGCATCCATACAATCATTTCCCCTTTTCCCCGGTTATTCCAGACACCGTATGGTACAGCAGTAAACTCGTCCTCCATATACATCGGTTTTTCCCCGGTATAGAGTTCATCCGATATGGCTGAGTAGTCGATTCTTTTTCCTTTAAACACTGCGCATAATATTCCGCCTAAAGTATCTTCTTTAAAGTCTTCTTTAATTTCCGTATCGGACGAAACTACAATGGATTTTAAATAATTTCCGTTATCCGCTTCTTCCAGGCAGTAAACCCAGGGGCCTTTTACCAACGCTATCTTGCCGATATTCTCATTCACTCTGGGATTGCAGCGGACAAACCGGAAAGGAACATCCAAAATCATTTCCACCTTATCCCCCGGCTGCCATTCCCTGTCCAAATACAGATAGCCATTCTCGCAGACAGGAGAACAATCCTCTCCGTTTATCCTCATCCGGTAAGAAGAACAATACCCTGGTTTACGGATTGCAAGCACGAATTTTCCAGCCGTCTCCCCTAATATCTCATATTGTACCTTCCCATCCCTGGGATAATCGGCAGTGATGCGTAAAGCGATTTCCCCTGCTTCCAGTTCTCCATGGATTTCGCTGCTTATAAACAGGTTAGAATACAGAGTATTCCCTTCCATTGCATACATATAATTGCTGATAGAGGCCAGCGTCCTGGAAATATTCGGCGGGCAGCAGGCCACTCCAAACCATTTCTGCCTCATTGTCTTTACATGTTCCATTGTAGGGTTGTTTTCTGCCACCTGGGGAATTACTTCCAGCGGGTTTACATAGAAAAAATGTTTCCCATCCATGGCAATCCCCGCAAGCAGTGTATTGTAAAGCGCCTGTTCCACGGTATCCATATATTTCCCGTTCCTGGTAGCACGGAACATCCGGTTGGAAAACATCGCCAGGCCAATGGTGGCGCAGGATTCCGAATAATTGGTATTATTGGGCAAATCATAGCTACAGGTGAACCGTTCGCCATCAGCGGCGGAGCCAATGCTCCCGGTAATATACATTTTTTTCTGTGTAATGTCTTCCCAAAGGGCCTCGCATTGCTTAAGCAATTCTTCATCTTGGTATTCGTCGGCCAAATCTGCCATAGCGCTGTAAAGGTATACCGCACGGACAGCGTGCCCCTCTGCTGTCCGCTGCTCTTTTAACGGAATATGTGCCTGCGCATAATCCAACCCAAAATCTGCGAATTCAGGGAAAATATATTTTCCCTCACGGATGCATTCCTCGCTTTCAAAATAACATGGCCTGCTTCCCCGATTCCTTACAAAATAGTCGGCCAGCTCAAGATATCGTTTTCTTCCGGTTACACGGTAGAGCTTTACCAATGCCAATTCCACTTCCGGATGGCCCGGATATCCGTGGTTTTTCCCTTCCTCTGCGCCAAATACTTCACACATATAGTCTGCAAACCGAGATACCACATCCAGAAATTTTTCTTTTCCCGTAGCTTCATAATAAGCCACCGCCGCTTCCATCATATGCCCCGCCGTATACAATTCATGGCCTTCAAACAAATCTGACCAGCGTCTGCCCCCAGTAATCGTATAATATGTATTTAAGTATCCGTCTTCGCATTGGGCATCCGCAATCAGGTCAATTGCCTCGTCCGCAATTTTTTCCAACTGTTCATTTGGCTTTTTTGCCAGGGAATATGCCACGGCTTCCAGCCATTTCGCCACATCGGTGTCCTGGAATACCATCCCTTTATGCCCACCTTCCTGACTTCCTCCGGCAATACGGAAATTACGGATGCAATAGCTTTTCTCTGCGCCCTCTACCCGGTCATTTATCAATTCCCATTGAAAAGGCAGGATTACGTCCTCAACCAGATTAATATATTTATTCCAAAAAGCATCGTCAATCCGTACTTTGTCCAATGCCACACTTCTAAGCGTTCGTCGATTCATAATAAAAAAACCTCCATTCCCATGCGTTTGGCCGAATACCCTCATAGCTTAAGGGCTTGCAACCCCCTGTTCCAACCGCTTATATCCGGCCTTTTACTGCTCTTCTTTTTCTTCCATTACTTTAATTGATGTACCTTCCACAATCCTGCACGGGAGCGTAATATTCACATCCCCATCATATCCATTCTCAATCTGGTCCACAAGAAGTTCCATAGATTTATATCCCATATTGTGCAAAGGGCGGTCTATCGTAGTAATCTTAGGCTGCCCATAATGAACAATATCAGCATTGTCAAAACCCGACAGGGAAATATCTTCCGGAATCCGAAACCCGGCTTCAAATGCAGCATCCCTTACCGCCACCGCCATTTCATCATTCATGGCAATAAATGCCTGGGGGCAGTCAGGCCGCTTTAACATTTCCTGTACCTGAACTCTTGTTTCCTTATATTTCCAATCCCCTATAATAATATTTTTTTCCTTAAGGCTGATTCCCTCTTCCCTCAGCGCATGTTCAATACCCCTCATCCGCATAAACGTCGGTTCCGACTGTTTAGAGCCTTTAATGACTGCAAAATCCTTATGGCCCCTTTCCAGAAAATATTTTGTCATCTGATATGCTGCTTTTTCATTGCTGTAGCGCACCGATGACCCTTCTCCGGCCGTATAGCAGTAGCAATATACTACCGGCTTATCGATATCATGCAATACGTCCTTAATCTCCCTGTCATGCATCCCCACATAAATAATACCATCCACCTGCATGCGAAGAAGAATATCCACCGCCTTGTCGATATCCCGCTGAAACTTTGAAATATGTTCAAACTGGGATTCTATTTTACTCAAAAGCCGCAGATTGCTTAATATAGTGTGGTATCCCTTTTCCTCTGCCAGCGCATTTATCCCGTCAATCACATACGCCGTATGCCACACCGTCACATCTTCTACAACCACCCCTATCAGGGAAGTCCTGTTTTTCCTAAGGCTCTGTGCCAAAATATTGGTTCTGTATCCGGTGTCCTTTACAATTTTTTCTATCCTCCGCCTCGTTTCCTCACTCACCCTTGCGCTTCCGTTCAGCACATAAGAAACCGTTGCGGTGGAGACCCCAGCCTGGGCTGCAATTTCCTTTAATGTCATACGGAACACCTCCTTCCCCTATATTCTGGCATTTCGGACATTTTCTGTCAATCTCGGTTTATCCTTTCAGGCCGGTTGTTTTAATACCCCCAACCAAAAACTTGTTGCCAAAAAAGTATAACAACATAGGCGGAACAATCATCAGCGTTGCCGCTGCCATAATGGATGGCCAATTGATAACAAATGCATTCCCTGATGTATACATATAACTTGTCATTAACGCAATTGTCATTGTCCTCCATTGGTCGCTATTGATATAGAAAACAGGCTGCGTCAGCTCATTCCACCAAAACACGCAGGAAAGGACGGCGATAGTTGCGTAAGTCGGTTTTGACAACGGCACAAGCACTTTGAAAAAAATCTGCACCCGGCTGCATCCGTCAATCGTAGCCGATTCGTCCAATTCCCTGGGAATAGTGCGGAAAAACTGGCGGAAAAGAAAAACATTATAGGGATACGCAAAAAATGCAGGCACAATCATCGGCAGCAGAGAATCCAGCCATCCAATCTTCCCAAACATAATATACTGCGGAATAATAAGCGCAATATTGGGAATCATCATCGTAGCGATTATAATCGTAAAAATAACGTTTTTACCTACAAAATCCATACGGGCCAGCGGGTAAGCCACTAAGGACGAAGACAAAAGCGTTCCAACCGTAGTTCCCAACATTAAAAGGACAGTATTCCTTACATAAACCCAAATATTAGAGCTTTTAAAAATATAGCTAAAATTTTCCATAGTAAAGTTTTCCGGTATAATATTGGGCGATGATGTAAATTCTGTCAGCGTCTTAAAGCCACCTGTGGAAATCCAGATAATCGGCAAAAACATAATTACAGCCACTATGATTTTTATCAAATACAGGATACATGAATTCAACCTCTGTTTTGCTTTTACAGACTTCATACTCTCCCCTCCCGTCAATTCTCATAATATACAAATTTCTTGGACAGCGAAAACAATGCCGTTCCAAACAATGCCGCAAGCAGGAACAGAAGTACCGAAAGCGCACAGGCATACCCTACTTTCATATTGCTGAATGCCTCTTTATATATCAAAAGGCTCAGTACCTGTGTCATTCCATCCGGATTCCCGCTCTCCCCTGTCAAAGGGTATAAGAGGGCGAACGAACCATTCAGGGCGCTGACACACCCATTCACCGCATTGAAAAGGACCAGCGGCGAAATCATAGGCAATGTCACGCTGAAAAATTTCCGGAATGCCCCCGCGCCATCCAAGTCACATGCCTCGTATAACTCACCTGGTACATCGCTTAGCCCGGAGCGGAAAATCAACATCATCTGCCCCGTATTATATGTAAAAAGCGTGATAAAGAAGACCGCCATATATACCGTCGAATGATTATACAGCCAGTTCACCGACACATTTTTCCCCGAAACCAAAGATAAAAATGCATTGAGAAGCCCGGCTTCCTTTCCAAAAATGGTCCGGAATGCATATGCCAGGGCTACGGACGGTATGACCGATGGAAGGAAGTAGCAAAACTGGAAAATACCGTTCAATCGCTGCTTCTGATTCAGCAAAAGAGCCATAATGACTGCCCATACCGTTGTTACAATCACCATGATGATGGTAAAAAGCAGCGTCACTTTAATGGAGTTCCAAAACGCAGGGCTTTTAAACATATTCATATAGTTTTTAAATCCAATAAATTTAGATATTCCATTCAGCTTCCGGTTTGTCAGGCTGACCTGGAGCATAAAAAAAATTGGGAACAGTGTAAAACAGGCAAATCCGATAATCCATGGTGAAATAAACGCATATGCTGTTAAAGTATCCTTTTTCTTTCTTGGCGAAAGGCGTTTTTTCTTTTTCTCATTGCTCATTCTCGTCCTCCCTTTCTTATAAAGGGCAAATCCAGAAACTGAAATTGCCCTTTATAACTACCTTTTCTCAATATTCCAATTCATATTAATATCCGATTGTTTCTGCCGCATAATCGGAAGAGCTCTGAACCGCTTCTGCCGGTGTCATCTGACCCATTACTGCAGAATTGAAGTTGCTTATTGCGTTGCCGGTAACGCCGGACGGCAGGCATGTATATCCAAAAATACCGGCTGAGAGCGAATCCGTCATAGCCTCCCAATTTTCAATTGTTGTTGCGGATTCCACTTTCCATGCGCCCTCGTCAGCAATCGTCTTCAGCGCCGACATATTGCCGCTGGCCTTTGAATTGATTGTCTGTCCTTCCTGGCTCATCAGATATTCAATTACCTTCCATGCATTTTCCGGGTCCTTGCTGTTGGCATTGATTGTATAGAAGCCAGTATGTAAGGTGTTATACTTTACCTTATTCGTAGGGAGCGTAGCTATATCCCAGTTGAATCCAAGCCCATCCCCATATGTTGCAATGTTCCAGCTTCCTGCCCATGCCATGGCTGCTTTCCCCGATGCGAATAAATCTGCCGTATCGGAAGACGGCTCCGGCATAATGCCTTTGCTTACCATATCAGCACAATCGCCGATAAATTCTTCTGCGCCCGAACCAATTACCATTTCACCCGTTGAAGGGTCATAAACCTGGTCTCCTGCTCCTCCAATGCCTGCCCACCATGTCTGTACATTGGGAAGGCTGCACCCATAAACACTGGTGGCATCCCCATCTTTTACCGTCAGTTTTTCGGCTGCTGCCAGGAAATCTGCATAAGACCAGTCATTGGTAGGATAGTCGATGCCTGCCGCATCAAACATATCCTGGTTATAGAAGAGAATCTCTGTTGCAGCGCACCAGGGAAGCCCATAAGTTCCCCCCATCCCTTCCGATAAAGCGGCTACTGCAGGGATAAAGTCTCCTGTATCAATGCTTGACCCTGCCAGGTAATCATCCAACGGAACAATCCCGTCCACTTCCGCGAAATTTGCAATATCGCTTTCCCAAAGAATATAAACATCAATGGAATCATCCTTTGTTGCAACCATCTGGTTTAATTTGGAGGAATAATCGCTTTCCGGTATTACCGTTACTTCCAAATCAATCCCCGTAGCATTTTTGCACTGTAAATACATATTTAAATCATCGTTCGGATTCTGTTCATTCCAGGTGCAAATTGTAATCTTGCTGCCCCCTGCATTATCTGCGGTATCCTCCGCAGCCTCATCCGTAGCTTCCTCTGAAACTTCTTCTCCAGCCTCTTCCTGGGTATTCTCCTGGCTCTGCGTACCGCCTGCGCTCTCCGTATTGCCCGAAGAACCACATCCTGCAAACAATCCCAATGCCATAGCCGTTGTCATCATCATTGCAATCCATTTTTTTCCTTTCATAAAAACCTCCTTCGCTTTTCTTTTGCTTAATCGTTTAAACTAGCCAGTTTTTTATAACACAGGAGATATTATTAAAAAATATGTTCATCCTGTGCTTAATCGTTTAAACATTGCAGCAAAAAAAATTGATATATTAATTATTAACAACTAAAATATACACTATATTTTTCCCTTTGTCAACATATAATATTATTTTCTTCTTTCTTTTCTCTTTTTCGTTATCTTGCACAATTATAATGTTTATATTTACAACCGTATCATTCTTCTGTCATGAACAATATATGCCATCCTGCTGCCATCCTAAATGATTTAGAAATGGGTCATTCTATCCGGTTGCGCTTCAACACCTTCATACTTACCCCACTCCCTGCCAATGCCACCAGAAAGCCACCCAGCACATCGCTGGGATAATGCACCCCCAGATACAGCCTGGAAAATCCAATCATCCCCGCCAGTACAAGCGCCGGTATCCCATACTTTCCCGGCAGCATACGAAAGCAGACAAGGGCACAGGCAAAAGATACCGTTGTATGCCCTGACGGAAATGAAAAGTCCCTGGGCGTCCTTATCAGCGGCTCAATGGCTGCCATGGCATCGTCCGGCCTTGGGCGGGCTACCCATCCCTTCAGCACCATATTCGTTATAAAAAAGCATACCGCTATTGAGAGCAATGATGCCACCCCCACAGCCCGCGTTTTCTTGAAAAGCAGCAACAAAAAGCTAGCTGCCAGCCAAAACCATCCCTTATCTGCCAAAGATGTAACCGCTTTCCAAAAGCCATTCAAAATATCCGCCCGCATATATTCCTGAACAAACATCAAAATAGCCTCATCCACTGTCTGTATCCACTCCATTTTCCCTCTCCCTTCCCATTCTCCCAGGCAGTAATCAAAGCCCCCGCTGCAAGCAGCCACTTGGCTCGTTGCCCGCGGGAATAAATCATTGTAAAAAAGAGTTGGCCCAGCGGCCAACTCCAAAGAATGCTCCGCATTCTTTCCTGGCGACTTACAACGCTATGGCGTAATTTCCTATTATGTAAAAAAGTGGCTTCGCCACTTCATGAAGAACCTTTGGTTCTTCATCAATTCATGTCCGTCTTGCGACGGAATTTCCTATAAGGTAAAAACAGGAGAGCCAAAAAGCACAGCTTTTGCCCTCCCATTTCTCTTCTGCATATTTTATCCTATTTCTATGCTGCTTTTATTTGCAGCAGAAAGCTTTGAAAACACTTCCCATCTTTCCATTCCTTATAAGTTTGCAACCGCATCCTGGCAAATCGTATGTATCCCGCTTCTGCCTAAAATATCCGCCGCTTTCTCATTGTCCTCCACACGCAGAACCATATAAGCCGTATCTTCTTTCCGGGTCAGGAATGCATACATATATTCTAAATTGACGCCTCCATCCCCCAGTATTTTCAGAATCCGGAACAAGCTCCCCGGTTCATCCGGCATTTCCACCGCCAGCACCGGAGTGATGGAAGCCACATATCCTGCTTCCTTCAGGATACAGGATGTTTTATATGCATCGTCCACAATAATGCGCACAATACCAAAATCCTGTGTTTCCGCAATGGACAAAGCCCGCATATCAATTTTCTGCTCATGCAGATATTCGGTCAGTTCCGCCAGCTTTCCCGCTTTGTTTTCCACGAATACAGAAATCTGTTTTACAGTCATAAGCCCCTCCTGTCTGGGTAATTTCCAATCTTAACCCTGATATAAATTCCTCCGGTCTATTACACGAACAGCCTTTCCTTCGCTCCGGGCGATGCTCTTCGGATTTACCAGTTTCACCTTCACATAAATGCCGAGCATAGCTTTTAACGCATCCACCAATGACTTTTCCCTCTTCGCCACAATACCCGCATTGTCCGAGAACATCTCCTGCGTCATCTCCACCTGAACCTCGATGGTATCGCTGTTGTTCTGACGATCCACAATAATCTGGTAGTTGGCCGGATAACCCTGGTTCAGCAGCACGGTTTCAATCTGTGACGGGAATACGTTCACTCCCTTCACAATCAGCATATCGTCACTGCGCCCTAACGGCTTGGTCATCTTTACATGGGTACGGCCACAGGAGCATTTTTCGCGGCTCAAAATACAGATATCCCTGGTACGGTAACGGATTAACGGGAAAGCTTCTTTTGTAATGCTTGTAAATACCAGTTCCCCCTTCTCCCCATCCGGAAGAACTTCCCCCGTCTTGGGATTAATCACTTCTGCGATGAAATGGTCTTCATTAATATGCATCCCTGTCTGTTCGCTGCATTCAAAAGAAACGCCAGGACCGGAAATTTCGGTCAGGCCATATATATCATAAGCCTTAATTCCAAGTTTTTCCTCGATATCGCGGCGCATTTCCTCCGTCCATGCTTCCGCGCCGAAGATACCCGCTTTCAGCTTAATTTCATCCTGAAGCCCTCTTTCCCAGATGGATTCGGCCAAGTAAGCCGCATAGGACGGCGTACAGCATAAAATCGTGGAGCCCAGGTCACACATAAACTGAATCTGCCGCTCCGTATTTCCCGAAGACATAGGCAGAGTCAGCGAACCAACTTTGTGGGAACCCCCATTTAAACCAGGGCCTCCGGTAAACAGCCCATATCCGTAGCAGACATGTACCACATCCTCATTGGTTCCTCCTGCGGCTGCAATCGCCCTTGCGCAGCATTCCTCCCATAAATCCAAATCATGCTGGGTATAGAAAGCCACTACCCTTCGCCCTGTTGTTCCGCTAGTTGACTGGATACGCACGCAATCGGACAACGGTGCTGCAAGCAAACCGTAAGGATAGGCATCCCGTAAATCATCTTTCGTTAAAAACGGAAGTTTGTGCAAATCATCCATGGTATGGATATCTTCGGGTTTCACACCCGCTTCGTCCATTTTTTTTCTGTAGAACTCCACATTTTCATAAACCCTTTTTACAGTTTTCGCCAGACGTTCATCCTGCCAGGCCCGGATTTGTTCCCGGGAGGCGCATTCAATTTCCGGCTGGTAATAGTGTTCCATATATGTACCATTCCTTTCTATGAGTAGTCCGCTTTATTCCCGCAAGGCTTATTTTTTCTTCCCATCCTTATTCAAGGGCCTTACCATAAACAAGCTGATTAATAACGCTACAATATAAAGCACTATTGTTAAGTAAAGCACGTTTTGATACCCCACCGGGTTAATGCTGTTGCCATGGGAATCCTGGATGAATGCCCCCGTATTATTAACGATTAAGTTCGCCACCTGATTGCCCGTCAAGCCAGCAAATGCCCATGCAGATAAAGTAATTCCATGGAGGGCACTGATGCTTCCCATGCCATAGTGGTCGGAAAGAAGGGTCGGTACATTGGAGAAACCGCCGCCATAACCCGCATTGACCACGAAAATCAATCCCAGGACAAGGGCTACCAGAAGCATATTGCCCTGACCGTTCTTAATACCGCCCGTTACCATTACCAGTGCAGTAAGTATAATAGAAAGCACAAAGATTAATTTATATATGGTGTTTCTGTCCTTCATGGTATCCGCCCATGCAGAAAATCCAAGACGTCCGCCCGCATTAAAAATTGCGGAAACCGTGGAAATAATTCCTACCACCCCTGCTAACCCAATACATTTTACAATCATTTTTTCCTGGGAAATCAATGCCAGCCCACAGGTAATATTGATATAGAACATTACCCAGATACCGATATAATTGGCAACCGGCCTTGTCTTGATAACGGACAAAATGCTCTGCCCTTTTTCTTTTTTCTGGGGTTCATGCCATCCTTCCGGTTTTTTAAGCAGGATATGCCCTGCAAACATCATAATGAAATATACCACAGCCAAAATTAAGAACATCTTATAAATGCCGCCCTCGCCCAGGTTTTCAAGCATTGCCTGCATAATGGGGCTTGCGATTGCCTTTGCAGCACCAAAACCCGCTACGGCAAGGCCGGTTGCAAGACCTTTCCTGTCCTCAAACCAGAGCATAAGCGTTTTAACCGGAGACAAATATCCCGTTCCCAGACCGATACCCATAATAAAACCGTAACATACATAAATACCGATTAAAGCCAGCGGGCTTTGCTGGTGCTGGCCGCCATAATAGATAAAGAAGCCTGTTCCCGCCATGCCTGACGCAAAGCAAATAGCAGCGATTAATGAAGATTTATGGATATCCTTCTCCACCACATTTCCCAAAAATGCCGCCGACATCCCCAGAAAGAAAATAGCGAAGCTAAATGCCCACTCTGTTGCCCCCTTTGAAAAACCGATATAATCCGCTATCTCCTGGCTGAAAATAGACCAGCAGTAAACGGTACCAATACTGCAATGAAGCAGCAGCGCCGGAATAGCGGCGCATATCCATTTGTTTTGACTTTTTTTCATGATACTATCTATCCTTTCTTTCGTGTTTAAAACTTTCTTTTTATTTTACTCCCAAACGGAGTAAAATTCAATTTAAAAAAAAGGATTTTTCTCATTTTCGTGTAACAGGTCCTATGTCCACTACAAATTCTCCTCCATATACAGCTTTATACTTTCCAACACCTCCTCTTCCTGCTCCCCGTTCACGAAAACGCGAACCATGTCGTTTTTCAATGCTTTCAACGATATCAGCCCCATTACATTTTTCATATCCACGGTTTTAAGGCCGCTCTGGATATAAATATCGCATGACGAAGCCTGTGCATACCGGGCCAGCTTCGCAGCGGCCCGGGCATGCAGGCCCAGTTCTTCCCGGATAATATAATCAAACTGTTTCATATACCTTTCTCTCACTCACAGCAGTTCCAGTAGCTGCTCCATTACCTTAGGCGCATTCATCATCCCAAAATCCTGAGGGGCGATAGCCATTACCGGAATTCCACCGGATTTTTTCCTGATATCTTCCAATGCAAACCGGATTTGCGGCCCTAACAGAACCGCATCGGTTCCATCCATATTATCTTCCAGCTCCACCATAGGAACAGCATCCACCGATGCTTCCAAACCGCGTTTTGCCGCTTCCTCTTCCAGCTTCATTTTCATAATTCCCGTGCTCATCCCCGCATTGCATACTAATACAATTTTCATATTTGAAACCATATCCTTTCTCATTATATATATTTTTTAGCCATCCTTTCAGGCAATTACCTAAATTATAACCCCAATTAGTCAAGCCTTCTTTTCCACCGATGCTTCTTCTTCCAGTTTTTTCTTTTCATACAGTTTAAAGAAGGGGAAATAAATCACCACGTCAATCACAATCAGTATGATAACCAGTAAAAATGCTTTAAAATCCATGGTATCAATCCATGCCCCAATCGGGCAGAACATATTCCATCCTGCATAGGCAAATGTCCTTGACACAATGCCGGTGCTCATACAAATATACGTAATCACACCGTTTAGCGGCATTACAAAAATAAACGGTATCATCATAACCGGGTTATACATAATGGGGAGGCCAAAAATCAATGGCTCATTGATATTGAATAGGGAAGGAACCAGTGCCAGCCTTCCGACCGTTTTAATCTGTTTGGATTTGCTCATGCAGGCAAGAACGGCCAGCCCCAACGTAGCGCCGCTGCCGCCAATCGTCATAAAGTGCCACCAAAACGGCTTTGTTACAATATATGGAAGGGAAACTGCAGCGGTCCCTGCCGCAAAAGCGCTCATATTTGCGGTGTAAGTTGTGGTAAGGAAAGCCCCCATCGGTTCTGTAATTACTGTATCATGAATCCCAAACCACCAGAAAATCATAACAAGCACTGCAAGAATAATAATTCCCCAAATACTGTCCACTGCATTTACAATCGGCGTCATAATAATCATCAGCAGATTAGGAAGACCTGCCCCCGTAATCGCTAAAAGAATCTGGCTGACTGCCCCAAACAAAAGAAGCACAATAACAGTAGGAACCAGATTGCCAAGGGAATCGAGCAATGCCGGCGGTACACCTCCACCTGGTATATTAATTCGCCCAACTTCCTTTTCCGTCAGCTTTCTATACAGTTCAAAAGAAAGGATGGATACAAGAATTGCCGTAAAAAGCCCTGTGCCTCCCAAATGGTCAAAAGTCAATGTTCCATCCGCATTCATCGTTGCACAAATAAGGAAGGACATGGCTGTCACCAGCATCGGCATGGCAGGTTTCATCTTATAATGATTCGCCAGGTTCAAGCCTAACCCAATGGCGACATAAAGTGCAATGGCATTCATTGTCACCATGTTTACAAACCCCAGTGTAGGTCCTGTCCATTCTGCAATCTTTGCCCAGCCAAACATAATGGAACGGACGATTCCCGGCTCACAAACCGTATAATCAGCCGGAGGCGATATAATTACAAGCGCCAGGCTTCCAATCGTAATAAACGGAATCAGAGCCAAAAATGCATTCTGCAATGCACGCATATATTTATTTCCCGCAACCCTATTTGCAAAAGGTGCAATTTTACTTTCTATAAAATTACTGAACTTTTCCATCAAATTTTTCTCCTTTATCCCTTATTGTATTTTTATACCAGTAATAACTGTCCTTCGGTATTCTTTTCAGCCCTTCATCATCGAAATCAACATAAACCAGTCCATAGCGTTTTTTATAGCCATTAATCCAGCTATATACATCCATGGATGACCATACGAAATATCCCCTGACATCGCATCCCGCATCCATCGCTTTCTCTATCCAGTCCACATAACCTTTCAAATAATCAATCCTGTATTGGTCATGGACTTTCCCATCCCCGCATACGGAATCATAGTTCCCAACCCCATTTTCCGTTATAACCACAGGCAGGGCCGGATACCGCTTCCGCAGGCCAAGCAGCAGGTCATAAATGGATTTCGGATAAATTTCCATCCCCCAGGGCGTTTTTTCCAATCCTTTATCTTCGTCCAGCGCAAACCATCCTTCGATAAACAATTCTTTCTTTTTTCCATCCCCTGTATTATTCACGGTCAGGCTGGTTCCTTTCTCCGTACATGGTTTTACCAAAAACCTGCAATAAGCATTCACCCCGAGGTAATCCACACACCCTGCTTTGAATATTTCCCTATCTTCCTTGCGCATATAAGACAGGTCATACCCTTCTTCCGTAAGTTTATCCGTATATTCCTTCGGATACGCCCCTTTTACGCAAACATCATTTACTGAAATGTTAAAAAAGAGGTCAGCAAATCGGGCCGCCTTCCGGTATTCTTCCCCATCCCCCATATAGTCAATGCTGTAGCAGTCGGAAACAAGGCCAATCATTCCCTTGCCTCCCATACTTCTGTAAAGCCCTACCGCCTTTGCACTGGCAAGCATCATATGATACATCGCCTTCCAGCGCCTCTCCAGCGACTGAATATTGGGCGGATAGTTGCCATATCCATAGCAGCACAGCGTTTCATAATTCGGCTCATTTATCGTAGCCCAGTAATTTACTCTATCGCCAAATGCTTCAAAGCATACTTTCGCATATTGTACATAGGCATCCACTGTATCCCTGTTTTCCCATCCCCCCCGTTCAAAGATGGGCTGGGGCAAGTCATAATGGTACAATGTAACCAACGGCTCTATCCCATACTTTAGGCATGTATCAATCAGCCTGTTATAGAAATCAATCCCTTCTTGGCTTTTCTCCCCTGTGCCATCAGGGATAACCCTTGTCCATGCAATGGAAAACCGGTAAGCATTCTGCCCTCCGTCAGCCATTCTTTTGATATCCTCTTCGTATCGGTGATAGTGGTCGCAGGCGATATCCCCGGTTACCGGGTTCACATTGTTCGCTTCGCTATGGCAGAATACATCCCAGTTGGAAGGCCCTTTCCCCCCATCCTGCCATGCCCCTTCACATTGGTAAGCTGCAGTAGCGCTTCCCCATAAAAATTTTTTCTCCGTCATCCTTCCATCTTCTCCTTATAAAGCAAAATGAATTCTTTTGCCACCCGCTCATACATAATCGTAGTCATTAAATGGTCCTGCGCATGTACAAGCATGATGCTGTATGCAACATCTTTTCCCTGTGCCTCTGCCGTCAGCAGTTCCGTTTGGGCATTATGCGCTTTCGTCAACTGCCTTTCCCCTTCCGCAAGAAGCCCCTCGGCCTCTTCCATTTTCCCTTCCCTTGCGGCCTCTACCGCCTTATAGAAAAAAGAAAATGCATCCCCGGCAAAACCGATGAGTTGAAATGCTATCATCTGCGCTTCCTCTTTATTCATCATACCCGCCTCCATTCTTTCTCATTTTTTGTCCGGACAATTGATACATTCAGTATAATTTCATTTGTTTTTTGTATCAAATTACTTTTTGCGGGGTATTCTGTAATTTAAAATTTGCTTTTTTACTGTTTTTTTCTGATAATTATTTAAATACATAAATAAATACATTATGGAAAAAGCATGGAGAAATGAGGGAAAATATGAAACGATTCAGCAAACGACAAAGAGAAATTTTAACTGCAATATCCGCCTCAGATACACCTATTACAGGCAATGTGTTAAGCCTTATGCTGGATATTTCCCTCCGCTTAGTCCAGTCCGAAATAGCATCGATAAACCGCATATTCCCTGTCATCCATTCTTCCAACAAGGGCTACCGCATAGCGTCCGATGCGTGGAAAAGCCTTACATTAGATACACCAAAAATGGCATCCGATGACAATATCAGCCATTCCATTTTAAAAAAGCTCATCTTTTCCAAATCCCCCTACCAAATCGACGAGTTTGCCGAAGAGCTGTTTATCAGCCGCTCTACCCTGGAAAAGCACCTGAAAAGTTTCCAGGGCATATTAGGGAAATTCCATCTCCGTCTTGGGCGGGAAAATACTTATATACAAATAAACGGAAGCGAACTGGACAAAAGAAGGCTGATTAAGTCTTTGCTTTTCGACGAAATTAACCCTGCCTTTAACAGCATAGACAACCTCTCCACCTATTTCCCCGAGATGGATGTGGATAAAATCAAGTCCATTTTAGCTAATTCCATCCATAAATATAATTATTTTGTGGACAGCACTTACTATAACAACATACTTATTAATGTGCTTATCGCCTTATACCGGGTGAGAAGCGACAATTACATCGATGCTTCGCCGGATTCCCAAATCCGTCAGGATTCCGACGAATATAAAATTGCCAAGGAAATCTACGGTCAGTATGCGAACCATTGCCATATCAAACCGGAAGACAATGACATCATCGCGTTATCTTCCATCCTGGAAGGCCAGATTAAACCCATTGACAGCAAGGGGGCAGATATGATATCGCAGGATATTCTGCCGGAACAGTTTATCTCCGATATCAACGATATCCTGCGGAATATTTTTAACTACTATATGCTGGATATCGATTATTCCGATTATTTGTATAATTTTGCGCTGCATATCGACGGTATGATTAAACGGGCAAAAAATACCCAATCCGTGGAAAATGAAATTTTAAATACCATCAAGCGGAACTGCCCTTTCATATATGATGTTTCCGTTTCTGTTGCGCAGCGGATTCACAAAAGATTCCATGTGGAAATCGCGGACTCGGAAATAGGCTTCATCAGCATCCATCTGGGCTATCTCATCGAAGCGGCCTGCAATACGGATGACAAAGTTTCCGTACTGCTCCTTTGCGACAGCTACCATCATATTTATGAAACCCTGGAAAAAAAATTGAAAGAAAATTTTTCAGATATGATTAATATTTCGGCCTTTCGTGATACCGATGCGAAAGCAGTCATCAATACCTCCTCCGACCTGATTATTACCACAAAGCCGTTGAACACCATCGGGCGCAAAAACCTTGTAATCAGCCCATTTTACACGATGATGGACCATATAAACATTACCAATGCCATTAATGGCTGTGCAGAAGAGAAAAAACGGACCCACTATAACAAACTGCTCTCCTCCCTTTTCGATGAAAACCTTTTTTTCAGGCAGGACGGCTTTCGCGGAAAGGAAGAAGTCATCCGCTTTTTAGGGAAGAAAATTATAGAATTTGGGCTTGCCAACGAAGGGTTTACCGAATCCGTCCTGCAAAGGGAACATTTGTCCTCTACCTGTTTTTTCGATACCTTTGCAATCCCCCATGCCATAGATATGGATGCCAAACGCACTATGTTCTGCGTCCTCACCAGCCAAAAGGGAATCCTATGGGATGGGCACAACATACACATAGTGCTGATGATTGCCGTACAGCAAAGCGACCGGAAAAAGTTTATGGAACTCTATAACGGCGTAGTCAGGACATTAGGAGACCCGAAAAAAGTCCAGAAATTAGTATTGGCCGATAATCTGATTGATTTTGTTTCCCAGTTTATTAACTGACTTTCAGGAAATATATTTTACCTCAATAATGCCCTTTATCCCATTCAGTGCTGCCAACACCCCATCCCTGCCCTGCCCGGACGAATTCTGGATGGACACCACAGCCTCCGGCAGTTCATCTTTTTTGCTGTAAATCTGGACATCCCCTACTTTCATTCCAAGGCCGCCCACACTGTCATACAAATCCGTCAGCCGGGATATTTCCTCCATCTGGACATAGATGCTAAACCATCCATCATTATATGTAATTTTGCTTTCCAGCTTCTTAAAATATTTCACAATAGCATAAACGGCAAACGTAGCCACTATGCCGCATTCCAGAAACCCGGTTCCAATCACCAGGCCGATGCAGGCCGAAGTCCACAGCCCGGCCGCCGTAGTCAGCCCCCTTATTTTTGACCTCCCGGAAATCACAATGCTGCCCGCACCCAGAAAGCCAATTCCGCTTATCACCTGTGCCCCCAGCCTGGCCGGGTCTCCGGCATTATATTGCCAGTACAGAAATTCCCCCGTAATCATGACAACACAAGCGCCAAGGCACACCAGCATATAAGTCCTCATCCCCGCCGGATGTTTCGACCTTTGCCTATCCCAGCCAATTGTGCCGCCACATATCATCGCCAATATGACCCGTATAATCATCGAAATGATACTCAATTCGCTCATTGTACCGCCCCATAACGCTATACTCATCCCTGATGCCTCCTGTATTTACCCCTTTATTACCGAGTGGCTATGAATATAAAATTCCTCCTGGCTAGGGCTAAACCCTTTTTCCATAGGTTCAAATGTTTCCTCAAACTTCTCCGCTTCACTGCCTTCAAACTCAAATACCGGGCTTTCCTGGTAAAACCACTTGCGTCCGTCCAACAGCCCTTCTGCCAGTTCCTTTACCAACATCGCAGAAGGATAGCTGCCGTCCGCTGCACACACGTTATACTTTTTGCAGCTCTTAAACCCTCTGCCCATATAATTGGCCGGATTGCCGAATATAATAACGGCCTGATAACCCATTTCCCCGGCTTTCCGAAGACTATATTCCAAAAGCATTTTCCCGATTCCCTGCCTCTGATATCCAGGCAGGACACTGATTGGCCCAAAAGTAAGGACTAGTGCTTCTTCCCCCCATAATATTCCTCTTTCAAAATGGAATACCAGGACTCGTCGCATACCCCCAGATTATTCACACCGCCCGCTCTCCACGTCCCTTCATATGTCATGCCGCATTTTTTCATCACTTTACCCGAATTGGGATTCCGGGGGTCATGGCACGAATTGACACAGTTCATCCCTACTTCATCAAAGAAGAATCGGATAACTTCCCGAAGTGCTTCCGCCGTAAAACCTTTTCCCCAGAAACTACGGCCAATACAGTAACCGATAGTCACAGCCTCCGTCCTGTTATCTATTCTCACAGCCCCCATGCTTCCAATAGGTTCGTGGGACTCTTTCCATTCCATCGCCCATTGGTAGTTTTCAGGGTCCTCCCCTTTGCCCACCCACTCCTGTATAATCTGCTTTGAATCGCCTATATTCCTGTGCGTAGGCCAAGTCAGGAATCTGGTCACTTCCGGGTCGGATGCCCAATTGCGGAACATAACCTCCGCATCCTCCATTTGAAATGGCCTGAGTATGAGACGTTCCGTTTCGATTATTTTCGTTCCTTTATGCTCCATATCCGTTCCCTTTCTTCATAAAAAAATGAATGCCCTGCCCATACATCAGTACAATTCATTATAACATATGCCAAACCCAGCCGTACAGCTTTTTGTGCAGAGTCGACAGTCCATGAAAATTGATTTCCCTAACTTTTACAAGCAACCAATTGAACAATATACCTGAATATGATAAAATAGTGCGTTATAAAGGAGAGGATGCCCATGGAAAATATTGAAATAAGGGAGCTGCTTCCCGAAGATGCGGAAAAAATGATAGAATATCTGAAAAAGATAGGCGGCGAAACTAATAATCTGACATTTGGAAAAGAGGGCCTTCCCATTACCATAGAACAGGAGAGGGAATTCCTTCTTCAATCGCATATTTCCAGGCAGTCTGTGCAATATGGTGCATGGGAATGTGGGGAAATCATAGGCCATGGTAATTTGAGCGGCTTCCCCCGCCGGATGGGCCACCGCGCCGAAATGAGCCTGGCCATTGTAAAATCCCACTGGAATAAAGGAATTGGCAGCATGGTCATGGAAAAAATCATTGAATATGCCCGTCAAAATGAAGTGGAAATCATCCAGCTTGAAGTACGGTGCGATAACGAAAACGCAATCCATGTATATGAAAAATATGGTTTTCAGCACATCGGTACCATACCGGCATATTTTAAAATTGGAAATACCTATTTTGACTTTGAAATGATGTACCTCGACTTAAGGCAGAAATAGAGAATTTCCCTTGCCCCTTTTCTATAAAAAAATGCTTAATATCCATTTCATTTATCCCCCTATGCATCAAATGGATGCTAAATATTTATAAAGGGTATCCGCCGCCAGGCTTTTCCCCCGCCCCTTATCCGAGATAATCTGTATGGAACGCCCCGGAATGGGGCAGTTGATTGGTATTTGTACTATCCGTTTTTCTTCCAGCAAAGGCCGCGCCAGTTTTTTGGGCACAAAACCGATTCCAAAATCATTTTCAATCAGGGGCAGTATCAAATCGAAAGTGGCCACTTCCATATCCGGCTCCATGTCTATCCTATGGGCAATAAAAAAGTCCTTATACCACCGGTAAGTAGCGCTTTCCCTCCCCAAACCGACCCATGGGTAATTTTTCATTTCTCCCAGCTCCAGTGCACCGCTGCACAACTTTTCATATTGCATTCCCCCGACCAATATTTCCTCAAAATCCAATACTTTTACACAGGAAACATTTTTCCCCGCTTCAAAAGGCGTAGTAACCACCGCAAAGTCCAGCTTACCGCTAATCAGATTCCCCACTGTTTCCGGTGTTGTATGATTATGGATTTTAATTCTGATAGCCGGATATTCCAGCTTAAACCCCCGCAACGCATTCAACAGGAAAAGATGGAGCGCTGTTTCCGTCGCCCCTATTTCCACAGTACCGCGCCTTCCAGAATCCTGCCTGTATATTTCTTCCTGGGCATTTAACAAATGCCTATACGCAATTTCCACATGGGAATAAAGCAGCTCCCCTTCCTCCGTCAAGCTGATGCCCCGGGTTTCCCGGACAAACAGCCGGCAGTTCAACTGTGATTCCAGCAATTTCATAATCCGGGTTACATTGGGCTGGCTGCTTCCCAATGCGGCCGCTGCCTTAGTAATATTCCCATACTTTGCCACATAATAAAATATTTTATAATATTCAAAATTAATATCCATATATTTTTTATATCTCTCCGATATATTATATATATTTTTCATATTTCGCCAAATGCATTATAATACATTCTCGGAAACATGTAAATGCTTGAATGCACAGAAATCAATTTTCATGGACAGGGCATTTGGCCCATGCAGGATTCCGTTTTGCGGCTATTGATAAAAAGCAGCAATTTCACTTATGAAATGGTTCATATTCAGGGAAAAACCGCCATGGATGGCGGTTTTAGGAAGCATGGGCAGGGATGCCCGTTGCTTCCGCCCCGGCAGCATTCAAACCCTTTATCCATTTCATTAGTGAAATCTGCTTTTTATCTTAGCCGCAAAACGGAATCCTGCATGGGCCAAACGCCCTGCCCATGAAAATTGATTTCCGTAGCTTGAATAGAAAGGGCATGGTTATTGAAAGATATGAACAAAGACTTGACTATAGGAAAACCTGAAAAAGTATTATGGCTATTCTGCCTCCCCCTGTTTGGAAGCATTATCTTCCAGCAGCTTTATAATATAGCCGACAGTCTGGTAGCAGGCAAGTTTATCGGCGAAAACGCGCTGGCTGCCGTAGGGAACAGTTATGAAATTACACTGGTTTTTATTGCCTTTGCCTTTGGCTGCAACATGGGCTGCTCCATCATCGTCTCACAGTTGTTCGGGGCAAAGGACTACATAAAACTGAAAACCGCAGTGTCCACCGCCTGTATTTTCAGCGCTGTCATCTGCACTATACTAATGCTTGCGGGGATTTTGGGCTGCTCGCCGCTGCTCCACCTAATCCGGACGCCGGAAGATGTCTTTGCGGATTCCCGGCTTTATCTGGACATTTATGTGTGGGGTCTGCCCTTTGTATTTTTCTACAATATTGCAACCGGGATTTTCTCCGCACAGGGCGATTCCAAAACCCCCTTTTGCTTCCTGGCCATATCCTCCACTTCCAATATCGCCGTGGATATCCTGTTCGTAAAAAGCTTTCACATGGGTGTGGCCGGTGTGGCATGGGCTACTTTCCTTTGTCAGGGGGTAAGCTGTATTTTGGCGGTTGCCACGGTATGGGTGCGGCTGAACAAAATTCCGGTTCAGGAAAAGGCACCCCTTTTTGACTGGAATCTTCTGAAAAAAATTATCATAGTTGCCGTTCCAAGCATTTTGCAGCAAAGCTTTATTTCCGTAGGAAATATTATGATTCAAAGCGTTATCAATGGGTTTGGCCCTTCCGTTATGGCTGGTTATTCCGCCGCAGTGAAGCTGAATAACCTGATTATTACATCCTTTACCACTATCGGAAATGGAATTTCCAATTTTTCGGCCCAAAACCTGGGCGCCCGCCAATATGGGCGGATTAAGGAAGGCTTCCGCGCCGGGCTGAAAATGGTGTGGTGCCTGTGCATCCCTTTTTGTATCCTTTATATCATCTTCGGCAGATATGTGTTGCTCCTGTTTATGGAAAAGGATTCTGCCTCCGCACTGATGACAGGCCAGCAATTTTTATGGATACTTTCCCCATTCTATTTCGTAGTATCCGCCAAACTGACTGCCGACGGGATTCTGCGCGGCATCAGCGCTATGCGGCAATTTATGGCTGCCACATTCACCGACCTGATTCTCCGGGTGGCCTTGGCCTTCATCCTTTCCGGCCACACCCATTCCCCTATAGGCATATGGTGTGCATGGCCTATTGGCTGGACTGTAGCCATGATTTTATCCGTTTCCTTTTACCGTAGGAAATGCAGCCCAAAAAGGAATTCATTTCCCCTCACCCACTAATGCACTACCTGCCCCTGGGCGGCTCTGCGCCACACTGCACAGACAATACATCACTTCATAGGAGTTTTCTCTTTCCCCGTTACCGGAATCCAGACTTCCGCATAATATTCCGGGTCCTGTGTACCTTTCTTGAAATCGGCCGGATTGCTGTAATATTCAATGTTGTAGCCTTCTGCAATCTCATAACCGCTTGCTGGCAGCCATTCCGAAAAAATCCTCCTGTTTACCTCCTGCAGCGGAAGCGGCATCGCCCCATGGCATGGGAAAACTGCCCATGTATGCTGGGGCACTTCGTAGATTTCCAGCTTTTTCTCAACCGCTTTCCCCTCTTCCAGGTCATCCCCAATCATATACCGGAACGAGTTGCCACCCATTTCCTCATCAAAACAAATTCCATACATCCCTTTTACCAGCTTTTGTTCCGCTTGTACATGGATTTCATCCCAGTATCGGGGGATATCTATATTCGCCGTCTCATAAGAAAACATTTTTGATATACCCATTACCCGGAATGATGGCTTTGTTTCCACTCTGTACTTCATCATCGTACCTCCATCCAATGCCAGTCTGATATGCAGAGGCGCAAATGACTTAAGCAGCGCACCGTTTCGACGTACCTCCATAGGTGTGCTCCCATGAAACCGGCTAAAAGCTTTTGTAAAGCTGTCCGGCGAATCATATCCATATTTCATTGCCAAATCAATCACTTTACAGTCCGATGCCAGCCACTCGCTGCCGGCCACAGATAGCCGCCTCATCCTGATATATTCCCCTACCGGGTAGCCGCACAGCATAGAAAAGCCTTTATGGAAATAAAACGGGGATATACCTATTTCCTTCGCTATCCTGCCAACTGTTAAGTCCTGCGTGAGATTTTCTTCGATGTATCTAAGGGCGCTTTCTATAATTCTGACCCAATCCATACGGATTCCTCCTGCCTTCATGGCCTATTTTCCACATTATTCCGCTTCCGGTTCAGTTTCAGGATATGCAGCCCTTTTGCTGCCCGTCCTATTATACTGCACCAAAATCACTGCCGCGAATACAAGGGCACATCCTTTCAGTTCCTTTGCCGACAGCTCCTGCCCAAGTATCACCCAGCCAGCCAGTACAGAAATTACCGACTCCATGCTTAAAATCAGGGATGCTACCGTGGGCTCCAGATTTTTCTGCCCGATAATCTGCAGGGTATAAGCCACTCCGCAGGACATTATACCAGCATATAAAATCGGTACAATACCGGAAATGAACTGCCCCCACGTAGGCGTCTCCACTACGAAAGCAGCTATTATACAGATAAGCCCAGCCGTATAAAACTGGATGCAGGAAAGCACCACCCCGTCAGTCTTCGGTGAAAAATAGTCAATTACCAAAATATGTACTGCAAAAATCACTGCACAAATAAAAACAAATGCATCCCCCTTCCCAACGGAAAAGCTTTCATTGATGCAAAGCATATACATCCCGACCGCCGCCACAGCGGCAGCTATCCACACTTTACCTGGCACTTTTTTGTGTAGAAATAATCCGAAAACCGGAACAATAATAATATAAAGTGTAGTGATAAACCCTGCTTTCCCTACTGTAGTATACATTATCCCTATCTGCTGGCATAAAGAAGCCGCGCATATCGCAAGGCCGCAGCATATCCCGCCCTTTAATGTCAGCGCAGGCCGAATCTCTTCCGGTGTATTTTTTTTCTTTTTTATCCGTACATAAACCAAGGGAAGAAGCACCGTACCGCCGATGAGGAAACGGATACCGTTAAAAGTACACGGCCCCATATAATCCATCCCCACGCTCTGCGCTACAAAAGCCACTCCCCATATACAGGCAGCAAAAAATAAAAGCAGGCTGCTGCCAAATGATACCTTTTTCATCTCCCTAATAACCTTTCTTTACTTTCGTTATCTTCTTTTCAATTTCGTTATCTTTTTTTTGATTTTATATAAGAGACAATTTCAGCCACAATATCCCTTATCATTTTATCTTCACAGTCCAGGGTAATATCCGCATAATGTTCATAATAGGGTATCCTTTCCTTATATAAATCCAAAAGGGTCTGCCCATCCCTTACTGCCACTCCCCGTTCGTTCAAGTCTCCCAAGCGCCTTTCCACAGCCGGATAAGAAAGTTTCAGGTATACTACCATTCCGGCTGCCTTCAGGTGTTCCATAGCTTCCCTTCCATAGATAACACTGCCCCCGGTGGCAATGACGCTCCGCTTTTCTTCCAAAGAAGCATTGACTTCATTCTCCACCTTCAGGAATCCATCCAGCCCTTGCCTTTCAATGATTTCATGCAAAAGCAGCCCTGTTTTTTCCTGGATTACAATATCCGAATCCACAAAACGGCAGCCGAGACGCTTGGCCAGCACCACGCCCACCGTGCTTTTCCCCGCCCCCGGCATACCAATTAATACAATATTTTTCTTCCGTGCCGCCTTATTCATGGCAGGCAATCACTTCCACTTCGCAAAGGGCATCTTTGGGCAACTGCTTTACCGCCACACAGCTCCTCGCCGGCTTTCCGGTAAAATATTTTTCATAGACCCCGTTAAATGAGGCAAAATCAGCCATATCCGCCAAAAAGCACGTGGTTTTTACCACATCCTCATAGCTATACCCTGCTTCCTCCAGGATGACGCCTACGTTTTTCATCACCTGCTCTGCCTGCTCTACGATATCCTCCCCTTTTATATTCCCCGTTGCCGGGTCAATGGGAATCTGCCCTGATGTATATAAAACAGAGCCTGCAATAATCCCCTGGGAATATGGCCCGATTGCCGCTGGTGCTTTGTTTGTGGATACTTTCTTCTTCATAATTTTCTCCATTTCCTCTTCTTTCCGTTTTTTACTCTTTGAATTCTACCATTACATAAAAACCCCGTTCATTTTCCATAATCTTCGTAACGGTTCCTTCCCTCGCCAACAGCCGCTCCCGGAAAGGAAAGTTTCCTGACATGGCCAGCGCCGGGTCTATCGTATAATAATAATTGCTGGGAAGAACGCCCTCCGTCACCGTCACGCGCTCGCCCTCTTTCAGAAGGCCCTGACGCTCCATTTTAAATTCCATCAGTCTCATGCCAATCTCCTTTCCAGTTATGCAGCTTTTTCTATCGCATCTTATTTTACTAGCACTTCCCACTATTTTCAATATCTTTTGGAAAAAAACAATCCCATGGTTATTTCCCAATGTCATTTAGTTAACGATGGCGGACGCCGTGAGGTGCTAACTTAATAACATTAGGTTATTCCCCACTGCTTTTCTCATATGCCAGCCTTGGAAAATCATCCTCCGGCACATGTACCACACCGCAATAAGAAAATGCATTCTTTTCCAGCAAATTCTGCATCACCCGATTATCCCCATGGGTATCCACCCGCAGATAGCCACATTGGCGAAAAGCCCATTCGATGCAAAATGTTCCTATGCCCTTTGCCGTTCCGTCCCCTGCCAGCCGGTGTATGACTCCATATGGCCCGTCATACGTCCACATACCATCCTCTATCACGCGATAGGAAGGCTCAACGTCTTTCCCCTGGCAGAAGAAAAATGTACCAACAATCCTTTCCCCATCCATGCAGACATAGCTGTTTCCGTCCTCGACATCCTTATGTATTAGGTTTTCCGGCGGCCAGTTTGTCGGCCCCCATTGGTTTGGATTCCCATGCTCCGCCATAAAATGCCTGGCATATTCGTATATTTCCATAACCCTGCTTACTTCCTCTTTTGATGTATGACGTATTACCATCCATTTCCCTCCATTGCCGAAAGCATTTCCACCAGTGTTTCAACAGCACCGGCATTTCTGCCGGTACCGCCTTTGAAGCTCATTATGATTCCCCAACCCCTTCTATCACTACCCCATGGGCAATCCCCGGTACCGTCTGCCCTTCATTAAAGCTTGTCTTGCTAAGCAATGCCCCTGTAGGAACAAACAACACCCTTTTCCATACCCCTTCTTCTATCTTTTTCAGGATATAAGCGGACAATGTCACTGCGCTGCACCCACAGCCGCTTCCACCAGCATGGGTATCCTGTTCCTTGGCGTCATAAATTTCAATCCCACAGTCCATATGCTGCCCGGCAATGTCCACATCCTTTTCCCCAAGCAAATCCAACAGCGCATGCTGGCCTACTGTTCCCAAATCCCCGGTAATAATCTTGTCATAATATTGGGGCTTTCTCCCAAAATCCTTCAAATGCTGATAAATCAAATCACAGGCGGCCGGAGCCATACATGCCCCCATATTCATAGAATCCTTCAGCCCATAATCCATAATTTTCCCTGTGGTCAACCCGGTAATCTTCGCCCGTGATTTCTTTCCTTTTGTACTGCTTAATACAAAAGCGCCGCTTCCAGTCACCGTCCAAGAGGCGGATAAAGGGCGCTGATTCCCATATCCAAGTGGAAAACGGAACTCCTTCTCCGCACTGGCGAAATGGCTGGAAGTCACGCACACCACATTCTCCGCATATCCCCCATGCACCGTCATCGTTCCCAGGCTCAAAGACAGCCCACAAGTGGAGCAGGCTCCGTACAGCCCCACTAACGGTATCTCATAGCCCGCCAGCCCAAAGCTGCTGGCAATGGATTGGCCCAGCAAATCCCCGGCGAAAAGATAGCGTATCTCTTCCTTTTTCATCCCCGCTTTCCCTAAAGCCAGGTAAACCGCATCCTTCTGCAAGCTGCTCTCCGCCTCTTCCCATGAAGCACAGCCAAACATATCATCCTGCCCTATCATATCGAACAGCTCCGCCAATGGCCCTTGCCCTTCCTTTGTTCCCACTACGCTGGCACTCTCCCTGATAAACACAGGATTTTTCAGCTCGAGGCTTTGCTTTCCCAGCATACATGACTCTTTTTTCTCCTGATTCATACTATACAAAACTCCTTCCGCACTTTCCATTTTTGACCGCTTACGCTTTGTATAGTATTCCCGTTTCCCTACTTCACAATTCCGTGTTCCAGCAAAAACTGCTTCCAAATTTCATAATATTTCGCTTTTAAATGTACTTCATCAATGGTATATTCCGCATTCAGTCCACCTTCCTGGTCACATACCACTTCGTTCACGTCTATGTAAAAAATATCCCTGTTATCCGCCAGCCCTGCAATTGCCTGATTTTTATCTTCAATATTTGTATTGTTAAAGATTTCATCTTCCGCATCTTTTTTTCCTGTCACCTTCATGATTCCCTGTACGTAAATTACTGCATCCGGCTGCAGTTCCCGGATTCTGGCCACTACATTTTCATACTCCGCTATAAAAGTATCCGTAGTTCCTGTTCCCAGTTCGTTAATTCCCAGCATCAAGTACACTTTTCCATATTTCTTTTGCATCAGCCCTTCTTCTACTGTAATCTTTTCCCCCGTTTCTTCATCTTTTGCCACCGGCGTTGTAAAGATATCGTATATGGTCAGGGAAATCTTGGCAAAAAAATCTGCCCTGTCTTCTATCCCTCCATATTCAAATAGGCCCACGGTCCTGGAATCGCCGATAAACACAGCATCGTCAAAATAATCTTCCCCCACCGTCTGGAAGCTGTATGTCCTGCTATCTTCCACCGATTCCGGTTTTGCCCCATCCTGGCTGCCCACCGGCCCCTGGGCATTGGATTCACCGGAATTTCCACCTGCATCCTGGACACCTGGTGTGCTCTGGACACCTGCTTCATCCTGGACACCTGGTTCACCGGAATTTCCCGCCAAGCCCTGGCCATTCAATTCGCCAAGGTTTTCTGCCCCCTGGTCATCCGGGCTTCCCCCTGCTTTTGGTATCCCTTCATTTTCCAACACGAATACACCGTCATCCCCTGCACTTCCCTCTACAAAAGATTCCGCCCCTTCTTTACCTGGCAAGACACCGATTTCCTGCCCCCCGTTCCCATTCCTCCACTTGTAGAGCAAGCCTCCGGGAAATTCCTCTTCACCCATACCTATCGTTTCCACCGCTTCCCATGGCATCGTCCCCTTGCTTATCCCTTCCATCACGAGGGCTAGATATGGCCGCCCAGCCACATGAAATTCATATTCTTTATATACCGAAAAGCTTCCGCTTATCCCTATCAGCGACAACAACAGCCCACTTCCCGCCAACGTAAGAAAAACCGGGCATTTTTTTATAAAATCCTTCATCCTCTTCACTCTCAATACTTTCTATCCGCATTTTCCGGGAATCTCCGCTTCCATATATAGCTTAAAATTCTATATAACTTAAAACTTTAAATAAGCAAAAGGATTATTCTCCATGCTCACCACACAGTAAACGGAAATCCAGAAAACAAATGCTGTCAGCAATACCACTGCCGGATGTTTCCGGTGCTTTTTCAAAAACCGGGGCACTCCCGGAATACACCAGATAACCCCTGCCAGAAGATAGTACCAGTACATCCCCAGATATTTTATGATATCCCTGGGATTCACAGCAATCCCACCCCCATCAAAAGGAAACAGACGCCCCAGGTACATTCCCAATTCCCTTAAATCCGTCACTGCGAAAATCACCCATGTGACCGGAATCACAAGGAGTACAAAAAGACGGCCGAAAAACGGAAATTTCCCGAACAGCTTCCCCAGCGCCAGCTTCTCTATGGCAATCAGGAAAAACAATGACAGCCCCCACAAAATAAAATTCAGGCTTCCGCCATGCCAAAGCCCTGTGAGCAGCCATACAGCCAGCAGATTCCTCAACGTAACCGTCATATCCTCCCTGCTGCCCCCCAGGGGAATATACACATAGTCCCTGAAGAAACTGCCCAGCGTCATATGCCATCGTCTCCAGAATTCGCTAACGCTTCGGGATGCATAAGGATGGCGGAAATTCTCTATAAAAGGGTATCCCAGCATCACGCATATGCCCGATGCCATCAGCGAATACCCCCAAAAGTCAAAATATAGTTCCATGGAATATCCCGCCGCCCCCAACCATGCCAAAGGCGTGGATATGCTCTCATAGCCTATCATATGGATATCCTTCCACAGAATCGCCAGCCGGTCGGCCAGCAGCACCTTCGTTCCAAGCCCTGCCGCAAAATATTGCAGCCCCTCCTCCAGTTTTTCCCAGGAATACTCCCTTTCTTCCTCCCAAAATCCTCCTTCAGAAAAGCGCATGATTGGCCCGGAGACTATCTGGGGAAACATCACAAAATAAACCACAGTTTGCCGAAAACCCGGTTTCTGTATCATCTCCCCCCGGTAAGTGTCAATCTGGAAGGATATCATTTTAAAAAGGAAAAAGCTAAGACCTAAAGGAAAAATTGCATTACCCAAAAAAGCCCCCAGCAGCTTAAACGCCGCCAGCAGCCCTATATCCATCACAAGCGCCGCTACCACCCTATCCTTCCTGCATTTCCTTCCTCTGCGCGTATCTCTGCAGGAATATATTTTTTTTGCAAAAAAGTAGTTTAACCACACCGCCACAAGCAGCAAAAGCACATAATAAGGTTCTCCTACCGCATAAAAAACAATGCTTCCAAAAAGCAACGCCCATTCCCTATATTTCTTTGGTGTTATATAATAAACGGCTAAAAATGCCGGGAAAAAACGAAAAATAAATTCCAAACCGGAAAATATTACCATGTCTATCCATCCTGTCTTTTGTATTCACTGCTCTATTTTACCATTCCATCATTTCAATCTCAATAGGGAATTTGGCCATTTCCTGCGCAGCAGCTTTACAGATAATGCCATATGTGTGTATACTTTTATAAAGCACAGTTTGTTACAGCATAAATCAGAACAGCACGAAAGGATGATTCCATAATGGCCATAAAAATCTTCCCTTCTTTCAATGACAGCTTTCCATCATCCAAAACCCCCGAAGAAATATACGCCGTTTTGCAATCGGTCACAGCACCGCCAAAGCTACGTTTATTCCAATCCTGCGGCCAAGAGTTCATCGGACAAGTGACCCCCTCTTACTTTCGTATTGTCAGCAACATTTCCTACCGCAACTCCTTCCTTCCCTGCATCACGGGCACTATCAGCCCAACAGGAAACGGTTCACAGATTATGATAAAAATGCGCCTCCATCCCGCCATTACCGTTTTCTGTTCCATATGGCTGGGATTCATGGTTTATGTTTTCCTCATCGGCCTCCTTCTTGCCTTTATGGATGGCTTCGCCCAGGCACTGCCGCTGCTTGGTGCATCGGCCGGCATGTCCTCCTTTGCCCAGATACTAATAAGGCTCGGCTTTTCCCAACCGGCCAGGAAAGCGCTGCGGCGAATCCGGGAATTGATTGGATAGCTTTATAGGATAATGCCGGGCAGGCATTTTGGCCTCAGCACGATAGGATGATAAGATTGGCCTTTTATTCTCCAATCCTTACTCTGCACTGTTTTTTTCTACATGCGATTCCGTATTTTATCACTTTATCCATTCCATCCCGGCAAAGCCTGCTTTCATATCCCATCCGTTCTATTTGTTCCAAAGCCTGCCGGCATCCGGCATCCCATTTCCCTTCCTCCACATATTTCACTTCAATGACTATCCCTATACCCTCTTTTTCCTCTTCCACAAGAATATCGCTATAGCCATCTCCTGACTCTACATTGGATACTACATCCCAATCTTCCCTATGGCTTAACAGCCCAAGCAAAATTCCATGATAAAAGTTTTCTTTTTTATCCTTACGGGCATTGGTATCCCTTATGCTGATTGTTTTCCTCAAATACTCATTGAACAGTGCTTCCACAGCATCCTTATCCGCCTTTAGGAATGCATCACAAAAAGCATCCAACTTTGGCGAGTCTTTGCGTACTTCCTCCTCAAACCAATCCTGAATCTGCTCTATAAAAATTTTTCTAATTTCCAGATTAGGAAGCGCCAGTTGGTATAATTCCCCGTCCACTTCCCCTCGGCTCGTTAAATAACCTGTCATAAAAAGCACACTCCAGAAATTATCCATTCGGCTATATAGTTCCCTATAAGTTAGTTCCTGATTTATTTTCTTTATAATTGTTTCTCCGTTTATCAGCCGCTCTATCTCCCGCTTCGTGCTTATTTTTGCCATTCTGATAAATCTCCGGATAATCTCATTCCCGCTTGTGTTTATCCAAAATGCTTTCGGGGCAGCCCCCGGGTCAGCACATAGCAAGTCCACATAGCTAGCCACATCCCACGGGCAGTAAACATCCGTTTTCCCAAAGCGGTAACCATCATACCACTCTTTCACCGCATCAAATTTATGGCTAAGGCCATAATATTCCAGCATGGATTTTACTTCTTCATCCGTAAATCCAAAATACTCATGAAAACGCACATCGGTTGCGGCAAAAACCTTAAGGTTATTCAGCCCTGTAAAAATACTCTCCTTCACCAGCCTTAAGCAACCTGACATCACCGCAAAATAAAGGCTCTCATTCCCTTTTAAAGCCCGGCTGAACATGCTTCTAATCAGGTCCAACATTTCATCATAATAACCGGCTTGCTGCGCTTTATCCAATGGAACATCATATTCATCTATGATTACAATGACATCTTTCCTATGGTATTTTTTCAATAAGCCTGTCAACGTATACAAGCTGTCCACCAGCACGTCCTGAGACATAGCAAATCCCTTCCTGCTGCCCGTACCCGTATTTACTATCTGTCTGTACCTCGCCACTTCCACAGCGGAAAGCTTATCGCTTTCCTGCAAATACTGGAACTTCATAGCCATATTTCCTATTACGGAGCGGAGCAGTTCCCTCGCCATCTCAAAATCCCCCCCACTCACATCTTTCAAACTGATTGCGATGACAGGGAATTTCCCCATATATTCCTGGCACAGTTCTTTTTCCTTCGCTATTTCCAGCCCTTCAAAAAGCCTTTTATCGCATCCATATCCAAAAAACTTTTCCAGCATGCTCATATTCAATGACTTGCCGAATCTCCTGGGGCGTGTAAAAAGGTTCACCTTCCCCCAATGATTCAATAGAGCCTCTATCATCCCCGTTTTATCCACATAGTAAAACCCTTCTGTAAGAATTTCTTCAAAATTATCAATGCCTATCGGCAGCTTCCTGATTTTTTCCAAACCTTTACCCCCTTGCACAAGTGGTAATGATACAAATTTTATGTAAGTTGAATTTCATTATATCAGAGTTGCGGAAAAATACCCACTATTTTCTCCGATTAAGTATCCCCAAAAAACATTTGTCCATTTTCCTCTCATAAAAATTTGCGCCTCGGCCTCATCTTTTGAGGCAACATAAAAATCAAGATAATCCGCATTCTCTCTTTTCTCTGATTTTTATAAAACGGAAGCACATCTTTCCACTCCCTGAAATTATCATAATCAATAAGGAGAACAGACAAAACCTTGTTATACTCTAATTCCAAATCAACTGTAAGGTCAATCATTTTGTCATGCATAGCAAGAATCACCATGATATACAGACCAATTAGTTCTCATCCCTACGATTTGGGTCTTCCGAGAGCCCGGGATTCCGGTGGGGGAGGGAACATGCTGGCATGGGGCGAGCTGATTTTACGGAAAGCTCTTGACGGAGAGGCAGCGGAGACCTGCAAAACCTTCCATTTGCTTAACAAATGTGTGTGGATAGGACAAGTTTCACCCTTGCATGACAGACAAATTTCTGATATAGTTATAACGTTATATTTTTAAAAAAATATCTTAGAAAGAGGGCTTGACAGACATGATACCTTGTGAGATTCTCAAGCAAGCGGAGTGGTGTTATAACTATGTAGCCTCGCAGTTTTGTCATGCTCAATTTTATATGGTCAAGACCGGCGTTCTTTTGCCCGCAGGAATCTGCGCGGCTGGGAACGTCTTTTTGGATGGAAGTGGCCCCGGCCCTCCCCATTCATTTATGTGGCCAGCAATACCTTTAAGAGCAGGTAAATCAGCACATCAGGCGGCTCAAGGAAAATAATATCAACATTAATATTTCTTGTAGGTGGTGTAGCAATTATCGTTTGGTATCTGAAATCATTTTACGCAGAGCGTGAAAACCGGGCAAAAAAAGCGGAGGAACATCGTAGCAAACATGGCGGAGAATGTATTTTGGAATGGAACGGAAATTTGGCAAGCGGTGCTCCGGATGCTGAGTTCGGAAAATTAGTTGTAGAGATTCCGAAAAAGCACGGAGATGGTGCAGCACGTTTTTATGAAAAAGGGTTGGTACTGGAAAAAAAGCGATTGCCCTATTCAGGAATTAAAGATGTGCTATTGGTAGCCGCTACACCGGGTCCCCAATTCACTTTGAAACAAGCGGCAAGGGATATGGGGGTTTTGTGGATATATCCGAAAAAGGGAGCTACAATAGGACTACGCGAAATAAATTATCAGTTTGATAACACAATTATGGAGAAAATCAAACAAGGGCTCGGCTTTTAAGTAAAACATATCATAGCCGGACAGCAGATTGATTTGCTGTCCGGCTATCTGGATGATTGGGAGAATATCAGTTTTGAGGATGAGAGGAAAGCCACGGACGGCCTGATTCTAATCTTCATCCATAACATAAGCCTTTTCCCATCTTTATTAAAAAATACCCACACATTTCCCAATCCAATACCCCAGCCCCAGCACCCAGCTCGTAAAAATGCCATATAAAATCACTGGCCCGGCAATTGTAAATATCTTACATCCTACGCCGAACACCTGGCCTTCCTTTTTAAATTCAATGGCCGGAGCCGCTACGGAATTGGCAAACCCGGTAATCGGCACCAAGGCTCCTGCCCCGCCAAACTTAACAATGGAAGGGTAAATATTGAACCCTGTCAGCAATATGCTGCATAGAATCAAAAGAAGAGAACACCAGCTCCCTGCCGTTTCCTTATCAAAGCCCAACGTATTCGTACAGTAGTTTAAAATAAATTGTCCAATCGTACATATGATTCCGCCTACCAAAAATGCTTTTGCCATCTGCATCCAAAGGTTGTGGGTTGGCGTCATTTCCTTCACATATTCCTGGTATTCCTGCTTCATCTGCTCATCCATATGTTTTCCTCCCTACTAATTTATCTATTGATATCCTTTCACAGCCTCTCGCTATCAGGTCACTGCAAAGCACTCTGCAAGCGACAAGGAATCTACGTTTACTTTTTATAGTATCTGAAAATTCTATAAAATTATTCCACAAGGATTGCCATAGCAAAGAAAGTTTAAATTAGTACTTGACAAAGATTATTGACTCTTATAAATTATAATGCTATGATAAAAACGGTTTACAAATGAAAAAACCGAGAGGTACGGCCATGCTTTTTAACTCTTTTGCATATATTTTCTTTCTGCCGGTTGTATTTGTCTTATATTGGCTATTGCCGCATAAATACCGGTGGTTTCTGTTATTAGCAGCCAGTTGCTATTTTTATATGAGCTGGAATCCCAAATACATTTTTCTGATATTGGGAGTCACTGCAATTTCCTACTGTTCTGCCTTAGCGCTGGAAAAATCCGGCAGTAAAGGTAAAAAGATTATTTTGCTGTTTACCGCCGTAGCCTGTTTGGGCACTTTGTTTCTCTTTAAATATTTTAATTTCTTTTTAGAAAATTTATGCCGAAGCCTGGAACTTTTTTCCATCCGCCTTAACCCGGTGACCCTTCGCTTGATTTTGCCTGTAGGAATTTCTTTTTATACCTTCCAGGCTTTAAGCTATGTTATCGATGTTTACAGGGGGGATATCCGGGCGGAACGGCATTTTGGATACTATGCGGCATTTATTACATTTTTTCCCCAGCTTGTAGCCGGACCGATTGAACGCACTTCCCATCTGTTGCCCCAAATCAAATCCCCGAAAAGCTTTGAAGAACCGAAAGCCATGGACGGGCTAAAAATGATTCTCTGGGGATATTTTAAAAAAATGGTAGTTGCTGACACATTAGCTTTATATGTAGATAAAATCTATGGCGGCTTAGAGAGCTATAATGGGCTGACTTTAGCCATCGCCGCCTTCTTTTTCGTTTTGCAGATTTACTGCGATTTTTCAGGGTATTCCAGCATTGCTATCGGTACCTCGAAGCTGATGGGCATTGATTTAGCAACTAATTTTGCATCGCCCTATTTTTCTACCTCAATCAAAGAATTTTGGAGGCGGTGGCATATCTCCCTGTCATCCTGGTTCCGGGATTATGTTTATATCCCGTTAGGCGGCAGCCGATGCCGTACCTGGAAAAGAAACCGTAACCTTTTCCTCACCTTCCTCCTCAGCGGGTTCTGGCATGGGGCGGACTGGACTTTCCTCGTATGGGGAGGGCTGCATGGGATAGCCCAAATCCTCGAAAATACTTTTCATAAACCAATTGAAAAAATAAAGCAGCATAAGGCCGGTATATTTATCTCCTGGCTCGTTGTATTCGCCTTTTGGAATTTCACCATGATATTTTTCCGGGCCAGCAATATCGACGATGCACTTTATGTGCTGGCCCATATGCTGGACGGTATTTCATCCCCTATGGAATATATACATAACGGTTATTATTTTCTGGGTATTGATAAGTTCCAATTCCTATATTTGATATTCCTTATTTTTATCCTATCGGCCTCGGATTATAGCTTCTATAAAAAATGCAGTTTTGATTTGCTGCATACCAAAAGCAAGGCGGTAGAATGGGGGCTTTACATTGCACTTGGTGTAATCGTTGTCCTATTTTCACAAAAGGGGGGAGCGGCTGAATTCGTTTATTTTCAGTTCTAAGAAATATGAAAAAATTTTTGATAAAAATATTGATATATATCTTTTGCGTTGGTTTGCTCATTACATCCATTAATGAGTGGTATAAAAATAACGGCACGGATAGCGACAATACGCGGAAATTCCAATCTGTGCCGGAGAATATCCAAATATGCAATCTGGGCTCCAGCCACGGGCTTTATGGATTCTGCTATGAAGATTTTGAGGGGCAGTATACCTGTTTTAATTTCGGCATGAGCCAGCAGCGCCCTTCCTATGATTTAAAGATTTTCCAAAATTATAGGCAAGCCCTTCAGGAAGGCGCTGTTGTATTCATTCCAATATCCCATTTTTCTTTATTTGGAATCAGTGATGAAAGTTATCCCGGCTTTGAATCCAAAAATAAACGGTATTATAAAATCCTGCCCAAGGAAGCAGTTAAAAATTATCATTTTGACACTGCCCTTTACACAAAATATTTTCCGGTGCTCTCCGCCTATGAAGATATTTTCCGTTCAGCCATCCCCCTCCAGGAGGAAGAATCCAAAGAATGGAGCTCCATGTCTTCCTATATCGACTTAGAAAAAAATGTCCTTATGGCATCGGAAAGATATATAATTGCCGGCCAGTTGGACGAAAATGGCGGCCGGATTTATAACCAGGAAGAAATAAATGCCTTGTATCAAATTATCGAATTATGCAAAGAATCTAATGTCCGGCCTATTCTGGTTACTGCCCCCTGCCTGTCGGAATATACCGATGCTGTCAGGCAGATAGCACCAGATTTTGAAAAAGAATTCTATGGCCTGCTGGAGGAAATAGTAAACCGCACTGGTGTGGAATACTATGATTATTCCTATGACGAACGTTTTGCCCACCACTATGAATTATTTATGGACGGCGACCATCTGAACAAAGACGGAGCAAAGAAATTTGTCCGCATACTGATACAGGATATATATGAATAGTTCCCACTGTACAAAAAGCCGCTTGTGCGGCGGAATGCGAGGAAAAATGGAAAAGACAAGGACAACATGGATTGATTCACTCAAAGGGATTGCCGTTTGCGGAATCGTAATGGTTCACAGCAATGCTTCCAGCCTGCCAGGGCTGCTTGGAAAAATAGGAAATGCCGGCAAAAACGGGGTGCAGCTTTTCTTCCTGCTCTCCGCTTATCTTACATTCCTGTCATTGGAGCACTTTTTTCATGGCAAAGAAACCCCCAAAGCAATGACTTTCCGTCAGCTCATCCCCTGGTGGACGGGCAAGTTCATAAGATTAATACCTTTATACTATCTTGCCCTGCTTGTTTATGCCCTTTTTCAGGGCGGCAGCACCTATTGGCTCGGAACACAGGAGCATATCACCGCCGGAAATGTTTTCACCCATCTGTTCTTCCTCCATGGCCTGTTCCCCCATTATGCCGACAGCATCATCGGGGTGGAATGGTATCTTGGAACACTGGCAATTTTTTATTTGCTGGCACCCTGCTTATATAAGCTCATTGACTCCCTGGAAAAATCAGCGGCCCTGTTCCTTCTCTCCTCTTTCCTCTGCCGTATACTCACCCATTTTATTTACCGTCTTTTTCCGGAAGGGGTGGATTCTCATATATACAGTGCCTATGCAGGTACATTCAACTTTTTTGCACAGTTCCCCGTACTCATTGCAGGAATTATGCTTTACTTCCTCTTCCGCCGCCAGATTTTGGAGAAAATCGGCAAACCAAAAGTTTTTTCCTATGTGCTGCTTGTTTTTTCCATAATCATGATTGCCGGACAGGCTTTTGGCGAAAATTCACTTTTTCTTATCAGCTCCGAAACCATGTTCGGACTATGGTTTTTCCTCATTGCCGTAAGCCAGAAAATATTCCCGCCCTTCTGGACGGATAATAAGTTATGGGAAACTTTAGGGAAATATTCCTACCCCATCTATCTGTTCCATTTTATCGTATTATCCACATATGATAAAATAAATGTTCCAACCACAGGATATCTTCTTCTGGACTGGGGCATCAAATATATTGCCGCCCTTCTCTGTTCCTTAGCCATTTCCGTCCTCCTGACGAAAGCATTTGAACAGCCTGCAGTTGCTTTCCTGAAAAATGCCCGGGCATTCAGAGCCTTCCGCAGATAGAGTTTTTGACACCCTAAATGAAATATAAAAAAATAATAAAATCAACAGCGTGCTATTGACAGCGTGCTGTTATTTTATTATACTTTATCCAGTAAATTTATTGGTTATAAAGCTTCCAGGCTTTGAAAGGAGTATGGTTACCGACATGGAAAACCGGCAATTCCACAATGGCGAACTTATCAAACGTATCAATGACAAAGTAGAAAAAACTATTAATAACGAACTGCTGACCTATGAGCTTACATCCACCCAGTTTAAAATGCTGGTGGCGCTACATCTAAGCCCTGGCCACACCGCTTCCCTGAAGGATTTGGAAAAATACTTCGGCGTTGCCCAATCCACAGCCGCCGGTATCATCGCCCGGCTGGAACGGAAAAACCTGATAGTTTCCTTCAATGACAAAAATGACAAACGCATTAAGCATGTACGGATTTCCGATGAAGGACTTCGCATATGTTTAAGCGTCAGGGAATCCATAATAGAAACGGAATGCAAACTTTTTTCCGGGCTGCTGCCCGAAGAACAGACAGAACTCAACCGTCTGCTGCATAAAGTTTACCGTTCCATAAACTCATAAACAGAAAGGTATGGTGATTGCTATGTTAAAAACACTTTATCAACAAATCGGGGAATATAAAAAGGATTCTGCCCTGACCCCCGTTTTTACGGCCCTGGAAGTCCTGATGGAAATATTAATCCCCTTTGTTACTGCATCCATCATCGACAAAGGCATTGAGGCCGGAAATATGCGGATGGTCTGCCTATATGGGGCTATCATGCTTATACTCGCTTTCTTCAGCCTGTTTTTTGGCATTCAGGCCGGACGCTATGCGGCTTCTGCCTCTTCCGGCTTTGCCTGCAATCTGCGGGAAAGCATGTATGCCAATATCCAGACTTTTTCGTTTTCCAATATTGATAAATACAGCACGGCAGGGCTTGTTACCCGTATGACTACCGATGTGACCAATCTACAGAATGCCTACCAAATGATTCTCAGGATTGCCGTAAGGGCACCGTTAATGCTGATGTGCAGCATGTTTATGTGTGTTGTTATTAACCGGAAGCTTAGTTTAGTTTTCCTGTGCGTCCTCTTTTTTCTTGCCATTGTCCTTTTTACGATTATGCGCAAAACAATGCCGGTCTTTGACCAGGTATTCGGGAAATATGATGATTTGAATGCCAGTGTACAGGAAAATGTCTCAGGCATACGCGTTGTAAAGGCTTTTGTAAGGGAAGATTATGAAAAGAGCAAATTCTCCAAAGCTTCCGAGAACTTATACCGGCTTTTTGTCAAAGCGGAATCCATGTTAGCCTTTAACAGCCCTATCATGATGCTTTCCATTTATGGCTGTATCATTGCCCTGTCTTGGCTGGGGGCACATTACATTACAGACGGGCTTCTCACCACAGGCAGCCTGACTTCTCTTTTCAGCTATATTATGAGCATGATGATGTCTCTTATGATGCTTTCCATGATTTTCGTCATGATTACTTTAAGCGCTGCAAGTGCCAGGAGAATCGCGGAAGTGCTGGAAGAAAAAGCCGACCTGTCCAATCCCGGCAGCCCGGTAAAGGATATTCCTGACGGGGGTATCGACTTTCATCAGGTAAGCTTTTCTTACCGCAGCGGCAGCGGGGAAGATACCCTCAGCCATATCAATTTACACATTGATGCGGGCGAAACCATCGGCATCATCGGCGGTACCGGCTGCGGAAAATCCAGCTTTGTCAGCCTGATAAGCCGGCTCTATGACGTGACGGAAGGCACTGTATGCGTGGGAGGGCATGATGTCCGTTCCTATGATATGGAAACGCTCCGGAATCAGGTAGCTGTGGTTCTTCAAAAGAATGTGCTCTTTTCCGGCACTATCCTGGACAATCTGCGTTGGGGCAAGGAAGACGCTACGGAAGAAGAATGTATGGAAGCCTGCCGATTGGCATGCGCCGATGAATTTATCCAACGCTTTCCCGATAAATACGATACCTGGATAGAGCAAGGGGGCAGCAATGTATCCGGCGGCCAGAAGCAACGCCTCTGCATCGCCCGCGCACTGTTGAAAAACCCTAAAATACTGATTCTGGATGACTCCACCAGCGCTGTAGATACCGCCACGGATGCCAAAATCCGCCAGGCTTTTTCCACCAAGATACCTGGCACTACTAAACTGATTATCTCCCAGCGTATTTCCAGCGTACAGGATGCCGACCGCATTCTTGTTCTGGAAGATGGCAGGGTAAATGGCTTTGATACCCACGAAAACCTGCTAAAATCCAATACCATCTATCAGGAAATCTATGACGTCCAGATGAAAGGCGGCGGGGATTTCGACCATAAAGCCGGAGGATGATGTGAGTTTCGCAAGCGCCTAAAAGACCCTTGGAATAGAAAGGAGACGATTTTTATGATGCACAAAAAAAACAAGCCACTTATGGGAAAGCCGGACGCAGGACAGATGGCCTCCTTAAAGCGGATGATAGCATATATTCTCAAAAATTATAAATTTTCCTGCCTCACCGTGGTTGCCGGGATTTTTATTTCGGTACTGACCACCCTTTGCGCTACTTTATTTATGCAGCGTTTGATTGATGACTATATCATACCCCTGACCCGGATGGCCGTTCCGGATTACGGACCTTTGGCACAGGCTTTGCTTTCCCTGTCCGCTATTTTATCCGTGGGCATCCTTTGCGCCTATGGCTATAACCGGATTATGGTCAACATAAGCCAGGGAACCATGAAGAAAATACGTATTAAGCTGTTTTCCAATATGGAATCGCTGCCCATCAAATATTTCGATACCCATGCCCATGGCGACATTATGTCGGTTTATACCAATGACGTGGACACTTTACGGCAGCTTATTGGGCAAAGTTTTCCCCAGGTTGTGAATTCCAGTATTACGCTGGTATCCACATTTATCAGTATGGTGGTGTTAAATATCCCTCTTACCGCCATCTCCCTTTTTATGATTGCCGTTATGCTTTTTACCACATCTAAAATGGGCAGCAAGGCTGCCAGGTACTTCATGCAGCAGCAAAGTGACCTGGGCAAGGTCAACGGTTATATTGAAGAAATGATGGAAGGTCAAAAAGTAATAAAGGTATTCTGCCATGAGGAAAAAAGTTTAGAGCAGTTTAGGCAGCTAAACAGGCAACTGCGGGAAAGCGCCAACAATGCCAATAAAATTGCCAATATTACTATGCCGGTGAATGCTAACCTGGGAAATATCAGCTATGTGCTTTGCGCTGTTGTAGGAGCCATCCTCGCCCTAAGCGGTTTTTCCGGCCTTACCCTCGGCACTTTGGTAGCCTTTCTGAACCTAAGCAAAAGTTTTACCCAGCCTGTGATTCAAATCAGCCAGCAAATTAACAGCATCGTTATGGCAGGGGCAGGGGCATCCCGCGTCTTCCATATGATGGACGAAGCGCCTGAAACCGACGAGGGATATGTGGAATTGGTTAATGTAAAGGAAAATGCGGATGGCTCTTTGACGGAAACAGCAGAAAAAACCTATCAATGGGCTTGGAAGCATCCCCATAAAGCGGATGGAACTACCACTTATGTCAAACTGGAAGGCGATGTCACCTTCGATGGTGTGGATTTCGGTTATGATGAGAAAAAGATGGTACTGAAAGATATTAAAATGTTCGCCACCCCCGGCCAGAAAATTGCCTTTGTAGGAAGCACAGGGGCGGGAAAGACCACTATCACCAACCTGATTAACCGCTTCTATGATATCCAGGATGGCAAAATACGTTATGACGGCATCAACATCAACAAAATCAAAAAGCCCGATTTGCGACACAGTTTGGGCATCGTGCTCCAGGATACCCACCTGTTTACCGGCACAGTTATGGAAAACATCCGTTATGGCCGCCTGGATGCCACAGATAATGAATGCATTGCTGCCGCAAAGCTGGCAAATGCCCATAGTTTCATCAAACGATTGCCAAGCGGCTACCAGACCATGCTCACTGGCGATGGAGCCAACCTAAGCCAGGGCCAGCGGCAGTTATTGGCTATCGCCCGGGCCGCAGTAGCCGACCCGCCAGTATTGATTCTGGATGAAGCCACCTCATCCATCGACACCCGTACCGAAGCCCTGGTACAAAAAGGCATGGATGCTTTGATGGCTGGCCGGACCTCCTTCGTCATCGCCCACCGCCTCTCCACCGTCCGCAACTCGGACTGTATCATGGTTATGGAGCAAGGGCGCATCATCGAGCGGGGCACCCACGAAGAACTGCTTAGTGCCAAAGGAAAGTACTACCAACTCTACACGGGAAATACCATTGGCGCATAACTATATACGGATTCCCTGGCCTCAGTTCCCCAGCCGGCGGAGCATCTGTTCCGGATGCTCCGCATATTCCAAAGCTGTCTCCCTGGTAATCCGCCCTTCCTGATAAAGCGCCAGCATAGACTGGTCCATGGAAATCATGCCTTCTCCTCCCCCCGCCGCAATGGCATTATCTATCTGATGGTCCTTTCCTTCCCTTACCATGCTGCGGATGGCATTATTCATATGCATAATCTCATAGGCCGGTACCAGCTCCCCGTCTTTATCCGGAATCAATTGCTGGGATACTACTGTATGCAATACCATGCCCAACTGGGCGCGCACTTGCTGCTGCTGCCCGCTTGGGAAAGTATCCACAATACGGTCAATGGTATTCACCGCCCCTTTCGTGTGAAGGGTAGCTATAAGCAAATGCCCTGTTTCCGCTGCCGTCATCGCCGTCCGGATTGTCTCATGGTCGCGCATTTCCCCCAGCAGAATCACATCGGGAGCCTGACGCAGGCAGGCGCGCAAGGCCGTCAAATAATTTTCCGAATCAATGGCCACCTCGCGCTGGCTCACAATACTCTTCTGGTTTCTATGCAAAAACTCAATAGGGTCCTCCAAAGTAACAATATGGCAGCCCCTGGTGCGGTTAATCCTGTCAATGATACAAGCCTGCGTGGTGGATTTGCCGCTTCCTGCCGTTCCCGTTACCAACACCATCCCATGGGTTACCTCTGCCAAATCCATTACATGGCTGGGGATGTGCAGCGATTGCCAGTCAGGCACTTCAAATACTACCACTCGGACCACCGCCGCCATAGAACCCCTTTGCCGGTACGAATTCACCCGAAACCGGGCCAAACCCGGAACCGAAAAAGAAAAATCATCATCCCCCTTATTCCGGTACTCCGCCATAGGACGGTTTGCCCGGGCATACAATTCTGTAATCAAGCGCTCCGTTTCCTGAGGGTAAACAGCTTCCTCCCCGATAGGATACATGCATTTTTCCACTTTTTCACATACCCGGCTTCCTGCCACAATAAATAAGTCCGAAGCCCCATCTTTCACTGCCTTTTCCAAATAATCTATCAATTCAGCCATATCTATAACCATGCCTTTCCCTTAATATGCCATATTTCTGCTAAAACGGCGATGAGCCATCCCACAGATTCAACCCGTCATCTTCCAGCTCTTCCCAGGAATCCATACCTTCTTCTTCCCCTTGAGCCCATGCAGGAATCAATTGCCATTTTAAAATATGGTAGCTATTCCCGTCCATGCTGACCTCTACTTCTATTTTCTGTGTTTCAGAGACAACACATGTATAGGAATATATCCCATTACTTTCTGCCACCCCAGCCGGCATTTCACCAGTGCGCAAACGGGCTAAAATTTCCTGTGCCTCACTGTCGGCAGCATAATAATCCGCTACAGCCTTCGCCGAGGCATCGGCCAGCCGCCTGTCCGCCTGAACGGTAGCCAAACCTAAAAGGGCAAATATTGTCAGGCACAACACTGCAAATACTACCAGCAGGGAAACGCCCCCCACCGCAGGCGGTGAAAATCTTTCCTTTTTATTCATGGGAATCCACCTCCTGCCATGCCACTTCTATTTCAAAAAGAACCTCTCCTCCCCCCATATCCCCTTTTTCTTTCACCTGTACTAATGCCTTACATAATCCAGGTACTTCGGTCAAAAGGCCATGAGCCACCAGGTGGTATCTCCCACCTTCTGACGCCTCTATCCATTCCTCATCATAATATAAATCCAGGCCGCCTTCCCCATAGGTACCTCCCAGCCTTTCCGCCGTTTTCGACAAGGCATGCTCTATACTGCCGCCGCTATGCCGGATAGACTCCGCCGCATTCTGCGCCGCAATGGCCGCATAACTAAGGTTTTCCCCCTGCATTGATATCGTATCCGCTTTTACGAAAGCCTGAAGGCATAAAGCTGCTGCCAATGCAAATACCAGCAGCATTACCATTTGTTCGATTAATACCAATGGCGCTTTGCTTCTCATTGCAGCACCTCCCCTCCCCTGAGGGAGAGCAGCAAACTACTATGCTTCCCCCCTGTGTCTATGCAGGTAACAGACAATAATCCATCTTCCAGGGACATTTCCAGCCCCCCGGCTTCCATTACTTTCTCCCCGGCTTCCGGCTCTAAGGAAAAACCGGCTTCCGTATACAGCTCCATAATATATCCATCATAGAAGTAAACCCGTGTGGTACAGCCCTTACCATCTGCCAATACCAGGGCATCCCCCCCGCCAAAATCCTCTATGGATACACGGTCCGCCCCTCCAGCCTGCCGCACCCTGGTTGCCATATACTGCACATAAGTGCGCCGGTTATATGCTTCCCCGTCCCGACGGGTAAGCCTTCTGTACGCATCCGCACCTGTAAGCAGCACTGCCAGTACACAGGCCGCAAACACCCCGAACAATAGCAAAGCGATTAATCCGTCAAAACGGTATTCCGTCAGTCTTCTTTTCATCTCAATTCTCCAATACGGTAATGGATGGCATCAGGTTCTCTGCAAAAGCATCATAATAGACCGTATACCGTTCTTCGTTCACCTGTATGCCGTAATAATCTTTTAAATATTCCAGGCTGGGCGGATAAGCACCTTCTGCCGCATAGCAAGCCACACAACCCCTGCGCAGCGCTTCTTCCAACTGTCTTAAATCTTCCGCCTCCTGTCCGCCCTGCAAGCCGTCCAAGGCCGCTGCAAACCAAAGCAGGACCACCCCTGTGCAGCAGGGAATCAACAGCCCTTTCAGCAAATTCCAGACATTTCTTTTTTTCCTCACACTAGCCTCCATAATGCTGCTTTACAGCATCCCAAACCCTGACGAAGAATGCCTGTTTTTTTTAACATCCTTCTGTGCATACCTTTTCTTTACGCTAACCGATTGTAGACATAATATGCATTAACGGCAGCATAACCGACAACAGGATAAGCCCTACCAGCATAGAGCATACCAGCACAAGCGCCGGCTCCACCCTGCCTACCATTTCCTCCAATGCCGCTTCGCTCTCCTCAGACATATCCCTGGCAATCTTCTCCATGGACACCTCCCCTGAACCGCTGCGCTGGCCCAGTTCCAGCAAACGGCAGGATGCCGCTGGCAAAAGCCCGCTTTCCTTTAATGCGCCTCCCTGGCTCTCCCCGTTTTCCAGACGGCCACGGCAGTCCATGCACCTCTTTTTCGCGTCCGGCACATCCTCTACCAGCCCTGCTGCCAGAGTAACCGCTTCTTCCAAAGACAACCCACTGGACATACCCATGGACAATGCCTGCGCCAGCCTGGCAGTATTCATCCGGCCTGCCACGCCTTTATCCCCCCATAATTTCCTCCAAATTGACAGGATTTTCGCCCGAAAAGGCCCTGATGCTGCAAAAGCGGCAAAAAACAGGACAAATACTGCCAGAAGCACCCATAATACCGGCATAATCCTATCCAGCAGCCTCCCTAATGACAGAAGGCTTCCCGCCATTCCCGTAAGCCGTCCACCTAAAGAACGGTACACATCTTCAAAAATAGGCAATACTTTTATCAGCAATACTGCAATCACTACAAGCATCAGCATCAACATCACAGCCGGATATAATAGTGCACTCCGCACACGCCGGTCCAGCCTTGTCCTGTACTCATAATAGCCGGAAAGGGCACGAAGCGCTTCTTCTGTACGCCCCGCCTGCTCTCCCACTTCCACTAACCCTGAAACATACACCGGAAACCGCCCGGTATCGCGCAGCGCGGCGGAAAGGGCAGCCCCTTCATCCACTTGTTTCGCTATATCCGTCAACAATTCTTCATACTCCGGGCCGCTTTCCTCCACCAGCAAAGCCAAAGCATCTCCCACTCCTACCCCCGCATGAAGAAGCAGCGACAATTCTAAGCATATGGAGGATATATCCTCATGTGAAATTATTTTTTTCATTCTCCGCCCATACCTTTCTTCTCTATTTTATTTATAACAATTTCAGCCCTTTTATTGTACAAATTCCGGCCTTTTAGTACTGATACTTCGCCGTATAGTTACTCCCGTCCCCAATATATTCCATAATGGCGGCATTGCTGGAATTAGCGGAAGCAAAGGTGGGGTCCATTCGATGCCATGTTTCCCCATCAAAATATATCACATCGTCCAACCATCCTGACTCTTCTGTCCATACGCTAATCCATGCATGGTATGCCGTCCCCGCATAGCCTACCACCAGTTTGCATGGAATACCCTGGCTGCGCAGCATACCCGCCATAAGGGCGGCATAGTCGAAGCAAATCCCTTTTCCCGATGCCAACACGCTGTCCAGCACCGGAAGGTAACCGCTTTTCACAGTAGACGCCTTTTGCGTATCATACGTTAAATGCCCTACCACAAAACTATATATCTTTTCTACCTTCTCCAACGTTTCCGATGCTCCCCCTGCCAGTTCCCCGGCTTTTGCCACCGTCTTGGACGCTTCACCATAATCCACATACTGGTTTGGCCTTAAAAAAGGAGCCAGTTCACTGCTTAATTTTACCTGAAAGGAAGCTGCCAACACCGTTGCATATTTAGAACCGTCCACATTTTCATACACCGTCACCTTATAACCTCCATCCCCATCGGATAACGGGAATGTCACCCAGCTTCCTGCTTTGATGTCATAAGTATATGTAGTGGAAGGGCCGGCCACCTGTACCTTCAGCCGTCTATCCGTTTTCGCCGTGTAATTGACCATCACATATCCGTCGCCGGTATTGGAATAATCCACCGCCGCTTTTTCATTCTTTTCCACCTCAGTTCCCGCTGCCAGCGGAACTGCCTCATCCTTCAGCTCTACAATTCCTGCATATTCCCCTACATATGCGTTTGCCGTGCTGCTCCGGCTGCCCCAGAAAAACACCGCCAGCAGCAAAATTTTCATCCATTTCCTAATTTTCATAATTATAATCATACTCCTTCATCCGATACCTTATCAGCCACCACTGCAAGCCTTCCTCTTCTACATATTCCTTGAAAACCGAATTATGGGATGTTCCTTTGCATAGCCCTCCGCTTTATACTTATCCAAGCCGCCAAACATTGTTCCATCCCTCATATGATGCCCATATATAATTGTATTTCCGCCCCTCTGTCCATCTATTTACGCTATAAAAGCCACCGCTTTGCCTAAATTTTAAAAAAAATTTACCCTATCCTTACTATAAAGGATAGGGCAAGGTTATGTCAAGAAAATACATTTTAGCCTCACGGAAATCAAATTTCATTGGCTATGCTGCCCAAAGGCGTTGCCCATGAAATTTGATTTCCGTGTTTTAACCTATCAGTTCCTGGACCTCCATAACAGCATCCCATTCCAGATAATCATAGGCAATACGGCAATACATACCAATAAGCCGCTCCACCAATTTTGGGTTCTTGACATGATAATTATCGCTGCTACTATAATGAAGATGGCATATCTGCCAATCATCCGGTAAATTTTCCTCTTGATAGGCGATATCCCTGGTGTATTTACAGTTTCAGGGTGGGTCATCCTGCAGCGGACAACTGCCCCCATGCGGCTAAATGCCCGGTCTGCCGTATATTCCACCCCATCAATTTCAAAAATAGGGTACATCCCCGGTTCTGTAATCACCAGATTTAAATCCTTCTCTTTTGCGTATTCCAAAAGAGCTTCCGAAAATTCCCCCGGACTCATAACCATTGAATTAGGCACAAAGTTAAATTCTTTCATTGATTCTTCCTTGCTCACTGCTTTATAATCATTAATAATCGACATAAATATACCTCCCTTTCTTTCCGCTTCCTCCATTTGGCCTAATACCTTTTCCGTATCCAGCGTTTCCAGGCTGGCATCACATAGCTTCCGGCAAACATGGATGCATGTTTCCAGCTCGCTTTGCTTTTCCCGCAGTACATCCAGGTGCTGCTTTACTGCCACATCCAGTTCTACTTCCTTTTGAAGGATTTTATGGATATCTTCGATGGACATATCCAGCTTCCTGAGTATTTTCACCACTTCGAGAGTTTTCACGTCCTCTTCCACATATTCCCGGTAATTATTTTCTTCGTTCCTCTCCGGGTTTAAAAGACCCTTCCTCTCATAGAAGCGGATGTTCTGTTTCGTAATCCCTGTACGCTGTTCCAATTCTTTTATATTCATTTTAACAATCACACCCTTTCCATAATCCTCAATACTGACCCCCATTTCTATGTTGCTTTAAAGCATCCTTTTCTTTAACATTCCGAATGCTTATATTGAATATATAGTATATACTAAGTATAAGGTCAAGAAAATTTTTATAAAAAGTAAAATACTTGCTGACACATTTCATTTGGACGCCCGTGTGCATAAAAAAGAGTTGGCCCAGCGGCCAACTCCAAAGAATGCTTCGCATTCTTTCCCGGCGGCTTACAACGCTGTGGCGTAATTTCCTATAAGGTAAAAAAGAGTTGGCTCAGCGGCCAACTCTTGGCGACTTGCAACGCTATGGCGTAATATCCTATTATATAAAACAAGGATGCAACGAGGCTTTCCGCCCTGCTGCATCCTTGTCGTATTCCTTCTATTTCCTTAGTTTTATACTTCCACCGCTAACCAACTTTATATCCTGTTCCCCATACAACTTTCAGATAATGGGGTTTCTTAGGGTTGCGCTCAATTTTTTCCCTTATGTGCCGTATATGTACCGCAATCGTATTATCCGCCCCAATAGCCTGCATATTCCAGATGGATTCATAAATCTGATTGATGGAAAACACTCTTCCCCTTTCCTGGACCAGCAGGCGGAGAATCTTATATTCAATCGGCGTAAGATTGACTTCCTTCCCCGACACCGTTACTTTCCTGAGCACATCATTCATCACCAAATCATCCACCCTGTATATTCTGTCTATGTTGTCACGCATGTTCACAAGCTGGATATACCGCCGAAACTGGCAGTTAATCCTTGCCATAAATTCCAGCGGATGAAAAGGGTAAATTACATAATCGTCTGCCCCCGCATTCAATGCTGCTATTTTCATCTGCTCCCTGTCATTGGCCGAAAGCACAATAATCGGCATCCTGTCAGTATTCCTGATTTCCTTTAATTGTTCCACCCCGTCATTCTTCGGGAAGTCAATATCCATCACTACTAAATGGATATCTTTTTGCCCAACCCTTCGGACAACGTCTTCCAGCCTGCTGACCACATATACTTGATAGCCTTCCTGCGCCAGAAAAATCTTCAACACTTCCATATTTGTTTCATTCTGATTATAAATCAATACATTTTTCATTCGGTTTCCTCCTCTCGTAACGCCTAAACCCTTAATCAATTTCCTCCTCTTGTATGACCATCGCAGTCAATACAGCCTTTTCCTGGCTGCCCTTTTATTCGTATTCTCTCAAATTAATGCTCTCTATTATTTGTTTTGCTTCCTCTTCCGTATATCCCATAAAGTCAATATAAGCTTCATATGTTCCTACCGTGACCGCTCCATGAATCTGGAGCACTTCCGTGTCGTTCTCCCTCACCGAGTCCACTAAAGTGTACGTATAACCCTGGGCTGTAGTGTATGTCCTCTCATTACATACACCCCCAGGGAATACCTTTGAAGATGCATGGCCCTGGGTTTGTGCATAATCGGTGCGTTCTACCCAAACCACTTTTCCTTCCATGTCATACCGGACCATAGCCCAGTCCCCACAAATTGTGATATCCACGGTTTCCGCATCCTGCCCCATGATTATAGACGGTTGGGGGAAAATAATATCTTCATTTTCTTCAAACTCTTTCAAAGAAGTATAATTCTTTACCGGTATATCTTCTATGTCCAGTTCTTCCTCCATCTCTTTTTGGGATGTCCTTTTTTCCTCTTCCAAACCATCCAGTGTGCCAACTCCTGCCATAGCCATAGCTGTTTCCTCATCTGTCCTAGAAGGGCTTTCCAGCCTATCTTCCTCCGGGCTGTTTGCTTCCTCTATCCCTCTGGCCGCTGCCATTTCTGTACCGGCATCCGCCATTTCCGGATTTGCCCCTATCTCTTCCGAAATAATATGGGCCTGGGCATCCGCAGACTCATTTTTCGCCATCGTAACCGCATCCGCGGACTCAAATCCCCATTGGTTTACTTTTATCACGTTTTCAATATATTCCGCTGCCTTTACCGTTCCAAAACCACACAGGAAAATAACGCATACCGCCGAAAATGCCGAAGCTGCCATCTTTTTCATCCTTCTGGCAACAAAGCGTTGATGCCTTCTTTCATCCATACACCGGGAAGCATCTATATGGAATTCTTTTTCGCCCAGAATATCATTGACTGCCGACTGATAACATTCTTTGAAATCATTCATACCGATACTCCTCCTTCAGATTTTTTCTAAGCAGTTCCCTGCCCCTTGTCAGTTGTGATGTTATCGTAGATTCCCTCCGTTTTGTCACAACGCTTATTTCCTTTATGCTCATTTGCTGGAAATAAAACAGATGTATTACTTCCCGGTATCTTCCCGGCAGCTTCATCACCGCTTCCATAATTTCCCGGTTTCTTTCCTTTATCAGGATATCTTCCAGAATATTTTCCTTTGTATTATCATAAATAGCATCGCGGATATCGTCCATCGCCATGCCGTGGGCGCTTTCTCCAGCATCCTCCGCTGCCTTGCTTGCCGGCATCACATCTATATGCCTGTACCATGCGGAACGCCAAACCTTTCTACAGCCGTTCAGCGTTACCTTAATCAGCCATGCCTTCTCATGCTCCGGCGATTCAAACCCTTTTTTCGCTTTTATAAACTGATAAAAAGTTTCCTGCACCACATCCTCTGCATCCTGGTTATTCCTAAGCTGCAAATACGCGATTCGATACAGCAAATTGCTGTAGGAATCAATCTTCCTTTGCAGTTCTTCCATATCTATCGAAACAGACACTTCTGCCCTTCTGCTCTTCTTCTCCATCATATGTACTGTCTCTCGTCTTCATAATTATTTGTCTATCACTCGTTATTTCATATCCCCTATATAGTAATATCCCATATAAACCAAAAATACTGCAAAAATATTTATTATTTTTTTCTTATTTTTTTTGGATAAAAATCTTTGGAAAAAGCAGATAAGATGGCCGCATGCAGCTTTTGTTTTCTGCAACGGCCCGTTCTCTCTTTATTATTAGACGCATTAAGAAGGGAAAAAGTTTCAAGAAATTTCTATTAATTTTTCATACTGTCCGCCGGCCGCTTCCGTATTCTTTCCCACTGCCAGAAAAATACCCAGCCTAACGATGCCCCAAAGCAATTTAACAGGATATCATCCACATCGAATGCCCCGAAGGCGCTGAATAACTGGAATACTTCGATTCCCAGCACGAAAAAGAAAGCATTGCACAGCAATACCGGAAATTTCACTGACTTTTTATGAATATACGGAAGCAAAAAACCAAATGGAACGAATACCACAACGTTCCCCACTAAATTTTCAAAGCTGTTCAGCATATAAGAATAGTCTATATACATTTTTATCGTTTTAAACAACGTAAAATTTGCGGTATCCAGCCCTTCCAGGATAACGCCCCTTTCCCATGTATCCATAATAGCTTTCAGGTCTTCCCATGGGTATTTGAATATAATTACTTTAATTACTACTGCAATATATATAAAAAACACAATTTTTATGCGTTTTGATTTATTCACGAATAACGAACCTCCACCAAAGCTAATCCCTTGGCAGGCACTAAATAACCTGCTTCCTGTCTCGTTCCCGATTCTAAAAGCTTCTTTATCTGTGCCTCATCTGTCTTGTGCATCCCCGCCTCCAGCAGGGTTCCCATCATAATCCTTACCATATGGAACAGGAAACCGTTCCCTTTAAATGTGAAGCGAATCTCATCGCCTTCTTTTTCTATTGTAATCGAATCCACTGTCCGGACAGTGGATTTCCGGCTTTTTTTGCTGGAAGTAAATGCCTTGTAGTCATGAGTCCCGCACAGCACCCCGGCCGCCCGTCTCATAGCTTCCACATCCAATCTTTCTTCCACTACATACACATACCTTCTATCAAATATATGTGGCACACTGCTGTTTATCACTCTGTACCGGTAAGTTTTGCCTTTTGCATTCAGCCTGCTGTGAAAGCGTTCAGGCATTTCTGCAATATCAATGACCGCAATGTCTTCCGGCAAATAACGGTTCATATAGTCCATAATTTCCTGAAGGCCCATTTCCGTATCAATATGGAAATTAGCTACCTGACCATATGCATGAACGCCTGCATCCGTCCTCCCTGAACCATCCACTTCCACTTTCCTGCCGCACATTTTCGTCAGCAATGCCTCCAGCCTGCCCTGAATGGTATTGCTGGTGTTCTCCTGCCTCTGCCAGCCCTGGTATTTTGTTCCTTCATATTGAAGTATTACTTTTATATTGCGCAATTATGCAACCTCCCATGGATTCTCCCGTCCTTCCGCAAAAAGTTTGCAGCCCGTCAGGGAATCCCTCACCACTGTTTTTACGCACTCATCGGTATAAAATGCCATATGGTGCGTCACCGTCACATTAGGAAATCCTCTCAGCACTGCCAGCTCCCTGTTGCTTAGCACATCCGATTTCCTGTCATAATAATAGAGTTCAAATTCATTTTCGACCACATCCAGCCCGGCAGCCCCCACTTTCCCCGATTCAATCCCTTCCATCAATGCCTGGGAATCGATTAAGCCTCCCCTGGCTGTATTTACAATGACTACCCCATCCTTCATCCGGGCAATCGTATCCTTTCCAATCATATGGAAACTGCTATCCGTAAGGGGAGCATGTAAAGTGATGATGTCTGCCTGCTTCCATATTTCTTCCAGTGTAACATACTCCGCGTCTTTTTTCACCTCTTCATTTTCAAATAAATCATAAGCTAACAGTTTGCAGCCAAAACCTGACAAGTTGCGGATTACAGTCCTCCCTATCCTTCCTGTACCGATGACTCCTACGGTCATATCCTTCAATTCACGCCCTTGAATCCCCTTTAACGTATAGTCCTGGATATTCGTCCGTTCTATGATTCTTTTCATCTTGCGTATGGACATCAGAATCAGCATCACCGCATAATCCGCCACCCCATGCGGTCCATAGGGGGCATTCGCCACTGTAATCCCTAACTTTTTTGCGGCCTCCATATCTATATGGTCATAGCCAATCGTGCGGGTCACCACATAGCGGACTCCCCGCTCCTTTAAAGCACCAAGCAGTCCTTCCGTCATCCTGGTAGTCAATATATCAATACAATCGCTCCCATCCGCCAGTCCTATGTTTTCCATACATGGCGCATCCGGGCATAAAACCAGTTCTATACCTAATTCTTTTCCGTACTGTATGAATAGTTCCTTTTCATCAAATTCTCTGCAGCTATATACCGTTACTTTCATTTCCCATCCCTCTTTTCCCTCTGATAGCTTTCATATTCCCGGATAACCGACAAATCTGTTTCGTCCAGACGCCGGAAATGATTCACCCCTGCCAAGAGGATTTTTATGCTGTTTTTAGTTGTATCAAATACCCCTTCTTCATACATATTCATAAGAATAATGCCGATGGGCACCGCAATAATCATACCGAATACGCCGGCCGCCTTATACCCGATAAACAGCAGAAATAAAGTAGGAATCGGCGGAACACCGATGGAATCCCCCACAATTTTCGGCTGGATAATCTGCCGCGCCAATTGTCCCCCGCACCAAATAATCAAAAGCCCTACCGCCATTTTATAATCCGCGCTCAGTATCTTGATGACTGCCCAAGGCATAAGCACCGTCCCGGTTCCAAAAACAGGCAGGAAATCCAAAAAAGCAATGCCGATAGCAATCAAAAAAGCATAATCCACCTTCAAAATCCAAAGCCCCAGCACTAAAAGCAAATACATCCAAATCTCAATCTTAAACTGGGCTTTGAAATATCCACCCACCGCACGGCGGAAGCTTCGCGACATCATATTCCAGCGGTAAGTCACCGCCTCAGGCATATGGCTTTTTACATGGACATTCAAATAGTCTCTTTCCGCCACAAAAAAATATGCGGATAAAAGGCACATAATAATCCCGATTACAATTGTAGGGAGATTCTTGGCAAAGTTCCCCACGGCTTCGATGGTAGGCGAACCCACACGGCTTACCACATCCCCCACAAAGCCTTCCATCTGTTCTCCTATCCCCGCGATGCTGTCGCGTACCTCCTCCGGGAAACGGCTGTATAAAATATCCAGATTTTTGCCTATAGTGCGGAAGTCTTCCTCCAGGGAATTCCATATATTGGGCAATTCATTGACAAGCCCTATCGTTTCCTGCACTATTTTACTGCCTAACAAATACCCTGCCAGCACCACCAGGGTAATCACGGCTACCACTACAAATGCAGTTCCGGCCTTTCTCCTGATTTTCAGCTTATTTTCAAAAAAATGTACCAGCGGGTTCGCTATCAGGGCAATAATCCAGCCGATAACGAAAGGCATGAAGAACAGAATCACTCTTGGAAGCAGGAATATCATGAGCAATAGGATTAATATTGCAATCCCTATGTTCATCAATGCTTTAATATACGTTCTGGATAACGGTTTCATATGATAATCACGGCTCCCTTCGTAATTGTGGTTATTGCTTTTCTTCTTCCAAAAGTTTATCTAAAAGTTCGTATATTTCTTCCCTGCCTTGTTTGGTCAGGGAAGAGTATGGAATCAAAATGCTGTCCGCGTCCATTTGAAGCCCTGTCCTTATCATTTTTATATGCTTTGGTACCTGGCTTTTTTTCAGCTTATCCAGTTTCGTGGCAATGATGATGGGGTGGAAGCCGTAGTGAAGCATCCATTCATACATCGTTTTGTCATTGCCGGAAGGCTCATGGCGGATGTCAATCAGAAGGAAAATCGCCTTTAGCATCTTCGTCTTATGGAGATAGCGCTCCACCATTTTCCCCCATTGTTCCTTCACCTTTACATTCGCCGTGGTATAGCCGTATCCCGGCAAATCCACAAAGTAGCATTGGCCATTGATATTGTAATAGTTAATTGTCTGTGTTTTTCCGGGCTGGGAGCTGGTTCTGGCCAGCGACTTCCTGTTCATCAGGCCATTAATCAACGAAGATTTCCCTACATTGCTCTTTCCTGCAAATGCAAATTCTATCAATTGATTTTCCGGTATTTTACTGGTAATACCACAGACTGTTTCCAGGTTTACATTCTTAATTACCATTTGAAATTCCTTTCTTCCTTGTATTTAAACTGTTGTTTCCCTGCTTTTTCGTTCCTGCTGCCCCATCTTTTACAATCTCTCCGGCTAAGGCATAGGGGAGCACGTCCTCCATATTTTCTACAAAGTGGATGGATAGCCCGGATTTGATTTCACTTTCTATTTCCTCAACATCCTTCTTATTCTTTTCCGGAACGAGCACTGTCTTGATTCCCGCTGTTTTAGCGGCCAGTATTTTTTCCTTTAATCCCCCGATAGGCAGCACCCTGCCCCGCAGCGTGATTTCCCCTGTCATTGCCACATCCGCTTTTACCGGCGTATGGGTAATGGCGGATAAAAGGGCTGTGGCCATCGTAATCCCTGCGCTGGGGCCATCCTTTGGTACAGCGCCTTCCGGGATATGTATATGAAAATCATTTTCTTTAAATGTTTTGGGGCTGATTCCATATTGGCTGCTAATGGAACGGACATAACTTAAACCGGTAATAGCCGACTCTTTCATCACATCCCCCATTTGTCCAGTTAAGTCAACCTCCCCTTTCCCTGGCATTACATTCACTTCTATCTGTAGGGTTTCCCCGCCTACGCTGGTCCAGGCCAACCCTCTTACAATCCCTACTTCGTCCTTTTCATTGACCCGGTTAGTACTGTATTTTTCTTTGCCCAGATATTTTTCCAGGTTGGAAGCGGTCACTTTAATCCCCTTCTTTTTCTTCTGCAAAATCTCTTTGGCCGCCTTCCGGCAAATACTTCCGATTTGCCGCTCCAAATCCCGGACTCCGGCTTCCCTCGTATAACATTCTATCATTTTTTTCAATGCACTGTCGCTGATGGACAACTGCCCGCCTTCCAGCCCGTTTTTACATAGCTGCTTCGCCACCAGATGTTCTTTGGCAATATGATACTTTTCATTGGCCGTATAACTGTTCACCTCTATGAGTTCCATACGGTCCAACAAAGGTCTGGGAATGGTTCCAGCCGAATTCGCCGTGGCAATGAACAATATTTCCGATAAATCCACCGGTATCTCTACATAATGGTCTCTGAATTTATTGTTCTGTTCCCCGTCCAGCACTTCCAGCAAAGCGGAGGAAGTATCCCCTTTATAGTCACTGCTCACCTTATCGATTTCATCCAGAAGCATCAGGGGGTTTTTTACCCCTGCCTGTTTCAATCCGGCAATAATCCGCCCAGGCATGGCTCCCACATAAGTTTTCCTGTGGCCTCTGATTTCCGCCTCATCCCTCACGCCGCCCAGGCTGATTCTCACATATTTCTTATTCATAGCTTCCGCTACACTCTTCGCAATGGATGTCTTTCCTGTTCCAGGAGGGCCAATCAAGCAAATAATCGGCGCCTGTCCCTGTTTGGTCAGGCAGCGTACCGCCAAAGCTTCCAGCACCCTTTCCTTTACCTGCTTCAATCCATAATGGTCCCTCTCCAAAATGGTTTCTGCTTTGGTAATGTCCGTGTTATCCTTCGTACACTTATCCCAGGGCAGCTCCAGCAGCGTTTCGATATAGCCCCTTTCCACCGCACCTTCCGAACTATTCTGGGATAGCCTGCGATACCGGGCAATCTCTTTGCTTATTTTCTCTTTCACTTCCTTGCCGGCTTTTAGCTTCTTTAAATCCGCCTCAAACTGTTCCGCATCGGAATAAGAATTTTCCTCCCCCAATTCTTCCCTGATAAACTGTAGCTGCTCCCTCAAAAGATATTCCTTCTGGTTCTTTTCCACTTTTCCCCTTATCTTCTCGGAAAGTTCGGTACGGATTTTGGCCACCTCTATTTCATTGTTCAATGTTCCCGCCAAAATTTCATAACGTTCTTCCAGGTCAACCGCTGCAAGCACGTTTTGTTTGCTTTCATAGTGTAATGGCATATTAATAGTTATCTGGTCCAATACCCAGCCCAACTCATAGATATCCTGAATATGGCGTTCCACCGCCGCCCCTGTTTTCGGATAAAATACCGCATAGCCCGCAAATAATTCTTTAATCTGCCGCACCATCGCTTCCTCCTGTACGGTTCCCCGTAAATTAGCAGGCTCATCAATTTCCTTTATTTCCCCTTCCAGATACACTTCACTTTCCGTAAAGCGCTGCAATTCCCCCCTGGAAGTTCCTTCCACCATAACACGGACAATATTATTCGGCATTTTAATAATCTGTTTTACCAAAGCTATTGTTCCTATATGATAAACCCCTTCAAAATCCGGGTCTTTCTCTTCCGTATCCTTCTGCGTCACCAAAAAAATCCTCTGGTTCTCCACCATGGATTGCTCCACCGCCGCAATTGACTTTTTACGGCTCAAATCAAAATGAATAATCGTGCGGGGCAATATAACCATCCCCCGCAGCGCCACTGTAGGAATATATTTCTTTTCGTCCGCTTTTATCACTACTTCCATCCTGTCTATTCCCTCTTCCCTGTTTATTTCCAATTCCTTATTTTCCTATGTTAATGTTAGAGCCAAAAGCCCCGGCCATGGAAGGCGCTTGGCAAAGTACACAAAAATTGAGTAGGGAAGAGCCATCTTCCCCTACTCGCCACGCGCCCCGTGCGCAGCATAGCGGCTTATTTCCTCTGCACGGGGCTGTAT